>CAYFNC010000015.1:0-72062 GCA_964344345.1 uncultured Hyphomicrobiales bacterium | reverse complement strand
CCCATCTCTTGCCCTAATCCCTACAATCCCGGACCATTCCGCAACAAGCTCCTTGATGCGTTGTGTTTAGAGGGGGGGTCCCGTTTAGGGAAACGCGCCGGCGCGATGCCGGCGCTTTATTATTGTTTACGAGCTGACGTTGATCGAACCGATGTTGGTGTTGTCGGTCACGTCGCCGCCGGCCGCGCCAAGCGCGCCCGCGCCCGCGCCCGCGTCGCCGCCGACCCCGACGCCGGTGCCTTCGGCGTACGCGTTGCCCCAACCGGCGGCCGTCCCGCGGCCATAACCGCGCCCGGAGCCGCCAACGGCGCCCGCGCCCGCTCCGGCCACGCCCAAGGCGTCGCCGCCGGACTTACAGCTCTGTTGCACACCGGCGCCAGCATTGTCGGTCATATCTTAATCCTCCAGCTAGAAGTTGATCGTTGAACCCTGATTGGTCGGTCCATGAATATCAAAACCCGTGCCAAAACCTTTCATAACGGAAAATCAATGGGTTAGGTTGGCTTTTCGTTAACAAACCGTTAACGCCCGAAATGGCGCGCGCACGAAAAGTGGACGAGAATCCAATTTAATTGGAAAGCTGGACCGGAGGACTCAGCGCTCCCGGCCGGGCACGCGAATGACCTTGATGTTGGGGCCGGACGAGGACGGCGCCTGGGCGGCGGGCGGCGTCCTTGCGGGGGCGGACCCCGCGGGCGCGGGCATCGGCTCCGGCGTGGGCGCGACGGTTCTCGGAGCGGCGAGCGCGGGCGCGGCCTGGGGTCTTGCCCGCGCGGGCCTGGGGGCGGGCGTGACCGGCTTGCCCTGGACGCAGTCGAGGAACGCGCCGAAGACCGGCTTGCCGACGTCTATGATCTGCTCCATGGGCAGGTCGACCAGGCGAACGCCCCCGGGGGGAAGGCCTTGCTGTCGGTTCCCCATGGATTCGAGTTGATTGGCGGTCGTCTCGTTGATGCGCCCCACCGCGCCCGCGATGTTTTGGGCGAAATCGCCGCCGCCTTGGGTGGAATAGCCGCCGGGCGCGCCGCCTTGGCCGGACGCCGGGATTTGAATGGGGGGAATGGCGGTGAGCGCGGTCTGGAAGCACGCGCCCCCAGGACCCTCGACCATGTAGAACCAAGCGCCGATGCCGAGGCCCATGGACAAGGCCGTCATCACCACAAACGCTTTCATGGCCCATCCTCCCCAAAGGCTGATGGGCCATGATACGCCGAACGCCCCCGCTTCGCCAGGGGCGCGGAAGGTCTATGCGGGGTGTTCGGAGAGCGGCTGGGCGTCCATGGGCGGCGGCGCGGCGCGGGCGGCGTCGAGCGCCTCGCGCAATTTTCGCACGGTCCAGCCCGGCATGTCGGGGACCGGGCTGTTCATGAAGGCCTCGTAGGCGGCCTGAAGAGTCTCTTCGCGGGAGGTCCGAAGGAAACACGCGAGTTCGGGGTCTTCGATATCGAGCATGATGCGCATGACGTTCGCACTCCGTGAAGAAAGGGAACGACGAATACCGCTCAGGCCAGAAGGTCCACGACCTGGCCGCGTATCAGAGAACGCGCCTGGGTCGCCGAGGGACCGGCGCTTTCGAGCGTTTCGTGGGTCATCTTGGTCACGGGGTTCTCCATCTCGTTCTTGTGCAGAACGATGTCCTTGGCCTGCTGCCCATACTTGATTTCGGGATTGTAGGGCGGTTGGTAGGAGTTGGAGATGATGTTGGCGAGAATGGACATCACGGCCTCACAAATTCCGTTTCCTGACGACCTTGAAGGATATTCTACCCTTCCGAGTCCTCGGACGCGGTGACGGCCGTCACACCCCCCCTATTCTCCCGCCGCGTGGGCGCTTTCCTCCAGCCGGTAGGGGTGCTGGGGGAAGGTGCCGAGAATGCGGACCTCGCGGGAGAAGAAGTCCAGCTCCTCGAGCGCGAGGCGGAGGCCGCGGTGTTCGGGATGGCCCTCGACCTCGGCGTAGAACTGGGTGGCGGCGAAGCGGCCGCCGACCATGTAGCTTTCCAGCTTGGTCATGTTCACCGAATTGGTGGCGAAACCGCCCAAGGCCTTGTAGAGCGCGGCGGGCACGTTGCGCACCCGGAACACGAAACACGTCATCATCGGACCGGCCTTGGGGTGGGGAACGATGGCGTCGCGGGCCATGATCAGGAAGCGGGTGGTGTTGTGCTCGTCGTCCTCGATGTTGGCGCGGAGCGAGACCAGGCCGTCCAGCTCGCCCGCCAGCTCGGACGCGATCGCGGCCTGGGTCTTGTCGCCGCCGGACGACACGTCGGCCGCCGCGCCCGCCGTGTCCTCGTGCACCACGGGCTCCACCCCAAGCTCGCGGATCAGATTGCGGCACTGGTTCAAGGCGTGGACGTGGCTGTGGACGTGGGTGAGGTCCGAGACGTTCGTTCCCGGAAGAGCCAGAAGGTGGTGGTTCACCCGCTGGAAATGCTCCCCGATGATGTGCAGCCCCGATTCCGGCAAAAGGTGGTGGATGTCCGCCACCCGGCCCGCCACCGTGTTCTCGATGGGGATCATGCCGAGCTTGGCCGCGCCGTCGCGCACGGCGGCGAAGGCGTCGTCGAAGGACCGGCAGGCCAGCGTGGCCATTTCCGGGCGCACCACGCGGGCGGCCAGATCGGAATAGGCGCCGGGCGCGCCCTGGAAGGCGATGGTCTTTTCCGGGTCGGACATAAGTAAAATTCCAGGTCGGTCAGGCGGGCGCCAGCAATTCGCGGGCGCGCTCCAGGTCGGCGGGAGTATCGACGCCAAGCGGAACCGTGTCAACGAGGGCCGCGTCGATGCGCATGCCGTTCTCCAGCGCGCGGAGCTGCTCCAGCTTCTCGCGCGCCTCGAGCGTTCCCGGGGGCAGGGACACGAAGCGCTCCAACACCGGGCGGCGGAAACCGTAAAGGCCGATGTGGTGATAAAGGGGCCCGTCCCCGGACGGCGCGGCCACACGGGTGAAATAGAGAGCGCGGGCGAGCGTCTCGCCCGGCTTCAACGACACGATGGCCTTGACCACGGACGGGTCTTCGCGCTCGGCCGGGTCGGTGATTTCCGTGATCAGGGTGGCGATGTCGACCCCTTCGTCGTCCAGCGGCGCGAGCCCGGCGCGGATGGTGTCCGGGTCCACGGTGGGCAGGTCGCCCTGGACGTTGATCACCGCGTCGTGCCTTGCGTCCGGGTCGAGGCGGGTCAGCGCCTCGAAGATGCGGTCGGACCCGGACGGGTGGTCGGGGTCGGTCATGACCGCCTGGCCGCCGAGCGCGGCGACCGCGCCCGCGACGGCGGGCTCGGCGCAGGCGACGACCACGGGGCCGAGGTCCGCCTCCTTCGCGCGCCGCCAGACGTGCGCGATCATGGGCTCTCCGTGGATGTCGGCCAAGGGCTTGCCCGGCAGGCGGGTCGAGGCCATGCGGGCGGGAATGATGACGATGGGATTTTTCGGTGACGCCATGGGGCGTGTATATCCCTTTTTCATGACAAAAAAAAGCGCCCCCGCATTTCATTGCGAACGAACGCGGCAAACGGTACATTTCCCTTGGCGACGGAAGACAATCCATGAAGAAAACGAAAATAAAGACAGCGGGAATCCTGATCGTCGCCATCGCGGGCTTGTTCTGGTCGGGGGCGAAGTTGAACACGGTGCTGGACAGGGTGGACGAGGTGCGGGGCGAATGGGCCAAGGAAGGCCCGTCGGCTTTCCTGAAATGCCGGGCCTGCCACGACGCGAGGGCGTCCGGAGAGCACCGCATCGGCCCCAACCTGTGGAACGCGCTGGGCCGAAAAAAGGCGTCCGCCCCGGACTACGCCTTCTCCGACGCCCTGAAGCGCCTCGGCGGAACGTGGACCGAGGAGGACATGAGCGCCTTTCTCACCGCGCCCAAGGCCTTCGCGCCCGGGACCACCATGGCCTTCGGCGGACTGCCCGACCCCCGCGACAGGGCCGCCGTCATATCGTACATGCGGACTTTGAGGGACGCGGACCATGTACAGTGACCAGCGAGAAAGAAACGAGCATATCTTCAAGTTCTGCCACGAGCAGGAATCGGAACGGCGGGTTTCGTGCGAAGCCCTATTTTATTGGAGCGACCTACTACACTCCCGCTCCATGCCCGCCGCCGACGAGGTGGACCTGGACGCGGTGTCCGAGGAGCTTCGCCGCTACATGTTCCTGATGACGGCCGGCAACGGCGGCGGACACTACGTGATCGTCAAGGCGGGGTCGGCGCTGGCCGATTCCGGCGGCATGGGCGCGGTCGGGATCAGCCTGATGGAGGCCTTTCCCTCTCCCCTGAACGAACGGGCGATGGAATGCTGCGAGAACGCCATCAACGCCCGCCAGCCCATGGTCGATTCCGGCATCCTGATCCTGGAAAACGATTCCGAACTGATCTATCGCATGATCATGATGCCGCTCAGCCCCGACGACAGCGCCGTCGACCACATCCTGGGCGCGTTCAGTTTCCGCAGGAAGGATTAGCCGCCATGGACGCGTTCATGGCGCTCGCCGACCGGCTGGCCGACGCCGCGCGGGACGCGAGCTTGAAGCACTTCCGCTCCGACCTCGCCATCGACGCCAAGGCGGACTCGAGCCCGGTGACCGTCGCCGACCGCGAGGTCGAGGCCGCCATGCGGACCCTGATCAACGACGCCTTCCCAGACCACGGAATCTTCGGCGAGGAGCACGGGAACGAGAACCTGGACGCCGAATACGTCTGGGTGCTCGACCCCATCGACGGCACCGCGTCGTTCGTCACCGGAAAGCCCCTGTTCGGGACCCTGATCGCGCTATTACAGGATGGGAAGCCGGTCATCGGCGTCATCGACGTCCCGGCGCTGGACGAACGCTGGCGCGGCTGCCAAGACCGCATCACCACCTTCAACGGCCGCCCGGTCCGGGCCAGGGCCTGCGGGGCGCTGGACCGGGCGTGGCTGCTTTCCACCTCGCCCGACATGTTCCGGGGCGCGGACGCGGAAGGCTTCGGGCGATTGTCCCAAAAGGTGCGCCGCCGGGTGTTCGGCGGGGACTGTTATAACTACGGCGTCTTGGCGTCGGGAAACGCGGACCTGGTGTGCGAGGCGGACCTGAAGCCCTACGACTACTGCGCCCTGGTCCCGGTGATCGAGGGCGCGGGCGGGATCGTCACCGATTGGAGCGGCGCGGCGCTGGACCTGAATTCCGACGGGCGCGCGCTCGCGTCCGGCGACAAGCGCCGCCACGGAGAAGCCTTGGCGCTTCTGAACCCATGAAGGAATCCATCATGAAGGCATTCACCGTCCTGGCGCTCGCCGCCCTGGTTCTCGCGCGGCCCGCGTCGGCGGAGCCCGTCCACGGCCTGGCCATGCACGGCGAACCGGCGCTCGGACCGGACTTCAAGCATTTCGACTACGTCAACCCGGACGCGCCCAAGGGGGGGGAGGCGCGCCGCGCCGAGATCGGGGCCTTCGACAATCTGAACCCGTTCATCGTCAAGGGCGAATCGGCGTCCGACCTGGGGCTGATATACGACACCTTGCTGGCGTCGTCCGAGAACGAGCCCTTCAGCATGTACGGGCTTCTGGCCGAGACCGTCGAGACGCCGGAAGACCGCTCCTGGGTCGAATTCACGCTTCGCGAGGAGGCGCGCTGGCGCGACGGCGCGCCCGTTACGCCCGAGGACGTGATCTTCACCTTCAATATCCTCAAGGAAAAGGGCCTGCCCCAGTTCCGGTTCTACTACGCGGGCGTGGACAGGGTGGAGAAAACCGGGCCCCGTAAGGTCAAGTTCACCTTCAAGCCGGGCGAGAACCGCGAATTGCCCCTGATCCTGGGCCAGCTCCAGGTCTTGCCCAGGCATTACTGGAAGGACCGGGATTTCGCCAAGACCACGCTGGAGCCGCCGCTGGGCAGCGGCCCCTACAGGATCGAACGCGTCGACCCCGGCCGCACGCTGGTGTTCCGCCGGGTCGAGGACTATTGGGGCCGGGACCTGCCGGTGAACGTGGGGCGGCATAATTTCGACGTGATCCGCCACGACTATTACCGCGACGCGACGGTGGCGATCGAGGCCCTGAAGGCCGGGGAGTTCGACTTTCGCCACGAGAACTCGTCCAAGGACTGGGCCACCGCCTACGACACGCCCGCGCTCCGGGACGGGCGGCTGGTCAAGCGGGAGGTCAAGCACATCCGCACCGCGGGCATGCAGGGCTTCGCCTTCAACAGCCGCCGGGCCAAGTTCTCGGACCGCCGGGTGCGCCGGGCCATCACCCACGCCTTCGATTTCGAATGGTCGAACCGGAACCTGTTCTACGGCCAGTACGTCCGCACCCGAAGCTACTTCGACAACTCGGAGCTTTCGGCGACCGGCCTTCCCGCGGGCGAGGAGCTCGCGGTCCTGGAGCCCCACCGCGCGAGCCTCCCCGAAGAGGTCTTCACCCAGGAATACCAGCCGCCCAAGACCAAGGGCGACGGACGCATCCGGTCCAACCTGCGGATCGCCGACCAACTGTTGAAGCAGGCGGGCTGGACCGTCCAGGGCGGCAAGCGGGTCAACGCCGAGGGCGAGGCGCTGGAATTCGAGATCCTGCTGCTGAGCCCCCTGTTCGAGCGCATCGCGCTTCCCTTCGTCAAAAACCTGTCGCGCCTCGGCGTCGCGGGCAAGGTGCGCACGGTGGACTCGGCCCAGTACATCCGCAGGCTGGAGCACTTCGACTTCGACGTGATCGTGTTCTCCTGGGGCCAGTCCATGTCGCCCGGGAACGAACAGCGGAATTTCTGGTCGTCCTCGGCGGCCGACCGCGGCGGCAGCCGCAACGTCATCGGGATCAAGGATCCGGTGGTCGACGCCCTGATCGAGGGCCTGATCGCCGCGCCCGACCGCGAATCCCTGGTCGCCCGCACCCGGGCGCTGGACCGGGTGCTGCAATGGGGCGAATGGGTCGCGCCCCACTGGCACCTGGACTACGACCGCCTGGTGTTCTGGGACATGTTCGGCTGGCCCGAAACCACCCCGATCAAGGGCGCCCAGTTCGACACCTGGTGGGTCAAGCCGGACGGAAAGGGCGGGCGCGACGCGCGCAAGGGAGGGCGCTGAGGGGGGGCCGGGCGCCGGAATCGACCATGCATCGTCCCGCGCGCGGCGCGGGCATGACGATATGTGATTGATTATCGTGGCTTAATGTTCAGCCGATTTTGCTTGACCGGACAGCCGTGGGGCAAGCCCGCGCATGACGTCGTCTCGATGCTTCCAAGGGCCCCGCGGCGCGGCATCCGCCCAGAGCCGCGTCAGCCGTCGAGGGAAGCGAGATTGCGGCGGGCGGTTTCGATGTCGGGATGGTCCGGCGGCAACTTGGCCTCGAGAATGGCCAGCGCCCGCTCGAAATGGCGCCGCGCGCCGGGAAGGTCGCCCTCGGCCTGGAGGACGCCGCCCAGGTTGCTGGCGTAAACAGCCGTCTGGGGATGATCGGTCCCGAGCTTCGCCTCGCCGATGGCCAGCGCCCGCTCGTAATGGCGCCGCGCGCCGGGAAGGTCGCCCTCGTCCTGGAGGACGCCGCCCAGGTTGCCGGCGTAAATGGCCGTCTGGGGATGATCGGTCCCGAGCGTCGCCTCGCCGATGGCCAGCGCCCGCTCGAAATGGCTCCGCGCGCCGGGAAGGTCGCCCTCGTCATGGAGGACAAGACCCAGGTTGTTGGCGTAAACAGCCGTCCGGGGATGATCGGTCCCGAGCTTCGCCTTGCCGATGGTCAGCGCCCGCTCGTAATGGCTCCGCGCGCCGGAAAGGTCGCCCTCGGCCTGGAGGACGCCGCCCAGGTTGCTGAGGCGGATCGCCACAGCGGGATGATCGGTCCCGAGCTTCGCCTCGCCGATGGCCAGCGCCCGCTCGTAATGGGGCCGCGCGCCGCTGTAATCGCCGCGATCTTTGAGGAAAAACCCGATCTGGTTCAAGGCGCGCCCGGCCTCGGCCGCCGCCACGCCCAGGGCCTCCGCATGGTCCGCCGCCGCGCGGGCGTGGGGGGACAGGCGTTCGTAGACGGGCCAGAGGGAAACGTCGATCGCGTCATGGGCGAAGTTCGGCAACGCCGCGTTCATCATCTCCATGGCCTCCGCCGCCCAGCGCGCCTTGTCCGCGTCCGCCAGGCGTTCCCGGGCCACGCGCTGGACCAGCCGGTGGAGGGCGAGCGCGTCGCCGTCGCGCTCCGCCAGGGATACGCGGGCCAGCGCGTCGGCGGCGTCGCTTACGGCGCGGTCGGGCCAGTGCGCCTTGACCACGTCCAGCGGGACGTCGTCGGGCGCGAGGAAGGCGATCAGGGTCAACAAATCGGGCGCGTCGGGGCAGTCCGCCCCCGCCCGTTCGACCGACGGCTCCCACACCTTCGCCACCGCCGCGTCCGGGGCCCGGGCCTTGCCGAGAAGGGCGGGGTTTTTCCCGAGCTCCGCCAGATAGGCCGCCGCGTCGATATGGCGCAGCCGCATCACCGCCGCCGCCTGCCTCAGCGCCAACGGCAGGTCGCCGAGGGCGTCGGCGAGCGCGCTCCGGTCCGCCTCCACGCCGAGGTCCCGCAGGAAGTCGAGCGATTCCGCCCGCGTCCACACGTCCACCGGAACATGCGGCAGGTCGGGCCAGTCGGCTTCGCGGGTGGTGACGACGGCGCGGCCCCGGCCCGAGGTCGGGATCAGGCCGTTCAGGTCCTCCGGGGCCTCGGCGTTGTCGAAGACCACCAGCCAGTCGTCGTGGCTTTCCAGCCAGTCCACCACCGCCTGGACCACCATGTCGGGGGTCGCGTCCGCGTCCGGCGCGCCTTGGGGAAGCCCCAGCCTGCGCGCGGCGTCTGCGAAGCTTTTGGCCCGGCTTTCCGGGGTCTCGACCCCGAGCCAGAGGACGGCCCGGAATCTCTCCCGGTTGCGGTGCAGGAACTCCAGCGCCAGCGCGCTTTTGCCCACGCCGCCCATGCCGTGGACCACATGGGCCCCCACCCCGGTCACCGCCGCCGACCCGCCCGCCGCCAACGCGTCCTCCAACCGCGCCATCAGCTCCTCGCGCCCGGTGAACTCCGTGTTGCGGGGATGGGGGACCAGCCAGTGGAGCGGCCAGTCGGGGTTGGGCGCGGGAAGCGGAACGGGTTCTGGATCGGGTTGGGGAAGCGGGTGGGGCATGGAAGGCGTCGGATCCGCCTTCCTGACCGATTTCACCGCGAAGATCGCGCCATAGATCGTGGCCCCGCCTGTTATTCCGGCCGCAACGACGGTCGCGGCGGCGACAACCCAATTGGGATTAGCGAAAAATTCGTCAAACATCGCCGGCAACCATGAAAAGAATTCATCCAAATCCTCGTCATTCTATACGATTTTTCAGCGACAAAGAACCAGGCGGTCGCCATTCCGCGCGAAAAAAAAGGACCGCGCGAACCGCGCGGCCCTTCTTTCGATAAACCGGTAATTCGGCTTAGAGGTCGTCCGCGTGGGCGGCCAGGTACTTGGCGACGCCTTCGGGGGACGCGTCCATGCCGGGCTTGCCCTTTTCCCAACCGGCGGGGCAGACCTCGCCGTGCTCCTCGGTGAACTGGAGCGCGTCGACCATGCGGATGGCCTCGTCCACGTTCCGGCCCAGGGGCAGGTCGTTGACCACCTGGTGGCGGACCACGCCGTCCTTGTCGATCAGGAAGGTGCCGCGGAACGAGATCGACTCGTCGAGAAGAACGTCGTAGTCGCGGGAAATCTGCTTGGTCAGGTCGGCGACCATGGGGAACTTCACTTGGCCGAGGCCGCCATCGCTCACCGCCGTGTTCTTCCAGGCGAGATGGGTGAAGTGGGAGTCGACGGAGACCGCGACCACCTTGACGTTGCGCTCCTCGAACTGGGCCATGCGGTGATCGAAGGCCAGGATCTCGGACGGGCACACGAAGGTGAAGTCCAGCGGATAGAAGAACAGGAGGCCGTAGCTTCCCTTGATGTAGTCGGAGAACGTGAAGTCCTCTTGGATGTCGTTGTCGCCCATCACCGCCGGCGCGGTGAAGTCGGGGGCGGGCTTGCCTACCAGAACGGCCATGATGAAATCCTCCAAACTATTTTGAACAATTCTAGAGTGCAGATGTTTTCCCCCAAATCACCGCCAAACGCAAGAGAAAATTCGCGACTTCGCGACGACATTCGCCGCCCGGCGGTTCGGGGTGGCTATAAATCCGATAAAAATCATCAGTTTTCAGGAAATGCGCCTTGAAATTATATTATTTCTTGGGCATATTCTGATGAACAAAAACATAGTAAATTTATAAGGAAAGGGAAGCCGGATGTCCAGCGTCGAACAGGAAGAGGGGATGTTCATCATCGACCGCAACGCCAACCGTCTCTGGGTCAAACACGGCGAGGGGCCGAGGCGCGAGGCCACGCGCGAGGAATGGCTCCGGGTCTGGCGGGATTCCCCGGAAATCCCGGCCCTGATGGCCAGAAGCGCATGATGGCGCCCGGGGGTTTTCGCATTTCCTTCGCATACGATCGGCATTGTCCTTGCCATTTGGGCGAAAATAATGGAATTTCTCTGAAGCGGCCACGCTCTCGACACAAATTCGGGAACGTGGCGGGGAAGCTTTTTCGCTTTGGGACGGCGCCGTGAACCTTCCGACTGAAATGACGATCCTGCTTGTCGAGGACGACCGCGCCCACGCCCGCCTGATCGAATTCGTGCTCCGCCGCACCGGCATCGAGAACCCGTTGGTGTGGATTCAAAGCGGGCCCGAGGCGTTGGAGTATCTGTTCGCCATGGGCCGCTACGAGGGGCGGGAGGAAACGCCGGACCTTCTGGTGCTCCTGGACCTGAACCTGCCCGGCACCGACGGCCACGAGGTGTTGGAGCGCATGCGCGAGAACGACGGCACCCGCAACACCCCGGTCATCGTCGTGACCTCGTCCGCCGACCCGGACGAGCGCCTCCGCTGCGAGAAGCTCGGCTGCTCCGATTTCCTGGAAAAGCCCCCGGCCCCCCACGCCTTCGCCGAGGCGCTGGAGCGCATGGGCTACGCCTGATCAATCCAGTTCGAACGCGTCCTTGTAGTCCTTGATCAGGGACGGGTCCTGGTCTTCCTTCTTCAAGAAGCAGTTCCCCACCGCCAAGACGTCGAGCTCGGTGCCCATGAAGCAATGGAAGGCGTCCTCGGGCGCGCACACGATGGGCTCGCCCCGCACGTTGAAGGACGTGTTCACGATCACCGGGCAGCCGGACAGTTCCTTGAACCGGCTGATCAGCGCGTGATAGCGCGGGTTGGTGTCCGCGTGCACGGTCTGGATGCGGGCGGAATAATCCACGTGGGTGACCGCGGGAATTTCGGATCGGGTGACGTTCAGCTTGTCGATGCCGAACAGCTTCTGCTCTTCGTCGGTCATCTGGCGGCGGCGGTCCTCGACCACGTCGGCCACCATCAGCATGTAGGGGCTGTCGCCGTCGAGCTCGAACCAATCCGCCACGTCCTCGCGCAGCACCGACGGCGCGAAGGGACGAAAAGACTCCCGGTATTTGACCTTGAGGTTCAGCATCTTCTGCATGGTGGGCGAGCGCGCGTCGCCCAGGATGGACCGCCCGCCCAAGGCCCTCGGCCCGAACTCCATCCGGCCCTGGAACCATCCGATGGCCTTGCCGTCGTTCAGCGCCTGGGCGGTGGCCTCGACCATCTCGGCTTCGGAAAGAACCGTATATTTCGCCCCCGCCGCGTCGAGCCGCGCCTTGACGTCGTCCACGGCGAAGTCCGGACCCAGGTAGGAGCCCCGCATGCCGTCGGCGGCGCCGTTCAGCTTGCGCGGGCCGCCCTTGTGGATGTGGTAGGCGCCGAGCGCGGCGCCCAAAGCGCCGCCCGCGTCGCCCGCCGCGGGCTGGACCCATATGTTCTCGAACGCGGCGTCGCGCAGCACCTTGCCGTTGGCGACGCAGTTCAGCGCCACGCCGCCCGCCAAGCACAGGTTCTTCTCGCCGGTCTCCTTGGCCAGCGCGCGGGTCATGCGCAGCATCACCTCTTCCGTCACCGCCTGCACGGACGCCGCCAGGTCCATGTGGTCCTGGGTCAGAAGCTCTTCCGGCGTGCGCGGCGGCATGCCGAACAGCTGGTCGAACTTCTTGTTGGTCATGGTCAGCCCGGTGCAATAGTTGAAATACGACTGGTCGAGCCGGAACGAACCGTCCTCCTTCACGTCGATCAAGTTGTCCAGGATGGTCTGGGCGAACCGGGGCTCGCCATAGGGCGCGAGCCCCATGACCTTGTATTCGCCCGAATTGACCTTGAACCCGGTGTAGTAGGTGAACGCGGAATACAAAAGGCCCAGCGAATGGGGGAAGTGGATTTCCCTGACCATTTCCAGCTTGTTGCCCTCGCCGATGGCCATCGAGGTCGTCGCCCACTCGCCGACGCCGTCCATGGTCAGCACCACCGCCTTTTCGAAGGGCGAGGGGAAGAAGGCGGACGCCGCGTGGCTTTGGTGATGCTCGGCGAACAGGAACTTGCCCATCCAGTCGAAGTCCGGGTCGAACTTCTTGCACTCCTTGGCCAGAAGGTCCTTTTGGAACAGCTTTTCGCGCAGCCACAGCGGCATGGCCATGCGGAAGGACTGGAAGCCCCGGGGCGCGTAGGCGACGTAGGTCTCCAACAGGCGTTCGAACTTCAAGAACGGCTTGTCGTAGAAGACCACGTGGTCCACGTCGCCGAGCGCGATCCCGCCGCGCTCGAGACAGAAGCGGATGGCGTTCTCGGGGAACGCGGCGTCGTGCTTCTTGCGGGTGAAGCGCTCCTCCTGGGCGGCGGCGGCGACCTGGCCGTCCGCGACCAGCGCCGCCGCGCTGTCATGGTAGAGCGCCGAAACCCCGAGTATGCGCACGACCGTCTCCTTCCCGCCCGGTTCCTAGAAAATGGTGTAGATGAAGGGCGCCACCGCCGAGCCCTGGCTCAGAACCACCAGGCCGCCGAACACCGCCATCATCAGAATGATGGGCAGCAGCCAGTATTTCTTCCGGGTCCTGAGAAAGGCCCAAAGCTCCATCAAAAAGCTCATGGCGGACGTCTCCTAGAATTGGTTCTTCATGGTTTCGGGCGCGGGCCCCGGCGGGTCGCGCTCGATCCAATAGGTCTTGGCCGACTTGTCGAATTGGCGGTGCAGGGGGTCCTTGCCCAGCGCCCGCATGATCAGCGCCACCGGGGTCACGGCGGTGAAGAACAAAAGCGCCATGACGAGCGGATTGACGATCTTGTGAAGCAGAAGCCCGAACTTGAACCACGCGATGTTGAGCGGGCGCAGGGCCTTGGGTACGATCAGCCCGAGCGCGAGAAACGCCGCCGCGACGCCGAGCGACCACATGCGCGGCTCCGCGCCGTCGAGCAGCGGCCAGAGCCCGACGATGGCGAAGACCACGGCGAAGACCAGCCCGAGCGCCCGCTCGGACCCGATCTTGACCTCCTGCTCGCGCGAGAGGTCTTCGTGAAAACCCTGCTTTCGGGCCATGTTCGCGCTGTTCCTTTCCGATTCCCGCTGGATACAGCCTTGCGCGCGACAAGTCAAAGGGGCTTCGCCCGGGCTTATGTCCTTTGAAGCCGCGCCGCGAAGAACCCATCCATTCCGCCGCGTTGACCCAGGTGGCAAGGCAGGGTCCCGAGGTCGCCCAAGGGCGAGACGCATTCGGCCAACCCGCCGGCATCGGCCGAATCGACGGGGATTCGCCGCAATTGGGCGCCCGCCGCCAACGCGGACTCGACCACGCCCGCGCCCTCCTCGGGCTGGAGCGAGCAGACGCAATAGACCAAGAACCCCCCCGGCCGAACCAGGGTGGCGGCGTGGGCCAGCAACCGCGCCTGCGCGGCGGCGAGCTTGGAAATGTCGTCGGGGGATTTCAGTCGCGCCACGTCCGGGTGGCGGCGGATGGTGCCCGTGGCCGAGCACGGCGCGTCGAGCAAGACCGCGTCGAAGGCTTCGCCTCCCGTCCAGTCCGCCGCGTCGGCGACGACGAGCTCGGCCTCCAGTCCCAGGCGGTCCAGGTTGGCGCGGAGCCGCTCCGTCCGCGCTTCGGACCGCTCCACCGCCGTCACCCGCGCGCCATGGGCGGCGAGCTGGGCGGTTTTGCCCCCGGGCGCGGCGCAGAGGTCGGCCACCCGCTTGCCCGCCACGTCGCCCAGAAGCCGGACCGGCAGCGCCGCCGCCGCGTCCTGCACCCACCAGGCGCCCTCGTCGAAGCCGGGCAGCCCGGTCACCGCGCCCCCGGCCGCGCGCCGCAGGACGCCGGTGGGCAGGATTTCCGCCTCCAGCCGCGCCGCCCAAAGGTCCGGGTCCGCCTTGGGCATGATGTCGAGGGGAGCCTCGGAGAGATGCGCCTCGGCGATGGCGCGGGCGGTCTCGGCGCCATGGGCTCCGATCCAACCGTCCCACAGCCAGTCGGGCGTGTTCATCCGAGCGGCGTCCTGCCTTTCGATCAGCCCCGCGCCCTCGCGCCCCAGGCGGCGCAGCACCGCGTTGACCATCTTCTTGTGGTGGGGAGAGGCGAGATCGACCGTGGTGGACACCGCCGCGTGCGGGGCGACGCCGAGAAACAAAAGCTGGCCGACCCCGATTCTCAGAACGTCGTGGGTGGGCCAGGCCTTCTTGGGCAGCGGGCGGTCCAGGCAGTGGTCGATCAGCGCGTCGATCTGGCCCAATCGGCGCAACGTCGTCGCCGCGACGGCGCGGGCGAGCGCGCGGTCCCGGGGCTCCATGGCGTCCAGGTCTTGGTTGGCGTCCAGGGCCTCGTCCAGCGGGCGGCGCTTGCGCAGCACCCGGCCCAGGACCTCCAACGCGGCTGCGCGGGGATCGGCGACGGCGATGACTCCTTCAAATTCGCTGCGCGATATGGTGTAGTGGCGGCGCATGCGACCCGCAAGGCCCAAGTGAGCGAAAGACCCGAAATGACCGACGAAACGCAAAAGGAAACCGCCCCGGCCGACGAGAAAAAGGCCGAACCGAAAAAGAAGTTCCCCAATTCCACCGAGGAAGTCCCCGAAATCGGCGGCCGCGACGGCCCCGAGCCCACCCGCTACGGCGACTGGGAGAAGGGGGGGCACTGCATCGATTTTTAGGGGTCGTCAGTACAACCCGCCCGTCCCCGTCCTCGGCGCGGCCTCGCCATCGTCCGGGCTGCCGCGCAGGACCTCTTCCTGGCCGGTGGGCTCGGTTCCGGGCTTGAAGGCCTCCAGGATCACGCGTGCGTCGTCGGGCCGGGCGAGCTGACCGTCGGAGGCGCGGACCCGGACCAGCCGCACCCCGGGCGGGACCCGGAAGTCGATGGTGGGCTTGCCTTCCAGCGCGTCGGCCATGAAGTCGCGGAAGATCGGGGCCGCGACCGACGAGCCCGTCTCCTTGCGCCCCAGCGTCCGGGGGTCGTCGAAACCGACGAACACGCCGACGGCCAAGTCGGGCGCGAAGCCCACGAACCAAGTGTCCAGGCTCCTGTTGGTGGTGCCGGTCTTGCCCGCAAGCGGCTTGCCCACCTTGGCGATCCTGCGCCCGGTTCCCCGTTGCACCACGCCCTGGAGCATGGAGACGACCTGATAGCAACTCGCCGGATCGGCGATGGACTCGCGCGTGTCGGGGACATCCGGCACCGGCTGATCGACCCAATACGTCGCCCGGCACTGTTCGCAGGTCCGGTCGTCGTGGCGGAAGATGGTGAGCCCGTGGCGGTCCTGGATGCGGTCGATCATGGTGGGCTCGATGCGCCGGCAGCCGTTGACCAGGGTGGCGTAGGCGTTGGTCAGGTCGATCAGCGTGGTCTCGCCCGCGCCGAGCGACATGGACAGGGTCTGCTTCAGGCTCCTGACGATTCCGAAGCGTTCGGCGTACTCGGCCACCTTTTCCATGCCGATGGTCTGGGCGAGCCGGACGGTCATCAGGTTGCGGGATTTCTCGATGCCGAGCCGCATGGTGCTGGGACCGTAGAATTTCTTGGTGTAGTTGGCGGGCCGCCATTTGGGCATGCCGGGGCCCTGGTCGATCACGAAGGGCGCGTCCAGGATCTGCGTGGACGGCGTGTAGCCGGTATCCAGGGCGGCGAGGTAGACGAAGGGCTTGAAGGCCGAACCCGGCTGCCGCCTGGCCTGGGTTGCGCGGTTGAACTCGCTGCGTTCGGAGTCGTAGCCGCCGACCATGGCCAGCACGCGCCCGGTGTGGGGATCGAGCGCCACCAGCGAGCCGTCGATCTCGGGAATCTGGCGGAGCGCGTAGGCCTTGGGTCCGTCCTTTTTTTCCTCGCTTTCCGCATTTTTCTTTTTCTTTTTGTCGTCCTCCTTCTCTTCCGGCGTGAACGGCTCCACCGCGACCACGTCGCCGGGCTTGATCACGTCGGAGGGGCGCTTGACCGCCCCGCCCAGCTTCTGGTCCTCCAGCCACGGCCGGGCCCATTTCAATTCCGAGAAGGGAATGACGCCGCGCTCGCCGCCGATCAGGCCGATCTCCGCGTGCTTCGCCCGGGTCTTGAGGGTGACGGCGAGTTGGAAGGGCTCCAGTCCCTTGGGCGGCTTGACCTTGGCCAGGTTCTCGGCCCAGTCCCGGTCGGGCTTGACGTAGGAAATCGGCCCGCGCCAGCCGTGGCGGCGGTCGTAGCCCCGGAGCCCCGAACGCAGCGCGCGCCGCGCGATGTCTTGAAGTCTGGGGTCGAGGGTGGTGCGCACCGACAGCCCGCCGCCGTAGAGCGCCTTGTCGCCGTAGCGGTCCATCAGCTCGCGCCGCACCTCCTCGACGAAGAAGCCCGCCTTGACGAATTCGGTCTGGGTGCGCTCCCGGGTTTCCAGGGGCTCCAGCTTGGCGGTCTCGGCGTCGGCCTCGGTGATGTGGCCGTCCTCGGCCATGCGCCCGATTACCCAGTCGCGGCGGATTTTGGCGGCGCGGGGCCTCTTGTCGGGGTTGTAGTTGTTGGGCGCCTTGGGCAGGGCGGCCAGGAACGCGGCCTCGGCGATGGTCAACTCGTTCATGGATTTGTTGAAGTAGTTCATGGCCGCCGCCGCGAAGCCATACGATCCCTGGCCCAGATAGATCTCGTTCAGGTACAGCTCGAGAATGCGCTCCTTGGAGAACGCGCGCTCGATGCGGAAAGCCAGGATGACTTCCTTGATCTTGCGCTTGAACGACACCTCGTTGGTGAGCAGGAAATTCTTGGCCACCTGCTGGGTTATGGTGGACGCGCCGGTCGGGCGGCGGTTGGAGCCGATGTTCTTCACGTTGCGGAGCGCGGCGCTGACGATGCCCGGAATGTCCACGCCGGGGTGGGAGTAGAACGTCTTGTCCTCGGCCGCGAGAATGGCGTTGATCACAAGCCTGGGCGTCGCCCGGATCGGCACGAAGGTGCGTTTTTCCAACGCGAATTCGCCCAGAAGCCGCCCGTCGCCCGCGTGCACCCGGGTGGTGATCGGGGGTTCGTGGTCGGCGAGCTGGCGATAGTCGGGCAGGTCCCGGGCGTGGTGCCAGAACACCCAAACCACCCCGCCCGCCCCGATCAGGGCGAGGAAGAAGAACAACGCGAGCGTGGCGAAGAATTTTTTCAGCATGGGAGGCCCGACCGTTGGAGGGAACCTTCCCTCATCGGGCCTTTGAGTTCAAGGGGCTTGTGGAAAGAATTTCGGCGCTCAGCGCCGGTTGGCCTCCTCGACGCGGACGAAATAGGCGGCGACCGAACGGGCCACGGCCTTGGCCATCCTGGCGCGGTATTTCCGGTTGCGCAGGTTGGTCTCGTCGCGCTTGTTGGACAGGAAGCCGAGCTCCAGCAGCACCGAGGGGATGTCCGGCGCCTTCAAGACCGCGAACCCGGCGAAACGGTGGGTTCGCTTGAGCATCTTGGTGTGCTTGCGCATCTCGCCGACCATGCGGGACGCGAGGCGCGCGGATTCGTTCATGGTCTCGCGCTGGGCCAGCTCGATCAGGATGTTGGTGACCTCCTGGGTCTCGCCCGACAGGTCGATGCCCGCGATCAGGTCGACCTTGTTCTCCTTTTCCGCCAGGGCGGCGGCCTCGGCGTCCGAGGCCTTTTCCGAAAGGGTGTAGACCGACGCCCCGCTCACCCGCTTGTTCTTGATGGCGTCGGCGTGGATGGAGACGAACAGGTCCGCCTTTTTGTCCCGGGCGAACTGAACCCGGTCCTTCAGCGAAATGAACACGTCGCGGGTGCGGGTGAAATGCACCTCGAAGCCGCCAAGATCCTCCAGCGCCTGTTTCAGGGCGCGGGCCATGCTCATGGTGATGTGCTTTTCGTAGATGCCGCTTCGCCCGGTGGTGCCGGGGTCGATGCCGCCGTGGCCGGGGTCGAGCACCACCACGCGCCGCCCGTGGGCGGGCCGGGGCTTGCGGGTCGGCGGGCGGAAGGCGGCCTCGCTCGGCTTGGCCTTGGCCTGTTGCCTGGGCGCGGGCGCGGAAACCGGTTCGGGCTTCGGGGCGGGCGGCGGCGGCGGCGCGCTCGCGGTTTCCGTCTTGGGCGCGGCGGGTTTCGCCGGAACCGGCGCGCCCGCCTCCTTGGCGAAGGCCTCCTTGGTGGTCGGGGCCAGGTCAAGCACCAGACGCGGCCCGTGGACGTCGTTGGGCACCAGGGTGAAGCTGCGCTTGACCGCCACCGGCCCGTGGGTCTGCAGCACCAGCCTGGAAATCCCCGGCTTGAACAGCCCGTAGCGAAGCGCGTCCAAAAGCCCGGTGTTGCGGGGAAGCGGCCGGGCGGGCATGCGCCATCCCACCTCGGGCAG
The DNA here is from genome assembly GCA_964344345.1 of uncultured Hyphomicrobiales bacterium. Taxonomy (GTDB): domain Bacteria; phylum Pseudomonadota; class Alphaproteobacteria; order Rhodospirillales; family CAYFNC01; genus CAYFNC01. The sequence goes on along the minus strand of CAYFNC010000015.1, from coordinate 53,370 downwards.
GTCCAGGACGACCCGATACGGGTTGGACAGGGTGAACAGTTCGAAATCGACGCCCCGGGACACCTCCAGCACCACCCGGGTGGTGCCGCGGTCGTACTGGGCCACGCGGATGTCGGTGACCACCGGGCGGTTGGCGGCGCGCGCGGATTCGAACGAAAGCGCCAGCACGGCGAGCGCGGCGAGCGCGGCCGCGAGAATACGGATAAGTTTCGGCTTTCCCCTCGTTCGCGAGTCTGACACGGCGGAATTCATTCGTTTCTGGTCGTTAAGCCTTGGCCCGGGCCCCCACCCGGGGGTCCATAAAGAAGTCATTATGGACAAGACCCATTGTCCAATCAATTTCCTACGGTTATGTTAACGCCAAGCCGCATTTCCGGGACGCGGCGGGCAGGGGGGACTTCCGGCCCGACCAACGCTTTTTCCGTCCCGGCTCGCGGCGAGCGAAGCTAAGGTTTTCCCATGCCGGACAGAGCCGCCCGAACCCAGACCATCGAGACCGCAGCCCTAGAGGCGGCGTCCTTCGGGTTCGCTGGCGCCACCGGATTTATCGAAAATACCGCCGTTTCCCCTTCCATCGCCGCGAGGCGGGCGGGGCGGACGGCGTTCTGGAGTCCTTTACCTCATGGCAACCAAGAGAATGCTGATCGACGCCACCCACCCGGAGGAAACCCGGGTCGTGGCGCTTCACGGAAATCGTCTGGAAGATTTTGACGTAGAGGTCGAATCACGAAGGCAGCTCAAGGGAAACATCTATCTGGCCAAGGTCACCCGGGTCGAACCGTCGCTTCAGGCGGCGTTCGTCGAATACGGGGGCAACAGGCACGGTTTCCTGGCCTTCAGCGAAATCCACCCCGATTACTACCAGATCCCGGTCGCCGACCGCGAAGCCCTGATGGCCGAGCACGACGCCGCCGCCAAGGCGGACGAGGAGGCCAAGTCCGACCAGGAGGGCGAAGGCGCCGACGGCTCGGTCGAGACGCTGGGCGGCGGCGACGACGACGAGGTGGAGATCCGCCGCCCGCCCCCGCCCAAGCGCAACTACAAGATCCAAGAAGTCATCAAGCGCCGCCAGATCATCCTGGTCCAAGTGGTCAAGGAGGAGCGCGGGACCAAGGGCGCGGCGCTCACCACCTATCTTTCGCTGGCGGGCCGGTACTGCGTGCTCATGCCCAACACGGCGCGCGGCGGCGGCATCTCGCGCAAGATCGGCAACGTCCAGGACCGCAAGCGCCTGAAAAAGATCCTGGCCGAGCTGAAGATCTCCCCCGGCCTCGCCGTGATCGTGCGCACCGCCGGCGCCGAGCGCAGCAAGGCCGAGATCAAGCGCGATTACGAATACCTGGTCCGGCTGTGGAACCAGGTGCGCGAGACCACGCTGGATTCCACCGCGCCGACCCTGGTCTACGAGGAAGGCGACCTGATCAAGCGCTCCATCCGCGACCTGTACTCCCGCGACATCGACGAGATCATCGTCGCCGGCGAGGCGGGCTACCGCCAGGCCAAGGACTTCATGAAGCTCCTGATCCCGAGCCACGCCAAGAAGGTCCAGCCCTACCGCGACGAGGCCATGCCGCTGTTGCAGCGCTACCAGGTGGAAAGCCAGCTCGACGCCATGCACGGCGCCCAGGTGCAGTTGAGGTCGGGCGGCTATATCGTCATCGACCCGACCGAGGCGCTGGTGTCCATCGACGTCAACTCCGGCCGCTCCACCAAGGAGCGCAACATCGAGGAGACCGCGCTCAAGACCAACCTGGAGGCGGCGGTCGAGATCGCCCGGCAGCTCAAGCTTCGCGACCTCGCGGGCCTCATCGTCATAGACTTCATCGACATGGAGGTCACCCGCAACCAGATCCAGGTCGAGCGCAGGCTCAAGGACGCCATGCGCTCCGACCGCGCGCGGATCCAGATCGGGCGCATCAGCCCCTTCGGCTTGTTGGAGATGTCGCGCCAGCGGCTGCGGCCCAGCCTGGCCGAGACCAGCTCGGAGCCCTGCCCGCACTGCGGCGGCACCGGCATCCTGCGCTCCACCGACTCCGCCGCGCTCGCGGTCCTTCGCGCCATCGAGGAAGAGGGCATGCGCCGCAGGGCCAGCGAGGTGATGGTCCACGTCGCGACCCCGATCGCGCTTTACATCCTGAACCAGAAGCGCGAGGCCCTGGCGGAGATCGAGACCCGCTACGAGTTCTCGGTCCAGTTCGCCAGCGATGACGCCCTGATCCCGCCCGAATGCCGCATGGAACGCCTGGCGACCAAGCCCGGCGCCCCGGCGGATGACCAGGACGACGGCGACGCCGAGGCCAGGGAGAACGGAGGCAAGCGCCGCCGCCGCCGCCGCCGCCGCGGCCGCAAGGGCGGCGACGAGGCCCAGGACGCCCAGGTCGAGGCCGCCGAAACCGAGAACGAGGAGTCCGAGGACGACGCGGCCCAGGGCTCCGAGGACGAGGACGGCTCCAAGCGCCGCCGTCGGGGCCGTCGGGGCGGACGCCGCCGCCGCAAGGCCGAGGACGTCGAGCGGACGCCCGAGGAGTCCTCCGAGGAGAGTTCCGAGGAGACCGGGGAGGAGGCCGCCCCCGAGGAGGCCGCCGAAGAGCAACCGGCCGAGGACGAAGCCCCCGAGACGGAGGCCGCCGCCGAAGTGGAGTCCGAACCCGAGCCGGAGCCGGAAGAAGAGCCCGAGACGGAGGACGAGCCCGAGGACGATGAGCCCAAGGAGGACCTCAGCCGCACCACCACCATCGACGTGGACGAACACGTCCAGGACTCCCCGCCCAAGCAGGGCTGGTGGCGGAGGCTGACGTCCTAGGTCGTGGCGCGTCCAATGAGATTCGCTCCCCTTTCCGCGTCATCCCCGGGCTTGACCCGGGGGCCCACGAAATAAGGCGTGGATGGCCGGGTCAAGCCCGGCCATGACGAATGAAAGAGTGAAATCCCATTAAACCAGACCGGCCCCAACAGGGCGCCGAAACAATCCGCGACGTCATCGAAACCGTCATTCCGGCCGGAGCGAAGCGGAGAGCCGGAATCCATAACTCGTTTGAATATGTGGATTCCCGCGTTCACGGGATGACGTTACGGATGGCTTGGGACTTTTTCAACTAAGCCCCCCACTCCCCGAGCCTCCGACACGCCTCGGCCATGTCGGCGGTCGCTCCGGCGAAGCAGAAGCGCAGGAACCGATGGCCCTCCTCGGCGTCGAAGTCCACGCCCGGGGTGGCGGCGACGCCGGTTTCATCCAGCATGCGGCGGCAGAACAGGGCGCTGTCGTCGGTCCTGTCCGAGGCGTCGGCGTAAAGGTAGAACGCGCCGTCCGCCCGCGACAGTTTCCCGAACCCGGCCTTGGGCAATTCTTCGATCAGCAGGGCGCGGTTCTCGGCGTAGCGCGCCACGTTCCGGTCCAGCTCGTCCCGGCAGTCGAGCGCCGCCGCGCCCGCGAGTTGGGACAGCGTCGGCGCGGAAATGAACAGGTTCTGGGCCACGCATTCCACCGGCCGCAGCAGTTCGTCCGGGAGAACCATCCAGCCCAGTCGCCATCCGGTCATGGAGTAGTATTTGGAGAAGCTGTTGATCACGATGGCGTCGCGCCAGTGGGCCAAGGCGGTCTCGGTCCGGACGCCGTAGTCGATCCCGTGGTAGATCTCGTCCGAGATCAGGCGGATTCCGTCTTCGCGGCAACGCGCGGCCAGGGCGGCGAGGACATCCGGGGCGATCACGGTTCCGGTGGGATTCGACGGGCTCGCGACCACCAGGCCGTCCAGGCGCCCCGGAACCGCGTCCAGCATGTCGGCCGTCGGCTGGAAATTGGTCTCGGGCCCGACCCGGACGATCACCGGCTCCACCCCCAGCGATTTCAGGATATGGCGGTAGGCCGGATAACCGGGCGCGACCACGCCGACCCTATCCCCCGCGTCGAACGCGGTGAGGAACGCCAGCACGAATCCGGCGGACGAACCCGTGGTCGCGACGACGTTTCCGGGCGAAACCTCGACGCCGTATGCCTCGGCGTAATGGCGGGCGAGCCGTCGGCGGAGGGGGTCCACGCCGAACGCGTCGGTGTAACCCAGCACGTTGTCCTCGAGCGCTTGGGCCGCGGCGCGGCGCGCGCCCTCGGGCGCGGGGGTCGAGGGCTGGCCGACCTCCAGGTGCAGGACGTCCCTTCCCTCGGCCGCCCGTTCGTTGGCGGCGCGCATGACGTCCATGACGATGAAGGGCGGAATGTCGCCCCTGGACGAGACCTTGAGCGGCATCAATCGGCTTCGTCGGCGCTTGCGGACAGGCCATAGCCCCGAGGGTCGTTCGCGACCGCGCAGGTTTCCGATTTGGAGACCAGCCCCCCCGGGCACGACAGGGCGTTGACCAGACCGAGCCTGGCGATGGGGCGGGGGACATGCTTGCGCCGGACCAGCGCCTCGACCTGGTCGCGGGGCATGCCGCTTTCGTGGAACGTCAGGTCGGGATAGCCGCCGTGATGCGCGCGGGGCTGGGCGAGGGCGCGGGCCAGCGACTTCCCGCCCAGCAGGTGGCGGGCGGCGACCTGGGTCATGGCCACGGGCGCCCCGACCCCGCCGCTGGCGGCGGCGGCGAAGTAGACGTCGAACACGTGCTGGTTGGTGGCCATCATCGGGCCCAGGGACAGCGGCCCGCGCCCCACCGACCATTCCGGCGCGGCGGCGAGAAGAACGCCCGAGCCAGGCGCGAAGCGGCCGGTGCCGAACAGGTTGTTCATGGTCAGCGCGCAGGCGACCGCCCCGCCCTCGTTGTCGGCGACCACGAACGACGTGGCCGCCGGGTTCTCGGGCTGGCTTCTCGGCGGCGGCCGGATGCTGGACGCAGGGGTGTGGACGCCGGGGTCGTAGGTCGCCATCAGCCCCTTCATGCGCCGGGGGGCGGCGAGGCCGCCCACGTCCACTCGTTTCTCCACGTCTGGCGCGAGCCAGGAGCCCCGGTCGGCATAGGCGCGAAGCGCGGTCTCGGCGATCAGGTGCCCGCGTTCGTCCGGCTTGGCGTCCTCGAAACGGTCCTCGAGGGCGAGCATGGTCCACATCTCGGCCGCGACCACGCCCGCCGCGGCGGGGGGCGGGGCGAAATGGAGCGTGTTGTTGCCGAATTCGACCTTGACCGTGTCGCGCCAGCGGGGCCGATAGGACATCAGGTCGTGGCGGCTGAGCGTGCCCCCGGCGTCGACGACCGCCTTGACCAGCTTGGCGGTGGTGGCGCCGTTGTAGAATTCCCCGGGCCCCCGGCTGCGGAGCGCGGAGATGGTGGCGGCCAGGTCGAGCTGAACCAGGAAGTCCCCCTCCCCCACCAGCCCGCCGCCGTCGGGACGCCCCAGGATGCGCGCCGCCTCGGGCTCGGCCAACAAGGCGTCGCCGACCTGGGCCAGTTCGTGGGCGAAGGCGCGCGAGACCTGAACGCCGAACCGGGCCAGATTCTCTGACGGCGCCAGAAGCCGCGACCACTTCAAGCGCCCGTACTTGGCGTGCAGCGCGTAGAAGCCCCGGGGGTTGCCGGGCACCGCGCTCGGCCGGTCCGATCCGAACGTGGCCGCGGACGGGGCGCCGGCGAAGAACTCCAGCGCCTCGGTGGTCTCCTTCTCCTTGTCGTGGACCAGGCAGACGCCGCCGCCGCCGAGCGCGGCGGACGACGGCATGGTCACGGCGAGGGCGAAATACATCGCCACCGCCGCGTCGGCGGCCGAGCCGCCCGACGACAGGATGTCGCGTCCGATCAGCACCGCGCGGGGTTCGTCCGCCGCGACGCCGCCGAAGAAGCCGGAAACGAAGCCGATTTTCCCGCGATCCTCCTCGGGCGGGCCGAACAGGCAGCCGGCCAGGAAAAGGGGCGCGGCGACGATGGCCGCCAGGCGCGCCCGCGTCGATTGACGGGGGCGCGCAGCGCCTCTACCCTCGTGGAAATTCCGGGAGCGATGAACCTTGCCGCAACGCATAATTCGCCTGGTCTCTTTTCTAATCCTCGCGGCCCTGCTTTCGGGCGGCGCGCCGACGCGGGCCGACGCCAGGGGCGTCAGCCTGATTTCGGACGCCGAAATCGAAGATACCATCAGCCTCTACGCAACGCCACTTTTCCAAGCGGCGGGGATCGCGCCCGAAAGCGTGCGACTCTATCTGGTGAACGACCGAAGCCTCAACGCTTTCGTGACCGGCGGGCAGAAGATGTTCATCCACACCGGCCTGTTGATGCGAGCCGAAACCGCAAACCAGGTGATCGGGGTGATCGCGCACGAAACCGGGCACATCGCGGGCGGCCACCTGGTCCGCACCAGCGACGCCATCGCCAGCGCCGAAAGCATCAGCATGCTGGGCTACATCCTGGGCGGGGCAGCGGGGCTCGCCACCGGGCGGCCCGACGTGGGCGCGGCCATCGCGCTCGGCACCCAGAGCGCCGGGGTCCGGAACTTCCTGAAATACAGCCGCACCCAGGAAGGCGCCGCCGACCACGCGGCGCTCCGCTATCTGGACGACACCGGCCAGTCGTCCAAGGGGTTGCTGGAGTTCATGGAGATCCTCGGCGACCAGGAGCTCCTGTCCCCCGCGCGCCAGGACGCCTACGTGCGCACCCACCCCCTGTCCCGCGACCGCGTCAACGCCATTCGCGCCCACGTGGAGACCTCGTCCTTCGCCTCCGCCCCGCCCTCGCCCGAGCTCGAGCTTCGCCACCGGCGCATGCAGGCCAAGCTCCGCGCTTTTCTGGAGCCGCCCGCCTTGACGTTTCGGCGCTACAAGGAAACGGACCGATCCATCCCGGCCCGCTACGCCCGCGCCATCGCCAACTTCAAGCGCGCGGAGATGGATGCGGCGCTTGGCCTTCTCGACGGCTTGCTTGCGGAGAACCCCCGCGACGGCTATTTCCACGCCACCAAGGGCGAGGTGCTGTTCAAGAGCGGGCGGATCGACGAGGCGCTGAAATCCTACCGCATCGCGGGCCATCTGCTGCCCGGCTCGCCGGTGCTGCGCCGCGAGATCGGCCGCGCCCAAATCGAATCCGGCAAGGACGAGCTGCTGGACGAGGCGATCAAGAACCTGAACGCGGCGCTCCATTACAACCCGTCAAGCGCCTCCGCCTGGCGCTCGCTCGCCATCGCTTACGGCCGCAAGGGCGACATGGGCATGAGCGCGCTGGCCATGGCCGAGGAGGCCGCGATCCGGGGCGACAGGAAGGCCGCGCGCTATCACGCGGGCAAGGCGCAGACGCTTCTGAAAAGGGGCTCGCGCGGCTGGGTCATGGCCCAGGACATCATGGAAGCCACCAACGAGGATGACGAGGACAAGGAAAACTAGCCTGGCGCTCACCCTCGTCGCCCTGCTCGCGGCCGCGTGCTCGCCGTGGCGGGCGTGGGTCCCCCGCGACGAGGGGCTGACGATCCTGGGCCCGGCCGAGGACCTGGACCCGTCCGCCCTGCCCCGCGATTGGGTCCTGCATGGCGCGGACGACGCCGGATGGGACCGGCTGCGCCTCGCCAAGCTCCGGGAGGTTCCCGCGCTCCGCATCGTCAACGACCGGGACCGGCAGATGGTTCTGCGCCGGGTCAAGGGCTGGCTCGACCGCGCCCCGATCCTGAAATGGTCCTGGAATATGGAGCCCCAGGACGACGGGCCCCACCCGACCAGCCTGGTCGTCGGCCTCAACGGCGGCGAGGCGGACCGCAGATGGTGGGAGGGATACCGCTACCACCTGCTCGCCCAAGACCCGCCGCCCCACGACCGGCTCATCGCCTTCGTCTGGGGAGACGAGGCCTCGCACAAGGGCGGATCGTCCCACACCCAGCCCCCGCCGCCGCCGAAGGAGCGCTTCGCGCCCCGCCGCGCCGCCACCGCCATCCACGTCCAGCGCGGCGGACGCGAGAACGCGGGGAAATGGTGGATGGAGAAGGCGGACGTCCTGGCGCTCTACAAACGCTTCTGGCCCGAGGACGACATCCGGCGGGTGGAGATCACCTTCGTCGGCTTCCTGTCCGAGGCCGAAAGGCTTCCGGCCGGGGCGTATTTCTCGGAAGTGTCGCTGGAGCATCGGGAGGCGGAGGGGAAGGCGCCCTAAACCTCGTCCGGAACCCGGGCGAAGCGTTCGATCTCGACCCCGACGCTCGCGGCGTCGGCGAACACGTCGAGTTTCTCGACCCGCACCCGGGCGGAGCGGACGCGGTAATCCGACAAGCACATGGCGGCGATGTCCTCGGCGAAGGTCTCGACCAGGTTGACGTGGCCCCTCGCCGCGATGGCGCGCACCCCGTTGGTTATGGCCTCGTAGCAGACCACGTTGCGGATGTCGTCGTCGAGCGGCCGTTCGCCCTCGCCCACCGCCAAGTCCAGGTTGATCCGGACCCGCTGGCGGGCGCCGCGCTCGTGGCCGTGGACGCCGATGGAGCATTCCAGAACCAGGTCGCGGATGAACACGTGGCGCACGGACTCGCGGGCGTCGGCGATGCGCAGCGGATGGACGACCCTGGCGGGGCGGGGCGCGTTCATGGCCTCATTCCTCCGGCGCGTCCGGATTGGCGGGATGGGCGTAGCCCAGGTGTTGCCCGGCGTCGAGCGCGATCATCTGGCCGGTCATGGACGGGGCTTCCAGAATGAACTGGATCGCCTTGCCGATCTCGTCGGGGCTCACCGCGCGGCCGAGCGGCATGGAGTCCACCTGGGCCTCGAAATGCTCCTGGGTTTGGCGCGGGCTCGGCAGGGTCGGGCCGGGGCCTACGGCGTTCACCCGCACCTTGGGCGCGAGCGCTTGGGCCAGGGTCCGGGTCAGGGTCCAAAGCCCCGCCTTACTGACGGTGTAGGACGTGAAGTGCGGCGTCAGGTTCCAGACCCTTTGGTCGATGATGTTGATCACGTTGCCCTCGCGCCCGTCGGGGACCTGCCGGGCGAAGGCCTGGGTCAGCGAAAACGGCGCCCACAGGTTCACGTCCATGTGGCGGCGCCAGGATTCCCGGGTCACGGTCAGGGCCGAGTCGTATTCGAAGATCGAGGCGTTGTTGACCAGAAGCGTCGCCGGCCCCACCTCCTTGGCCACCCGGGGGATCAGCTTTTCGGTCTGGGCCTCGCTGGCCAAGTCGGCGCGCATGGCGACGGCGTGGCCGCCCCGGCGGACGATGTCGTCCACGGTGGCCTTGGCGTCCTTGCCCGAACGGTTGTAGTGCACGACCACGGTCCAGCCGTTGTCGGCCAAGCCGATGGCGACGGCGCGCCCGATGCGAAGCCCCGCGCCGGTGACGACCGCCGTGTGTTGCGCGTGTCCAACCATGACGAAAGCATAGCGGGGCGGGGGCGGGATTCAAGGGGGACGAAAGCGCAGGATGCGCGGAGGTTGTTCGACAAATCTTAGAAGAAACACAAGGAGATTTGCGACAAGAACATAAAATGAACAAATGGCTTGGCAAGGCGCTCCAAGGATAGTATTCCTAATGCAGGCCGAGTTCTTTTCGCCCCCTGGAAATGAACTGAAGCCCCTTCGCAGTCGGACTTTCCGACATTCCTTCCCATCGATCGGATGGAAACATTGTAATAGCGCCCGGTTTATGGGGTTTTTGAAATAAGGAGAATCCAACATGTTCAAGCTAAACCGACCCTTGGATCGCAACAGCAGCGTGAACCTTGATGACACGCTGAAGACCAAGACGGCTCTCAATCATCTTGGTTATTACCAGGAGCCAGACTGGGGAATGAACGAGTTTCCCGACGAGCCCCTATTCAAGGGAATCGAAAGCTTTCAGCGCGATCACGGCCTTCAGGTCGATGGCGTCATGAAGCCCAATGGCGAAACCGCTTCGAAATTGGGCGATGTCCTCGCAGACGGTGATACGCCTTCAGATGACGAGGAAAACCCTTGCCCGAAAGGCACTCAACCGCTTCGCAAAGGCATGTGCATTCCATACACCGACATATGCTGGCATTGGACAGAATGCGTTCCTAACCCGTATTCTCTCATCATTCGAGGGTAACCAATTGGGCGTCATGAAAGCCGTGCTACTGCGTACTTAGGCCTCTCGCGTAAAGAGTGTCGATTTCCCGCCAGGAATATTCTTTTCTGACGCCCAATTGAAATATGAGGACGCGTCGTGATGCCGTTCCCGATGAATATGAATAGGATCGAACCGACTGCATTGCTTGCGATCACTTTGTTTTTCATGTTTTTCGGATGGACTAAATTTGCATTTAATGCAAATTACTTATACATAACAGACTATGCAATAAGATCAATAGCAATATTATTTATATTTCATAATTTGATTCAGGCTCAACTTCCAAAAAAGGCGCTCCATGCAATTATTTTGTCAATTATCATTTTCCACGCGATAATTGCAATCATGTGGATTGAGGTATTTTTATATTTCCCAAATAAATTTTTCTATAATGATTTGTTCCCGCCTATCGATGAACATAATTTGAAAATCATTGATTTAACATTTGGACTTGCTTTGGTCGCGCTTTCGGAAGAGATGGTCTTCCGCGACCTGTTTCATCGGTGTTGCGCGTTTCTTGGCCGGTCTCCGGCGTTTACGTATTTGGCGTCTTCGATTGCGTTCGGTTTGCTCCACGCGCCGCAGGGCGCGGCGTTGGTCATGGCGGCGACGCTCTCGGGCTTGGCGTTGATGGCCCTTTATCGTCTGACCGCGTCCCCTTGGCCATGCGTCGCGGTCCATTTCGCGGTCGACTTCGTTCTCCTGTCCGATCTTCGATGCCAATTCGGATTTGAACTGTGCCGATGACTAAGGGGGCGAAGTTGATATAATCCCCCCGGTTCACCAGCCGAGGAGAGGGTCCATGATTCGTCTCGCCGCGTTCGCCGCCGCCGTTGTCCTGTGCCTGGGGCTTCCGGCCCGGGCCGAGGTCGCCACCCAGGAAATCACCTACATGGTCGGCGACCAGGAATTCACCGGCCATCTCGCCTACGAAGCCACCATCAAGGGCCCGCGCCCGGGCGTTTTGGTGGTGCATGAATGGTGGGGCTTGAACGAGTACGCGCGTTACCGCGCCGAGAAGCTGGCCGAGATGGGCTACACCGCGCTCGCCGTCGACATGTACGGAACCGGCAAGGTCGCCCGCCACCCCGACGACGCCAAGGCCTTCATGCAGGCGGTGCTGTCCGACATCGACGGGGCCGAGCGCCGGTTCGAGACCGCGCGCTATCTGCTCGCCGCCAACCAGAACGTGGATCCCAAGCGCATCGCGGCGCTGGGGTACTGCTTCGGCGGCGGCATCGTCTTGCACATGGCGCGCATCGGGGCCGAGCTCAGCGGCATCGTCAGCTACCACGGAACCCTCGCCGCCAAGGAGCCCGCCGCGCCCGGCGTGGTCCGCACCCCCATCCTGGTCTTCACCGGCGAGGACGACCCCTTTATTCCGCCCGCCCAGGTCAAGGCGTTCGAGACCGAGATGCTGAACGCCGACGCGCCGTTCCGGATCGTGTCCTATCCCGGCGTCACCCACAGCTTCACCAACCCGGCCGCCGACGAAATCGGCAAGCGCTTCGAATTGCCGGTGGCCTACGACGCGGGCGCGGACAAGGACTCCTGGGCCAGGACCGAGGCGTTCTTGAAGGAGGTCTTCGGTCAGAAGTAAGCGAGAAGCCTGGGAACGCCGTAGGCCTGGACCGCGATGTAGGCGACGTAGGCGGCGAGGAACAGGCCGCCCTGCCTGCGCCCGAAGCTGCGTCCGCGCAGGATGAACGGCAGCATCATCAGCATCGCGCCCAGCATTACGAAAAGGTCGAAGTCGCGAATCTGGGCCGGCACGGCGAGCGGCGTCACCATGCCGACGATGCCGACGATGGCCAGGATGTTGAACAGATTGGACCCTATGACGTTGCCGATGGCCACCTCGGAATGGCCGCGCATGGCGGCGACCACCGTGGCGGCCAGTTCGGGCAGCGAGGTCCCGATGGCGACCATGGTGAGCCCGATGACTTCCTCGGACACCCCAAATTCCCGCGCGATGGCGACGCCGCCGTCCACCAGAAGATCGGCGCCGTAGGCCACGCCCGCGAGCCCGGCCACCGTATAGGCGATGATGGTGAACCAGTTGGTGGGCAGGGCCGACATGCTCTCGACCTCTTCCGCGTGCTCCTGGGCCGCGTCGGCGCCCTTCAGCTCGCGGCGGTAGGAATTCAGCATCACCGAGAAGAAGATGAACAGCAGGATCGCGCCCTGCCAGAAATCGATCACGCCCTTCCAGCAGAACCCGGCGAAGATAGCGCTGGCCGCCATCATGGACAGCCCGTCGACCATGTACTCCCCGGGCTTGGCCTGGACCGGGCGCAGCACGCCCGCCGCCCCCAAGATCAACAGAACGTTGGCGACGTTGCTGCCGACCACGTTGCCGAGCGCGACCGCGCTGGCGCCGGACAGCGCCGCGTTCAGGCTGACCACCAGTTCCGGCGCGGAGGTTCCGAGCGCCACCACGGTCATGCCGATGACCATGGGCGAAATCCCCAATCGGCGCGCCATGGCCACGGCGCCGCGCACCATGACCTCGGCTCCGGCGATGAGCAGGATGAAGCCCGCGATGACGAAGAGGTACATCATGACGCCCCCGGTGTGCCACGCCGGACGCCTCGGCGCAAATTATTTTCCCTCGCGCCGCCAGGCCATGGCCGCCGCCGCCAACGCGGGAATCAGCCAGAGCAACCCCGGCAGCATCGGCCGGTCGCTGAGCCCGGTGACCACGTAGGCCCCGTTGCGCCGGAGCCCCAGCCAGTCCCGCCCCGCCATGGGGCCGCGCTGGCCGACCGGGCGGACCGAGGGCGTTCCGTCCTCGAGCCGGAAGACCCCGCCGCCGGTCCGGTCCGCCAGGGGGGCCAGCAGGGCGTCGGTGGCGCCGGGCTCGGCCAACTCCACCGGATTCGCCGGGCCGGACGCGGCCAGCGCCACCCGCTCGCCGTCGTCGACGCGATATAGGCCGGTCTTGTCCACCGGGGTCTCCGCCTTGGCCAGTCCCGGCCCGGCGGCTTCGAGGGGAATCGCCACCTTGGTCCCGTCGGGCCCGGTCACCAGGACGGACGGCGGCGGGTCGTCGAGGCTTCGGCGCCGGACCAGCAGGCGGCCGTTCTCCACCCTTGCGACCAGGCGCTCCTCCTCCAGATCGGGCTCGCGCATCAGCCAGTGGGCGAGGCGGCGGAGCAACTCCCCATGCGGCCCGCCGCCGTCGTGGTTCCGAGCCCAGAGCCAGACGTGGTCGCTGGCCAAGAACGCCACCCGGCCCTCGCCGACCCGGTCCAGCACCAAGAGCGGCCGGGCGTCCGGCCCCTCCATCAGGGCGGTTCCGTTCCCGGGCGTGGTCTCGACCATGCGGTACCAGCGCCCCCAGTCGCCGCCGAGCCCCACGGTGACCGGATGGCGCCGGCCGACGTCGGAGACCATCGGGCGGAACGGGCCTTCCGTCACTTCGCCCACCCCGCCCATGGGCAGGATGTCGGAAAGCGCGGTCTTGGCGAGGCTTCGGGGGCCCGCCAGCTCGGGCCCCACGGCGGCCAGCAGCGCGCCGCCGTCGCGAACCCGCGCCACCATGTTGCGGTAATAGCGCGGCGGCAGCATGTCGCGGACCACATAGCGGTCGAGCACCACCAGGTCGAAATCGCCGAGACTGTCCTCGAACAGTTTCTTCACCGGGAAGGGGATGAGCGAGAGCTCGTTCAGCGGCGTGTAGTCCTCCTTCTCCGGCGGGCGCAGGATGGTGAAATGCGCCAGGTCCACGGACGGGTCGGACTTCAACAGGTTCCGCCACACCCGCTCCCCGGGGTGGGGCTGGCCGGACACCAGAAGGACCCGAAGCCGGTCCCGGACGCCGTTGACGGTCAAGACCGCCCGGTTGTTGAGCGGGGTCAGCTCGCCCGGGCGGACCTCGGCTTCGAGCTCCACCACCATGGGCCCGGCGCGCTCCACCGGGAAATGCGCGATGCGCTCGGTGTTGGCGTTTCCGACTGCGAGCGGGACCTCGCGGCCATCGACGCGGAGCTTAACCGGCGCCGGACCGCCGGTCTCGTCCTCGACCCGGAAGGAGATCCGCGCCTCGCCGCCGACGATGCCGTAGGCGGGGGCGCGGGCTATGGCCATGCGCCGGTCGCTTTCGGCGCGCCGCCCGGTCAGGAGCGCGTGGACCGGACCGGCGGGCTTGGTCCCCGTCGCCTTGTCGTGGGCGCGGCCGTCGGTCAGGACGACGACGCCCGCGAGCCGTTTCGGCGCCACGTCGGACAACGCGCGGGTCAGGGTCTTGTTCAGCAACGTTCCGTCGGCGTGGTCGCGGAGGACGGTTTCCCTGACGTCGAGGCCTTCCATGTCCGCCAGCTCGGCCCGGAGCGTTTCCAAGGCCGCCTCCAGCCGTTCGGCGCGTCCGTCCATGTCCTGGCTCGCGGTGCGGTCGATCAGAAGGACGGCGATGTCGGACTGGGGTTCGCGCTCCTCTCCGGCCAGGCGCGGGTTGGCCAGGCCCAGGACCAATATCAAGAACGCCAGCCCCCGCCACCACGCCCCGGCGGCGCCTCGGAAGACGGCGAAACAAAAGACGAGTCCCGCCGGCGCCGCCAAGAGCGCCAGCATCTGCCACGGAACCAGGGGGGCGAAGGAGAGGGTCATCGCTTCAGCCTCTCCATGATGGCCTTCAGATGCACCTGGTCGGCCTTGTAGTTGCCGGTCAGCGCCACCATCACCAAGTTGACGCCGAAGCGGATGGCCATTTCCCGCTGCCGCTCCCCGCCCGGCGAGACAGGGAACATATGGCGCTGGAGTTCGTCCATGGCCCACGCTCCGGCCCAGTCATGGCCCCCGACCACCAGTCTCGGCGCGCCGTCGTTCACCCGCTCGCCCGGCTGGTCCAGCCACACGGTCCCCCCGGCCCAGCGCCCCGGGAAGTCGCGAAGAAGGTAGAACGCCCGGCCCAGCACGTGGCTGTCCGGCGCCGGCGCCAGCTCGGGCGCGTCCGGCCAGTCCAGGACGCGGCCCGGCTCCTTGGTGTCGGCCAGCACCATGCCGCCGCCATCCATGAACCGGGTCAGCCCGGCGAGTCCGTCCGCCGACAGCCCTTCGCCCACGGGCCAATAGACGATGGGATAGAACGCGAGGTCGTCCCGGACCGGGTCCACGCCGACGGGCGGGCCGAGCTCCACCGCCGTGCGCCTTTGCAGAATGACGCCGAGCCCCTCGAGCCCCGCCCGGCTGGTTTCGTCCAGGACCGGGTCGCCGGTGAGTACGTAGGCCAGCCGCGTGGCGAGCGCCGCCTCGGGGACCTGCGCCTCGGCGGCGAAGGGAAAGAGGAATAGAAGGGCCAACAGCCCCCGGAGCCGAAGCCCCGCCGCCAAGTCGACGGCGAACAACAAGAGCGCCGCCGCGAGCGCCCAGGGCCTAAGGTCGGTCTCCCCCTTGGCGCCGAAGGTCGCTTGGACGGCCCAGTCGGGGTCGAGGGCGAAGGGCGCCAGGGACTCCAATTCGGCGGACAGGTTCACCGCCCGCGCGCCCGCGCCGGTTCCGTACAGTCCCGGCGGATGGCCCGGTCCGACACGGACCGGGCCGGTGGGCGGGACCGGACGGGCCTCGGGCGGCGGCGGGCCCGCACGGCCGAACCCGTCCAGGGTCTCGCGGGGCGCCAGGGGCTCGGAGCCGCCGAGCGCGTCCTCGCCAAGACCCAGCGACGCCAGCCGCTTCATCATGTCCACGAACAGCACCGATAGCGGCAGGTCGGACCAGGCCGCGTTGGCGGTCACATGGACCAGGACCAGGCGGCC
Source organism: uncultured Hyphomicrobiales bacterium (assembly GCA_964344345.1). Classification (GTDB taxonomy): domain Bacteria; phylum Pseudomonadota; class Alphaproteobacteria; order Rhodospirillales; family CAYFNC01; genus CAYFNC01. Next base: position 37,644 of record CAYFNC010000015.1, on the reverse strand, counting down.
CGCCTTGCGCTTGGCGGCGGTAACCAGCGGCGTGCCGTCGTCGAGCGCCGCCCAGGTCCGCTCCGGCAACTCCAACGTGGGCAGGGCCAGGACCTGGCGCTTGACCCGGACGTCCTTGGGAACGGCGAGCCCCTGGAACGGCCCGCGCTCGGGGAATGGGGCGAGGGATTTCGGCTTCTCCCAGGTCAAGGCCCCGCCGAGCGCCCGCTCCCCGCCCCGCAGCGGGGTGGGCAACAGGGAATCGCGGGGGTCCAGCCCCTCGCCCGCGAAGCGGACCAGGACGCCGCCCTCGTTCACCCAGTGGGACAGCTTGTTTCGGGTCGCGGCGGACATGGGCGCGGGCGACGGCGAAACCATGACCGGCGGCGGGGCGTCGAGCAGGGTTTCCAGGCTTCCGCGCCGGACGTCGGCGTGAGGTTCCAGAGCCCGGACCAGGTAATAGAGCGGGCCGGTGTAGGGCCGCTCCCCCCCCGCGCCCGCGTCCGCCAGGCCGACGCTGCGGCGGCGCCAGCGTTCGTCGAGCAAAGCCACCGGGCCCGCGCCCTCCGCCCCCTCGATTTCCAGGCGGGCGAGGCGGTTGCGGAGTTCGGAGGGCAGGTCGATGCGGGCCTTGGCCTCCCCGCCCTCGAACGCGAGCGGACGGCGGTCGAGCGCCGCGCCGTCCGCGTCGCGGGCGACGAGGCGCATCTCGGGCGCGCCGCCGCCCAGGCGCGCCGCCCGGACCTCCATGGCCGTCCCGGCCAATGCGGGCGGGCGCAGGATCAGCGCGGGCTTTCCCGGCGGGTCGGCGACGATGGTGAGCGGGCCAAGGGGGCGCAGGGTGGCGAGAATGTCTTCATCGCCCTTTTGCGCCAGTCCGTCGGTCAGCCAGAACACCTGTCCAGGATTGGCGGCGGCGAAGCGCTCCAGCCTTTGGACCGCGCGTTTCCGGTCCGTGGGCCAGGGGCGGGGGGCGAGCGCCCGGGCCGCCTTCAGCGCCGCGTCCGCGTCAAGTATTTCCGCCGAGGGCGGACGAGGGGGCGCTGTCGACAGCAGGACCACGCTTCGCCCGTCCCGCTTCGCGCGCTCCAGCACGTCGTCCATGAAGGCGGCGCGCGCGGGCCAGTCGCGCGCCGAAGCCCATCCGTTGTCCACCATCAGATAGACCGGCCCCTCGCCCCGCAACGCGTCCCCGGCCTCCAGCAGAGGATGGGCCGCCGCCCCCACCAACAGTCCGAGGAACAGAAGCCGCAACGCCACCAGCCACGGCGGCGTTCGCGCGGGCGTTTCCGCGCGCCGGACCAACCCGGCCAACAGACGCACCGGCGGGAACGAAATCCGCTTGGGCGGCGGCGGCGTCACGCGAAGCAGCCACCAGAGCGCGGGCAAGGCCAACAGCCCCAGAAGCGCCCAGGGCGCGGCGAAGCTCACGGCGCCGAGGCTCAGCACGTCCTGGCCTCCCAGCCCTCGGACAAGGCCTGAAACATGTTCAAAAGCGCGGTTTCCGGCCCCCTGTCGGTGTGGTGGACGTCGAAGGTCCAGCCCTTGGCGCGGACCAGGGCGCGGAGCCCCTCGCGGTGCCGGGCCATGGCGGCGGCGTGGTCCTCGCGGACGTCCTCGGCCCTTGGAACGAGCACCGGGTCCTCGCCCTCAAGCCCCTCGAACCGCACCCGGCCGGCAAAAGGCGGGGTCTCTTCCGCCGGGTCCAGCACCTGGACCGCGTGGCCCGAAAGGCCCGAGGCGGCGAAGGCCGAAAGGCTCGCCTCGACCTCGTCCAACGGCGCGAGAAAGTCGCCCGCGAGCATCAGGCGCGAATGGGCCGCGACCGGCGCGGGCCTAGGCAGACCGTCGTTTCCGCCCGCGTTTGTCGCCAGCATCTCGGCCGCGCGCCGGGCCGCCATGCGCCCGCCGGAAAGGGGCGAACCGGAACCCAGGACTCCGATGCGCTCCCCGCCGCGCGCGAGCAGGGCGGCCAGCGCGGCCAAGAGAAGGTCCGCGCGCTCCCTCTTGGTCGGAAGGTCCGGGTCCGATCGCCAGTCCATGGACGCCGACCCGTCGCGCCAAAGCCATACCCCCAACGCCGCCGACCATTCGGTCTCGCGCACGAAGACCCGCTCGGACCGGGCCGTGCGCCGCCAATCGACGCGGCGGGGCTCGTCGCCGGACTGGTAGGGGCGGAACTGCCAAAACGCCTCGCCGGGGCCGGAGCGCCTGCGGCCGTGGACGCCGAGCTGCACCGTCGCCGCCACCCGCTCCGCCGCCACCATCAGGGGCGGCAGGGACTGGGCGAGCGCCTCGGCCCGGTGGTGGAGGTCCGCCATGGTCAGGCGATCGCGTCGCAAAGCCCGTCGATGACCGCGCCCATGGACACGCCCTCGGCCCGGGCGGAGAACGACAACGCCATGCGGTGGCGCAGAACCGGATGGGCCAGGGCGATCACGTCGTCCACCGAGGGCGACAACCTGCCGTCCAGCACCGCCCGCGCCCGCGCCGCCAGCATCAGCGCCTGGCTCGCGCGCGGGCCGGGGCCCCAGGCGACGGTCTTGCGCACCACTTCCAGGGGGCTGGTTTCCGGGCGGCCGTTGCGCACAAGGGTCAGGATGGCCTCGGCCACGCTTTCGCCCACCGGAACCCGGCGCGCCAGGTCCTGGGCCTTGATCAGGGCGTCCGGGTCCATGACCCTTTCCGCCGCGTCCTCTTTCGGCCCGGTGGTTTCGAGCAGGATTCGCCGCTCGGCGTCGCGATCGGGATAGTCCACGTCTATCTGCATCAAGAAACGGTCGAGTTGGGCTTCGGGCAGGGGATAGGTGCCCTCCTGCTCCAACGGGTTCTGGGTCGCGAGCACGTGGAAGGGCCGGGGCAGCCCGTGATAGTGGCCCGCGACCGAGACCCGGCGTTCCTGCATGGCTTGGAGCAGAGCGGACTGGGTGCGGGGGCTCGCCCGGTTGACCTCGTCGGCCATAAGAAGCTGGCTGAACACCGGGCCCTGGATGAAGCGGAACGAGCGACGGCCGGTGGTCCCCGATTCCTCCAAAACCTCGGATCCGATGATATCGGCGGGCATCAGGTCCGGGGTGCACTGGATTCGGCGCTCCTCGAGCCCGAACACGGCGCCCAGCGTTTCCACCAGCCGGGTCTTGCCAAGCCCCGGAACGCCGATCAACAGCCCGTGGCCGCCAGCGATCAGGGTGACCATGGCCTCCTCGATCACGCGGTCCTGGCCGAAAATGACCCGGCCCACCTGTTCGCGCGCCTGGGCCAGGAGGGCTTCGAGCTTTTCCGCCTCTTCAACAAGGATCTGGGAATTTTCCGTGAACGCGCTATCCTGATCCATGTCTTCCGCCCTATCGAGACCGGAGCGATGTTCGATCCCGCCGTTTCGTCGTATACTTGGTATTACCACGCATTGGCGCATGGCCGCCACCGTCCGTTGAGGAGCGCGCCATGAACCTGGACTCCGTGCTGAACCGCATTCGCTCGAACGACGGCTCCATCCGGGTTCCGGACCCGCCGCCGGTCGATATGCGCGGCGACCACAGCTTGAATCCCGGCGCCTGCCCCGAGACGCCGTACAAGCCCGCCGCCGTGCTGGTTCCCTTGGTGGACCGGCCGGACGGCCCGACGCTTCTGTTCACCCAGCGCACCGACCACCTGCACCACCACGCGGGCCAGATCAGCTTTCCCGGCGGGCGGATGGAGGACGGGGATTCGGGGCCGGAGGCGACCGCGCTCCGCGAGACCGAGGAAGAGATCGGGCTGGATCGTTCGCACGTGACCGTGGTCGGACGGCTGGAGCCCTACATCACCCGCACCCGGTTCCGGGTGACGCCGGTGGTCGGCGTGGTCGCGCCGCCGTTCGAGCTGACCCTGGACGATTTCGAGGTGGCCGAGGCGTTCGAGGTTCCCCTTCGCCATTTCCTCAACCCCGACAACCACCAACGCCATTCCCGCCACTTCGCCGGACGGGACTGGGAGTTCTGGGCCATGCCCTACAACGGCTATTTCATATGGGGGGCGACGGCGGGGATGCTGATGAACCTCTACCAGGTGCTGACCAAGCCATGACCCGCATTCTGATCCAGATCGTCATCCCGCTCCTTTTTCCGCTGATGGTCTACATCGGCTGGCTGTGGTGGTCGCGGAGCCACCATGAAAAGCGGCTGGGCGAACGGTTGGAGCAGGGGCCGTGGGCGTGGCTTCTGATGGCGGGCGCGGCGCTGGCCGCCATCGCCATGGTGACCTATGGCGAGATGGATTCCGGCGGTCCGGCGGGCAAGTACGTCCCGGCCCAATACAAGGACGGCGAGGTCATACCGGGCCGATTCGAATGATCGGCTTCCTGAAGAACTACGTGGTCGAGGAGCTGGAGTTCGACGTCCAGCGCCCCGAGGGCCCGATCGGAAAGCTTCCTCCCCAGCCATGGATGGCGGCGGACGAGACCAAGCGCGTCATGACCGCGCTGGCGAAGGGCGGGACCGAGCCCCGGTTCATCGGCGGCTGCGTGCGCGACGCCATCTTGAAGCGCCCGGTCCAGGACATCGACATCGCCACGCCCGAGCCCCCGGAAACGGCGATGAAACTGTTGGAGGACGCGGAAATCCGCGTCCTCCCCACCGGGATCGACCACGGCACGGTGACCGCCGTCCTTGAGGCCATGCGGTTCGAGATCACCACGCTTCGCGTCGACGTGGAGACCGACGGTCGCCACGCCCGGGTGGCCTTCACCAACGACTGGATGGCGGACGCGGCCCGGCGCGACTTCACCATCAACGCGTTGTCGTGTTCGGTCGAGGGCGACGTCTACGACTATTTCGGCGGGCTCGACGACCTTGGCCGAGGGCGGGTCCGGTTCATCGGCAGGCCCGAGGAGCGCATCGCCGAGGACGCGCTCCGCCTGCTCCGGTTCTTCCGCTTCTTCGCATGGTACGGCAAGCCGCCCGCAGACAAGCTTTCGCTCGAGGCCTGCCGGGTCGCGGCTCGCAAGCTGGAGATCCTGTCGGGCGAGCGGGTCCGGGCCGAGACGTTCCGCACCCTGATGGCCGAGGAGCCCGCGAGCGTGTTCAACCTGATGCGCGGCCTCGGCGTGCTGGAGCCCTTTCTGCCCGAGGCGGGCGACGTGGCGGAGCTCCGCATCATGTCCTGGCTCGACACCCGCGCCATCCGGGTCGAAAGCGTCCGGCCCGATCCGGTCCGGAGACTCGCCGCGCTCCTGGACACGGACGCGGTGGGGGCGGAGGCGGCGGGGCGGCGCTTGAAGCTTTCCAACCACGACCAGTCGCGGCTGGTCGGGATGGCGTCGGGGACCTGGCGGCCCACGCCGGAAACGGAGGAAAAGGCGCTCTTCCGCCAGCTCCGCCAGGCGGGGGCGGAGGCGTTCCGCGACGGTCTTCTGCTCGCCTGGGCCGAAGAGCTGGCCGTCAGCGAAAGCCGCTCCTCGGCCCGCACCGCGCGATGGATGGAGCTCCTGGCCCTGGTGGACGAGTGGCGGGCGCCGGAATTTCCACTTCGCGGCCGGGACGTCCTTGATCTTGGGATCGCCGCCGGGCCCGAGGTCGGCCGGGCCTTGAAGGCGGCCGAGGACTGGTGGGAGGGTAAGGGCTACGCCCCCGACCGGGACGCGTGCCTCGCCTGGCTCAAAGCCCGTGAGCGACCAGCTTGAGCGAATCCTTGACCAGGGAATTCGAGCCCGCGAAGTGGAGGAAGAAGCTCTCCTCCATTCTGCGTTCACCCGCTTGACGATGTCGTCGTCGTAGACCACGACGGCGGAACCAACCGTTTCCAGTTCGCGACATAGGCGTCGCCGACGAGAAGGGAGACGAGGGCTTTCTTGGGGCGGGACTCGGGCATGGGGATTCATACGCCCGGGCGCGGGATCAATTCAAGACGGCGCCCGCGCAAATCTCGCCGTGGTCGTCGTGGGGCGGTTCGAATTGCTTGTCCGCGAGGCGGCAATAATCGTCGTGCGCGGGCGCGTTCCCGGACAGCGCCGCGAGGCGGTAGTAGTCCAGGGCCAGGGCGGTTTCGGGTTGATGTTTCCCGCTTCGGCCCAAGTGCAAGCCCTTTTCGTAGAGAATGCCCAGGCGCCAGGCGGCGAAGCCCCGCTTGTCTGTGGGAATGGCGGCCACGTACTTCTTGAACGCGCCCTTGAAATCGGCGCGCCGGTAACCGACGTGGGTTTCCAGCATGAAGCCCATGGCGGCCCGGGCGTTGTGGCCCTCGACGCTGGCCCGGACCAAGGCGAGGCGCGCCGCTTTCTCCCACCAACCAGCGGCGATATCGGGATCCGTTATTTGAAGCCAGCCCTCGCGATAGAAGCGGGACACGGCCATCTGGGCCTCGGGAACGTCCTTTTGCGCGGCCTGAGTCAGCCACCATCCGGCGGTCGCGACGTCGGGTTTCAGAAGCCGGTTTCGCGTCAGGTACAGAAGCCCGAGTTGGTACTGCGCCTGAGCGTGTCCCCCGGTCGCCGCCTTGCGCAGCCATTGCAGCGCCAGTTCGTCGTCGCCGGGAACGCCGATATCCTCCCAATGCGGATAGGCGGCGAGGAAATGGGCGTTGGCGAGGAGGAACTGGCTGTGGACCTTTCCGGCGTCGGCGAGCCGCGCGTGGTAATGTGCGAGGACGCGGCAAGCCTCGTCGTCCTTGTCGCCGAGATCGGGCGCGCGCGGGTCGCCGTGGACCAGGGCGTCGGCGAACAGCCACGCCACCCGATAGGCCGGGGCGTCGCGGAACAGCCAGCAGGCCCGCGCCAGCGACACGTCAAAATCCCGGCTCGGCCCGGAGCAGCCGGACAACGCGGCGGCCAGGAAGAGGATGGGCACGAGCGCTTTCAAGACCATGGCGACGCAACCAATGTTAGACGCGACGCCCCGGACTCTACATCAACGCAACAAGAACATCAAGCGAACATCCCCGGCCGCGACCCATGGGCGGCGGCCTTGGGGCCTCACGCCAGGGGCAGGGTGAAACGGAACGCCGCGCCTTTGTCCTTCCCGCGGTCGACCCAGATGCGTCCGCCGTGGCCTTCGACGATGCGCTTGGAGATGGCGAGGCCGAGGCCGGTGGACGATTCGTTCTCGGTGGGCGCGCCGGAGCGTTCGAAGGCCTGGAAAATCCGGTCCCGGTCCTGTTCCGGAACGCCCTGGCCGGTGTCCTCGACCGTGACCAGGGCCTCGCCATCCTTGCGCTCGAGAGCGACGTCGACGCGCCCGCCCCGGGGCGTGAACTTGATGGCGTTCCCGAGCAGGTTGTTGATCACCTGGGTGATCTTGACCGCATCCGCCTCGGCGACGACTCCTTCCCCGTCGGCCCGGCATTGCAGGCGAATGTCCTTCTGGTCGGCGCTTATGGCGGAAAGATGAACCAAGTGGTCGATCAAGGCCGCAAGATCGACGGGCTCCTTGTTCAATTCCAATTTGCCCGACTCGATGGAGGAGAAGTCCAGCAGATCGTTCACCAAGGACGACATGAACCGGCTGGAGGAATGGATGGCGCGAATAATTTCCATGGGCGCCTCGCCCAACGCCTCGCCGTAGGCCATTTCCATCATCTCGGCGTATCCCGTAATCACCCCGAGCGGGTTGCGGAGGTCGTGGGCGAGGACGCCCATGGACCGGTTTTTCGCGTCGATGGCCTTTGTCAGCTCCCGGTTGGCCTTTTCCAGGCGGCGGCTGAGGGTGACCAGTTCGTTGTTGAGCGCGGAAATCTGGTCGAGGGAGGCGGAGGCGTCGAGCGCGGGCGCGCGGGGGAAGCGCGATTCGGCGTAGCCGCGCCGAAGCTCGTTGACGGTTTCGTTGTTGACGACCGCCATCTGTTCGACCAGATCGACGATCATGGTGGGGTCTTCCGCCGCGATGACCACATAGTCGTCGTCCTGGGCGAACCCGGCGACGCAGAACAGTTGAATCTCGCCCTCCAGGGACAGGTTGACCTCCCAGTTGTAGGCGACGCCGTCCGTCCGGACCGCCTCCAGGAAGTTGTCGATCTTGCTCCGGCTTCCGGGCTCCACGATTTCGCCGAGCCGCGAGCGGTTCCGCAGCAGCGCGTCCCGTCCCGTGTCGTCCCGGACGACACGGCGGACGCCGCCGTCCCGGTCGCAAGCGAGGATGAATCCGCGTTTGGCCCCGATCGGCGTCATGCGGCCAGAAGCTCCCTGGCGAGCGCGACAGCGCTTTCGGCGTCCCCGGCCGTGCCGCTCGCGCCCAGGCTCCCGCAAAGCGAGGGGTCCTGGCGGATGGCGCCGCCCCCGATCAGGACCGGGGCGTCGCGAAGGGCCGCGTCCTTGCGCATGGACTGGACCAAGCTTCCGACCGCGTCCAGGTGGAACGGCATGGTCACCGACACCGCGACCATGTCCGGCTTGAAGTCCCGCAAGGCGGCGAGCAGGTCGGGCTCTGGCGTGTTGGCCCCCAGGTAATGGGTGTTCCAGCCCTCCATCTCGAAAAAATCCGTGACCATGCGGATGCCGATTTCATGCAGGTCGCCCGCGATGCAGGTGGCGACCAGGGTCTTGTCGTTTCGCTTCGCGTCGCCCTCGGCGAACACCTTGGGATAGAGCTGCGCCATCAAGAGCTGGGTCGCCGCCGTGCAGTAATGTTCTTGCGCAACGTTGATCGCGTTGGTCTGCCACAGCCGCCCGATCTCCCACTGCACGGGTTGGAAGATCTTCAAATAGACGTCGCGGATCGGCATGCCCGCATCCACGGCGTCGAGAACCATGGAGAAAGCCTGGGTCCGGCTTCCGGTCAGGATGGCGTCCAGGTAATGCCGGGCGAGGGCGGCGTGCTCGTCCCCGTCGGACAATGCGGACGGCGCGTCCACGGCGTCCTCCGCCAGCCGGTCGAGGCCGCGCGCGATCAGTCGGCGCGCGGGCTCGGCGTCCTCGAAGCGCTCGGCGATGACCGCGTCGATGACGGTGAGGGATTCCGAGATATGGGCGACGGGCACCGAATACCCCACGAACACGGACTTCAGCCAATCCACGTAGGTTTCGAAGGTTTTCGGGCTCGAATGGGTGAGCGCGTTGGCGAGATAACGAAGATTGTACTGGGTGTCGGTCATGCATTTGTTGATCCCCTCGGGCCCATAGCGGTCGACGAGGCCCGGGTCGCGCTCCAGGTGCAGCGCCACGGCGTCCCGGACGAGGTCTTCCATTCCCTCGCTGATCCGCGCGCCGACGCGCGCCGCGTTTTCGGTGTTCTGGGTCATGACGCCACGTGCTCCAGATAGGTGATCTTGGTTCGGCTGGGATCGAGCTTGAGCCCCTTGGGCATGCCCATGTGGGAGTCCTTGAAGGCGTGGCTCTTGTACCAGGCCTGGAAGCTGGCCTCGTCGTCCCAATAGGTCATCAGCCAGAACTCGCCCGGCGGGTCGATGGACGTCATCACGTCCATGCGGCGGAACCCCGGCGCGGAATCGACAAGGCCCGGACGATTGCGGAAAGCCTCGGCGACGTCCTCGATCATCCCGTTGGCGACGGTGAAGCGGCTCATGGCGACGAACATGGCTCGGGCCCCACGTTGCGGCGTTTCACGTTGTTGGCTGTAGACGCCTAAGGAAAATCATACCACGCCGAGGAGGCGTGAACAGAGGCCTGTTGAAACGGCTCAGTCGTCCTCGAGCAGGGGATAGGCCCCGTCGGCGTCATGGACCTCGCGGCCGGTCAGGGGCGGATTGAAGACGCAGATCAGGCGCATGTCCTTGCGCGCGCGAACATAATGGCGTTCGTGGCCGTTGAGCGCGTACATGGTTCCGTCCGCGATCGGATGGACCTCGCCGGTCTCCAGATCCTCGATCTCGCCCTCGCCCTGGACGCAGTAGACGGCTTCCAGGTGGTTCTTGTACCAGATGTAGGTCTCGGTCCCGGCGAAGATGGTGGTGTCGTGGAACGAGAACCCCATGCCGTCCTTGCGCAGCAGGAAACGGCGGCTGGCCCAGTTGCCGTTCTCGGCCCGGACGTCGCGCTCGGTGTCGAGGATTTCGTCCAGCCTGCGGACGATCATCTGACCGCCCCGGCGCGGAGCTTGCGCTTGGTCGCCCACAGGTCCTCGATGGCGTCCTCGACGATGTCGAGGCCCTCGCGCAGAAGCTCCTCCTCGATCACCAGCGGGCACAGGAATTTCAACACGTTGCCCTCGGCGCCCGCAGTCTCGATGACCAGGCCGCGCTTGAACGCGGCGCTGGAGATTTCGGACGCGAAGCCGCCGCGATGGAAGTCCAGCCCCCAGGCCATGCCGAGGCCCCTGAGCTCCACGTCGAGCTCGGCGTACTTCTCGACGATCTCGCCCAGGCGCTTTTCCATGATGGCGCCCTTGTACTTGACCGATTCCTCGAGATCGATGTTGTCCCAGAACTTCAGCGCCTCGGCGGCGGCGACGAAGCCCAGGTTGTTGCCCCGGAAGGTGCCGGTGTGCTCGCCCGGCTGCCATTGGTCCAACTCGGGCCGCATCAAAAGGATGGCCATGGGCATGCCGGCGCCGATGGATTTCGACAATGTCACCATGTCGGGATGGATGCCCGCGCGCTCGAAGCTGAAGAACGGGCCGGTGCGGCCGTTGCCCATCTGGATGTCGTCGACGATCAGCAGCATGTCCATTTCGCGGCAAAGCCGCTCCAGCTCTTGGAGCCAGGCGACGCTGGCGACATTGATGCCGCCCTCGCCCTGGACGGTCTCGACGATCACGGCGGCCGGATGGTCGACGCCGCTGGACTTGTCGGACAGGAACTTGCGCAGGTAGTCGAGAGTGTTCACGTCGGGCCCGAAATAGCCGTCGAAGGGCATGAAGTCGGTGTTGGCGCGGACCCCGTATGATTCGTCGCGGTAGAACGCGTTGCCGGTGACCGCGAGCGAGCCCATGGTCAGGCCGTGGTAGCCGTTGGTGAAGGCGACGATGTTGGACCGGCGCTTGACCATGCGGGCCAGCTTCATCGCCGTTTCCACCGCGGTGGGGCCGGTGGGGCCGGTGAACTGGACCTTGTACTCCAGATTGCGGGGCGCGAGGATGGTGTCCACCAGTTTCTGCAGGAAGGCCTGCTTGGCCACCGTCGCCTTGTCGAGCGCGTGCACGATGCCGTCGCGCTCCAGATACTCGATGACCGCCTTCTTGATGGCCGGGTGGTTGTGGCCGTAGTTCAGCGTGCCCGCGCCCGCGAAGAAGTCGATGTAGCGGTTGCCGCTCTCGTCGAACAGCTCCGCCCCCCGGGCCACGTCGAAAACGGCGGGAAAGGAGCGCACGTATCCCCTGACTTGCGATTCCACCTGCTCGATGATGCGCATTTTCTTTTCCTTTTTCCGCTTACGAACCGAACGGCCCGATTTTCAACAGGATTTCCTCTTCGTGGGCGTCGGCGCCGAACTGGTCGGCGCGGAGAAAGGGCTCTTCCGCGCAATCGACGCCCTTGGCGCGGGCGAAGCCCTCGAAAAACCGGCGCGAGGCCTGGTTGGACGGGGTGACGGTGGCGCCGAGGTAGCGCACCCCCGCGCACGACGGCCGCGCCAGGATGTGGTCCGCCATGCGGTCGCCGACCGCCTGGCCCCGCTTGTCGGCCCGGGTCGCGATCTGCCAGACGAAAAGCTGGTCCGGATCGGTGGGCGGGCGGTAGCCGCCGATGAATCCCACGATCGCTCCGTCGTCCTCGGCCACGACGCTGGTCGGGCCGAAATGGCCGCACAACAGGAAGTAGGCGTAACGGGAGTTGACGTCCAACGGCGGGCTGGCGCGAACCAGCTCGAACGCATCGCACCCATCGTCCAGGTTGGGCTGGCGAAAAAGGATGGAAATCTCCCGTTTCCCGGATCGCCCGCCCGGCCCCCCGCCGCCGCGTCGTATCCACCGGCGCCTCGCGCGCCGGGATATGCAAGCAATCCCATATAATTTGTTGAACAGAGCATACTATATCGGAATATATTTTTCAATACGTGACACAATAATGTAATAAATAGTATTCACGTAAGCATAAATCCAAGTAAAATGTCCATGGTCATGTTGTCACAAGTCCTTTCAAATGGGGCCCACAGCCATAAAAAACTTTTTCTTTCTAGACGATTTATTATGACTTGATAGCCTAAGAACGCAAAAACCGGCTATTGCGTTATCCCAAGACTCTTCCGAATCGCGTCCGCGATTTCGTCGGCGGCGTTGAGCGTGGAATGCTCCCAGGTTTCCAGGGCGTCCCCCAGCGGACGGGCGAGTCCGCGCTGGAACAGATCCTCGTGCAGGGACTTGAACTTGTGCGCGATCAGTTTCTTCGGGGCGTAGACGTAGACCGGCGCGGGCGAGGCGCAGGCCTCGCAGGTCATGGACACGGACTCGCCGGTGACGATCACGTGGTCGGCGAGCGCGAGATAGGCGAAATACGGGTTGTCCCCCTCGTCGCCCCACTTGAACAGGTTGGCGGGCGCGTCGATGGCGTCCAGCAGCGCCTTTTCCGCCTCGCCGGTGCGGCGGCTGGTGGTGACCAGAAGCGACCCGCCCGCTTGGTTGGCCAGGGCGCTCGCGCGGACGCCCAGCTCCCGCGCCATGTCGTCGGTGAATTTGCGCCGCTTGCTGGTGCCGCCAACGATCAGCGCGATCCAGGGCCGTGGCAGATGGTCGAAGCGCCCGGCCCATTCCTTGGCCGCGACGGCCAGCGTCGCCGGCGTGATACGGTGCGGCGCGCCGGTGACCGGCAGGATGTTGGGGCCCTCCATCCTGTCGTGGCGAGGCACGCAGACCAGGTCGAACTCGTCGAGCCCGGCGTCGCCCGGGTGCATGATCTGGCAGAGGAGCGTGTTTCCGTTGTTCAGCTTCTTGATGTGGCGGGCCACCGGCGCCGTGCGCCGCCCGGCCGCGATCAGAAGGTCGGGCCAGGGGTCGCAGAGGTTGATCCGGCTGTCCCGGGTCAGATGCGCGAAGGACGGCCCGATCATGTAGTTGGGCAACGCCCCGGTGGCGTTGTAGCGCAGGTCCTGCCTTTGGTAACGCAGGCCCAAGGCCTCGGCCACACCCAGGCACTGGCTGGCGTTGCCGGCCCGGTCGTCGATCAAGAGCCAGACCATGGGCTGGCGCCCGTTTCGGGTTGCGGAAACCATGGGTCCAGGTGATAAGGACCCCGAAGGCGTCCGGTCAACCCATTTCGCCGAAAACGAAAAACGGAAGGAGCCTGCCATGCGGGTCCCCGCCAAGCCCCTGAACGAATACCCCTGGTACGTCCGCCTGTTCTTTTGGAACCAGAAACGGCGCTACGGCAAGGTGCTGGACCCCGGCATGCTGTGGGCGCGCTCGCCCCGGCTTTTCGCGACCGTGGCCTTGCTGTACGGGGCCCTGGACCGGCGGAAATCGCCTATTCCGCCCGCGCTCCGGTCCCTGATCACGGTCCATGTCTCCCAGATCAACCACTGCGCCTTTTGCGTCGACGTGAATTCCGCGACGCTGTTGAAGCGGGGGGTGAGCATGGAAAAGGTCGAGGCGCTCGCCGAATGGGCAACCAGCGACCTGTTCGACGACAAGGAAAAGACGGCGCTGGAATACGCCGAGGCCGTCACCCGCACGGACCTCGGCGTCGATGAAGACCTGGTCGCGCGCCTGAAGAAATATTTCGACGACGATTCGCTGGTGGAATTGACCGGTTTGGTGGCGTTCCAAAATCTATCCAGCAAATTTAACGCCGCATTGGACGTCCCGCCCCAAGGTTTCTGCCATATTTCGGCCATAATCCCCCCAAGGAATTAGGGGGTTCGCGGGAACATGTTGATATCATGTGCATAAAAGATGTCTGATTTATGTCTGAAGCGCTTGCTTTCTCCAGTCATATTTTGTATAAGAAGGGCCTAATATAAACTCCGGCTAAAGTGGTCCCCATGGCGACCTTCGCGACTCTTCCCGGTTGGATGTCCGGCGCGCGCCGAAAGGCGCCGGGCGTGGAGGGTTTGGACACGGCGCGCCATGGCCTGTCGGACGCTTCGTTCTGGCGCACGGTCATCGGCGCCACGCCACAGGACCGGGCGACCGCCGCCGCCACCTTCGGAAAATCCATCTTCGCCGCGCTGGTGATGCTGATTTGCGTCATCGCGGCGCAGAAGTTCATGGTCCCCCACCTTGTCACGGTGGAGCACGCGCTCGGCTTCGGCGCCATCGCGCTGGCGCTGGGCCTCATGATCGGAATCCTGTCCCTGTTCCAGCAGCGGCTCGCGGAGCGAACGGAGCTTCTGGGCGTGGTCGCCGACGTGCCTTACGGCTTCACGCTCATGCATCGGCTCGACGGCGGACTGGTCTACGCCTCGCCGTCGTGCGAACGCATCACCGGCTTCACCCCGCGCGAATTCTTCGCCAACCCCATGCGGGCCGAGGAGATGGTCCATCCCGAGGACCGCCCGCTTTGGGAGCGCTATCGCGACGACATCGCCCAAGGCGCCCGCCCGTCGCCCATCCTGGTCCGGCTATCCGGCAGGGACGGCAAGGAAATCTGGGTCCGCCACGCGCGCGAGCTGGTGCAGAACGATTACGGCGCGGTCATCGGGCTGCGCTCCACCCACGTGGACGTCAGCGACCGGGTGGCCATGGAGCTCGCCCTCGTGGACTCCCACGAACAGGCCCGCGCCGCCGAACAGGCCAAGGCCCGCTTCCTGGCCAACATGAACCTGGAGATGCGCACGCCGCTCAACTCCATCATCGGGTTCTCCGACATCATGGCCAACGAGATTTTCGGCCCGCTCGGCAAGCCCGAATACGCCGAATACGCCAAGGACATCAACGCGGCGGGCCGCCAGATGCTGGCCCGGGTGGACGAGGTGCTGGACCTGTCCCGCCTGGAAAGCGGCGCGGTCAAGCTCCGCGAATCGGCCGTCAACGTCGGGCTCACGGTGGCGTCGTGCCGCCGCCTGATGGCGGACGAGGCCAAGGCCCAGGGCGTGGCGCTCGAGACCGACGCGCCCGATACCCTGCCCCAGTTGTTCGCCGACCAACAAAGGGTCCGCGACATGCTGCTGAAGCTGCTGTCCAACGCGGTGAAGTTCACGCCCCCGGGCGGGACCGTGACCTGCAAGGCCGAGGTGGGCCGGGACGGGTGTTTCGTCATGTCGATCGCCGACACCGGCATCGGCATCCCCGACGACGCCATGACGCTGGCCATGGCCGATTTCGAGCAAGGGAACGGTCCGGTGGACACCAAGCGCTACGCGGGCATCGGCCTCGGGCTTCCGCTGGCGCGTCGCATGGCGACGCTGCACGGCGCCGACCTCGCCATCGACAGCCGTCCCAACCAGGGCTCCACCGTCAAGGTCCGCTTCCCGGCTTCGCGGACGCTCAGAAGTTAGAGCATGTCACGGCTAATAGGATTCACTCTTTCTTTCGTCAAGCCCGGGGGTGACGCTGAGGGCTGGGCGAAACTCATTAGACGCGACGCGCTCTAGCTCGAAGGGCCTTACCCCGCGTCCACCACGTGGACGAAGCTTCCGAACACGGACCCTTGCGCGCATCCCGCGCGAGCCAGCTCCAGGCCGGTCGCGTCGCGCCGCCGGGCCAGACTCGGGCCCCCTTCCCTCAGCACCGTGGCGTAGTGGAATTCGTGGCCCCGAACCGCCGTCCCGGGCGGACCGAAGGGCGTGGCGCGCAAGAACTCCGCCTCGCGGTAGCCCAGGTGCAGCTTGCGCTCGGCGAAGCTGGTCTCGAGCTCCAACAACCCGGCCATGGCGTGGCGCGCGCCCTTTGCGTCCACCAGGCCCGCGCCGAGGACCATGTATCCGCCGCATTCGCCGTAAACCGCCGCGCCCCGTCCGGCCGCCCGGGCGAGGCCCGCCTTGAACGCCCCGTTTCCGGCGAGGCGCCCGGCGTGCAGCTCGGGATAGCCGCCGGGAAGGTAGACCGCGTCCGCGCCCGCGTCCGGCGCCTCGTCGCCCAAGGGGGAGAACGGCGCGATTTCCGCCCCGGCCGCGCGCCATCCCTCCAGCAGGTGGGGATAGGCGAAGGCGAAGGCCTCGTCCCGCGCCACGGCGATTCTTTGGCCCAGCGGGGGAAGCGGCGGCGCGTCATGGGGCTCGACCTGTCCCGGACGCGCCAAGGCGAGGACCGCGTCCAGGTCCACGCAGTCCGCCGCCCACGCCGCCGCGCGTTCGAGAAACGCGTCGAGCTCGGGATGCTCCGCCGCCTGGACCAAACCCAAGTGCCGATCGGGAAGCGCCAGCTCCTCGCGCCGGGTCAGAAGCCCTGGAACGGCCAAGTCCTTGAGCGCCCGGGAGACGGCCGCCGCGTGCGCCGCGCCGCCCACCCGGTTGGGAAGGGCCCCGACCACGTCCACGTCGTCGCGGTGGTTCCGGAACCCTTGCGCCACCGCGCCCACCGACGCGCTCTGGCCCTTGACGTCCATGACCAGCAGCACGGGCCAGCCCATCCGGGCGGCCAGGTCGGCGGTGGAGCCGGTTCCGTCGGCCGCGCCGTCGAACAGGCCCATGACGCCTTCGACGATCAGGATATCCGCGTCCCTGGACGCCGCCGCCGCCCAGCGCGCCACGGTCCCGGGCCGCATGGCCCAGGGGTCCAGGTTGAAGCACGGCCGCCCGGTCGCGGCCGCGTGGAAGGCCGGGTCGATGTAGTCGGGGCCGGTCTTGCACGACGCCGCGCGGACGCCCCTGTTTTTCAGCGCGCGGAGCAGCGCCAGGGTCGCGAGCGTCTTGCCCGAATTGGACGACGGCGCGGCGATGACCAGGGCGGGCGTCACGACGGGGCCCACCAGTCCAGGACCTTGCGCCAAGGGACCACGCCGCCCACCACCACCACGGCGGGCGCGCCGAGCCCGGCGTCCTTGACGGCGCGGGCGCATTCGGACAGCGTGGTTTCGAGAACCCGCTGGTTCGGCGTCGCGGCCTCGGCGACCACGGCCACGGGCTCGCCCCCGGGCCGTCCCGCGTCCATCAAGTTGCTTGCGATTTCGTCAAGCTTGCGCATGGCCATGTAGAATACGATGACCGGCGAGCTTTTCGCGAGCGCCGTCCAGTCCACGCCGGGCGCGGCCCCGGTCTCGTCATGGCCGGTGACGAAGCTGACCACGGCGTTGGCGTCCTTGGCGGTGGCGGGAATCCCGGCGTAGGCGAGTCCGCCGATCCCGGCCGTCACGCCGGGAACGACGCGGAACGGAATTCCGGCCTCGGCCAGCGCCCCCGCCTCCTCGGCTCCGCGTCCGAACAGGAAGGGGTCGCCGCCCTTGAGACGCAGCACCCGTTTCCCCTGCTTCGCGAGCGCGATCAGTTTTTTGGAGATTTCGTCCTGGGTCGGCGACGGCCGCCCGCCGCGCTTGCCGACGGATTCCAGAACCGCGCCGGGACCCGCGAGCGCCAGGACCGCCGCGCCCACCAACGCGTCGTGAACCACCACGTCGGCGGTTTTCAAGGCTTGCGCCGCGAGCAGGGTCAACAGACCGGGGTCGCCCGGCCCGGCGCCCGCCAGCCACACCCATCCGGGCTCGATTTCCGGAAGCGAAAGGCCGTCCAACGCCTCAGGACACGCGTTTATGAAGCTTGCCGTCGAGAAGCACGGCCTTGGAAAGGGTGATGCGCCGATTGCGCTGCCCCTCGCGGACGAGCTGGACGTGCGGCACCGAGTGCGGCACGTCGATGGTGCGTTCGACAATCCAGATGATTCTCGGATCGTCGACCTTGATGAACTTGTCGCCCTGTTCGATCGAGTCTTTCGCAGTCGTCATTGGACCTGACCCACCTTTTCGAATCCCCCGTAAATATTACGACGAATATTGATTCTGACAAGTGTCGGAAACGCGTCAGACGCCGGAAACCTCGTGCTCCTCGGCGATGCGGTAGACGGCCGAGGCGATGAAGACCTCGGACGCGCCGTGTCCGCCGCCTTCCCACAGGTCCCAAAGATGGCTCGCGCAGCTCTTGATGAAATAGAGGTTGCCGTCGTTGGCCTCGAAACGCTTTTGCATGGCCGCGTCCGCCTGTTCGATCACGGTTTCGGCGAAGGGCTTGCCGTGTCCGACCATCTCGCCCTTCATGATCCGTTTTTCGGTCTCGAAGCAGCGGAGCGGATAGTTCGACCCCATGTGGTGGTTGTGGAAGTTGATCGCGGCCCGCCCGGACGCCAGGAACCCAAGCCGGTCGTAAAGGCCGAGCCCGGCGCGGCGCCACAGCACCCGGGCGCTCCAGGCGTCCGGGGTCATGGCGATCTTGGTCACCGGCAGGTTCATCAGGACGCCGCCCAAAATGCGACCGGCCTGATAGACCGCGAAGTCATAGCTTACGGAAGCATCGTCCGGCATGTCTGCATTCCCCTCAAGAATTCGTTGTCCGCTCTTTTCGGCGGCGCATACATTAGACCCCATTCGGGATTTGGTCGAGAGCCTGAATGCGTTTTTCACCGCCGGCCGAGCGCGCGCCCCAGCCTTTCGAGGACGGCCGGAATGAAGACGGCGTCGTAAACGGCGTCGTTCAGGTGGGACGCCGGATCGTCCGCCTTGAAGATTTCTTTTCGCGTTAGCCCGGCGTAAGTGGTTTCGAACGCCGCGCCGAAGTCCTGGAGGATCATCTTCTCCCCATGCGGACTCGCCGCCATCGCCTTTCGGACCAGGCGGCCGACCTCGCCCTTGTAGCGGGCGGGGGCCAGGTGCTTTTCATGGGGATGGACCACGATGTGCAGAAGCCGCGCCCGGCCGTCCGCGAACACGGCCTCGAAGTAATCGTTCAGGGCCGCCATGAAGACCTCCTCCTCCGCCGGGGACGGGCCGTCGGCCAGGGGCTTTGCGATTCGGCGCCAGCCGCAGCGCCTTTGTTGTTTCGCCATCTCGTGGCGGACGGTCGCGAGCGAGGCCCGGACGTGGGCCAGGAGCCTGGAGCCGTCCGCGCGCAGAACCCGCTGGCGCTCGAAGAAATGCCCGAAGGCGTAAAGCTCGTCGGACTCGAACGGTTCCGGTCGGACGGCGACCGGCTTGCCTCCCGCGTCGCGCTCGACGCGGTCCGCGTAGCGGCAGGCCTCGTCGCCCATGTCGGTTTGATCGATCATGGCGAGGACGTAATCGGACCGAACCCCGTGGTTCTCGGCCAGGACGTCCAACTGGACCGCCATGGGCGAGGGCGAATAGGAATCCACCCCGCCCCCGACCGCGCCGAGCCCATGGCGTTCCGCGAATTCCCGGACCCGCGCCCGGGCGGGCTTGGCGTTCAACAGCATCTCCCCCCACGAATCCCCCTGGATCAGCAGCGTCGGGCGGCCCGCGCCCAAGGGCGCGATTTCGGTGTAAAGGAACCGGGTCGGATCGTCGCCCGGTTCGAACTCCAGGATCAGGCGGAGATGGTGCAGGCGTTGGATGTTTTCGCGATAGAAATCGATCTCTCGCTGTTGGTAGGCCAGGTCCTTGTCCATCAGGGCCAAAGGCCAGGCGCGGAGAAGCCATTCGAAAACCCCGGCCGTGACGGCCGCGACCGATGCGAGAAGCAGCAGGTTCGCCCTCAAACCGTTGGACCCACGATCCGTTTTCGCAGCATGTCCGCGAACGCGTCGGTGATGCGGTCCATGTTGGGCCGCAGATAGTCGAAGTTGCGCGAATGGTCGTCGCTGTGGCGCATGGAGGCGTTGACCTCGAAGATCAACAACGACCCGTCGGCCCGCACGGTGAAGTCGATCCCGAAGAAGTCCAATCCGACCACGTCGTGGAGCCCCTGGAGGATCTTGTGGTTTTCGGCGCCGATCGCGGACGCCGGGTCCTTGATGTAGGCCTGCTCCTGCTCTTGCATCCAGGGCGCGTTCCGCATCACGGTCAGGCGATTCATGCCGTGGACGTTCCACACCGTGTCGATGTGCGAGACCACGGGATAGAGAACCCCGTCGATGCAGAACATCCGCTTCTTGTTGAAGAAGCCGCCGTCCAAGCGCTCCTCGATGTATTCGATGACGTAGAATTCCGTCCCCTTCGCCTTGGCGAAATACCGCTCGGCCTCGTCCGCGTCGTCCGCCAGGATCACGGTCCTGGCCGTGTGGGTGCCGGTTTCGCGCAGGATCATCGGATAGGCGAAGCCCATCTCCCGGATGCGGCGGACCAGCGCGGGCGCGTCCATGGCGCCCTTGGCCAGCCGCTCGGTGCGGGGAAAGGCGAGTCCCGCGATCTTCGAGAACCTGCGCCAATTGTTGTCCCGGGTCGTTTCCAGGACGCGCGCCGGGTGGTTGATCAACGCGATATCCGGACGGCCCGCCAAGAATCTGTCGAGGGATTCCAGGGACCGCCGCTCGGTGTCCGGCTCGGCGACGGTATTGAGCATGAGGTCGTGGTCGGGAACGTCGTCGCGGATGTTGATGTTGTCGTCGGCGATGGTCCAGTTGAAGACCCGATAGCCCTTTTCCGGCAGCAGGAACGTGGTGGTGAAGTGTCCGCCCTGGTAGGAGGGCTGGGGCCGGTTGTTGCGGTCGCGGACGGCGGAGCACGTGGTTCCGTCCAATCCCGAAATCCTGAGGATCACCGGCTGGCCCCTGGCCCCGCGCGTCCAGGTCTTGACCGGGCGGCGCGCGAAGAAGGCGCGCAGGTCCTTGCGCCCCTGATCCGGCTTGCCGCCCATGAAGCCCATGGCGGCCAGCAGTTCGTGGATCACCGGATCGTCGGGATTGGCCGCCGCGAGCTTGCGATAGGCCTCGGCCGCCTCTTGAAAGCGGTTGGAAAGGGCGAGGGCATCGGCCAGGTCCCGTGTCAGCTCCAGGTCGTCCGGGCGCATTTCCATGGCCCGCCTGCAATACTGGAGCGCCATGCGCGGACGTCCGTTCTTCAGCAACAGCCTGCCGAGCCCCGCGTTCAGCTCCGCGAGCTCCTTGCCGGTGGCGCCGATGATCTTGCGGTTTTCGGCGCGGAGCGCGACGACCTCGCGCTCCAAGGCGTGCATGCGCATGTTCAGCGCCTCGAGCGTCGCGTTCCCGGATCCTCCGTTTCCCTTGGGCGCCATGCCTTCATCCCGCCTGAACGCGAACGGGGACGGCCGATCCGACCGTCCCCGCCGCCTTGGTTATGAGCCCAAGCGTCAGCCGAGCGCCTGGACGATCTCCTCGGTCATCTTCTTGGCGTCGCCGAAGAGCATCATGGTCTTGTCGCGGAAGAACAACTCGTTGTCCACGCCCGCGTAGCCCGACGCCATGGACCGCTTGACGAACAGGGTCGTCCCCGCCTTCTCCACGTCCAGGATGGGCATCCCGTAGATGGCGCTGGTCGGATCGGTCTTGGCCGCCGGGTTGGTGACGTCGTTTGCGCCGATGACGTAGGCCACGTCGGCGGTGGAGAATTCGTGGTTGATCTCCTCCAGCTCGAACACCTCGTCATAAGGCACGTTGGCCTCGGCCAGCAGCACGTTCATGTGTCCGGGCATGCGGCCCGCCACCGGGTGGATGGCGTAGGAAACCTCGACGCCCTCGGCCTTGAGGATGTCGCACATCTCGCGGAGCGCGTGCTGGGCCTGGGCCACCGCCATGCCGTAGCCGGGAACGATGATGACCTTGGACGCGTTCTTCATCAGGAAGGCCGCGTCGTCGGCGCTGCCCGCCTTGACGTTGCCCTTGGGGCCGCCGCCCGCCGCCGCCGCCGCGCTGTCGCCGCCGAAGCCGCCGAGCAGCACGTTGATGATGGACCGGTTCATGCCCTTGCACATGATGTAGCTGAGGATCGCGCCCGACGAGCCCACCAGCGCGCCGGTGACGATCAGCGCCGGGTTGGACAGCGTGAAGCCGATGCCGCAGGCGGCCCAGCCCGAGTACGAGTTCAGCATGGACACCACCACGGGCATGTCCGCGCCGCCGATGGGAATGATCAGCAGGAAACCGATCAGGAACGACAGGATGACCAGCATCCAGTAGACGCCGGCGCTCTGGCCCGTGATCAGCAGGACGATCAACAGCACGATGGCCGCGCCGATGGCGGCGTTCAGCATGTGCTGGCCCTTGAACACGATCGGGTTGCCGCTCATCACGCCTTGCAGCTTGGCGAAGGCGATCAGCGAACCCGAGAAGGTGATCGCGCCGATGGCCGCGCCCAACGACATCTCGATGATGCTGCCCGCGTGGATGTCGCCGCGCACCCCGATGCCATAGGCTTCCGGGTTGTAGAACGCGGCGGTCGCCACGGCCACGGCGGCCAGGCCCACCAGCGAATGGAAGGCCGCGACAAGCTGCGGCAGGGCGGTCATTTCGATCTTCAGCGCCACCACGGTGCCGATGGCCCCGCCGATGAGAACGCCGAGAATGATGGTGCCGTAGCTGACCACGGTGGGATCGGCGACGGTGGTGCCGACGGCGATCACCATGCCCGCGATGCCGAAAATGTTGCCCTTGCGGGCCGTTTCCGGCGAACTGAGACCCCGAAGCGCCATGATGAACAGCACCGAGGCGACGAGGTAAAGGAATCCGACCAGATCGGGATTCATGGCGCCGTTCCCCCTATCTTGCTTTCTTCTTGAACATTGCGAGCATTCGGTTGGTCACGATGAACCCGCCGAAGATGTTCACGGACGCGAGCACCACGGCGATGAAGCCCATCACCGAGGCGAAGTCCAGGCCCGCCGGACCGGCGGCGATCAGGCCGCCGACGATGATCACCGACGAAATCGCGTTGGTCACGCTCATCAACGGCGAATGCAGGGCGGGCGTGACGCTCCAGACCACATAGAAGCCGATGAAGCAGGCCAGCACGAACACCGTGAACAGGAACAGGAACGGCTCGGACGCGGGCGCGCCGCCCGCGGCGTCGGCCGCTTGCGCGGCCGGCTGGGCCGCCAGGTTGGCCGCCTGCTCGGAAAGCACCAGGGCGTCGTGGGAAAGCTTCTTGGCCGATTCGGCCAGCGTTGCCGCATCCATGTCAGCTACCCTCCTTCAACATGGGATGCACGATCTCGCCGTCCTTGGCCACGCAGGTGCCGGAAACGGTTTCGTCCTCCCAATCGAAATTCAGAGTCTTGTTGTCCTTGTCCACGTGCGGGGACAGGAAGTTCAGCAGGTTCTTGGCGAACAGCGTGCTGGCGTCGCCCGGAAGCCTGCCGGGATAGTTCTCGTGGCCGACCAGCTTGACGCCGTGCTTGACCACGACCTTGCCGTGCTCGGTCAGCGGGCAGTTGCCGCCCGCTTCCGACGCCAGGTCGATGATGATCGCGCCCGGCTTCATGGTCTTAACCATGTCCTCGGTCACCAGCACCGGGGCGGCGCGGCCGGGGATCAGCGCGGTGGTGATCACGATGTCCTGGGACTTGATGTGCTCGGCCACCTTGGCCTTCTGCTTCTCGAAGTATTCCGGAGGCATCTCCTTGGCGTAGCCGCCCTCGGTCTCCGCGTCCTTCTCCATATCGGGGTCCACTTCCAGGAACTTGCCGCCGAGGCTGGCGACCTGCTCCTTGGTGGCGGGGCGGACGTCGGTGGCGGTGACCACGGCGCCCATGCGCTTGGCCGTCGCGATGGCCTGCAGGCCCGCCACGCCCACGCCCATGATGAACACCTTGGCCGGGGGCACGGTGCCCGCGGCGGTCATCATCATCGGGAAGGCGTTGCCGAACTCGGACGCCGCGTCGACCACGGCCTTGTAGCCCGCGAGATTCGACTGGCTCGAAAGGATGTCCATGGACTGGGCGCGGGAAATGCGCGGCATCAGCTCCATGGCGAAGGCGTTGACGCCCGCCTTGGCGTAAGCCGCGACGTCGTCCTTGTTGACCAGCGCGCCCAGGTGCGCGATCAGGGTCGCGCCCTTCTTGTAGTTGGCCAGCTCGCTCTTGCCGTCGAGCATCGGACGCTGGATCTTCATGATCACGTCGGCGTCGGCGACGGTCTTCTTGGCGTCCGCGCCGATGGTCGCGCCCGCGTCCTTGAAGACGTCGTCGGGCATGTTGGCGTCGGCGCCGGCTCCCTTTTCCACCACGACCTCGAAACCGAAGCCGACGAGCTTCTTGATCAGCTCGGGCGAGGCGGCGACCCGGGTTTCGCCCGGCCGACGCTCCTTGGGTATCGCGAATTTCATGTTGGGTTTCCCCCGCTTGCTGCTTGAACCCTTTTATACCCCGAAGGTTGGGGGGAGTTATGCCCGTTTGCGCGCCATTAAACAAGGCGGGATTCGGCTCGGGGTGTCAGCGTTGCGTCAGCTTCAGCTCGATTCGGCGGTTGCGGCGGTTGGCGGCCTTGTCCTTTCCGGACACCAGCGGGTGGTGGGCGCCGAAGCCGGTGGCGGCGAGGCGGTCCGCCGGAATGCCCTCTGAAATCAGGAACTTGACCACGGACACCGCCCGCGAGGTCGACAGCTCCCAGTTGGAGGGAAAGCGCCAGTTCTTGATCGGCACCCGGTCGGTGTGGCCATCGACGCGGAGCACCCAGTTGATCTCGGGGGGGATCTTGTCCGCGACCTCCTTCAGGGTCTTGGCGAGATCGGAAAGCTGCTTCTTGCCCTCCTCGCCGAGATCGGCCTTGGCGGTCTCGAACAGGACTTCGGACTGGAACACGAACCGATCGCCGACGATGCTGACGTCGGGCCGCTCGCCCAGCACCTCGCGCAGCTTTCCGAAGAATTCGGAGCGGTAGCGGGCCAGTTCCTGCACCTTGTTGGCCAGGGCCGCGTTCAGGCGCTTGCCCAGGCTGGTGATGCGGACGTCCTTCTCCTCGGCTTCCCGCTCGGCCCGGTCGAGCGAGGCCTGCAGCGCGTCGAGCTGTTCGGCCAACGCCGACATCTGCTGGTTCAACAGGGCCAGTTCGGCCCGCGCGCTTTTGGAGATTTCGCGCTCCTTCAGGAACTTGGCCTCGGTGCTCTTGGCGTTGTCGAGCGCCTTTGCGATCTTGTCCTCGAGCTCCTTCTTCAACGCTTCCAGCCGCGTGATGTCGGCGCCGAGGGTCTCGGATTGGCCCGCGAGCTCGGTCAGGCGCGTGGACAGGTTATCGCGCTCCTCGACCGAGGCGCGGAGCTGTTCGGACAACTGGCCGAGGTCGGCGCGAAGCTCCTTGTTGGCCTTGCGCTCCATGTTCAAGAGATTGGCCATCTGGGCCAGCTCGGTCCGGACGCGGGCGAGCGCGTCGTCGCGGCCCGACAGCGCCTCGCCCAGGAAGAACTGGGCCATGACGAAGACCAAGAGGACGAACATCAACACCAGGATCACGGTCGCCAGCGCGTCCACGAACCCGGGCCAGATGTTGGAGCTGCGCCGCGAACGGCGGGCGTGGCCGGCCATGGCTCAGCGCTTGCGGGCCGGAGGCGCCATGGCGGCCAGCGTGCGGGCGAGGAGTTTGATTTCGCTGCGCACCTGCTGGATCAGGTCGTCCCGCCCGGCCTGCATTTCCTCGACCAGCCGCACGACGTGGAGGTCCAGGTTGCGGATATGCGAAAGCGCCGCCTCGTCCAGGCCGCCGCCGCCGGGCTGGCCCTCCGCCAGGCGTTGAAGGATGGGCTTCAGATCCGACTGACGCTCGGCGAGTTGCTTCATCACCGCCTGCTCGACCCGCATGTGGTCGTTCAGCGTGCCCAGCTTGTCCGCCATGGCGTTCAACGACGCCTGGGACGCCGCGCGCGCGCCCTCGCCCCGGGACAGGGTGGTCTGCAGCTTGTCCAGGCTTTCGGCGGTCTGCTCCAGCAGGGCCTGGACGTAGGCCGGGACCGACTGGTCGCCGTCGGCCAAGGGCCCGGCGGCGCCGATGCGGGTCATGGTGGACAGCCAATCCTCGAGATCGTTGTAGAACCGGTTCTGGGCTTGGCCCGCCTGCAGGTCCATGAAGCCCAAAACCAGGGACCCCGCGAGACCGAACAACGACGAACTGAACGCGGTGCTCATGCCGCCCAGGGGCGACTGCAGGCCGGTCTTCAGCTGCTCGAACATCACCAGCACCTCGCCGGACGACGCCGACAGCCCGCCGATCACCTCGCGGATCGAGGACACGGTCTCGAGCAACCCCCAGAACGTGCCGAGAAGCCCAAGAAATATCAGAAGCCCGATGGTGTAGCGGGATAGGTCGCGGGATTCGTCCAGCCGGGACGCGATCCCGTCCAGGAGCGAGCGCATGGACATGGCCGAAAGGCTGAGCCTGTCGCGCCGCCCTTCCAGCATGGTCGCCATGGACGCCATCAACGTGGTGCGCCCCTTCGGTTCGAACGGCGCGTCGGGATCGGAATCCTGAAAGCCCTCGAGCCACGCGATCTCCGGGTACAGGTTGGCCACCTGGCGGAAGTTGTTGATCAGGCCGAGAAGCAAAACGCCCAGGATCAGGCCGTTCAGGGGCGCGTTGGCCATGAAGGCCTCGCGCAATGGCGCGAACATGACCGCTACCCCGCCGCCGACCAGCATCAGGAACAGGACCATCCTCACCAGATAGGCTGTCGGACGGGTCATGCGGGATGCTCCTTGGAACCGGCGGGGATCGCCCGTCCTAGCGCTCGATCACCTTGACGTCGACGCGGTTGATGGGCTCTTCGTCGGTCTTGTTGCCGAGCGCGCGCACGTCGATGCGGGTGCTGCGCACCCCCGATTCGATCAGGAACGAACGCACCGCCAACGCGCGGGACAGGGACAGGCGCCGGGCCCGGCTGGACGACAGCTTCTCCCCTCCGGCGAAGGACAGAAGCTGGAGTCTCGCGCCGGTCTTGGACTTGACCTGGTCGGCCATGGCCTTCAGGCGCGCCTTGCCGTCGCCGGTCAGCTTGACCGCCTCGGCCGCGAATTCGACCCGGATCGCGTCCATCTTGCCCATGGGCGCGGCGGGCGGGGTCAGCGACGCCTGCTGCTTAACGGGGATGGGAGCCTCGGCGACCTTCTTCTTGGGTTCGGACTTGGGCTTGGGCTCGACCGTCGGGCGCGGCGCGTCGGGCGCGGGCGGCGGCGGCGGCGGCGGAGACTTGATCGCCTCGAGCTTGGGCTTGGGCGGCGCGGCCTCGGCCACTTCCTTCTTTTCGGGCTTGGGCGGAGCGGGTTCGGCCTTGGGCGCGGGCGCCTTGGCCACGGCGGCGGGTTCTGGCGCGGGCGCGGGCTTCTCGACGGCCTTGGGTTTGGGCTTCGGCGCGGGCGCCGGTTTCGCGGCGGCGACCTTCTTGGGCGCGGGCTTCGGTTCGGGCTTGGCCTTGCGCTCGGCCGCCGGGGCCTTCGCGATCAGCGGCGGAGCCGGGGCCTCGACGCCTCCGACCTCCTCGATGGCGGGGGCCGGCGGCGGCGCCTCGGCCACCTTGGGCGCCGGAGCGGGCGCGGGCGGCGGCGCGACGGGCGGCGGCGCGGCCCGGGAAATCGAAAGCGACGGCGGCGGGCCGGCGGGCCTGGACCGCGATGCGCCGGGCTTTTGCAAAACGACCTTGTTCGACGCGCCGAGGCCGCCCGGCGGGATCAGGATGACCTGGTCGCGCGGATCGGCGCCGAAAGCGAAGGTGGGATGCACGTGCAGGGTGGACCGGGGCATGTATGGGCCTGGCATCAGCAGCGACGATTGGGAAACCCCTTCGTCGCCGATGTCTCCCATGGCGCTGAGATCGACGGTGACGTTCTCCGCCATCGCCGGCATGCCGAATCCGTAAAGCATCAAGGCGGCGGTGAAGGCCATCACAGGCCGTCCCAACGCACGCGTTCGTTCGTTCCGTCGCTTGGAAATCATGAAACAAGCCGCTCCCGTAGCGTGTTCCCCCTCGCGAATGTACACAAGGGGAGTGGCGTTCTCAATCCTTATGCATGGAACATACTTGATTTTTGGTTAAGAATCAGGACGTTTCCGTATCCGCCTTGCGCAACAGGTCCCCCAGGGGCCGGTGCAGGGCGTCGTTGCAGGCCAGGATGGACCCGGTTTTCAGCATGTCGCGCCCGTCTTCGATGGTGGTGACGTAGCCCCCCGCCTCGCGCACCAGCACCACGCCCGCGGCCATGTCCCAGGGGCTGAGCCCTTCCTCCCAGTAGCCGTCGTAGCGCCCCGCCGCCACATAGGCCAGGTCCAGCGCGGCCGCGCCAAAACGGCGGATTCCCGCGCATTCCGCCATCACCGCCTTCATCTGGCGGGTGAACTTTTCGTGGTCGCGCACGCCCTTGAACGGGATTCCGGTGGCGAAGATCGCCTCGTCCATATCGCCGCGCGCGGACACCCGGAGGCGCCGCCCGTTGAGGAACGCGCCGCCGCCTTTTTCCGCCCAGAACATCTGGTCGCCGATGGGCTCGTACACCACGCCCGCGAAAGGCTCGCCGTCGCGCTCCAAGGCGATGGAGACGGCGAAATGCGGCAGGCCGTGCAGAAAGTTGGTGGTCCCGTCCAAGGGATCGACGACCCAGCGATTCGACGTGTCCGCGCCCTCGACCGCGCCGGATTCCTCCATCAGGAAGCCGAACTTGGGCCGGGCCTTGGCGAGCTCTCTCCGGACGATTTCCTCGGCGCGGCGGTCGGCGGCGGAGACGAAGTCCGCCGGACCCTTCTTCGAGACTTGAAGGTGCTCCACGTCCCCGAAATCCCGCACCAGCCTGCGGCCCGCCTTTTGGGCGGCGGCGGTCATGACGTTGATGAGCGGGGAGCGGAGAGGCGGCACTAGTCCTTCGCCCGCTCCATGTACGACCCGTCGGCGGTGCTGACCACGATGCGGGTTCCGGCCGCGATATGGGGCGGCACCAGGGTGCGGACGCCGTTTTCCAGCACGGCGGGCTTGTAGGACGACGACGCGGTCTGGCCCTTGACCACCGCGTCGGCCTCGGTCACCTCCAGCGTCACGGAATCGGGAAGCTGCACGCCGATGGGGCTTTCCTCGTGGCTTTCGATGACGACGGCCATGCCGTCCTGGAGGAAGGGAAGCTGATCCTCGCCCACCATGTCGGAATTCACCGTGACCTGCTCGTAGGTCTCGTTGTCCATGAAGGTCAGCATGTCGCCGTCGGCGTACAGGAACTGGTATTCCTTCTGGTCGAGGCGGACGCGCTCCACCGTTTCCGACGAGCGGAAGCGTTCGTTCAGCTTGGTGCCGTCGCGGATGTCCTTCAACTCCACCTGCAGGTAGGCCCCGCCCTTGCCGGGCTGGGTGTGCTGGATCTTGACGGCGCGCCAGAGGCGGTTCTGGTGTTCGATCACCATGCCGGGGCGCACGGCGTTTCCGTTGATCTTCATGGCCTCACCATTTCAAGAAGGGGTCGCGAACGGATGCGGCGCGGACCCTAGCAGAGCCCGCGCCGCGAGGCAACTTTATCCGGGGCCGCTCAGCGCGCCAGCTTGTCCATTTCGCGCGTGACGGATTCACCCATGACCGAGGTGGACACCTTGGCCTTGCCCGGCTGCATGATGTCGGCGGTGCGAAGCCCGCCCGCCAGCACGTTCTCGACCGCCTGCTCGACCAGATCGGCCTGTTCGGCCATGTCGAGCGAATAGCGCAGGCACATGGCGAAGCTGAGCATGGCGGCCAGCGGATTGGCCATGTCCTTGCCCGCGATGTCGGGCGCGCTGCCGTGGACCGGCTCGTAAAGCGCGGGGCGGCGTCCGTCGTCTCCGGCCGCGCCCAATGAGGCGGAGGGCAGCATGCCGAGGCTTCCGGTCAGCATGGCCGCCGCGTCGGACAGGATGTCGCCGAACATGTTGGTGGTGACCATGACGTCGAATTGGCCCGGGTCGCGAATCAGCTGCATGGCGGCGTTGTCCACGTACATGTGGCTCAGCTCCACCTTGGGATGGTTCTTGGCGACCTCGACGACCTCCTCGCGCCAGAGCACGGTGGCTTCCAGCACGTTGGCCTTGTCCACCGAGCAGACCTTGCCGTTGCGCTTCTCCGCCAGGTCGAAGGCGACCTCGGCGATGCGCCGGATTTCGTCGGTGTCGTAGACCAAGGTGTTGACCCCGCGCCTGCCGCCGTCCGGAAGGTCCTCGATCCCGCGCGGCTCGCCGAAATAGATGCCGCCGGTGAGCTCGCGCACGATCATGATGTCCAGGCCCTGGACCACGTCGAGCTTCAAGGTCGAGGCCTCGGCCAGGGCGTCGAACACCACGGCCGGACGCAGGTTGGCGAACAGGCCCATTTCCTTGCGAATGCCGAGAAGGCCGCGTTCGGGCTTCTTCTCGAACGGCAGGTCGTCCCACTTCGGGCCGCCCACCGCGCCCAGCAGCACCGCGTCCGCCTTGAGCGCGGCGTCCAGCGTCTTGTCGGTCAAGGGTTCGCCGTGCGCGTCCAGGGCCGCCCCGCCGATCAGCCCTTCGCTTACGTCGAAATTAACGTCGGCCTTCTTGGCCAGCCAGTCGATCACCCGGCGAACTTGGACCATGACCTCGGGCCCGATGCCGTCGCCGGGAAGGATAAGGATTTTCTTGTCGGACATTCTTGGCCCCTTCTTTCAAGGTGTTGTCCATTTCGTTATTGCCGCGCTAGCGGAACAGCCACGGTTTCTCCGTTTGTTGTTGTTGTTCGAAAGCGTCGATCAGGTTGGATTTCCGCAAGGTCAGGCCGATGTCGTCCAGGCCCTCCAACAGGCAGTGCTTGCGGAACGGATCGACGTCGAAGGCGTATTCGATACCGTCCGATCCGGTGATTTTCTGGGCGTCCAGGTCCACGGTGAGCGTCGCGCCCTTTTCGGCGGCGGCGCTCAGCTTGTCCACCTGCTCTTGCGGCAGCTTGACGGGCAGGATGCCGTTCTTGAAGCAGTTGTTGAAGAAGATGTCGGCGAAGCTGGGGGCGACGATGCAGCGGATGCCGAAGTCCATGATCGCCCAGGGCGCGTGCTCGCGCGACGAGCCGCAGCCGAAGTTGTCGCCCGCGACCAGGATCACCGCGCCGCGATAGGGATCGCGATTGAGAACGAAATCGGCGATTTCCGAACCGCCCTCGTCGTAGCGCATCTCGTCGAACAGGTTCTTGCCGAGCCCCGTGCGCTTGATGGTTTTGAGGAACTGCTTGGGGATGATCATGTCGGTGTCGACGTTGATCATGGGCAAGGGCGCGGCGACGCCGGTGAGCGTGGTGAACTTGTCCATCACATCAGCTCCCTGACGTCGGCGAGCCGACCGGTGAGCGCGGCGGCGGCGGCCATGGACGGGCTGACCAGATGGGTGCGCCCGCCCCGGCCCTGGCGGCCCTCGAAGTTGCGGTTGGACGTGGATGCGCAGCGCTCCCCCGGCGAGAGCTTGTCCGCGTTCATGGCCAGGCACATGGAGCAGCCGGGCTCGCGCCATTCGAAGCCCGCGTTCCGGAACACCTCGTCCAGGCCCTCGTGCTCGGCGATCTCCTTCACGATGCCCGACCCCGGGACCACCATGGCGCCGACGCCGTCGGCGACGCGGCGGCCCTTGACCAGGGCGGCGGCCTCGCGCAGGTCCTCGATCCGGCCGTTGGTGCACGACCCGATGAACACCCGGTCCACCTTGACCTGGCTGATGGGCGTTCCGGGCTCGAGACCCATGTAGTCCAGCGACCGCTCCATGGCGCGGCGTTTCTCCTCGTTGGGCGCGTCCTTGGGGTTGGGGACGGCGTCCCCGACGCCCAGCACGTCCTCGGGGCTCGTCCCCCACGTCACTTGGGGTTCGAGGCTCGACGCGTCAAGGGCGATCTCGGCGTCGAACGTCGCGCCGTCGTCGGTGGGGAGGGTCTCCCACACGGTCATCGCCTGCTCCCACGCGCCCGCCTTCGGGGCCATGGGGCGACCCATCAGGTAGCGGAAGGTCTTCTCGTCCGGCGCGACCAAGCCCGCGCGCGCGCCGGCCTCGATGCTCATGTTGCAGACCGTCATTCGGCCTTCCATGGACAGGTCCCGGATGGCCGAGCCCGCGTACTCGATCACGTAGCCGGTGCCGCCGCCGGTGCCGATCTTGCCGATGATGGCCAGCACCACGTCCTTGGCGCCCACGCCCTTGGGCAGCGCGCCGTCGACGGTGATCCGCATGTTCTTGGCCGGTTTCTGCAAAAGCGTCTGGGTGGCCAGCACGTGCTCGACCTCGGAGGTGCCGATGCCGAAAGCCAGCGCGCCGAACGCGCCGTGCGTGGCGGTGTGGGAATCGCCGCAGACGATGGTCGTGCCAGGCAACGTGAACCCCTGTTCCGGCCCCACGATATGGACGACCCCCTGCCTGATGTCGTCCATGTCATAGTATTGTATGCCACAGTCGCGGGCGTTTGTCTCCAGCGCATTCACCTGTATGCGGGACTGCTCGTCGGCGATTCCGGCGGCGCGGTCGGTGGTGGGCACGTTGTGGTCGGCGACGCAAAGCGTCGCGTCCGGGCGTCGGACCTTGCGCCCGGAATTGCGCAGCCCCTCGAAGGCCTGGGGGCTGGTGACCTCGTGCACCAAGTGGCGGTCGATGTAGATCAGGCAGGTGCCATCGTCCTGGGTCTCGATGACATGCGCGGCCCAGATCTTGTCGAACAGCGTCAGCGGTTTCGCCATGGCGGGCGCTTAGTCTTGCGTCGGCGCGGCGTCGGTGGGAGCGGACTCCGCGGCGGCCTTCTTTTTCTTCTTCTTGCCCTTGCGCTTGGCCTGGGCCTTGTTCTCCATGGCGGCTTCCCGGTCCTTGGCCGCCAGCTTGGCCGAGTAGCCGTCGGTCTTCTCGGCGATGCGGGCGGACTTGCCGGTGCGGCCGCGCAGGTAATAGAGCTTGGCCCGGCGCACGTCGCCCCGGCGCACCACGTGGATCTCGGCCACGTTGGGCGAATAGAGCGGGAAGACGCGCTCGACGCCTTCGCCGTACGACAGCTTGCGCACGGTGAACGACGAGTTCAGGCCCGCGTTGCGGCGCGCGATGCACACGCCCTCGAACGCCTGGATGCGCTCGCGGGCGCCCTCGACCACCTTGACGTCGACGCGGAGGGTGTCGCCGGGCTGGAACTCTGGCGCCGCGCCATCGGCCGTCAGCTTCGCGATCTGCTCCTGCTCGAGCTCCTGGATAACGTTCATGGTCCTAGTCCTTCGTTTCTGTCCTTCCCGCGCGATAGGCCGCCCACAGGTCCGGCCGCCGCTCGCGCGTGGTTTCCTCAGCCTGGTCCAGGCGCCACGCCCGGACCCGTTCATGGTGCCCGGAGGTCAAAACCTCCGGAACCTCCCGGCCTTCCCAGGTCTGGGGCCGGGTGTAGTGGGGGTGCTCCAACAGCCCCCTCTCGAAACTCTCTTCCTCCAGCGAGGCCTCCTTGCCGACCACGCCCGGCAGAAGCCTGACGCAGGCGTCGATCAGCGCGATCGCCGCCGCCTCGCCGCCCGAAAGCACGAAATCGCCGAGGCTGATCTCCTCGGCGCCGCGCGCCTCCAGAACCCGCTCGTCCACGCCCTCGTAACGGCCGCAGAGCACAATCGCTCCGCTTCCCCGCGCGAGGCCGCGCACCCGTTCCTGATCCAGTCGCCGTCCCCTCGGCGTCAAATAGATCAGAGGCAGGTCGGAGCCGGTTTCCCCGGCCCGGTCGATGGCCGCCGCGATCACGTCGGGGCGCATCACCATCCCCGGCCCGCCGCCGAAGGGACTGTCGTCCACCGTGCGGTGTTTATCGCGCGCAAACGCGCGAATGTCCACCGTTTCCAGCGTCCAATCCCCTCTTTCCAGCCCCTGTCCCGCCAGCGACTGTCCCAAGGGTCCCGGGAACATGCCCGGGAAAAGGGTCAGGACCCGCGCGGTCCACGGATTACGGGCGTTCGACGCCTCTTTGCGGCCTCCTTCCGTCACCCTTTCTCTTCCTCGTCCCGCTCGGCGGGCTCCAACAGCCCCGGCGGGGGATCGACCACGATCCGCTTTCCCTTCAGGTCCACCACGGGCACCGCCGCGCGGGTGAAGGGAACCATGATCCCGTTTCCCGTCGGCGGGCGGACCTCCAACATGGTCCCGGCGCCGAAATCGTGCACCGCCTTGATCCGGCCCATTCGGCTTCCGTCCGCAAACTCCGCCGCGAGGCCCACCAGATCGGCGTGGTAGAACTCGTCGTCCTCGGCCTGGGGCAAGGCGTCGCGGGGGACGTAGAGCTTCTGGCCCTTCAGCGCCTCGGCCGCGTTCCTGTCCGCCACGCCCGCGATCCGGGCGATGAGAAGGCCCTTGGCCGCGCCGGTCACCCGGACCGTCCATTCCCTGGTCCCGTCCTCGTTCCGGACCGGGCCGTAGGCGGCGACGTCGCCGGGGGAGGCGGTGAAGGGCTTGATCCGGACCTCGCCCTTGATTCCCCGCGCACCGGCGACCACCCCGACGCAGACCAGCTCCGAGCCCATATGCGGCCTAGGCCTCGGCGGCTTCCTCCGCCGGAGCCTCCTCGGCGGGGGCCTCTTCGGCCGGAGCCTCCTCGGCGGGGGCGTCCTCCGCCGGCGCGTCCTCGGCCGGAGCCTCGGCGGACTCGGCTTCCGCTTCCGCGGCGGCCTTGGCGGCCTCCTCCTTCTCCTGCATGCGCTCCAAGGTCTTGGGCTTGGGCTGGTTCTTCTTGGTCTGGTTCTCCGGAACCGGACGCTTGTCGGTCAGGCCCATCTCGCCCAGGAAGCGCAGCACCCGGTCCGACGGCCTGGCGCCGACGC
Source organism: uncultured Hyphomicrobiales bacterium (assembly GCA_964344345.1). GTDB lineage: Bacteria > Pseudomonadota > Alphaproteobacteria > Rhodospirillales > CAYFNC01 > CAYFNC01. The sequence goes on along the minus strand of CAYFNC010000015.1, from coordinate 3,287 downwards.
CGAGCCAATACTTGGCGCGCTCCTCGTTGATGGACACCCGGTTGGCGTCGTCCTTGGCCAGCATGGGGTTGTAGCTGCCGATCCGCTCGATGAAGCGGCCGTCGCGGGGGCTGCGGGAATCGGCGACCACCACGCGGTAGAAGGGGCGCTTCTTGGCGCCGCCCCGGGACAGGCGAATTCTCAAAGACATTTACGGTCGTTTCCTTCTCGTTGGTTGATCCTTGCTTGAAACCCTACTTGAACGGCGGGAACGGCGGCATCATGCCGGGGGGCAGGCCCCCGGGCGGGAGCCCGCCGTCCGGCGGCAGGCCGCCGCCGCCCTGGAGCCCCTTCAAAAGCCCCTTCACGCCTTTCATCTTTCCCATCTTCTTCATCATCCCGGACATCTGCTGGTGCATCTTCAACAGCTTGTTGACGTCCTGGACCGAAACGCCCGAGCCCGCCGCGATGCGCTTGCGCCGGGACGCGTTCAGGACCTTGGGATTGCGCCGCTCCTTCGGTGTCATGGACAGGATGATGGCCTTCTGGCGGCCGACCACCTTGTTGTCGAGGCCCGCCTGCTCCATCTGGTTCTTCATCTTGTTGATGCCGGGGATCATGGCCATCAGGCCCTGGATGTCGCCCATCTTTTCGAGTTGGTTGAGCTGGCCCAGCATGTCGTCGAGGGTGAACTGGCCCTTGAGCATCTTAAGCGCCATCTTCTCGGCGTCTTCCTGCTCGATATGCTCGGCCGCGCGCTCCACCAGCCCGACCACGTCGCCCATGCCGAGGATGCGGCCCGCGATGCGGTCGGCCTGGAAGGCCTCCATCTCGTCGAGCTTCTCGCCCACGCCCATCAGCTTGATCGGGCAGCCGGTGACCGCCTTCATGGACAGGGCCGCGCCGCCCCGGGAATCGCCGTCGACCCGGGTGAGCACGATGCCGGTGATTCCGACCTTCTCGTTGAACTCGCGCGCCACGTTGACCGCGTCCTGTCCGGTCAGGGCGTCGGCGACCAGCAAGGTTTCCGTCGGGCGGGCGATGTCGCGGACGTCCTGGACCTCCTTCATCAACGCCTCGTCGATGTGGAGCCGTCCGGCGGTGTCCAGCATGACCACGTCGTAGCCTTCGAGCCGGCCTTTCTCCATGGCGCGCTTGGTGATGGCGAGCGGCTGCTCCCCCATCACGAAGTTCAGGCAGTCGATCCCGATTTGGTCGCCCAGGATGGCGAGCTGCTGCTGCGCCGCCGGACGGTAGACGTCCAGGGACGCCATCAGCACCTTCTTGCGCTGGCGCTTGGAGACGCGGGACGCGATCTTGGCGCAGCTTGTGGTCTTGCCCGAACCCTGCAGGCCCACCATCAAGACGGCCACCGGCGGCGCGCCCGCCAGGTTGATCTCGTCGACGGGGGGGCCGGATTCCTCGGGGCTCAGCATGTCCACCAAGTGGTCGTGGACGATCTTGATCACCATCTGGCCGGGCGTGACGCTGCGCAGCACCTCCTGGCCCACGGCGCGTTCGCGCACGGACGCGATGAAGTCCTTGACCACGGGCAGGGCGACGTCGGCCTCCAGCAACGCCACGCGCACCTCGCGCATCGCCTCGCCCACGTCCTCCTCGGTCAACGCGCCGCGCTTGCGCAGGCGGTCGAAAATATCGCCGAGGCGTTCGCTCAAACTGTCGAACATGACCATCCAGCTCCCGTCGTCCGGGCGTCGTTCGGCCCAACATGAAACGCGCCAGCGCGCGAAACTCGCGGACTGGCGGCGCCCCTCAGGGCGGAGAACGATATCGCTCCCAGGGTTGCGGAAGGGAATTTATGGAGCGGAGCGGCCAAAGTCAACTTGGAACGGCCCTGCGCGCCATTGCATTACTAATGTGAGCGAACGAAACAATATTTTTGACTTTTGGTATTCCAGTGATATATCTTCAGTCGCGCTTCCATAGCGAGAACCCGCCGAACTTGTATGCAAGGAAATCGCCTTGCATCCCGAACAGAACGTTTCGGCCAGTCGAAGAGACCTCTCATGTCGAAGTTTGATCACATGGCGATATCCCGCCATGTCGGCGAAAAATTCAAGGCGTTCCGCACGGCGCGCGGCCTGAGCGAGGCGACGTTCGAGGCGGCGTTCCTTTTGCCCCGGGGCGCCGCGAAGCGGTTCGAGCAAGGACGGGGCCGCATGCCGGTCAGCGATCTTTGCGATTACGCGCGGCTGCTCGACGTCAAGGCCGTCGATTTCTTCGAAGGCCTGCCGGGACCGTCCCCCGAGGCGGCGCGGGAATTCGAGGAGGCCCTGGCCTTCGCGCGCGCCTACCACGCCATTTCCGACCCGGAAATCAAAAAACGCCTGGCGGTCCTGATCAAGACGGTGGCGGAAGAATACTGACGGGTGTATGAAGGGCCCGTCCGGGACAAAGCGCCCGATTTCCCTTTGGAGCCCTCCGTTGAGCATCACATACGAACGCATTCGCGAAGCCGTGGAAAAGTCGGGATTCGTCTGCCGCGGCGGCCTGCATCCCAAATCCCAGGACCAAGTCCCGGGCGTGACCGGAACCGTCGTGCTCGTCGGCAACGCGGGCGACGGGATGTGGGGCCGGTTTTCCGGAACCGAGCGCGACGGCGCCGACCCGCTCGACGCCTGGACCCGCAAGACGCTGGAGGCGCTGGCGGCCGAGCTCGGCTGCCGGGCGGTGTTTCCCTTCGACGGGCCGCCGCCGTACCATTTCCTGCGCTGGGCGCTTCGGGCCGAGCCGGTTCAGACCTCGCCGCTGGGCCTTCTGATCCATCCCGAATGGGGCCTGTGGCACGCCTTTCGCGGCGCGTTCCTGTTCGAGGACGTTTTGGAGCTTCCCGCCCGCCCCCACACGCCGAGCCCGTGCGTGGACTGCGCCGACAAGCCGTGCCTGACCGCGTGCCCGGTCGAGGCGTTCCGCACCCCGGTCTACGACGTGTCCGCCTGCGTCAACCACCTGGACTCGCCCCGGGGCGAAGAGTGCATGAGCGGCGGTTGCATCGCCCGGCGCGCGTGCCCGGCCGGCGTGGAATGGACCTATCCCCAGGACCAGATGCAGTTCCACATGGAAGCCTTCCTGGACCGCTACAAACCGGCCCGGGTGGCGTAGAGTCAAAGTCTATTATCAACGAATCCATGGCGTCCCTTGGCGGACGCGGAAATCGCGGAACGCGATTTCAAGGACTCGCGACCAAGTGGGCGCGCAGGCGGCGCGCCGCATGAGCGCCACCCAAGGGTCATTTTATACATCCCATACATAAACGAGGTTGCCGCCCTCCCCGAGAGCGTTGACGC
>CAYFNC010000014.1:0-77569 GCA_964344345.1 uncultured Hyphomicrobiales bacterium | reverse complement strand
ACCTTGGGTGAGTCATGCCGCTTGAGGCAAGGCCGGGGTTTTGCCGGTGTTACCCGAAAGCCCATGAACCGACCGCCCTTGAACATGGGCTTGCCGCTGATCCGGATCCAGCCGATGTCGCCGCAGGCGCCGTGGACCGCGATTTGGGTGTTGCGGAACGCCTTGCGGTGGGCCAAGTCGTTGAGTAGAAGCTGAATATCCAGATCGGGCGTTTCCGGGTCGATGATGTCGTCCAGGAGGCGGCCTCGGAAATCCTCGGGGTCTATGCCGGTCGATGGAAGCATGTTGCCGGTAACCGTGGAAAAACGGAGATCGGCCCCCATCTCCCAGAACCAGTCCGAACCGATCCGGGCGTAGTCCTGGAACCGCTCCTCGCTTTCGCGGATGGCGGCCTCGGACTTTTTGCGTTCGATGGCGAAGCGGATCGTGCGCTGGATCAACTCCTCCTGATAGGTTCCCTTGGCCAGATAGTCCTGGCATCCCGCTTGCGCCACCTGGGACGCCAGCTCCTCGCTGTCGTTTCCGGTGTGCGCGATGACGGGGATGTCGGGCGCGATGCGAAGCATCGCATGCACCGTGTCCATGCCCTGGGAATCGGGAAGGGTCAGGTCCAGGATCACCACGTCGAATGTCCGCTCGTCCAGGAATTCGGCCGCCTCGGTCAGGCGTCGGGCCCAGGTGATGTTGTGGCGCGGCGATGAGACGCGCTTCAGGACGGCTTCCAGCAGCTTGGCGTCGGCGGAATTGTCCTCGACGAGAAGCGTCTCGATGACGGCGTCGCCTTGCATGGAATTCTGGGCTCCCTCGTTCGTCTTGACGGCCCGTCCCGAACCTGGGCGGTAATATATTTACGGGACGCACCACAATTCAACGCAAGATTACTTTACACCGGAATACGCCTTCGGGTTTGACGACCGGAAGAAACGCGCTAAAACCACGGAGAGACAAATCCAAACGAGGCCCGCCATGACCTTTTTCAAGAACGTTTCCTTCGCCATCGCCGTTACCCTCGCCGCCGCCGTCGGCCTGGCCGCCTGTTCGCCCGAAGTGGGCAGCAAGGAATGGTGCGAGCAGATGAAGAAGAAGGACAAGGGCGACTGGTCCGCCAACGAAGCCAAGGATTTCGCCAAGCACTGCATCCTGTGATCGGCGAGAGCGAATCGTGCCGGACATCGACGTTTACCTGAAGCATTCCTGCCCCTTTTGCAAACGGGCCAAGAAGCTGCTGGACGGCAAGGGCGTGGCGTATCGGGAAATCGACATCGCCGGGAAGCCCGAGTTGAAGGCGGAGATGATGGACCGCGCGAACGGGCGGCGCACGGTGCCGCAAATCTTTATCGGCGAGCGGCACGTCGGCGGCTTCGACGACCTGTCGGAAATGGACATGGACGACGAGTTGGATCCGCTTCTGGGACTCGCCTGATGCCCTTTACCGCCGCCTGCGTCCAGATGAATTCGGAGCGCGAGATCGCGCCGAACCTTGTCGCCGCCCGCGACATGGGGATGGCGGCGCGCGACGCTGGGGCCGATTTCATTCTGTATCCCGAAAACGCCGCCATGCTGGAGCCCCGCTCGCGCCTCGGCCGGGAAAAGGCGGCGCTGGAGGCGGAGCACGAGGGACTCGCGGCCTTCAAGAACATCGCCAAGGAGACCGGGGCGTGGGTGCTGGTGGGCTCGCTCGCGGTCAGGATGGACGGCGAGGAGCGGATCGCCAACCGCTCCTACCTTTTGGACGCCGATGGCGGGATCGTCGCCCGCTACGACAAGATCCACATGTTCGACGTGGACCTGGGCGGGGGCGAGAGCTACCGGGAATCGAAAACCTACCGCCCCGGCGACGCCATGGTCCTGGCCGAGACGCCCTGGGGCATGCTCGGCATGACCGTCTGCTACGACCTGCGATTCCCCCACCTGTTCCGAAAGCTGGCCCAGGCGGGCGCCGACTTCCTGGCGGTTCCCGCCGCGTTCACCCGGGTGACCGGGATGGCGCATTGGCATGTGCTGCTTCGCGCCCGGGCCATCGAGAACGGCTGCTTCGTCCTCGCGCCCGGCCAATGCGGAACCCACGCGGAGGGTCGCGAGACCTTCGGCCACTCGCTGATCGTCGCCCCTTGGGGGGAGGTGCTCGCCGACGGCGGGACCGAGCCCGGCGTCGTCGCCGCCGAAATCGACTTGGCCCGCGTCGAAAAGGCGCGGGGCAAGATTCCGTCGCTAACCCACGACAGGGATTTTTCCTGAAAACCTAGTGCAACTCGGCCCGGAGTTTTTGGCGGTAGACGTCGATGGGCACCAGGTCGCCCTTGACCTCGGCGTACCAGAACTGCCAGCCGTTGCAGGCGGGCGCGCCTTGGACGAAGGCGCCGACCTTGTGGATCGAGCCCTTGAAATCGGCCGAGATCAGCGTGCCGTCGGCACGCACTCGGGCGGAATAGCGCCTCCTGCGGTCAAAAAGCACGTCGCCCGGCGAAATGATGCCGCGCTCCACCAGCCAACCGAAGGGAACGCGGGGCTGGTTGCGCTTGGCCTGGATGTCCACGATGTCCTTTTCCGGCCGGCCCTTGATCCCGGCGATCCGTTTTTCGGCGATGGCGGCGTATTCGGACTCGCGCTCGATGCCCAGATACCGGCGGCCAAGCTTCTTGGCCACCGCGCCTGTGGTGCCGCTGCCGAAGAACGGGTCCAGCACCACGTCGTCCACGTCGGTGGACGACAGGATCACGCGATAAAGGAGCGATTCCGGCTTTTGGGTCGGATGGGCCTTGCGGCCGTCGATTTTGAGCCTTTCGCGCCCGGTGCAGAGCGGCAGCACCCAGTCGGAGCGCATCTGCAGCTCGTCGTTCAGGTTCTTCATGGACTCGTAGTTGAAGCGGTACTTGGAGTCCTTGTCCCGGGCGCACCACAAAAGCGTCTCGTGCGCGTTGGTGAAGCGCCGACCGCGGAAATTGGGCATGGGATTGGATTTCCGCCACACCACGTCGTTCAGGATCCAATAGCCCAGGTCCTGCAGGGTGGTCCCGACCCGAAAGATGTTGTGGTAGCTGCCTATGACCCAGAGCGTCCCGTCCGGCTTCAACGCCCGGCGCGCGGCGGCGAGCCAGTCGTGGGTGAACCTGTCGTAGGACTGGAAGGACTGGAACTGGTCCCAGTCGTCATCGACCGCGTCGACCTTGGAGTTGTCGGGCCGGGTCAGGTCGCCTTCGAGCTGCAGGTTGTAGGGCGGGTCCGCGAACACCATGTCCACCGAGCCTTCCGGCAGCCGGTTCATTTCCTCGATGCAGTCCCCCAGAATGATGCGATCGGCGTCCATGTCCTCACCCCTTGTCGAGATTCCTAGGATGAGTCGATGGTGATTCCGCGTCAAGAAATAAATGATTCCATTATCTTACAAGGCGACATTAACCATCTATATTGACATTAACCTTTATCGCCTTCCAAGATTTTGATTATGGGTTTGAAGCTGCGGCGGTGGTGGGGCGTGACGCCGAGGGCCGCGAGGCCTTGTTGGTGCGCCTTGACGCCGTATCCGGCGTTCTTCTCCCATCCGTATCCAGGGCATTCGGCGGCCAGCGTCTTCATGATCCGGTCCCGGGTGACCTTGGCGACGATGGAGGCGGCCGCGATGGAAAGGCTGACGCCGTCGCCCTTGACCACCGCGCGGGCGGGACACGACAGGTCGGGGACCTTGTTTCCGTCCACCAGGGCGAGGTCGGGCGTCGCTCCCAAATCCTCCACCGCGCGTTTCATGGCCAGCATGGCGGCCTGGAGGATGTTTATCCGGTCGATTTCCGCGACCGAGGCCTCGCCCACACCGACCCTGGCGGTTTCCATGATGTCCGCGATCAGGGCCTCGCGGCGTTTCGCGCTCAGCTTCTTGGAATCGTCGAGGCCTTCTGGGACGCGGTCCGGGTCCAGGATTACGGCCGCGGCCACCACCGGCCCGGCCCAGGGGCCGCGCCCGGCCTCGTCCACCCCGGCGACCATACCGCCCGCTTCGGTTTCCAGCTTCAGATCCGGCATCGCTTTCCGATTTGTTCATCAAGGCGTATCATCCATGAAAAGCTTATCAACCGCGCCGGACCGCGTCCATGAAGCTTCTTCTGGCCGTTCCCAGGACCTGCGGTCCTTCCGGAAACACGCCTTTTCCCATCGGGACCGCCTATATCGCCAGTTCGCTCAAGGCGGCGGGCCACGAGGTCGCGTGCCTGAACCTCAACGCCGAGGATGAAGTCGATGACGCCGAACTGGTGCGGGAAAAGGTTCTCTCGTTCGACCCCGACGTGGTCGCGTCCGGAACGATCTCCACCTTCTACCATCAAATCAAACTGATCCTCGACGTGAGCCGCGACGCCAAGCCTGGCGTCTTCGCGGTCGCGGGCGGCGGCGTGGTCACTGCAATTCCCGAGCGGGCCACCGAGGGACTCGGCGTCGACGCGGGCGCCATCGGCGAGGCGGAGCAAAGCATGGTGGAGCTCGCCAACGTCCTCGAGCGTGGAGAAGACCCAATCGAGGTCGCGGGTTTCGTCCATCGCGCGCGGAACGGATCCCTTGTCCGCGGCCCGGAACGCAAGCCGTTGAAGGATTTGTCGCGTCTGCCCTGGCCCGATTACGCGGGTTGCGGGCTGGACCGATTCATCGAAGGCCAATCCTCCGGCGACAACCTGTTTTTGAACATGGTCCCCAACCCGCGTTCGGTTCCCATGGTGCTCAGCCGGTCGTGCCCCTATTCCTGCACGTTCTGTTTCCACCCCACGGGGCGGGTGTATCGGGAGCGGCCGCTCGACGATTTCTTCGCCGAACTGGAGTGGCTGATCGAGAACCACGGGATCAACATGGTCGAGTTGCTGGACGAACTCATGGCCTACAAGCGGGACCGGCTGGAGGCGTTCTGCGCCCGGATGAAGGGTTATGGGATCAACTGGTGGGACTCGCTCCACGTTTCGGCCGCGAGCCCGGACGCCATCGCGTTGATGAAGGATTCGGGTTGCGTTCTCATCAGCTACGGCCTGGAAAGCGTCCACCCGGACGTGCTGACCAGCATGCGCAAGAAATCGACCCAAGAGCAGATCGAGAACGCCCTCGCGATCACCCAGAACCAGCGCATGGCCGTGCGGGGCAACTTCATCTTCGGCGATCCGGCCGAGACCCTGGAAAGCGCCAACCATACCCTGGACTGGTGGGCCAGGAACCGGCGCTTCGACATCTGGCTCAGCTACATCCAAGTGCTTCCGGGCGCGAAGATCCACCGCGACGCGGTGGAGAAGGGGATCATCGAGGACGATCCCGGCGCGCTGAACACCCGGCCCGTCAACCTGACGGCCATGAACGACGCGACCTACCAGGTTTTGCTCCGGCGCATCCTGGTGTTCGGCGCGTCGCTGCTGGTCCCGTCCGGGGTGACCGCCCTGGACCAGGACGACGGCGGGCCCAACCATTACCGCGTCCAATTCGAATGCGCCCATTGCCGCGGCGAGAACGACTACCGCGACGTCAAGATCGACTTCCAGGAGCGGCCCCACAGCGTCTCGCTCATCTGCCGGTCGTGCGGGCGGTTCTGCAACGCCATGCTGCCGCCGCCGCCCCCGTGGCCGCATGCGGACGCCGAGGCCTTTCTCGAGGCCGGGAAACAAGCGATCGCAGAGGGCCGCGAGGAAGACGGGATCGGGCTCCTGGCCCAGTCCATGACGGTGTTTCACGGCTCGGTCTGGGAGCGGTCGAGGCCCGACGCCTCCATCCAGGCGGCCCAGGTCAAGGCGCGGATATTGTCGTCCAAGGGCCTGCACGGCTTGGCGGAGGAGCGTCTGAGCTGGGCGATCTGCAGCCGCCCGTTCGATCCGATCTTGCACCTCTCCATCGCTCAGGAGCTGCTGCTGGACGGAAGCTACAGCGCGGCCTGGCTCCATCGGCGCCACGCTCGACTTCTGGCCGGGAAGCGCGACGACGCGCTGGGCGTTGCGATCAAGAGACTTGGCGCGGTTATCGAGAAGGTGGTGACGCCGGACGCGCCTCCGTGCTACTTGACCGCCAAATGAACCGCAAAGAACGCCGCAAGGCCGCGCGCGAGAAAAAACGCCGCGCGCCCGCGCCAACCCGAAACGTCGAGTCCCTGCTCGACCAAGCGAGCGCGCTTCAGGCCCAAGGCGCCTTGGGCGAGGCCGAAGCCGCCTGTCGACGTGTCCTCGCGGCCGAGCCCGACAACGCCGAGGCGCTCAATATCCTAGGGATCGTCCACGCCCGCGCCGGAAATCCGCAATCGGCGCTGGAGCTGATGGAGCGCTCTGCCGCGCTCGTCCCCGACAACCCGGGATACCTGAACAACCAGGCCAACGTCCTGACCTCGCTTGGGCGGCGCGGGGACGCGGTCGCGGCCTATCGCCGTTCGCTGGAACTGCGGCCCGACGATCCCCAGACCCTCAACAACATGGGCTCGGCGCTCAAGGCCATGGGGCGGGCGGAAGAGGCGCTGGACGTCTATGACAAGGCGCTGGCCCTTCGCCCCGGATACTTCGAGGCCTGGAGCAACAAGGGCAACGCACTGTTCGATCTCGGACAGGTCGACGACGCCGAGGCGGCGCACCGCCGCGCACTCGCCCTCAATCCCGACTACGCCATCGCCAGGAACAATCTGGGCCTCGCGCTCACCCGGCTTGGACGGTTCGAGGACGCGGTCGGCGAATACCAAAGGGCGCTCGCCATCGACCCCGACTACGCCGACGCGCTCAGCAACATGGGCGAGGCGCTCCGCGCCCGGGGCGACGCGGCCGCCGCCGTGGCGTACTACAAGAAATCCCTGCAAACCGGGCCGTTCCGGCTTTCGGTCTTCGACAATTTCCTGCTGTGCCTGAACTATCTCGACGACATTCCGGACGCGGTGGTCCTCGACGCCCACGCCCAGTTCGGGGCCAAGCTCCAGGGCTTGGCGGCCCAGGACCACGGCAACGAGCGCGACCCCGGGCGCAGGCTCCGCGTCGGCTATCTCTCGCCCGATTTCCGCAAGCACTCGGTGGCGTATTTCATCGAACCGGTCCTGGAGGCCCATGACCGGGACAAGGTCGAGGTCTTCTGCTACGCCAGCGTCGGCGAGGGCGACGCGGTGACCGAGAGGCTCCGCGCCCTTTCGGACCACTGGCGCGACGTCACGTTTATGGACGACGACCAGGCGGCGGAGACGATCCGGGCCGACAGGGTGGACGTCCTGGTCGAACTCGGCGGCCACACCATGGCGAGCCGCCTCGCCGTGCTGGCCAGAAAGCCCGCGCCGGTGCAGGCGACCTACATCGGCTATCCCAACACCTCGGGCCTTCCCCAGGTGGACTGGCGGATAACGGACGGGATCAGCGACCCCGAGGGCGAGGCGGAGAGCCGCCACACCGAGCGCTTGGCGCGCCTTCCTTCGGGATTCCTCTGCTATCGCCCCCCGGACGACGCGCCGGAGCCCGAAGCCTCGGAAAGGGACGCGGTGGTTTTCGGCTCCTTCAACAACCTGTCCAAGGTGACGCCCGCCGTGGCGGCGGCGTGGGCGGCGATCTTGAACGCGGTTCCGGGCGCGCGCCTGTTTCTCAAGGCCAAGCCGCTCGGCGATCCGGGAACCCGCAAGCGGATCGCGGACCGTTTCGCCGAGCACGGCGTACCCGAGGACCGGCTGGAGATGGTGGGCTGGATCATGGATGGGAGCCACCTCGCGGCCTACGACCGTATCGACGTGGGGCTGGACACGTTTCCTTATAACGGCACCACCACCACCTGCGAGGCCTTGTGGATGGGGGTGCCGGTGGTGACGCTGGAAGGCCGGACCCACGCAGGCAGGGTGGGGAAAAGCCTGCTGTCCCGCGTCGGGCTCGACGACCTGGCGGCGCCCGACGTGAACGCCTACGTCGCCAAGGCCGCCGAACTCGCGAACGACCGGGCGCGCCGCGGGGAGCTCAAGACGAACCTAAGGGATAAGATGGCGCCCTTGACCGACGCCAAACGCTTGGCGGGCGAGCTCGAGGACGCCTACCGCGTCATGTGGAGGGAATGGTTGGCCGTTTAACAGCGGTCATTCTTAATGACCGGTGATATCAGTGGACGCTGAGCGGCACCAGGTCGTGCTGGACCGTGGTCGCGAACGCCAGGTCGCGGGACGGGAACAGACCCATGGGCGCGCCGTCCGCGCCGTGAATGGCGTAGAAGGTCTCGTTTTCCACCTGGATGGCCTTGACGTAGGCGACTTCGGCCAACCGCCACGCGGTTGGGCTGGAGCCCGGACCCAAATAAGGGACCGACGCCGTCGTTCCGCACTTGGTTCTTTCGCGTTTCATGGCCGTCACTCCTGGGCCGTTCGACCCGCCAGCCTTTCCTACTCTCTCCATGAAAGCACCAAGACGGTTACCAACCGTTTAATAAGGTTACGATTTATATGTGGGGTTTATTCGGGACGGCCGCAACGGGCGCGAAGCGCCGCTCGCGGCGTCGATTGGTGCGTCGGAATCAGCACCAGCGAGCGGCGCAAGGCGACGGCGGCGGCGTGGCGGTCGGGGTCGGCCAGGACCTCGGGCGCCAGGTCGGGCCAGGTCTCGGCGGGGCAGCCCCGGGAGGCCAGGGCGTCGAACGCCGCCTGGGCGTCCACGCAGCGCAGGACGAAACGGTAGGGCGCGCCCTTGGGTTCGGGGAACAGGGGCGCGCATCCGTCCGCGCCCGCCCACGCGGCCCGAAGCGCGTCGGCGTTGCGTTTCCTGGCGTCAATGGCGTCCTCCAGCCCAGGCTCGGCGAGCAAGCGCCTGGCGAGCCCGCCAAGGGCGGGCGTTGGGGCGAGGGGGGCGGTTTCGGCGTCGGCCAGGAAATGGGGGCCCGGCCCCCGGCGCAGCCCCGGCGCGAACTTACGCGCGGCCTGCTTGGCGAGCCAGGCCCAAGGGCTGGGGGCGTCCCCGACGGCAGCGGGCGGCGGCTCGTTCCGGCCCAGCAGCACGGCGCCGTCTGGGACGGCCAGCATCTTGCGGGGACAGTAAAGGACGTAATCGCCGAACTCTCCGATTCCCGGTCCGGGCAGGCCGTGGGCGGCGTCCTCCAAGAGCGCCGCGCCCGCCCTGTCGCAAAAGGCCCGGGCCGCCGCCGCGTCGTTGGGCTCGCCGAAATAATGGGCGAGGACGAACAGGTCCGGGGGCTCCCGGCCCGCCATCGCCTCGCACGCGGCCCAATCGGGGCCGAGCTCCATGTCGATGGGGTAGTGAACCAGCGTCGCCCCGGTCCGGCGCAGGGGCCAGGTGGACTGGTTGCAGAAATAATCCGGCAGCCACACTCGCGCCCGGCGGCCCAGGCCCAGGCCGATATTTTCGGCCAGGGCGGCCAGCGCCCACGCGCCCCGGGAGAACCACGCCGCCCGTTCCCCGCCCCGTTTCCAGGGGGCCGCGAGCGCGTCGTCGGAGGGGGGCGGGCGGAGCGCGGCCGCAAGCAGGCCGCGCCAGGAAGACAGGGGCGCGGGCGCTATCATGGCGTTTTCACGCCTCCGTCGTTGACGCGGCCAAGGCCGCCCGGTAAAGAAAACATGCCAGCGCCAATGAATTCAGGAGCCGAAGGCATCATAGCCTGTTAGGATATAAGGCGGAAGAAACGAAGGCTTCGCCGCAGTAGCTCAGGTGGTAGAGCGGTTCATTCGTAATGAACAAGTCGGGGGTTCGAGTCCCTCCTGCGGCACCATTTCCTAAATCCCAAAGTGACGCAACGCCGCCGCGATGGCCCTGCAGTCCGCAAGGGCGTCGTGGGCCCTGCCGACGGAAGGGATGCCCAAGCGGCTGGGAAGGTCCGAACTGAACCAGTCCTCCGCGATGAGGTTGCGGTTCAATAACGCCTCGCGGATATCGACATAGTTGGCGAACGCTTCCGGCAACGCGAGGCCGTGATAGCCGCAGTTGGTTTCGAGGCAACCCTTGTCATCGCCAAAGCTGCAAAATTGAACGGGGTTGGAGCCCACAAAGGCCATGAAGGCGTCGAGGGCTTCTGGAAAATCGATTCCATTCGCGTCGATCAAAGCTTGCGTGATGCCGGTCAAGGCTATGATGTATTCGCTCAGGACAGGATTTCTTTGGGGGCGAACAAGCGTCTGGAAAGCGCCGGTTTCGCGAAAACCGCTATCGACGTCCACCGCGACCGCGCCGATTTGAATGACTTCGAGATAACGCCCCGGCTGGTTCCAGCCGCTTTCGGAGAAGCCCTCCCAACTTGTGTATTCCAAGTCGAAAATGACGACTGTTGGGCTGTTGAACATCGTGGAGCTTTCCTTTGAAATGGCAAAGCGCGGACCTGGGAGCGGGCCCGTCATGGCGAGGCGCCGAATAAATCCGCCAAGCCCGGCGGGGTTTTGTTTCGTTCAGAACGCCACGTTGATGTTGGCCATCGCGCCGTATTCCTCCTGGTCGTTTTTTCCGACCAGGGCGGAGCCTTCGACGGAGGCGGTGATGGCGTCCGTCGCAAAGACGTCGAACCCGGCGGCGAGCCGCGCGCCATGGGGGCCGGTGTCGCCACCGTCCATGTCGTAAATCCAGACCGCGCGGCCATAGGGCGTGACAGGCAGGGGCAGCGCGTCCTCCAGCGGATAGCCCGCCTGGAGTCCGGTCTGGAAAATCCGGCTGACGGAGACTTGCCTGTTTCGGTTGACGCCCTCGGTGTCCTCGGCCGGGTCCAGGCGCGCGTGGGACCAGGCGAAGCCGAACGTGGCCAGGAAATCGACCCCTTGCCAGTAGCGCATGTAATTCAGGTTTCCCGACGCGAACCAGGTCCTGGAATCGCGGTCGGTGAACCGGTACTGAAAGACGTCGGCGGCGTCATAGGCGTCGTTGTCGGTCTCGCCGCCGCTGTAACCGGCCGCGGCGTCGATGTAGAAATTCTCGTTCACCACGTAGGCGGCGTAGGGAGAGGCGGTCAGCGCGGCCGTGTCGGCGATCGTGTAGTCGCCGCCAAGCTGTTTCGCGGTCGTCTCGCTTTTCGTCACGCCGAGGGCGAGTCCCACGATAATATCGTCGGTGACCGCGTAATCGGCGCCGAGGACGCCGTTGAAGGCGTCGGTCTCCCGTTTGGAGCCCTCGGGCGAAATTATGGACGACATGTAATCGAAGGTTCCCCAGGCGGAGAACGCGGAGGCCTCCTCGCCGGCGGATAGGCCCGTGCGGGCGTGGCGGGTCCCGGGCGCGAAGGCCCGGCGCGCGGCGCGGGCCGCGCCGCCTCCGACGCTGACGCTTATGCTGCGGCTGATGGCGCCGGACACGCTGAGCGCCGTGTTTTTCGACGTCTCCGCCGAAGCCGCGTTTTCATTGCTCATGCCGGCTTCGTCGTCGTGGGCCCATGCCGGAGCGGTCGAGAGCGCCCAGGCGACGAGGGCCGCCCAGGCCAGGGCCCTGAAAGGTGTTATCGCGTCCGCGCTCGTCATGGGCGGCGTTGGCTCACCACTTGCCCATCTCGGTCTTCAGGTGGCCGTCGAGTTGGTCCAGGAAGGCCTGGGTGTTCAGCCATTTCTGGTCCGGGCCGATGAGCAGCGCCAAGTCCTTGGTCATGAAGCCGGACTCCACCGTGTCGATGCAGACCTTCTCCAGCGTCTCGGCGAAGCGGATCACGTCCGGGGTGTCGTCGAACTGGCCGCGATAGCTGAGTCCCCGCGTCCAGGCGAAGATGGAGGCGATGGGGTTGGTGGAGGTTTCCTTGCCCTGCTGGTGCATGCGGTAGTGGCGCGTCACCGTGCCGTGCGCCGCCTCGGCCTCCACGGTCTTGCCGTCCGGCGTCAGCAGCACCGACGTCATGAGCCCGAGCGAGCCGAAGCCCTGGGCCACCGTGTCCGACTGCACGTCGCCGTCGTAGTTCTTGCAGGCCCAGACGAAACCGCCCTCCCACTTCAGCGCGGCGGCGACCATGTCGTCGATGAGCCGGTGTTCGTAGCCGATTCCCTTCTCGTCGAACTGAGCCTTGAACTCGGCGTCGAAGACTTCCTGGAACAGGTCCTTGAAGCGGCCGTCGTAGGCCTTGAGGATGGTGTTCTTGGTCGAAAGGTACACATCCCAGCCGAGCGACAGCCCGTAGTTGAAGCATGACCGCGCGAAGCCCCGGATCGATTCGTCCAGATTGTACATGGCCATGGAGATGCCGCCGCCGGGGAAATCGAAGACATCCTCCTCGATGGTTTGCGATCCATCCTCGGCCTCCCACTTGATGGTCAGCTTGCCCTTGCCCGGCACCACGAAGTCGGTGGCGCGGTACTGGTCGCCGAAGGCGTGGCGGCCGATGACGATGGGCTTGGTCCAGCCCGGAACCAGGCGCGGCACGTTCTTGCAGATGATGGGCTGGCGGAACACGGTGCCGCCGAGGATGTTGCGGATGGTGCCGTTGGGCGACTTCCACATTTTCTTGAGGTCGAATTCCTCGACCCGGGCTTCGTCCGGGGTGATGGTGGCGCACTTGACGCCAACGCCATGCTGCTTGATGGCGTTGGCGGAATCGATCGTGATCTGGTCGTCGGTCTCGTCGCGCTTCTGCACGGACAGATCGTAGTATTTCAGGTCCACGTCCAGATAGGGCAGGATCAGCTTGTCCTTGATGAACGCCCAGATGATTCGGGTCATCTCGTCCCCGTCCAGTTCGACGATCGGGTTCTTCACCTGGATCTTGGGCATGGCGCGGCCTTTCCTGACAGTTCGTGGGCTGAATTCGGGGACGTTACGCAGGGAAGGGGCGATTGGCAAGCATCCGCTTCCCCGGGGGCGGCATTGATTGTAGTATCCGCGCCGACGGCTTCCATTATCGAAGGTTTACGCCCTTGCTCAAGACCGTGCTGGTTCCCATCAACAGCGCCGGATGGCCCTTTATCGCGCTGTTCGCCCTCGTCTCGCTCGGCATGGCCTGGTGGTGGCGGCCGCTGGGCTGGGTGGGGCTGATCCTGACGCTTTGGTGCGTCTATTTCTTCCGCGACCCGCCCCGGGTGACGCCGACGCGCAAGGGCCTGTTCGTCAGCCCCGCCGACGGGGTGGTGCAGTTCGTCGACCGCGCGCCCCCGCCGTCCGAGCTCGACATGGGCTCCGAGCCCCGGCCCCGGGTTTGCATCTTCATGAACGTGTTCAACGTGCACGTGAACCGCGCGCCGATCGAGGGAACGGTGGCGAAGCTCGTCTATGTCAAGGGCAAGTTCCTGAACGCGTCGCTCGACAAGGCGAGCGCGTTCAACGAGCGCCAATGCGTGCGGCTCGCAATGGAGGACGGCCGCGACATCGCCTTCGTCCAGATCGCGGGGCTGGTGGCGCGCCGGATCAAGTGCTACCTGACCGAGGGCCAATCCTTGAAGACCGGAGAGCGCTTCGGCCTGATCCGCTTCGGCAGCCGGGTGGACGTCTACCTTCCCGAAGGCGTCGCGCCCTTGGTGGTCGAGGGGCAGTTAGCGCTCGCGGGCGAGACCGTGCTCGGCGACCTGCAATCCGGCGAGCCGACCCGCCTTGGCGAGATTCGCTGATGAACCCGGGGCCCGAACAGGACCAAAGGCGGCTCCGATCCGCCGTCCGCCGCAGGCGGGAGCAGCTTCGCGGGCTCCACATCAACCGGATGATCCCCAACATCCTGACGCTCCTGGCCCTTTGCGCCGGGATGACCGCGATCAAGTTTTCGCTCGACGCCAAGTGGGAGCCCGCGCTGCTGGCCGTGGTGGTGGCCGCCGTGCTCGACGGGCTCGACGGCCGGGTCGCCCGCATCCTCAAGGGCGCCAGCAAGTTCGGGGCCGAGCTGGACTCGCTGTCCGACTTCATCTGTTTCGGGGTGGCGCCGGCGGTGATGCTGTATCTGTGGGCCATGCGCGACGCCGGGCGGTTCGGCTGGGTTCTGGTGCTGCTTTACGCGATTGCGTGCGCGCTTCGCCTCGCCCGCTTCAACACCGCGCTGGACGAGCCCGACCTGCCGGGCTGGACCCGGAACTTCTTTTCGGGCGTGCCGTCGCCCGCCGGGGCGGGACTGGTCCTGTTTCCGATGATCCTGTCCTTGCAGATCGGCGACGAATTGGTGCGCAGGCCCGAGGTGGTCGGCGTGTTCCTGGTGGTGGTCGGCGGCCTGATGGTCAGCCGCGCGCCAACCTATTCGTTCAAGAAGGTCCGGGTGCCGCACCACTGGATCCTGCCCACCATGCTGATCATCGCCGCCTTCGCCGCCTCGGCGGTCACCGCGCCCTGGGCGACCCTTTCTGGGATTCTGGCGCTCTACCTGATCAGCATGCCCTTCAGCTTCCGGGCCCACCGCAGGCTCAGCCGCGGCGCGCCCGACGCCTCCTGATACTTTCGAAACCGTATTATTAAGTTTGTCCGTCGCTGTTGCGGCCTGTTATCATCGGCGGTGCAGGAAAGTAGAATAACCGGCCGGACTTAACCGCTTGAAATACAATGAGCGGAATACAATGCAAATAAGGCCGGAATGATTGGGAGCGAAACAAGACGATGTCGAAGAGCATCGTTCGACGTCATTTGCGCCGGTTTCCCCTCGCGGTCTGGAGCCTGGTCGTCGGGCTTCTGGTCGGCGGGGCGATCTGGTTCGGCTTGGACGTGGCCCAGTCCGACCGGCTGGGCGAGATCTTCGAGGCGGAGTTCGCGAAACGGCTAGAGGACGAGGCCTCCCGGAACCGCTTCCGTTTCGACCGCGCGGTCAAGATGCACGCCGACCTGGTGAAATACGCCCTGGAAAGCCGGACCATCCGCGACAACCTGGTGGCCGCCGCGATGAAGGAGCCCGGCGAAGAGCCCGTGAACGTCAAAGGCTTGCCCAAGGGGCTCTCGCGCAGGCTTCTGGCGCGCACCTTCATGGCGCCGGATTTCTTCTTGGTCCTAGGGCCCGACGGCAAGGCCAGGACCGTGTACCGGGACCATGACTTCGGGATTCCCGACGCTTTTCTCGCTCTTCCCCAGCGCCTGATCATGATCAGCGAGGGCCAGTCGGTCATGACCGAGGTGGACGGAAACCTGCACCTGTTCTCCAGCGCCCAGACCTGGGACGAGGAAACCGACGCCAATTTCACCCTGATGGTGGTTTCGCGCATCGACGACCATTTCCTGACCAGAACCCAGGAGGAATCCCATGGGCATTCGGGCGCGGTGGCGATCCTGTCGGGGTCGTCGATCTCGCCGACCGTGATCTCGAGCAGCGATCCCGCCAGCATTCCCAAGGGGGCCACGCTCAAAAGCCTTTCGGAGAAATTCTTCGTCACCGGCAAGGCGGTGTTCGACTATGGAAGCTCGGAAGCGTCGGTGGCGCACGTGTCCTTCATTTCCCACGAGGATCTGAACCTTCTCGTGGGCCCGGTGGTCGATTCCGCCAGGACCCACCGCACCTTTCTCGCGGGCGCGCTGATCGTGTTCTTCCTCGCCATGCTGACGTATATCTCGGTCCGTTTGCGCAAGCTCACCGGGCGCATGAACGCGTTCACCCGCCAAGCCTTCGGCGTCGCCTCGCCCGCGCTGACCCAGGGCGACGAGCTTGAGAGCCTGGACGTGACGCTGGAGCGCCTGACCCGGGAGGTCGTCGCGTCGCGCGACGCCCTGGAGAACGAGGCCGAGCGCCTGCGCCGCGAGGTGCGCGAGCATCTGGCCACGGAAAAACGCCTGCGCGAGGCCAAGACCCAGGCCGAACTCGCCAGCCGCACCAAGTCCGAATTCCTCGCCAGCATGAGCCACGAGTTGCGCACGCCCCTCAACGCCATCATCGGCTTTTCCGACGCCATGCGCAGCGAGATCTTCGGCCCCCTGTCCGATATCCGCTATCAGGA
Source organism: uncultured Hyphomicrobiales bacterium (assembly GCA_964344345.1). Taxonomy (GTDB): domain Bacteria; phylum Pseudomonadota; class Alphaproteobacteria; order Rhodospirillales; family CAYFNC01; genus CAYFNC01. Next base: position 61,818 of record CAYFNC010000014.1, on the reverse strand, counting down.
CTATCCCAAGGACATCCACGCCTCGGGCCTGCATCTTCTGGAGCTGATCAACGAAATCCTCGACGTGTCCAAGATCGAGGCGGGCAAGCTCGAAATCGTCGATGAAACCGTGCCGCTTCCCGACGTGGTCCAATCGGCGCTTCGCCTCGTGCGCGCCCGCGCCGAGGGCGTCGGGGTGGCCATGACCGCCGAGCTGCCCCCCGACCTCCCCGCCGTCCGCGCCGACGAGCGCCGGGCCAAGCAGGTGCTGATCAACCTGTTGTCGAATTCGGTGAAGTTCACCGAGGGCGGCGGGCGCATCGTCGTCACCGCCGGGGTGGACGACGAGGGCTCGGTCTTTATCGCCGTGGCCGACGACGGCATCGGCATGACCCCGGACGAGGTCGCCAAGGCGCTGGAGCCCTTTGGCCAGGTGGACAGCCGCCTGTCCCGCAAGTACGAGGGCACGGGTCTCGGCCTGCCCCTGGTTCAGGGACTGATGGAGCTGCACGGCGGAACCCTGGAGATCATCAGCGAAAAGGACCAAGGCACCACCGTCACCGTCCGGTTCCCGCCCGAAAGGACCGTAAGGCCGATCGACGCCGCCCTCGCCGTATGAGGCCGATGCGCGCCCAAGGCACGCCGCATTCGCTTTTCGCCCGCATTTATGGTATGATAAATCTTGTAATAAGAATGCGTTGGGGTTGGGCGCAAGAGGAAAGGCGACGTTGTCATGAGCAAGAGAAACCGCGCCGTCCGGCTTTTGATCACCCGGGTGGTCGCGACCGTTCTTCTGACGGGTTTGTCCGGCGGTTTTCTGGCCGCCTCGTTTTCCCAGCAACCGGTGGAGTGGGCCGTGAAGTACACGGGTCCGGGGCGCGCCTCGACCCAAGTGGTCGTCCTGACCGACATCGACCCCTTCCTCGCCGCCATCGGCGCGGCCTTCATGGCCGCCGCGATCATGGCCTACCACGTCCTGATCCGCGCGCGGCGCCGGACCCACGCCTCCGACGAGGAGGAATCGAGAGGAACGCGATAGGGGCCGATTTCCCCTTTCCCTTGAATCGCTTGGGGTTCCGGCGCGGCGTTGACTCCCGGCATGCGCGCGGCGTAGGCTCTGGTTGACGCAACAACCAAATCCCGGCGGAGCGGGGGAAATGAAGAAACGGGACGCCGCATACTGGCGGGGACGCCTGGAGCGGGACCATCCGAAGATCGCCAAGAAGCTGAAGGACGGCAAAATCCCGTCCGTGCGCGCCGCGGCCATCGAGGCCGGGCTGATTCGCGCGCCGACGCCGTTGGACGAGTTGCGCCGCGCCTGGCGCAAGGCGAGCGCGGACCAGCGCAAGGCCTTCGGCGCCGAGGCGGGGGTGGAGGCGCCGCCGCCCCCAAGGGCGAAGCCCGCTAGGAAAGCCGCCAAACCGGACGCCTCGGCGGGCGTGATTCCCGAACAGGTGGAGCGCTTGGTGCGCGCGGTCTTCCCACCCGACGTGGACGCGGGCGACGAGCCCGACGAGGTTCTGCGCGAATTCATGATGGATATCTCCCTCGCCATCCGCAACGTCATCGACTACGGCGCCGAATGGGGGGACGAGGAGGATCTTCCCGACGCGCAGAAGGCCGTGATCGAGGACAGCATCCGCCAACTCACCTTGATGTTGGGCGAGGACGGCGGCGCCCGATTCGGGCTGACCGGGGTCGAGGTGGCGAAAAAACTGAAGGGCGTCGGCATCACCGTGCGCGAGGCCGCGTCCATCGCCGGGGTCACCCAGCAGGCGATGAAGGGGATTCTGACCATGCCGGACCCTCTGCCCGCCCACGCCAGGCAGCAGATCGAGCCCCTTTTGACCGAGCTTCGCGACTACGAATAACCGCCGTCCCGCGCGGTTTTGGATGTTCCACACCGTGAATTTGTAGGGGTGGAATGAAAAAAACATCTTTTTTTCACGAAACGCCCCCTTTAGATTAACGGCCAACCATAACGAACAGTCCAACAGTTGGCTTTATGTCATGACCATGCCCAGGATCGTATCCAGCGGGGTTTTCACCGCGCCGCCCGTTCGCGGGGGACGCGTGGCCTTGCGCGCGGGCGGGGGACGTGACGGCCGATAGTTCGGGTTCGTTTGGTTTCGGATTCTATTGGCCGCGGCGGCCGGACCGCCGCATCTTAGGGGATAAGCAGGGACCATGACGATTTCCGCGAAAGCACTAGAGACGCTGAAGGAGCGGCGCAAGGCCGTCTTCGAGGCGGGCGGCAAGGACAAGATCGAAAAGCGTCACGAGAAGGGCCTGCTGAGCGCTCGCGAACGCCTCGCGCTCCTGTTCCAGCCGGACACCTTCCAGGAGCTGGGCACCCACATCCGGCACACCTGCACCCACTTCGGCATGGAGAAAAAAGACATTCCGGCCGACGGCGTGGTGGCGGGCTCCGGCTTCGTGGACGGGCGCCAGGTCGCGGCGGCCAGCCAGGACTTCACCGTCGTGGCGGGCACGCTCGGCAAGATGCACGCGTCCAAGATCGTGGAAAGCCTGAAATACGCGCTGAAGATGGGCATCCCCGTGGTGGCCTTCAAGGATTCGGGCGGCGCCCGCATCCAGGAGGGCGTGGACGCGCTGTCCGGCTACGGCGAGGTGTTTTACCAGAACGTCCTCGCGTCGGGCGTGATCCCGCAGATCGCGGTGATCCTGGGTCCGTGCGCGGGCGGCGCCTCATACTCGCCCGCCCTGATGGACTTCATCATCATGACCCGGCAGAACGCCCAGATGTTCATCACCGGCCCGCAGGTCATCAAGGCCGTCAGCGGCAAGGAAGTGAGCATGGAGGAGGTCGGCGGCGCCGTCATGCACGCGTCCGTCAGCGGCAACGTCCATTTCGTGGCCGAGAACGATCAGCACGCCATCGAGCTGACCAAGAAGCTTCTCAGCTACCTGCCGTCCAACAACACCGAGGATCCGCCCCACCGGCCGACCCCGGACCTGAAGCTCGTCGAAGATACGGGAATGAACCAACTCATCCCCGAGGATCCGAAGGAGCCCATGGACATCAAGCAGATCATCGCGCGTCTGGTCGACGGCGGCGACTTCCTTGAAGTCCACGAGATGTTCGCCCAGAATCTGGTGACCTGTTTCGCCCGAGTCGACGGCGTCGTCGTCGGCATCCTGGCCAACCAGTCCATCGTCAAGGCCGGCTGCCTGGACGTGGACGCGTCGGACAAGGGCGCCCGGTTCATCCGGTTCTGCAACGCCTTCAACATTCCGATCGTCAACCTGGTCGACGTGCCCGGCTTCCTGCCCGGCATCGAGCAGGAGCGCGGCGGCATCATCCGCCATGGCGCGAAGCTGCTGTTCGCCTACTCCTCGGCGACGGTTCCGAAGATCACCATCATCACCCGCAAGGCCTATGGCGGCTCGTACTTGGCCATGTGCTCCCAGGAAATGGGCGCCGATCTGGTCTATTCGTGGCCCACGGGCGAAATCGCGGTGATGGGCGCCGAAGGCGCGGTCAACGTGCTCTACGGCAAGGAGCTCAAGGCGGCGGACGACCCGCAGGCCAAGCGGACCGAACTGATCGAGGAATACCGCGAAAAGTTCGCCTCGCCCTACATCTCGGCCTCGCGCGGCTACATCACCGACGTGATCGAGCCGTCGCAGACCAAGAGCATCCTGTCGTTGGCCTTGCGCAAGACCCTGAGCAAGCGGGAGACCCGCCCGGCCAAGAAGCACGGCAACATTCCGCTCTAGGATCAAGGAATACCGCCCGGCCGCCGCTTTCGGCGTCCGGCGCGGGCTCCGTCGCAAGGCGCCGGGGGATGGCGCCCAAGGGGGAAAAGGACCAGGTAAATGCCCGAATACGACTTGACGGTCATCATTCAGCAGTCGCTGATCAGCTACGGTCTCGTGGTCGTGGTCGGTTTCAGCGCCGCGCTGCTGATCCGGCTGATCGTCGTCACCCTGACCAAGCAGGCGGAAAAAACCGCCGCGCCCGCCCCGGCGGCCGCGGCTCCCGCCGGTCCCGCCCCGGCGGCCAAGGCCGCCGACCCGGCGGAAAACGACATCGCGGTCATCGCGGCCGCGGCCTACGCCATGTTGGGCGCCGTGCGCATCGTCCGGATCGAGCAATTGGACAGCCAATCCTCGAGCTGGGCGGCCAGCGGACGGACGCTGAATCAGACCGGCCATCCGGTCAAGCGCCGATAGTTTCTTTAGTCATCAACGAACACCCGGAAAATCCGAAGGACCGAACTCATGACGAAGCAACTCAAAATCACCGTGGACGGCAGGACCTATGACGTGACCGTCGAGGATCTCTCGGGCGACGCAGGCAGCAGCCTGTATCCCCCGCCGGGCATGGCCATGCCGGCCGCCGCCCCCGCCGCACCGGCTCCCGCCGCTCCGGCCCCCGCCGCACCGGCTCCGGCTCCGGCCGCCGCCGGTCCCGCCGGCGCGGGCGACCGCACCGCTCCGCTCGGCGGCGTGGTGGTCGAGGTCTCCGTTACCGACGGCGCCTCGGTCAACGAAGGCGACCAGGTGGCCGTGATCGAGGCCATGAAGATGAAGACCGTGGTCAGCGCCCATTGCTCCGGCACCGTCAGCAACGTCGCCGTCAAGGTAGGCGACGCGGTCGACGCCGGTCAGGTGATGATGACCATTTCCTAATTAGCACCCAAAGGCGGAGGAATACGCCGTGGACTTCGATATCGTCCAAATTTTTCAGGGCATTTCCACCCTCGTCGAGCAGTTCTCGGAGGAACCGCGGATCGCGTGGGGTCGGATTTCGCTCATCGCGCTCGGGGTGCTGCTCATCTACCTCGGCAAGAAGGGCGTGCTTGAGGCCCTTTTGATGATCCCCATGGGGCTCGGCATGGCGGTGGTCAACGCCTCGGTCATGTTCCTTCCGCCCAAGATGGTCGTCGATGGGGTGGAGAAGGGAACCTTGTTCCTGAACCCCATGGTCTCCGAGGGGAAGTCCTGGGTCGACCTGCTGCAAATCGACTGGCTGCAGCCGGTCTACGCGTTCACGTTCTCCAACGGCCTGATCGCGTGCCTGGTGTTCATGGGCATCGGGACGCTGCTGGACGTCGGTTTCGTCATGGCGCGTCCGTTCCGCTCCATGTTCATCGCGCTCTGCGGTGAAATTGGCACGGTGATCACCTTCCCGCTCGCGGTCATGGCGGGCCTGCCCATCGCGGACGCGGCGGCCACGGCCACCATCGGCGGCGCCGACGGGCCCATGATCCTGTTCGCGGCCTTGATGCTGTCGGAGAATCTGTTCGTCCCCATCACCGTGGTGGCGTACTTGTACCTTGGCCTGATCTACGGCGGCTACCCGTACTTGATCAAGCTGCTGGTGCCCAGGAGCCTCCGCGGCCTGAAGATGCCGGACGAAAAGACCGTCGAGATCACCTCGGCCGAGAAGCTGGTGTTCGCCGTGATCGCGTGCATCATCCTGTGCTTGCTGTTCCCGGTGGCCTCGCCGCTGTTCTTCTCGCTGTTCATCGGCGTGATCGTCCGCGAATCCGGACTGACCCACTACGCCGAGGTCTTCAGCGGCCCGATCCTGTATGGCGCCACCTTCTTCCTGGGGCTCCTGCTGGGCGCGCTGTGCGAGGCCAGCAACATCCTGAACCCGGAAGTCCTGAAGCTTCTGGTCCTGGGCATCACCGCCCTCGCGATCTCGGGAGTTGGCGGATTGATGGGGGGCTACATCCTCTATTTCGCCAGCGGGAAGAAGTACAATCCGGTGATCGGAATCGCGGCCGTGAGCTGCGTTCCCACCTCGGCCAAGGTGGCGCAGAAGACGGTCTCGGAGGTCAACCCCGAGTCCATCGTCCTGCCCCACGCGTTGGGGGCGTCCATCAGCGGCGTCATCACGTCCGCGATTTTCGCGGCGGTGCTGATCACCGTGGTCCGGGCGGCGGGCTTCTAGCCTTACCGCCGGGCGTTCGTTATGTTTCAGGCTCCCTTCGGGGAGCCTGATTCGTTTCGGGGGCCGGGATGAAAAGAACGGACGAAAAGGCGTGGCGGGAGTTCGCGGCCTGGTGCCGGGCGCGAAAGCTTAGGCACCTTCCCGCCCATCCCTGGACCGTGGCCGCCTATGCCCGCTGGCGCGAAAGGCGGGGCAAGGCCGCCGGCGAGGCGGTCCGGGCCATCGGGCGCGCCCACTTGCTGGCGGGCCGCCCGCCGCCGGACCGCCATCCCACGGTGACCCGGACGCTCAATAAGATCGAGGCCCGGCGCGACGCCGCCGTCGACGGCGCCAACCTGTTCGAGGACCGGGATTTCCTGAACGACGCCCCAGCGCCCGAACCGAAGCCCGAGCCGGAGGCGCGCCCGCGGCGGACCATGCGCGTCCGCCCCAAACTGGTGCGGCGCGGCCCCGTCAGCGCAGGGTGACGCTTCGCGCGATGTCGTAAGTCCGGGCGTCGCCCTCGCGCACGATGCGGACCTCGCCGACGTAGACGCCCTTGGGCCAGGCGGCGCCGGGCCGTTTCCGGCCCATGAACAGGAATTTCCTGTCGCGGTTCTTCTTCACGGGAGCGGACTCCTCCAGAAGCGTCGATCCGTCCGGGGCCTGGATGCGGAACCGGATCGCGTCCCCGGCCATCACACCGTAAGCCACCATCCACATCACCAGCGCGGGCGCGTCTGCTGGAAACGACTCGTCCGCGAGCCGCCCGTCGAGCGCGGCGGCGAAATCGGCCTTTCCATCGGCGAAGCCCGCGTCCGCGATGAAGGTGGGGACGTAGGGCAAATCCTTGGCCACCGCGTCGGACCACAGGACCCGACCGACCTTGCCGCATTCGCCGAGCGTCCCCGGCCCGGTGAAGGGGTCCACCACCGCGCCCTTCAGGCGCACGCTCATGGCCAGATGGGGATAGCTGGTGCGGCCCGACAGCCCGACCAGGCCGAGCGTCTGGCCCGCCTGGACCATATCGCCCTGCTTGACCGTCAAGCTGCCCTTCATCATGTGGCAGTACTGGGTGAACCAGCCGTCGCCGTGATCGACGCCGACGCCATTGCCGCAGTCCTTGCCCTTGAGCGCGGGAATGCCCCCGATCTTTTCCACCTCGATGTCGCGCATGCCGTCGCGGACGCCAACCACCTTGCCCGCCGCAGCCGCGCGGACGGCGACGCCGCTTCGCATCACCGCCTTGTTGCGGACGGCGAAGCTGACGCCCTTCTTGTCGTCGTAGGTCCTAACCCCGCAAGTGTAATCGGTCGAACCCGGCCCGGGGTCGTGGTCGGGGTAATGGACGATCCAGCAGGTCTTGTTCGGCTCGCAGTCGATGGGAAGCCCAAGCTCCACAGCGCCGGCCGGGGCGGCGAGCGCGAGAGCGGTTAGCGCGGAGGCCAAAGAGAAACGCATCCCAAATCCTTATCAGATCGGGGATGCGTTGGGAAAGCGGTTGTTTCGTGGAGGCTCGGCCTCAGCTTGCTTTCCGATCCTTGGACGGCTTGACGTAGGCCCTGGCGCAGTGCGCGGCGCAGTATGGCTTGCCGTGCACCACCGGCTCTCCGCAGAAATGGAAGCCTTCCTCGCCCGGCTCGCCCTCGGGCCACGAGCACATGTTGGAGCCCAGCGTATCCAGCTTGACGACATCCGCCACCGGGCGTGGCTTGGACGGGATCGGCGATTGGCGCTTGGGAAGACCCAGGCGGTGGACCTTGCCGACCACCGCGTTCTTGGTCACGCCCAGCCTTCGTCCGATTTCGCTTGCGGGCAGGCCCTCGTTCCAAAGCGCGATCAACGCCGCCGTGCGCTCGGGCAACCAGTCTCCAGACATTGCACCTTCTCCAAGCGCTCCGACGCTCGGGCGGCGTTTTTCGCGCCGGAATGCGTCGGGCTAAGCCTTCCTGAATGTCGCCAAATTTTTCTGGCGTCCCCTGTGTTGGGAGGGTTTGTACAAAATCTACGAGCTTGTGGCAAGTCCAAATACTAGATGTTGTGGATAACTTGGTTAATGCTGTGGATGAAAAAATCTTCTCCACCCGGCGGGACCCCTTGGTTATACTCCGACGCCACCTGGGAGGAGGAGAGACTAACCATGGCTGATTTCAAACAGCACACCACCGACGAATGGAAAGAGCTTGCGACCAAGGACCTGCGGGGCCGCGATCCGGACGAATTGATCTGGACCACGCCCGAGGATATCCCGTTCAAGCCGCTTTACACCGCCGCCGATCTGGAAGGCCTGGAGAACATCAACACGCTGCCCGGTTTCGCGCCGTTCGTGCGCGGCCCGCGCGCGACCATGTACGCCAACCGGCCCTGGACCATCCGGCAGTACGCGGGTTTCTCGACCGCCGAGGAATCCAACAAGTTCTATCGCGCCAACCTGGCCGCCGGCCAGAAGGGCGTTTCGGTCGCTTTCGACCTCGCCACGCACCGGGGCTATGACTCCGATCATCCGCGCGTGGTCGGCGACGTGGGCAAGGCCGGCGTCGCGATCGATTCCGCCGAGGACATGAAGATCCTGTTCGACGGCATCCCGCTCGACACCATGAGCGTGTCCATGACCATGAACGGCGCCGTGCTGCCGGTCCTGGCGGGCTACATCGTCGCCGCCGAGGAGCAGGGCGTGAAGCCCGAGCAACTGGCCGGAACCATTCAGAACGACATTCTGAAGGAGTTCATGGTCCGCAACACCTACATCTATCCGCCCGAAATGAGCATGCGGATCGTGGCCGACATCATCGAGTACACCTCGCAGAACATGCCGCGGTTCAACTCGATTTCGATTTCCGGCTACCACATGCAGGAAGCGGGCGCCAACGCGGTTCAGGAGCTGGCGTTCACCATCGCCGACGGCCTGGAGTACACCCGCGCGGCTCTGTCGCGCGGCCTCGACGTCGACGCGTTCGCCCCGCGCCTCAGCTTCTTCTTCGCCATCGGCATGAACTTCTACATGGAAATCGCCAAGCTGCGCGCCGCGCGCCTGCTGTGGGCCAAGACCATGAGCCAGTTCAACCCGAAGAAGCCCATGAGCTCGGCCCTGCGCACCCACTGCCAGACCTCCGGCGTCTCGCTGACGGAGCAGGATCCCTACAACAACGTGATCCGCACCACCATCGAGGCCATGTCGGCCGTTCTCGGCGGCACGCAGAGCCTGCACACCAACTCCTTCGACGAGGCCCTGGCCCTGCCGACCCCCATGTCGGCCCGCATCGCGCGGAACACCCAGATCATCCTCGCCGAGGAAAGCGGCATTCCGTCCGTGGTCGATCCCTTCGGCGGCAGCTACTTCATGGAAAGCCTGACCAACAGCTTGGTGGTCGAGGCCGAGAAGCTGATGGCCGAGGTCGAGGAGCTGGGCGGCATGACCAAGGCGGTCGCGTCCGGCATGCCCAAGATGCGCATCGAGGAATCGGCCGCGCGCAAGCAGGCCCGCATCGAGACCGGCGAGGAGACCGTGGTCGGCGTCAACAAGTACCTTGTCGACGAAGAGCCGAACATCGACATCCTGGTGGTCGACAACGCCGAGGTCCGCGAGAAGCAGATTTCCCGTCTCAAGGACATCCGCGCCAGCCGCGACGAGCAGGCCGTCCAGGCCGCGCTCGAGGCCATCACCAACGCGGCCGACGCGGGCGCCGGCAACGGCAACCTGCTCGAGCTCGCGGTCGACGCCTCGCGCAAGCGGGCGTCGGTGGGCGAAATCTCCGCCGCCGTCGAAAAGATCTCGGGCCGCCACCGCGCCGAGATCCGCTCCATCGCGGGCGTCTACGCCTCCGCGTCCAAGGGCAGCGAGGACTTCGAGTCCATCCGCAAGGAGGTCGAGTCCTTCACCAACGACGAAGGCCGCCGTCCCCGCATGATGGTCGCCAAGATGGGCCAGGACGGCCACGATCGCGGCGCCAAGGTGATCGCCACCGCGTTCGCCGATATCGGCTTCGACGTGGACATGGGACCGCTGTTCCAGACTCCGGAGGAAACCGCTCGCCAGGCCATCGAGAACGACGTGCACGTGATCGGCGTGTCGTCCCAGGCGGCCGGCCACACCACCCTGGTTCCGGCTCTGATCGAAGAGCTGAAGAAGCAGGGCGCCGACGACATCATCGTCGTCGCCGGCGGCGTCATCCCGCCGCAGGACTACGACTTCCTGAAGTCCAAGGGCGTGGCCGCGGTGTTCGGTCCGGGCACCAACATCCCGAAGGCCGCCACCGAGATCATGGGGGTCATTCGCGGTAAGAAGGCCGCCTAGCGCCAGGCCTTCAAACCACTAATACCACAAGGCCGTCCCGGTCGTATCGATCGGGGCGGCCTTTGTGTTTCAGGTTGCGGCGATAGGCCTTGGCGTTGGGGATGACCTGCGGGCGATGCCTGCGAAGCTCCCGCGCCACCGGGTTGGCCCGTCGTCGCCGTTGGCGCTTCTTCGCCATGGCGGACCTCCTTTGGGTGTCGGGTGGCGGGTTCGGAGGCCCGTTATGACGGCGCCAAGGCGGTTAGGGAAGCAAAATCACACCAACCCCATCACCGCGAGGGAGAACACCCCGCCCGCAAGCGCCCACGCGCCGGGCCTCAGAAGACACGAAAGACGGCATTTCCGACTTTTTTTATCTGACGAATGCGGCATGGTTATTCTCCAAAAATAAAAAGGAAACCGGTGCGTTTCGCCGTTCTCCGTGACGGCATAACCAAGTATTTACATCAGGTACTGTCGGGAGTCAAGCGCTAATCGACGCCCCTTGATGGCCAACCGTCACGATTCCTGGTAACAAGGGGGCGATCCCGTGGACGGCAAGGGGATGCGCCCGCCATGAACCTGAAACTGATCCTCGCCATCGCCGCCGGCGGCGCGGTCGGGGCCGTGGGGCGCCATCTGGTGATGGGCCAGGCGGTCCGGTTGCTCGGGACCGGCTTTCCCTGGGGGACGTTGGCGGTGAACGTGGCCGGGTCGTTCATGTTGGGCGCGCTGGTCGAGATCATGGCGCTGGTCTGGTCGCCGAGCCAGGAGATGCGCGCCTTCCTCTCCGTCGGGGTGATGGGGGCGTTCACCACGTTCTCCACCTTTTCCCTGGACGTGTTCTATCTGGCCGAGCGCGGCAACCTGCATGGGGCGGGCATGTATATCCTGGCGTCGGTGACATTGGCGCTGATGGGGTTCTTCGCCGGGTTGGCCGTGTTCAGGCACATCCTGCCATGACCGGCGTCCAGACCATCGAGGTCGCTGACGACGACGACGGCGTCCGCCTGGACCGCTGGTTTCGCCGCCATTTCCCGGCGCTGGGCCACGGGCGGCTGCAGAAACTGCTGCGCACGGGCCAGGTCCGCGTCGACGGAGGGCGCGCCAAGGCCAACGCCCGGCTGGCCGCGGGCCAGTCGATCCGGGTGCCGCCCATGGCCGACGACGCCCCGCCGCCGCCCAAGAAGCAGCATGGGAAATCGGACCCCCGCGACGCCGAGGCCCTGACCATCCTGCACGATGACGACCACGTGCTCGTCATCGACAAGCCGCCCGGGCTCGCGGTCCAGGGCGGGACCGGAACCACCAGGCACCTGGACGCCATGCTCGACCACCTGCGCCGGGGCAAGAAGGAGCGCCCGCGCCTGGTCCACCGCCTGGACCGGGACACGTCGGGAGTCCTGGTCCTGGCTCGGACCGCCAAGGCGGCGGGAAGGCTCGCCGAGGCCTTCAAGTCGCGCGACGCGAAAAAGCTCTATTGGGCCATCGTGGTCGGCGAGCCCGAGCTGGACGCCGGCGTCATCGACCTCGCGCTCTCGAAAAGGGCGGGCAAGGGCGGCGAGCGGGTCGCGCCCGGCGGCGGCGACGCCAAGCGGGCCGAAACGTTCTATCGCGTCGTCGATCACGCGGGCAAGCGGGCGGCGTGGCTGGCGCTGGAGCCCCAGACCGGGCGCACACATCAGGTCCGCGTCCACTGCGCCGCCATCGGAACCCCGATCCTGGGCGACGGCAAGTACGGCGGTCGGGACGCGTTCGTGGACGGCGTGGCGGCGAAGAAGCTGCACCTGCACGCCCGCGCCCTGGTCCTGCCCCATCCCGCTGGCGGAACTCTCGAGGTCGCAGCCCCCCTGCCGCCCCACATGGCCGAGACCTGGCGCTTCCTCGGATTCGAGCCCTCGCACCCGGACGGCGGCTTCGCCGAGGCCTGCGCGGTGGGTGGGGTTTGCGGGTGACGGCTCGTCGAATTGGCGCTTAACTATTTATATAATTTCATTGTATAATCAACTTTCAGTTATGCCTCAGCCGCGCTTGACATGATTTTGCGCCCACGCCTTGTTTTATTGGCGATCGCCGCCTTTATTTCGTTCGCGCCGCTCTTTTCCGCGAACGCGGACGAACACGCGCGCGCGACCATTCTGGTCGGCAGCGAATTGGACTACCCGCCCTACGCCATGGTGTCCAAGACGGGCGACGCGGACGGTTTCAGCGTCGATCTCATGAAGGCCGCGTGCGAGGTGATGGGAATATCGCCCACGTTCCGCGTCGGGCCGTGGAGCGAGGTGCGCGGCGCGCTCGAAAAGGGCGAGGTGGACGCGCTTCCCCTGGTGTCCTATTCGGCGGATCGCGAAAAGGTCTTCGACTTCACCGCACCCCACACCGTCGCCTACGCCACGGCCTTCGTCCGCAAGGGCGGCTCGGATTTCTCCTCGGAGGAGGACTTCAAGGGCAAGGCGATCATCGTGATGACCGCCGACGCGACCCACGACTACCTTCTCGGCCGCGAGATCGAGGACGCGGAATTCATCGAGGTGAAGACGGTTGCCGAGGCGCTCCGGCTTCTTTCCTCGGGCGCGCACGACCTCGCGCTCGCGCCCAGGCTGGTGGGGCTGTTGACCGCCAGGGAGCTTGGGCTCAACAACATCGAGACGGCCGGGCCGTTGATCGACGTCTACGGACGCGGCTACGGATTCGCGGTCAAGGAGGGCGACGCGGCGCTTCAAGCGCTGCTCAACCAGGGGCTCGCCATCGTCAAGAACACCGGCCGCTACGACGCGATCTACGAGAAATGGTTCGGCGTGGTGGATCCGAAGGGGGTCTCGCGGGAAACCGTCGTCCGCTATTCCTTGATGGCGGGCGCGGCGTTCGTCGCCGTCGTCATGGCGATCTTCATTTGGAACGCCTCTCTCAGGCGCCTGGTCGAACGCCGCACCTCGGAGCTCGAGAGCGAGATCTCGGAGCGCAAGGCGGCCGAGGAGAAGTTCCGTTCGTTGCTGGAAAAGATGCCGATCGCGGCCGCCTTGGTCGATGGAGCCGGGACCATCTATTTCCGCAACGGCCGTTTCGTCGAGTTGTTCGGCTACACGGCCGATGACGTTCGAAGCGTGGACGATTGGTGGCCGCGCGCTTATCCCGACGAGGAATACCGCGCGAAGGTGATGGAAGCTTGGACCCACGCGGTCCGACGCTCCGCCGAGGGGGGCTCCGAAATCACGCCGCTTGAATACAAGGTGGCCTGCAAGGATGGGGTGACGAGGGAGGTCGAGATTTCCGGCATCGTGTTCGGCGAGGAGCTGCTCGCCACCTTCATCGACCACTCCGAGCGCAACCGCTACCAGGCGGACTTGGCCAAGAAAACCAAAAGCCTTGAGCGATCCAACGCGGACCTGCAGCAGTTCGCCTATGTCGCCTCCCACGATCTTCAGGAGCCGCTCAACCTGATCGAGGGCTACCTCAATCTCCTGTCCGCCGAATACAAGGGCGCGATGGACGAGGACGCCGACGAATTCATCGGCCACACCCAGGACGCGGCCGCCCGCATGAAGGGGCTGATCAAGGCGCTGCTCTCCTATTCCCGGGTTGACAGCAAGGGGACGAATTTCGAGGACGCGGACCTCGGGGCCGTCGTCGCCGAGGTCCTTGAAAATCTGAAGGCGCGCATCGACGATTCGGGAGGGCGGATCGAGACCGGCTCCCTGCCCGTCGTGAAGGCGGACCGAACGCAGATCGCGCAGGTTCTCCAGAACCTGGTCGCCAACGCGTTGAAATTCCGCGACCCCAATCGCGAACCCGTGATCCGGGTGGAGGCCGACCGGCAAGACGGGGAATGGGTGATCGCCGTCCGGGACAACGGCGTCGGCATGGTCGAGGAGGGGCGGGACAGGATCTTCGAGATCTTCCACCGCCTCCACGCCAGGGACGCATACCCTGGGACCGGGATCGGGCTCGCGATCTGCAAGCGCATCGTCGAGCGGCACGGCGGCCGCATCTGGGTGGAATCGACGCCCGGGGAGGGAAGCGCGTTCTTTTTCACGCTGCCAAGCGCGGAAGGGTGATTTCGGGCTACTTGGAGGCTTCCATGTTCTCCACGACCCGGCTCGTCAGGCTGCGGACGTAGGACAGAAGCGCGCGGACCACCGTGTACATGAAGGCGTCGGTCTTGGCCATTTCCTTGGCGAACAGTTCGCGAGGCAGGACGACGCATTCGGTCTTGACCATGGCGCGGGCGCGGGCCATGCGCTCGGTCGAGTCCAGGAGCGCCATCTCGCCGAACATGCCGCCGTCCTCGACCACGCCGAGAATCACCCGCTCGCCGCCGGCGGCCTTGGAGATTTCGACCATGCCGTCGATGACGATGTAGGCGATGTCGCCCTTGTCCCCGTCGTCGAAGATCAGCGTGCCGCCGGGAAAGACCGCGTGCTCCAGCTCCGGAATGTTGAGATCGGTCATGGTCAGGCGTCTCCCTTCTCGGCGCGCCCGCCCCGCCAAAGGCCCCCGCCGGTTGCTCCATTACCTGATTACCGAAAAGCCTGACCGCATGCAACGGACAAAACCGATTGAAAGCCTTGGACTCTTACGCCGCCCGGGCCTATATCAGGCCCCATGGAACCCTTGGCCTTCATCAAGATGCACGGACTCGGCAACGATTTCGTGGTGATCGACGGGCGCGCCCGGGACGTGGGCCTGAACGGCGCGCGCGCGCGGGCCATCTCGGACCGGCGCACGGGCGTCGGCTGCGATCAGGTGATCGTGATCGAGAACAGCGAGGAGCCGCTGGCCGACGCCTTCATGCGCATCTTCAATTCCGACGGATCCCAGGTGTCCGCCTGCGGCAACGCGACCCGGTGCGTCGCCTCGCTGTTGATGAAGGAAAAGAGCGCGAAGGAGGTCACCATCCAGACCCTGGCCGGGCTGTTGGACGCCGAGGACGCGGACGAGGGCCTGATCACCGTGGACATGGGCCGGGTCGGCATGGACTGGCGCGATATGCCGTTGTCGGAGGCCAGGGACACCCGCGACCTCGGGATCGAGTCCGGGCCGTTGAAGGCGCCGGTGGGCGTCAGCGTCGGCAACCCCCACGCCGTGTTCTTCGTCGACGACGCCGAGGCGGTGGACCTTGAAACCCACGGCCCCGTCATCGAGCGCCACCCGCTGTTTCCCGAATACGTCAACGTCGAGGCCGCCCAGGTCGTCTCGCCGTCGGAAATCCGGGTCCGGGTGTGGGAGCGAGGCGCGGGGCTGACCCGGGCCTGCGGCACCGGGGCCTGCGCGAGCCTTGTCGCCGCCGCAAGGCGCGGCCTGACCACGCGGGAGGCCGACGTGGTCCTGGACGGCGGCAGGCTGCGCATCCAGTGGCTGAAGGACGACCACGTTTTGATGACCGGCCCGGTCGCCACCAGCTTCACCGGCGCGATCGACGGGAGCCTGTTGGCGTGAGCGGGCCGGAGATCGTCACCATGGGCTGCCGCCTCAACGCCTTCGAGACCGAGGTGATGCGCGCCCGCGCCGTCGAGGCCGGGCTCGCCGACGCCGTCATCGTCAACACCTGCGCCGTCACCGCCGAGGCCGAGCGCCAAGCGCGCCAGGCCATCCGCCGCCTGCGCCGCGAACGGCCGGGCGCGCGGCTCATCGTCACAGGCTGCGCCGCCCAGCTCCACCCCGAGGAATTCGCGGCCATGCCCGAGGTGGACCGGGTGCTGGGCAACGAGGAGAAGCTGACCGCCGAGGCCTTTTCCGGCGACGCGCCGATCCTGGTCGGAGACATCGCCGAGGTCCGCGAAACGGCGGGCCATCTGATCGAGGGCTTCGAGGGCCGCGCCCGCGCCTTCGTCCAGGTCCAGCAGGGCTGCGATCACCGCTGTTCGTTCTGCGTGGTGCCCCAGACCCGAGGGCCCGCCCGAAGCATCGCGCCAGACGCCGTGGTCGAGCAGGTCCGACGCCTGACGGAAAACGGATACCGGGAGGCGGTGCTGACCGGGGTGGACGTCTCCTCGTATGATTGGGACGGGCTTTCGCTCGGCGGGCTGGTCCGGCGCATCCTGGACGCGGTTCCGGAGCTTTCCAGGCTTCGCCTCACCAGCCTGGACCCGGCTGTGACGGACGAGGCCCTGTTCGACGTCCTGGCGGGCGAGGAGCGGCTGGCGCCGCATCTACACCTCAGCCTCCAATCGTTGGACGACATGATCCTCCGGCGCATGAACCGCCGCCACGACCGGGCCAAGGCGGCCCAATTCGTTGCGCGCGCCCGGGCGGCGCGGCCGGACGCGGCGTTCGGCTGCGACCTGATCGCGGGCTTCCCGACCGAGGACGAGGACATGTTTCGAAACACGCTGGACGGGATCGGCGAACTGGGGTTGACGCACCTGCATGTCTTTCCCTATTCGTCCCGTCCCGGCACCCCGGCCGAGCGCATGCCCCAGGTCCCGGCGAAAACCCGAAAGGACCGCGCGGCCCGATTGCGCGCGGCCGGGCGGGCCGCCATGGCGGATTGGCTCGCCGCCCAGGTCGGGACCGAGGTCGAGGTGTTGGCGGAGCAGGACGCGCGCGGGCGCACCGCGCTCTACGCGGACGCCCGGCTCGACCGGGAGGCGGAGGCGGGCGCGTTGGTCAAGGGCCGGGTCGTCGGCGTCGAGGACGAAACATTGCTGGTGGAGACGAGGCCGTGAGCATGGACGAGGCGAACGAGGAAACGGACGGCTGGCTCGGCAGGCTGAGAAGCGGGCTCGGGCGCTCGTCGTCCAAGCTGACCGGCGGGATCACCGATCTGTTCACCAAGCGCAAGCTCGACGACGAGGCGCTGGAGGAGTTGGAAGAGCTGTTGATCGCGTCCGATCTCGGGGTCGGCACGGCGGCCAAGGTCTCGGCCGAATTGGCGAAATCCCGCTTCGGCAAGGAGGTGTCGCCGGAAGAGGTTCGCGAGGCTTTGGCCGAGGAAGTGGCGAAGATCCTGGAGCCGGTGGCCAAGACCATCGAGCTCAACACCGCCCACAAGCCCCACGTGATCCTGGTCTGCGGCGTCAACGGATCGGGCAAGACCACCACCATCGGCAAGATGGCCAAGTACTTCAAGACCGTGGGCTTCTCGGTCGTGCTCGCCGCCTGCGACACGTTCCGGGCCGCCGCCGTCGAGCAGCTTCAGGTCTGGGGCCAGCGCGCCGACTGCCCGGTGCTGACCCGCGAGCAGGGCGCGGACGCGGCGAGCCTCGCCTACGACGCCATGGTGCTGTGCGAGCAGCAGAAGATGGACGTCTTGATCATCGACACCGCGGGAAGGCTGCAGAACAAGGCCGGGCTGATGGCGGAGCTGGAGAAGATCATCCGCGTGCTCCGCAAGTTCAAGCCCGAAGCCCCCCACGATTGCCTTTTGGTGCTGGACGCCACCGTGGGCCAGAACGCCCACAGCCAGACCGAGGTTTTCCGCGACATTGTGGACGTCACCGGCCTGATCGTGACCAAGCTGGACGGATCGGCCAAGGGCGGCGTCTTGGTGAGCCTGGCCGAGAAACACGGCCTGCCGGTGCATCTGATCGGCGTCGGCGAGAAGGTCGAGGACCTGCGCCCGTTCGGGGCGGATTCCTTCGCACGGTCGCTGATGGGGCTGGAGTAGCGGGTTTTTCTTGGCGGGACGCCCCGCTTGGGTGCAATATTTCCCGGGGAAACGGATAAGAGGGTGGGGGCGTGTCGCAATCCCGCGATCTCAATCGGTTCGTCAAGCTGGCGTTCTGCCGCGCCGACTTCTTGTTGGAGCTGGACGAGGACCGGGGCGTGGTCTTCGCCGCCGGGGCGTCCGGGCCCCTGCTTGGGCGTCCGGCGGAGACGCTGATCGGAAAATCCTTTCTGGACGTGATCGCCAAGCACGACCGCACCCTGGTCGGCCAGATGCTGGACGCGGCGGGGGAGCACGGGCGGATCGAGGACGCGACCTTGCGTCTCAACGGCCCGGGCGAAAGCGCGCCGACGGCCATCGTCGCGGGCTACCGCGCCTCGGATTTCGACGGGCACTTTTTCCTCGCGGTCAAGGCCTCGTCCGAGCGCATCGCCGCGATCAGCGACGAACCGGTGGTCGAGGACAAGGAAACCGGCCTCGCCGACGAGGAATCCTTCAGCCGCCTCGCGGCCGAGCGGGTCGGAACCTTCCAGAAGGCGGGCGGCAGGCCCCAGATCACCCTGGTCAAGGTTCACGACTTCCCGGGCCTGCTGAAAGAGGTCGGGGCGTCCAAGAAGCAAGAGGTGATGGGCGCCGTCGCCTCCATCCTGAAGCGCGAGTCGCTCGGCGGCGATGCGGCGGGCCGGGTGGACGGCGAGTCCTTCGGCTTCGCCCATTCCGAGGAAACCGACGTGGAGGGCGTCTTCGACGAAATCCTGGGCGTGGTCGGCGACGCGGTGGACGGCGAGGTGAAAAGCACCCGCGACACCCTGGACGCCGACGGCGCCGGCCTGACCGAGGAGCAGGTGGCCAAGGCGGTCATCCACACGGTCAAGAAGTTCTGCGCCGACGGGACCACCGGCAACAAGGTGAGCATCAGCCAAGCGTTCAACGCCATGATGGCCGACACGGTGGAGACCGTGGCCCTGATTCGCAAGGTGGCCCAGAACACCGAGTTGGACATGGTGTTCATGCCCATCTGCGATCTTAGGCTCGGCAAGGTCCATCATTTCGAGATGCTGACCCGGTTCACCCATCCCAAGTACCAGGGCTCGCCGTTCCAGCTGATCTCGTTGGCCGAGGACGTGGAGATCGTCCACGAGCTCGACATGGCCATCATCCGCAAGGCGATCGAACTGATCCGCTTCTACGACAACCGGGAAAAGCTGCCGCCGGTGGCGGTGAATCTGTCCGGCCAGTCCATGAACAACGCCCAGTTCATGGAGGCGCTGCGCATGCAGCTCCGCGCCGCCGAGTTGCCCCCGGGCAAGCTGATGTTCGAGATCACGGAATCGGCCAGGGTCGAGAACCTGGAGCAGGTGAACGGCCACATGCAGGCGCTGCGCCAGGAAGGCTTCAAGTTCGCGCTGGACGATTTCGGCGCGGGCTCGGCCAGCTTCGACTACCTGAACATGCTGGACGCGGACTACGTCAAGTTCGACGGCCCCGTGGTGCGCCGCGCCTGCGCCACCACCAAGGGCAACGACATGCTGTCCACCATGGCCAAGATGTGCTCCAACCAGAACATCCAGACCGTGGCCGAGATGATCGAGGACAAGAAGATGGCCAACCAGGTCTATTACTGCGGCATCGACTACGGCCAGGGCTGGCATTTCGGCAAGCCCGTCCCCGACCCGTTGGAATTCGCCGAGAAATTCGTCGGGCGGGACGATTAGGGCGCGGAAAACCCTTCCGGCGCATCGATCAAGTCCGCGATGGTGTAACGGTCAAGCGTTTCCAGAAAAGCGTCCTGTCCTTCGCGCAAAATATAGCGGAGCGAACACGCCGGGCCCAGGGGGCAGACGGGGATGTCGCAGTTGACGACCTCCTCCTCCCCTTCCATGGCGCGGATCACGTCGCCGATCCTCAGGCTCTCGGCGGGGCGGGCCAGGGCGACGCCGCCGCCCTTGCCGCGCGTGGTCTCCAGCAAGCCCTTTTGCGCCATGGCGTGGACCACCTTGGTCAGGTGGTTGCGGGGAATGGCGCACGTCCTGGCGATCTCGGAGATGTTAATCCTGCGGCTCGGATTGGCCGAGAGGTAAATCAAAACCCGAAGGGAGTTGTCGGTGAATTTGGTCAGGTGCATCGCGGCCTCTCAGCCCTTGTAACACAGGCGTCGCCTTAACGCCATTGACAGGGGCGCGCCGGTCTTTTAAAGATGCATCTCAAATCCATCTTTAAGGGTCAAGCCCTTTCCGAGAATCAGAGGGGAACCATCAATCCATGTTTTGCTATCAGTGTGAACAGACCGCACGCGTGGACGACGTCGCCGGCTGCGCGACCGAGCGCGGCAACTGCGGCAAGGACGCCCAGACCTCCGATCTTCAAGACCTCCTGATTCACGCGTTGAAGGGGATTTCCCAGTACAACGTCCTGGCCCGCAAGGTCGGCGCCGGGGACAACGCGGCGACCGGCTTCGTGATGAAGGCCATGTTCACCACCCTGACCAACGTGAACTTCAACCCGGCCCGCTTCACCCAGATGATCAACGAGGCCAAGGAGGTCCGCGCCCGTGTCCAGGCCGCCTACGAGGCCAAGGCGGGCGGAAGCGCCGAAGCCGTCGAGGGCCCAGGCGCCTGGGATATCCCGGCCAATCCGGGCGAGCTTCTGGCCCAGGCGGAAATGGCCGCCGTGCGCGCGGGCGAGGACGCGGTGGGCGAGGACATCATCGGCCTTCGCGCCCTGGTGCTTTATGGGGCAAAGGGCGTGTGCGCCTACGCCTTCCACGCCCTGATGCTGGATCAGGAAAGCGACGAGGTCTACGCCGGAATCGACGCCGCCATGGACTTCCTGGCGTCCGAGCCCAGCGACGTCGGCGCCCTGGTCGAGCAGGCGCTTGGCCTTGGCGAGCTGAACCTGAAGGTCATGGAGATGCTGGACGCGGGCAACACCGGCAAGTTCGGCGCGCCCGAGCCCTCCCAAGCCCGGGTCACGCCGGTCGCGGGCAAGGCGATTCTGGTGTCCGGCCACGACATGGCCGACCTTGCCGCGTTGCTGGAGCAGACCGAAGGGACCGGCGTCAACGTCTACACCCACGGCGAGATGCTGCCCGCCCACAGCTATCCCGGCCTGAAGAAATACAAGCATCTGGCCGGAAACTTCGGCGGCGCCTGGCAGGATCAGCAGACCGACTTCGCCAACTTCCCCGGCCCGATCCTGATGACCTCCAACTGTCTGATCGAGCCGCAGCCCGCTTATCGCTCCCGCATCTTCACCACCGGTCCGGTGGGCTGGCCCGGGCTCAAGCACTTCGAGGACCATTCCGACTTCTCGACCCTGGTCCAGGCGGCCAAGGCCCTGCCCGGCTTCGACGCCGACGGTCCCGAGGAGACCATCACCATCGGCTTCGGCCGCGATGCGGTGCTGGGCGTGGCCGAGACCGTGATCGACGCGGTGAAGGCGGGCGCGATCAAGCACTTCTTCCTGGTCGGCGGCTGCGACGGCGCCGCGACGGGGCGGAATTACTACTCCGACTTCGTCTCCCAGACGCCCGCCGACACCGTGGTTCTGACGCTCGGCTGCGCCAAGTACCGGTTCAACGACCAGGATCTCGGCGACATCGGCGGCGTTCCGCGCCTGCTGGACATGGGCCAGTGCAACGACAGCTATTCCGCCATCCAGGTGGCGAGCGCGTTGGCGGGCGCGTTCGAGTGCGGGGTCAACGACCTGCCCCTGTCCCTGATCGTGTCCTGGTTCGAGCAGAAGGCGGCCGCCGTGCTGCTGACCTTGTTGCACCTTGGGATCAAGGACATCCGCCTTGGCCCGTCGCTGCCGGGCTTCATCACGCCGGCGGTGCTGGACAAGCTGGTGGAGGCCTTCGACATCAAGGCCATCTCCACACCGGAAGCCGACCTCAAGGCCATTCTGCAGTAGGACGACGACACACCCGGGGCGCTTCGGCGCCTCGGGCCTTTCTCATAGGGGCATCATGACCAAGCAGTACACGATCCTTCTCGCCACCCGGGACGGACAAACGACCTCCTTTGAATGCGCGGAAAGCGAAAACCTGATCGACGCGGCGGCGGCGGCTGGGCTCACGCTGCCGTCCACGTGCCGGTCCGGAACCTGCGGGACCTGCGCCGGAACGTGCTCCAAGGGCGAGTACGAATTGGGCGAGCATTCCGAGGAGGCGTTGAGCGCGGACGCCAAAAAGGACGGCGGCGTCCTGCTGTGCAAGACCTTTCCACGCGGCGACATGGAGGTGGCGACCCCCCACGACATGGCCCACATCACGGCGCCGCCCCCGGCCGAGACAGCGTGCGAGGTCACGGCGATCGAGGACCTGGGCGGCCAGGTCATCCGGTTGGAGCTGAAGGCCAAGGACGGCGCGGTCGCGTTCGAGCCCGGACAGTTCATGGAGCTGACCATTCCCGGCACGGACACGTCCAGGGCCTATTCCCTGTCGAACGCGCCCAACTGGGACGGAACCTTGGAATTCCTGATTCGCCTGCAGCCCGACGGCAAGTTCTCCACCTGGCTGAAGGACGCGGCCAAGGTCGGCGACGAGATCAAGGCGCGTGGGCCCCAGGGCTCCTTGGTGCTCAAGGCCGGCAGCCTCAATCCGCGCTGGTTCGTCGCGGGCGGGACCGGGCTCGCGCCCGCGCTCTCCATGCTTCGGCAGATGGCGGCGTTCGGGGAAATGAACGACGCAAGGCTCTATCTCGGCGTCAACAGCGAGGACGACCTGTTCGGCCAGGCGCAGCTCGACGAGCTGAAGACCTTGCTGCCGGGACTGGGCATGGATATCTGCGTGTGGCGGGCGTCGGACGATTGGACCGGCTTTTCCGGAACGCCCGTGGACGCGCTGAAGCGCGACCTGGACGACGACATGGCCAAGGGCCTGCAGCCCGAAATCTACATCTGCGGCCCCCCCGGCATGGTGGACGCGGCCGACCAGGCGAGCCGGGACAAGGGCGTGGAGCCCGCCAACATCTTCTGCGAAAAGTTCCTGCCGAGCTAAATCACGCCGAGCGCCCGCGCGCCGCTCCAGGCCATGAAGGCGCCGATGAGGGCGATCAGGCCGCTGGACAACAGCGGCAGCCTGCGCGCCAGACGGTCGAACCCGCCCCAGCGCTTGGATGCGCGCCCAACGCCCCAGGCGGCGACCACGCCGACGGCGACGAGCGTGACGGCGAGCCCGACGCTGAACGCGCCGACCATGGACACCCCGAGCCAGAACCGGTCCAGGTGCAGGCAGACCAGAAGCACGGTCACCGCCGCCGCGCACGGCAGCAATCCACCGGTGAGCCCGAACAGCACCACCTGGCCGGTGGTGACTTGCGCGCCTTGGTATTTCTCCTGGATCTGGTTGGCGTGGAACTGCTGGTGGGCGTCGAGGAATTCCGTGTCTTCCTCGTGGCGGTGATGATGGCCGTGGTGATGGTCGTGGCCGTGGTGATGTCCGTGATGATGATGGTGATGGTGTTCGTGGGCGGCCTTCATGTCGCGCCAGGCGCGCCAGGCCATCCAGGCGGCGACGCCGATGATGATCGCGCCGGACCCCAGCATCATCCAGGGCTCCAGCTCCTCGTCGGCGAATTCGCGGCCCCAGGTCAGGGCGGCCAGCGCCAGGGCCCAGACGATGATCACGTGGGAAAACGCCGCCGACAGCCCCAACAGGATCGCCTGGGGCACGGTGCCGCGCACGGCGATGATGAAGGCCGCCATCATGGTCTTGGAATGCCCGGGCTCCAACCCGTGCAGGCCGCCGAGCGCCAGCGCCATCGGCAGCAGGATCCACAGGGACCCGGACCCTTCCTTGATGATTTCGGCGATGGGCTCCATGGCGGCGCTCCTTTTTTCAAGGTCCCTTGCGTGGCGCTCAAGCGGCGCGCGGCCCGGGCTCCCGCTTGGTTGCTAGTCCTTCCCGTTTCCGTCATTGCCGGGCTTGACCCGGCAATCCATGGCCCCTCGGGTCAAGCCCGGGAGCGACGATGCGGGGCTGCGCCCCGATCCGCGCTCACAAATACTTTGCGATGTCCTTCAGCTCCCGGACCATCCCGGGAATGTTTTCGCCGCCCCCGGCCATTCCGGCGTCGATGCAGTGTTCGATGTGGTCCTGGACGAAGGCGGTCTTGGCCTTGGCGACGGCGTTGGCCACCGCCTGGAGCTGCTGGGCCACGTCGAGGCAGGGGCGGTCGTCCTCGATCATGGCGATGACCTTGTCCAGGTGCCCGGCCGCGCGCTTCAGGCGCTTGGCGATTTCCGGGTGCGATTCGTGGCGTCCCATGGGTTCTCCTATCCTCTCCCCCAGGATAGGATAGGCGCCTTTTCGCGCGATTCAAGACCCTTGACGAAGCGAACGGCGGAGGTTTAGGGTCTCGGCGCTTCAACGGTGGTTCCCGGGGGCAACGGCGCTCCTGGGACGCAAGAGGGAACACGGTGAGGCCCTTTGGTCCAATTCCGTGGCTGCCCCCGCAACTGTAGGCGGAGAGCCCGCGTCCACCCAAGCCACTGGCCCCTACCGGGCCGGGAAGGCCGGACGCAACAGGCTTCGACCCGCGAGCCAGGACACCTGCCGACGTTGAGCGAAACGTGGTTATCCGGGCGGGGTGCACCGGTGATGCGGGACGAGACGAAGCCATACCTTCTCCTACTCCCAGTGTCTTCGCGCCATGCCCAGGCATGCGGCCCCATGGTCGGTTGCGCCCCCCCGGACCCTTTTTCGGAGGAGATGAAGAATGATGACGCGGACGATGATCGGGAAAACGGCGATGTTTCTGGCGTTCGCCCTCCTGGCGGGGGCCGGGGCGGCGGGCGAGGCCCGGGCGCATTTCCAGTTGGTCTTCACCCCCGAGGTGAATCTGGAGAAACCGGCGACCCTGCCCTTCAAGTTGATTTTCTGGCACCCGATGGAGAACGGACACACCATGGACATGGGCGCGCCCATCGATTTCCATTACGTGTTCCGAGGCAAAAAGACCGATCTCATGGGCAAGCTCAAGCCCATCAGTTTCCAGGGCGCGTCCAACGCAGCCAAGGCTTACGAGGCCGAGGTCAAGGTCAAGCGCAACGGGGATTACATCTTCGTCATCGAGCCCGCGCCCTACTACGAGCAGAGCGAGGACATCTTCATCCAGCAGATCACGAAATCGTTCGTGAACAAGGGCGGCGTTCCTTCCGGCTGGAACGAGCCCCTGGGGCTCGCCACCGAGATCGTTCCCCTGAACAAGCCCACCAACGTGATGGCGGGATCGACGTTTTCGGGTATTCTTCTCAGTGGCGGCAAGCCCGTTCCCGGGGCGGAGATCGAGGTGGAGTATCTGAGCGCGCCTCCCGACATGAAGGCGAACAAGGCCGGTCCCGCGACCGCATCGCCGCTTCCCGGCGGCGCCATCGTAGCGACCGCGGACGCGAACGGGGTCTTCACCTTCGGCATTCCCAAGGCCGGGTTCTGGGGGTTCGCCGCGCTGGGATCCGGCCCCGCCAAGGAGCACGAGGGCAAGGAGCTCAGCCAGGACGCGGTCATCTGGGTCCGCGCCCATGACTTGAAGTAGGAGCGTTTAGGTCATGCACATCGTCGACGGCGCGCTCTCCACTCCGGTCCTTGTCGGGGGCGGGCTTCTGGCCGCCGCGGGCGTCGCCCGCGGGCTCAAGGGCCTGGAGCAGGAGCAGCTTCCCCAGGTGGGCATCTTCAGCGCCGTGTTCTTTGTCGGCTCCCTGGTCCACGTGCCCATCGGGCCGTCCAGCGTGCATCTGATCCTTGGCGGCCTGGTCGGGATGACCCTCGGCTGGGCGGCGTTTCCGGCCCTTTTGATCGCCTTGCTGCTGCAGGCGGTGTTCTTCGGCTTCGGCGGCCTGACCGTGTTGGGGGTCAACCTGTTCAACATCGCCATGCCGGCGGTGCTGTGCCATTACGTTTTCGGGCATTGGCTCCAACGCGAACGGGTCGGGCGGGACTTCCTGCTCGGCTTCGCGGCCGGGGCGGGGGCCATCGCGCTGACCACGTTCCTGGTCGCGCTGTCGCTGGCGCTGAGCGGCGAGGAGTTCCTGGCCGCCGCCAAGCTGACCTTCGCCGCGCATATGCCGGTCATGGTGGTCGAGGGCCTGATCACCGGCGCGGCCGTGTCCATGCTGCTCAAGGTCCGGCCCGAGACTTTGGTGAAGCGCTTGGCTCTGGTCCTGGTGGCGCTGTTGCTGTTCTCCGCGCCCGCCGCCGCCCACAAGATCGTCGCCGCCGCCTACGCCGAAGGCGCGGAGATCGAGGGTGAGATCGGCATGTCCAACGGCGAGATGGCGGCCGAGGGAACCAAGGTGGAGGTGTTCGGCCCAGACGGCGCGAAACTGGGCGAGACCGTGACGGACGCCGACGGCCTGTTCGCCTTCACCGCCACGCAGCGGATCGATCACATATTCCGCGCCAACCTGGGGGCGGGACACGTAGCCGAGGTGACGCTCCCAGCCGCCGAGCTTCCCGAGAGCCTGGGCGGCGAAACTCCGGCCACCCAAGCGAAAGCGGCGCAAACCGCGCCCGCGCCGCAAATGACCGTCGGCGACGACCGCGTCGCCAAGGCCGTCGCCGCCCAGATCCGTCCCCTGCGCAAGGAAATCGCGGAGATGCGGAACGAGACGCGGATGCGCGACGTGTTGGGCGGGATCGGCTATATCCTGGGGCTTAGCGGCCTCGCGTTCTTTTTCATGGGACGAAAGAAAAGCCAGACGTGAACGCCGCCGCAACTTTTGGCCACCATACGGAGGCGGATACCGTCATCCATCACTTGGACCCCCGGGTCCGGCTGGTCATGGCGGCCGCGTTCGCGGTGGTCGTGGTGGCGTGCAAGGATTTTTCGGTCCTGGGCGCGGCGTTGGCGGGGGCGCTGGCCCTCGCCTTGGCCGGACGGCTTCCCCTGGCGTCCACCATGAAACGGGTTCTGGTCATGGACGCGTTCGTCGTCGCCATGCTGGTGATGCTGCCCTTTACGGTTCCGGGGGAGGAATGGTTCCGGCTGGGTCCCTTGACCGCCACGTGGGACGGGCTGTGGCGGGCGGTGGAGATCGGGCTCAAGGCCAACGCCATCATCCTTTGCGTGCTGGCGCTGGCGGGCACCATCGAGACCGCCGTCCTGGGCCACGCGCTGGGCAAGCTTCGGGTGCCGGACAAGCTGATTTTGCTGTTCCTGTTCACCGTCCGCTACATCGAGGTGTTGTATCGGGAATACCACCGCCTGCGCCTGGCCATGAGGGCCCGCGCGTTCCAGCCGAAAAGCGACATGCGCACCTGGCGGACCTACGGCCACCTGCTGGGCATGCTGCTGGTCCGCAGCCTCGACCGGTCGGAACGGGTGATGCAGGCCATGAAGTGCCGGGGCTTTTCCGGGCGCTTCCATCTGCACTATCCCATGGCGATGCGGACCCGGGACGGCGTGTTCGCCGTGGGCGGCTCCGCCGCGATGGCCGCGCTGCTGTGGTGGGACAAGCTATGAAGCGCCCCTTGTTCGAACTTGTCGGCGTCCGTTTCGCCTATGACCCCGCGCGCCCCGTGCTCGACGGCGCGGATTTTGTATTGAACGAGGGGGAGCGGGTCGGGCTCGTCGGCTCCAACGGGTCGGGCAAGACCACCCTGTTCCACATCATGGTCGGCCTGATATCCCACGAATCCGGGGACATCGTGGCCTTCGGCCAGGAGCGCCGCGAGGAAGCGGATTTCATCGAGGTCCGCGCCAAGGCGGGCCTTCTGTTCCAGGACCCGGACGACCAGCTTTTCAGCCCGACGGTGTTGGAGGACGTGGCCTTCGGCCCCTTGAACCTGGGCAAGAGCCACGACGAGGCCCACGACATCGCCAGGAAAACCCTGGCCGATCTGGGCCTGGCCGGGTTCGAGGACCGGATCACCTACAAGCTTTCGGGCGGGGAGCGGCGCCTGGTCTCGCTCGCCACCGTGCTGGCGATGGAGCCCGAGGCGTTGTTGCTCGACGAGCCCAGCAACGCGCTGGACGAGGAGACGCGCTCAAGGCTTCTTGATATCCTGCTCGGCCTGCCCCAGGCCATGGTCGTCATCTCCCACGACGGGACCTTCCTCGGACCGCTGGCCACCCGGCGGGTCAGGCTGGCGGACGGAAAGCTGAAGGACGCATGACCGACAGGCCCTACCACGGCGGAGACCTTTCCGAAGCCCGCGCGCGCTTCCTCGACGCGCCCGAGCCCTGGCTCGACCTCAGCACCGGCATCAATCCCTGGCCCTATCCCGTGGGCGAGCTTGCGGGCGAGGCCTGGACCCGGCTGCCGGACGCGGCGCTGATGGGGCGGTTGGCCGCGGCGGCGGCGGGGTATTACGGCGCGGGCGAGGGCGCGATGGCGGTTCCCGCCCCGGGATCGCAAGCGTTGTTGCAATGGCTGCCCCGCGTGGGGCCCGAGGGACCCGTCGCGGTCCTGGTTCCCACCTACGCCGAGCACGCCCACACTTGGGGCGCGACCGGGCGCGAAATCCTGTTCGTCCATTCGCCGGAGGAACTGGCGACGGCGGAGGCGTCGGTCCTGGTCGTGGTCAATCCCAACAATCCCACGGGCGTCCTGTATTCGAGGGAATACCTGCTGGCCCTGGTGGAGCGCATGACGGCGCGGGGCGGCTGGCTGGTGGTGGACGAGGCGTTCGGCGACCTGGTCCCGGACAACAGCATGGCCCCGTTCGCGGGGCGGCCCGGGCTGGTGGTCCTGCGCTCGTTCGGGAAGTTCTTCGGCCTTGCGGGCGCGCGGCTCGGATTCGCCATTGCAAGCGCGGAGACCGGCGCGGCGCTGGCGTCCGCGCTTGGCCCCTGGGCGGTTTCGGGTCCGGCGGCCCACGCGGCGGTCCGGGCGCTCGCCGACGAGGAATGGATCGATGAAACCCGGAAGCGCCTTGGCGCGCACGCCCGCGCCCTGAACGACCTTCTCGCGAACGTCGGGTTTCAGGTGCTGGGCGGGACCGACTTGTTCCGCCTGGTCGCGACCGCCAACGCGCCCCAGATTTTCGACGCCCTTTTGCAACGGGGGATCTATGTTCGCCGTTTCCCCCGCCGC
This sequence comes from uncultured Hyphomicrobiales bacterium, assembly GCA_964344345.1. GTDB lineage: Bacteria > Pseudomonadota > Alphaproteobacteria > Rhodospirillales > CAYFNC01 > CAYFNC01. The sequence continues at coordinate 33,021 of CAYFNC010000014.1, read as the reverse complement.
CCCCAATGGCTTCGTTTCGGGCTTCCGGACGAGGCCGGGCTGGACCGGCTCGCGGCCGCGTTCGGCGACATAACGGGCGATGGCTGACTTGCAATACGGAACAATTATAAAAAACCTTACCCTTCCATCGTCATTCGATGTATTCTCCCGTCTTAAAGAGGGGGGAACAATAAAACGGGGTAACGTCTGCAATGTCGGGCGAAGAAGATAAGAAGTTACTAATATATCCATCTCGCATAAAATTGTTCGTGATATGCGGCGTTTGCCTGGCTGTCACGGGGGGCGGGCTGTATCTTGCGTCTATCCTTCTGAGCGCGGAACTCGACATTTTCGAGACGATTTTCTGGTGGTCGCTCGCGGGCGGCGGAACGGGTTTCTTCTTTATTGGCGGGCTGTTGTCCGGCATTCGCCTGATCAACTGGACGCCCGCGGTCATCATCGACCAGGATGGCATCACCGATCACGCGTCCGGGTCCGGCGTCGGCTTTATCGCCTGGGATGAGATCGAGCGCTTCGACGTCTATTGGTTCGAGGAGCAACGCCTTCTCGGCATCTGGCCCAAGGACGAGGCGGCGCTGGCCGAGCGCATCGGAAGCTGGAAGGCCCGCGCGTTGCGCATCAACAAGTCCCTCGGCGTCGCGCCGGTGAACATCGCCGACGTCGCCGTGTCCATGGAGCTTGAGAATATCGGCGAGGCCATGGCCGAACGCCTCGGATTCGGCCCGCAATCGACGCCCGCGCCCGTCGAGGACGAAAAGAACTAGCAGCCTGCTGGTTTCTTCAGCCTTCCAAAACCGCCTTGACCGCGTCCCGCAGTTGCCTGGGCGAGAAGGGCTTGTGGAGGATTTTCGACGCGCCCAGGTCCTTGGCGTAGGACAGAAGGTCGATTTCGACCGTCTCGCCCCCGCCGGAAATGGCGACGATCTTGACGTTGGGATAGTCCTTGGTGATGGCGATGATCTCGTCCAGGCCGTCCATTTCCGGCATGAAGATGTCGGTGACCACCACGTCCACGGGTTTTTCGCGCAACGTCTCCAGCGCCTTTTCGCCGTTGCCCGCGATGAACGTTTCGTGTCCGTCGAGCTTCAGGGTGTTGGCCAGGAACGCGACCACGTCCGGGTCGTCATCGACCACGAGGATATTCGCCATGAATCCTTTTCCCCAAGAGCGCCCGGTCCTCTAACCCGCCGATACTTTCGTATCCGGGTAATGATAGCAATTTTCCGGCCGGACGCCTACGCGTTTCCGCCGTTCAGGGGGAGAAACAGGCTGACCGTCGTGCCTTCGCCGAGAACGCTTTCGATCTGGGCCGCGCCGTTGGACTTGGCGGCGAAGCCGTGGACCATGCTGAGGCCGAGTCCGGTCCCGTGGCCGACGGCCTTGGTGGTGAAGAAGGGCTCCATGGCGCGCGCGGCGATTTCCGGGGACATGCCCTCGCCCGTGTCCGCGACCGAGAACACGACGTAGTCCCCGGGCGCCAGGGCCTGGCCGCCGATGACGGTTTCCTCCTCGAGGTGGGCCTCCCTGGCCGACAGGGTGACGGTCCCGCCGTTCGGCATGGCGTCGCGGGCGTTGACGCCGAGGTTGAGAAGGGCGTTGCGGAGCGAATCCGTGTCCGCCGTGGCCAAGGGCGGCGCGCGGTCGACGACGGCCTCGACCTTGTGGGCGTCGCCCAAGGTCCGGGCCAGCATGGCGCGCATGTCTTTCAACAGCGCGGGCGCGCCGAAGGACGCGGGGTCGAGCGCCTTCTTGCGGGAGAATGTCTGGATCTGGGAGACCAGCTCCGCGCCGCGCCGCCCGGCGCCGACGGCGGAATCCAGAAAGCCCCTGTAGACCCAGTCCTTTTCCGTTTCCTCCTGGATCAGCATCAGGTTGCCCACGATCACCTGCAGCAGGTTGTTGAAGTCGTGGGCGATGCCGGCGGCGAGACGGCCGACGGACTGCAGCTTCTGGGCGTGGCCCATTTCCTGCTGCAGCCGCTTCCATTCGGTGATGTCCTCGGCGACCCCGGCGCAGAGCTTGATGTCGCCCTTGTCGTCGTACACCGGGAAGGCGCGATCGTGGATGGTGAGGATTTCCCCATTGTCGTGGACGAGGCGGTATTCGATGTCGTATCGGCCGGTTTTCGGAAGCTGGCCCAGGGCCAGGTCCACCATGGGCAGGTCGTCGGGGTGGATGGGCGCGGCGAAGGACATGGGATCGGCGTAGAGCTCTTCGCGCGTCCGGCCCCAGACGCGTTCGTAGGCGGGGCTGGCGTAGAGCATTTTCGTGGTCCTGGGATCGCTCAGCCACAGCACGCCTTGGATGTTGTCGGCGATGGCGCGGAAGCGGGATTCGCTTTCGCCGAGCGCGGCGTAGGTCTCCATGAGCTGACGCGCCATGTCGTCGAGCGCGGCCTCGATGGCGCCCCATTCGTCGCTGCGGTTCAGGCTCGGCCGCACCTCCAGATTCCCCTGGCTGACCGAGGTGATGGCGCGGACGATGCTATCGAGGGGCGCGTTGATGTTCCGGCGGATGATCAGGATCGTCGCGATCGCGATGGCGCTCGCGACGGCGATGGCCAGCAAGGTCACCTTGGCCCGCGAACCCTCGACGATCGCCACGATCCGTTCGGACGTCATTTGGGATTGCGCCTCGGTTTCCCGGTCCATGCGCCCGATCAGGTTCAGCGTGTCGGTCTTCGCGAGCTCCAGATCCCCGAACAGGGTTTTCAGGACGTCCGTCGCGGCGAACAGGTCGGAAACCGTTTTGCGGTAATGGCGCATGTCGTAGGAAATCCGCTTGCCGTGCGCGGCCACCGCCTTCGACGACGCCCCGATGATCTGGAGCCGCCGCAAAAGGTCGTCGATGGCGGCGATGGTTTCGGCGCGCGTGTCGCCTTGGACGGAATGCAATTCGGTTTCGTGGAATTTCAGGTGCATGTTTTCGATGACCAGCAGGCTTTCCCGATACCCCGTGGCCAGCGCCAGGATCTGATCCATGTGGCTGGTGTCCTCGCCCTTCAGGGTTGCGTCGATCATCCAGCGGCTGATGGTGTTCTCCAGCTTGGTCAGTTCCTCGTGGGCCTTGCGTTCGATGACGTGCTGGCGGGCGAGGATGGCGTTGATCGTGCTGGATTGTTCGAGAAACAGAAACAAGCGTCGCGCGAGCGTGTCGAGGGAGTCGCGGAGTTTTTCGTCCTCCGCATCTTTCCGGATTTGCGAGATTTCCCAAAGAAGCCGGCTTCCGTCTTCCCGAATGACCTCCTGGCGTTCGAGGAACGTGTCGCCGAGAAGGCTCATGCCCGTGAACACGTCGGTCAGGCGGCGCGTGAGTTTGGCGTTCTTCAGAACCTTTTCCATCTGCGCGCCCGCGAGCTCGGCGCTGAGGCGCTCGACGTTGGTGAAGGCCCCGTTGACGAGGGCGACGATCAGCGCGAAGGCCCCAAGGTTCAAAAGCCCCAGCAGGGCGAGCTTGGTGCTGAGACGGAACGTCCTGCTTGGAGGCGCGTCGTTCATGTTACGGGTCGGTTCTCACCAGTTCGGCGCCGCGCAGGTCGATGGGGCGGGGGGTGATGCCCAGCCGCTCCATGGTCGTGACGTTGATGACCCTGCGGCCCTTGAAGTTCTTGGTGACCGGGATTTCGGACACGGGGGTCCCCCGCATGGCCTTCAGCAGCATGGCCCCGGCGGTGCGGCCTTGCTCCTCGCCGGTCTTGACCACGGCGCTGAGCGCGCCCTCGCGCACGTGGTAGCGGTTGGCCCCGATGACGTTGTGGCCGTAGGCTTCGAACAAGATCTTCAACACGTCCTTGTTCTTCAACGGCGCGCCCGCGTCGTCGGGCAGGCCTTCCAGGCTGTCGACGAACATGGCGTCGCAGGTCTTTTTCATTTCCGGCCCCATCGTTTTGATCTCGGCGGTGGTTTTCACCGGATGGAAGGACCCGATCTTGGCCGGGTAGGATTGTTTCTCCATCTCGACCTGCTTGATCAGGGCCTTGCCGGACGGGCTGTCCTTGACCAGGAATCCGACGGACTTGATGGTGGGGACGAGTTGCTGGACGAAGGCGATGGATTCGCGGACGTGCGCCCGCTCCAACACGCCCGAGACGTTGGTCGCCGGGAAGCCGTATTTCTCGGCGTCGGCGTTGACGCCGCAGAACATGACCGGCGTCTTCACCTTGTCCTTCAGGTAGGGCAGCACGAACATGGACTGGGCGTTGTCGTCGGCGGTGATCACGCCGTCGGGCTTGTAATCCTGGTAGACCGTCCAGGCTTCCTTGGCCTTTTCCGGACCGCCGTCGATATTCACCTTGGTGTCCATGTAGACGTAGCGGGCCTCGGCCGCGTCGCCCAGCGCCGATTCGATTCCCGATTTGATTTCCTGGACCCAGGGATTGTTCTCCTCGTAGCTCATGACCACGAGAACCTTGTATTTCTCCGCGAGCGCGGTCCCCGGGACCAGAAGCGCCAACAGGGCGAAGGCCAGAACGAACCGTTTCATCACCGCTCCCTCTCATTCAGGTCGAACGACGGGATGAGTATGCGCTATTTTATTCGGGAAGCGAAGGTCAGCCGTCCACGCCCACGGTCGCCATGACCCCGCGCCACAGCGCCTTGACCACCCAAGGGGTTTCCCCGACGGTCAGGCTGTAGGCGACGACCCAGGCGATCACCAGCTTCAAGAACAGGTTGTGGCGGCTCTGGTCGTGGTGCTCCAGCGCCATCAGCACGCGCTCCACGTGGTTGAGGATGGCCGCGCTTTCCTCTTCGTGGGTGCGGGGCGGGGCGCCTTTCTGGCTTGCCTCCAGCGCGTTGATGGCGCGCTTCTTCTGATCCTGGAACGGATCGATGAAGCGTTTGCGGACCTTGTACGGATTGAACTTCATGTTTCCCGGCCCCCCGCCGGTCGATCAGCAGCGTTCCTTGGTCGAACACGACCCGGCGGCGCCGCAACCCGAGCAGCCGCCGCCAGCAAAGCTCCGGCGCGCCTTGGACGCCATGAATACGATGCAAGACAGCAAGGCGCCGCCCAGGAAGGCGTAATTGGCCAGCTGCTCCGCGCCGTCCCCGAAAACACTATCCATATCACCGCCCGCCTTGCCGGTCCAATGCGCAATCAGCGCAGTTGTTGCGAATGATTTTCAATTGCAATAATGGGCGAGCGCGTCCCTGGTGTCAATGGAAACCGCGCCTCGAACCGGGAGCGGGAGGGCGCGTCGACGAGGGTTGGGCGAAACGCGCCGCGCATGGGAGGCCGTTGTAAAAAGAAATCCTTAATCCCATTTTGCTTCCATGGGGGCATGGGCCGGGCGCGCGTCGCCGCCGGGCCCGCCATGAACGAGAGGCCGCGCCGTGACCAAGCTCTACAGCAGCCTGAAGGTTTTCAACTTCCCCGACCGGCTCGAAGCCATCCGCGAGCGGCGGCTTCCCGCCCCGATCCACGTGCGCGTCAAGCCCATGAACCACTGCAACCACGACTGCTGGTACTGCGCCTATCGGGTCGGGCATCTGCAACTCGGCGCGGACATGGACGTGAAGGATTCGATTCCCGAGCCCAAGATGCATGAAATCGCCGACGATCTGGTGGAGATGGGGGTGAAGGCGGTGACCTTTTCCGGCGGCGGAGAGCCCTTGATCTACAAGCCGCTGCCCGACGTGATCGAACGGCTGGCCCAAGGCGGCGTCCGGGTCGGGTGCCTGAGCAACGGATCGAACCTGAAGGGCCGCATGGCCGACGTCTTCGCCGAGCACGGGACCTGGATCCGGGTGTCCATGGAAGGCTGGGACGACGCGAGCTACGCCGAGGCCAGGAACATCAAGCCGGGCGCGTTCACCAAGCTGATGGACAACATGTCCGCCTTTGTCGCCAGGAACACCCGCTGCGTGCTCGGCGTCAGCATGATCGTCGGCCACGACAACCACGAACACGTCTCCGAACTGGTCGCCAAGCTGAAGGCCGTCGGGGTCAATCACGTGAAGCTCACCGGCGCGGTGGTCAGCAACGACGGCGCCGAGAACAACGTCTATCACCGCAAGCTGAAGCCCCGCGTGGACGAGGAGATCGCCCGGGCGCGGGACATGGCGGACGAGGGCTTCACCGTGCTCGACCATTACCACGAGCTGGAGGAGCGGTTCTCGCGGTCCTACCACTATTGCCCCAATATCGCGCTCAATCCGGTGATCGGCGGCGATTGCGTGGTCTACACCTGCCACGACAAGGCATTCACCAAGAACGGGACCCTGGGCTCGATCAAGGACACGCGCTTTCGCGACATGTGGTTTTCCGAAGAGAACCGCGAACGCGTCTACGCCATCGACCCGGCCAAGCTCTGCCCCCACCAGTGCGCCGACCACATCAAGAACACGACCATCATCGACTTCCTGTCCGTCGATCCGGACCATGGTATGTTCGTCTGATCGAGGGCGAGGGAGAGTGAAATGGGTGGAATGAAGGACCCCCTGCTGCAGGCGCTGATGGAGCCGGGCGCCCACGGCGCGGAGCTTCGCGCCAACCTGAAGGGCGTGGTCGAGGGCGGCCAGGCCGACCCGGCCATGTGCATCCAGATGTCCGAGCTGTGCGAGGCTCGGGGACATTCGGGCCTGGCGCTCTGGTTCCTGGGGCTTGGGATGCGCTTCATACCCGAGGCGGCGGCGAACGAAGCCAACCGGTTGGAGCATCGCCTTCTCGCCGTCGCCGTCACGGGCGACCATCAGGAGCCCCGGCGGGAAAAGACCGAGGGCCTGGCCGCGATCTTCGCGGCCCTCGACGGGCTGGAGGACGGCCCGCATCAAACCGCGCTCGACAGAATCGCCCGCCACCTCGGCGACCGTCCGGAAGACGCCGTCCGACTGGCCGAGCGTTACGGCGGCGAGGACGGGATCGGCGACAGCGAATCCTTTCTTGGGCTCATGATGTTGGCGGGCTGGGAGGAAGCGGGCGAGCGCTTGGCCGCGCTGGAGCGCCCCAGGCCCTGGACCGCCTCGGTTCTGGCCTCGCGGCCGAACGGATAATGGGGGACGTCGTTGTCTTGAGGGCGAAAGCGAGATACCATCCCGTCACGAACCGGGAGCCCGGTTGGCCTCGGCCGGGTGATTGCGGGCGTCTCGTGGGGAGAGAGGCATGACGGACGAAGCGGCGAACGCCACGAACGACAGCGAGCGCATCGACTTCCAACGGCTGATCCAGGTCGGCATCGCGCTATCGGCGGAGCACGACCACAACCGCCTGATGGAAACCATCCTGCTGGAGGCCAAGGACCTCACCAACGCGGACGGCGGCACGCTGTACCTGCGGACCGAGGACGACCGCCTGAAGTTCGAGATCATGCGCACCGACTCCCTGAACATCGCCATGGGCGGGACCACGGGCAAGACCATCGCCTTTCCGGCGCTGCGCATGTACGACAACGAGGGCGAGCCCAACCACCGCAACGTGGCCAGCCACGTGGCGCTGACCGGCGAGACCCAGAACATCCCCGACGCCTACGAGGCCGAGGGCTTCGACTTCACCGGCGCCAAGAATTTCGACAAGGCGAGCAACTACCGCTCCAAGTCCTTCCTGACCGTGCCGCTGAAGGACCACCACGAAAACGTGATCGGCGTCCTGCAGCTCATCAACGCCCGCGACAAGAAGACCGACGAGGTCATTTCGTTCAGCGGCGAGATCCAGCCGGTGATCGAGTCGCTTTCGTCCCAGGCGGCGGTCGCGCTCGACAACCAACGCCTCCTGGAAGCCCAGAAGCAGCTTCTCGACTCCTTCATCAAGCTGATCGCGGCCGCGATTGACGCCAAGTCGCCCTACACCGGCGGCCACTGCCAACGCGTGCCCGAACTGGCGATGATGCTGGGCAACGCCGCCATGGGCAGCGACGACCCGGTGTTCGCCGATTTCCACATGACCGAGGACCAGCAGTACGAATTGAACATCGCCGCCCTGCTGCACGACTGCGGCAAGGTGACCACCCCCGAATACGTGGTCGACAAGGCGACCAAGCTGGAAACCATCTACAACCGCATCCACGAGGTCCGCACCCGGTTCGAGGTGGTCAAGCGCGACGTGGAGATCGAATACCTGAACGCCATGCTGGAAGGGAAGGGCGACCCGGACGAATTGAAGGCGGCGCGGGACGAGAAGCTGGCTCAGCTCGACGACGACTTCGCCTTCGTCGCCGAATGCAACATCGGCGGCGAATTCATGGCCGACGACAAGGTCGAACGGGTCAAGCGCATCGCCGACGTCACCTGGACCCGCACCCTCGACAACCGGGTCGGCCTGTCGCAAGAGGAAATGGACCGCTGCGAACGCACCGAGGCTCGACCGGTCCCGTGCGAGGAAAACCTGCTCTTCGACCGGCCGGACCATATCATCGAAAAGGATTCCGGCCTGGAAACGACGAATTGGGACAAGTTCGGTTTCAAAATGGACATCCCCAAGGTCAAGTTCAATCAGGGCGAAATCTACAACCTGTGCATCCCGCGCGGGACCCTGACGGCGGAGGAGCGGTTCAAGATCAACGACCACATCGTCCAGACCATTATCATGCTGGACAATCTGCCGTTCCCGAAACATCTGGAAAAGGTGCCCGAATACGCCGGGGCCCACCACGAGACCATGATCGGCACCGGCTATCCCAGGAAGCTGGAGCGCGACGACATGTCGCTGCCCGCGCGCATCATGGCCATCGCCGACATCTTCGAGGCCTTGACCGCCGCCGACCGGCCCTACAAACCGGCGAAAACCCTGTCCGAAAGCGTCAAGATCATGTCGTTCATGGTCAAGGACCAGCACATCGACCCCGACCTGTTCAAGCTGTTCCTGTCGTCGGGCGTGTTCCAGGAATACGCCGACCGCTTCCTGCTGCCGACCCAGCTCGACGAGGTGGACACGGACCAGTACCTGAAAAAGAAGGACTGACGGCTGTTTCCTTCCTTGCGGGTCGTTCTTCGTAATTCCAGTTTTCGACGCCCTACGGGACGATCTGTAGGACAAGCGGCAGCGTCGCCATGGCGATCAGCGTCTGCCCCGTGACCAGAGAGGCCATCAAGGGCGCGTCTCCCCCCAACTGGCGGGCGAGGATATAGGCGCTTGACGCCGTCGGGACGGCGAAGAACAGAACCAGGACCTGGAGCGAAAGGACGTCCAGCCCGACCCAGCGCCCGACGAACAGGGCGGCGACGGGAAACAGCGCCAGCTTGACCGCGCCGGAAACGGCCAAGGGGGCCAACGTCGCCCGCGCGCCGCCCCACGCCAGCCCCACGCCCACGGCCAACAGCCCCACCGGCAGCGCGGGCGCGCCCAACAGCGCCAGCAGCGGCTCCATCCATCCCGGCGTTCCGATCCCGGAGACGTTCAACAGCAAGCCCGCGAGGCACGCCAAGATCAAGGGATTGGTCGCGATCTGGCGGACCACCGGGCCGCCGCCGCCGACCTTGAGCGCGAACACGCCGATGCAAAGCAGGTTGATCAAGGGGATCATGCAGGTCGCCGTGATCGCGGCCGCGGCCAGCCCCGGCTCCCCCCACAGGCTTTCCGCCGCGGCGAAGCCGACGTAGGCGTTGAACCGGACGGCGCCTTGGTAGACCGAGGTGAAGGCGGCGGCGTCGGACGCGAGCCGGCGCGAAAGCGCCAGTAGCAAAACCGTGGCGCCGGCCAGCAGAATGACGACGGCGAGAAACGTATGGCCGAAGGCGTCCCAGGAAAACGGCGCCTTCGAAAGCTTCCCGAGAAGAAGCGCCGGAAAGAACACATAGTAGGTCAGGCGCTCCGCCCCCGCCCAGAACGCGTCGCCCGGAAAGGCCAGCCGCTTCAGCGCCGCCCCCATCAGCACCAGCAGGAACACCGGCCCCAAGGCGTCGATCACCGCCATTGGGCCTTCTCCCAGGGCGGGTTATTTCCGGTCGTCTCGGACATCGGCGGGTCGATAGCCTGTTGGCGGCGGTCGGAACGAAAACGGCGGGGGAGGGCCCCCGCCGTCTACTGTAGCCTATGCGTCGTGCCGCGCCCTATTTCCGGGGCATCAGCACCGTGTAGTCGAAGTCGAGCAGCACGCCCTTGGCGTACTTGCCTTCCTCGTCCTTGTGCGGGAAGTCGCTGCATGGGTGGTCCTTGGCGGCGACGGTGCGCAGGCGCAGCGCCGCGACCTTGGAATTGCCCGGGACCTCCATCTTGTCCAGCACCTCGGACCAGGCGTAGATGGTGTCGCCCGCGAACGCCGGGGCGGTGTGGCTTCCGCCGTTGATGGCGACGACCTTGAAGGCGTTGGCCAGCCCGTTGAAGCTGAGCGAGCGGGCCATGGAGATGACCACGCCGCCATAGATCAGGCGCTTGCCGAAACGGCTGTCCTTTTGCTCGAACGCGTTGAAGTGGACCTTGGCCGTGTTCTGGTAGAGGCGCGTCGCGGTCATGTGGTCGGCCTCTTCCAGGGTCATGCCGTCCACGTGGTCGATCTTCTCCCCGACCTCGTAGTCGTCCCAGACGTGGGGCTGGCCCGCCAGGTCGTAGTCGTACTTGGCGAAGTCGAGGCCATCGGGAACGATCAGGTCGGCGGCGTCCACCGACTTGGGCAGGTCGGGAACCACCGCGTCCGGCGTCGGCGCGTCCATGTTCTTCTTGCGCACCATCACCCAGCGGTAATAGTCGAGCACCATCTCGTCACGCTGGTTTACGCCGGTGGACCGGACATAGACGATACCGGAATCGCCCTTCTTGTTCTCGCGAAGGCCCACCACCTCGGACGTGGTCTTGACCGTGTCGCCCGGATAGACCGGAACGCCGAAGCGCCCGCCCGCGTAACCCAGGTTGGCCACCGCGTTCAGCGACACGTCGGGAACGGTCTTGCCGAACACCATGTGGAAAGCCAGGAAGTCTTCCAGCGGGGCCTGGGGCAGGCCGATGCTCTTGGCCATCTCGTCGGACGAGTTCACGCCGAAGCGCATGCCGTAGCAGCCGGTGTACAGCGATACGTCGCCCGCGGACACCGTGCGCGGCACCGCGTGCTTGATCACCTGGCCGATCTTGAAGTCCTCGAAGAAATTGCCGGGATTGGTTTTGGTCGTCATTGCGTGCGTCTCCTCGATTTTCTTTTTTTCGGCCGGCCTAGAACGTCACCGACGCGGACATGGCGGCCTTGCCGTTGGGGCCCTGGGCCTCCAACTCCACGCCGTCGTCCGAGGGCGTGCCGACGATGCGGAACGGCGCCAGGTCGAACAGCGGGGCCAGGCCCCGGAAGGTGAAGGTGGCGGGCTTCTTGCCGGCGTTCTTGCGGACCAGGTCCATCAGCAGCGTCGCGGTCAGCGGGCCCTGGACCACCAGGCCGGGATAGTTCTCTTCGTCCATGGTGTAGGGCCGGTCGTAATGGATGCGATGGCTGTTGAAGGTCAGCGCCGAGAAACGGAACAGCAAAGGCGGCGTCGGGGTGATGGTCCGGGTCCACGAACCGGCGGGGACGTCGGGCAGGATGTCGACCACCTCGGGCGCCGGGACCTTGCCGCCGGGCTCTCGATAGACAATGTCCTGCTCTTCCTCCACGCACAGGCGGTCGCCCTGCTTGATGGTGTACTTGACGGTGACGAACACAAGGGTTCCGGTCTTGCCGCTCTTTTCCTTCACCGCCATGATCTCGCCCTCGCGGGTGGCGGCCTCGCCGATCATCAGGTCGTCGTGGAAGGTCATGCGCGCGCCCGCGAACATGCGACGCGGAAGCTCCACCGGCGGCAGGAATCCGCCGCGCTTGGGGTGGCCGTCGGGGCCGATGTTGGAAAGGTGCGCGTAAGGCAGGAAATAGAGCCAGTGCCAGAGCCTCGGCACCCGGTCCCCGGTGTTGAAGGTGGTGTCGTGGTCGTCCATGGTCGCGCCCATGTTGACGCAGGGCGCGAGCGAGATCACGTCTTCGCGCAGTTCCTTGTTGCCGACCCAGTCGGTGTAGTCCGTCATTGTCGTTACCCCCCTATTTTTCTTTGTTCGGGTGCTTAGGAAATTTCGATGGGGCCGCCGATGATCTTGGCGTCCCTGAGCTTCCCGATCTCGCCGTCGCCCATGCCGAGCTCCTTGGTCAGGATCTCGTCGGTGTTCTCGCCCAGGATCGGGGCGCGCTTGGGCTCCTCGCGCGGGACCGCGGCGAAGTCGATGGGAGAACCCGGGACCAGGAACTTGCCGATGCCCGGCTGCTCCAGTTCCGAGAACAGCGGATTGGCGGTGGAGCAGCGCTTGTCCTCGGCCAGCATCTGCTGGAAGGTGCGGTACGGGCCCCAGCAGACGCCGGTGCCTTCGAAGATGCCTTGGATATCGCTGAGGTTGTACTGGGCGACCCAGGGCTTGATCACGGCCGAGATGGCCTCGCGCGCCTCGTAACGGTCGCCTTCCTTCTTGAAGTTCAGCTCCAACAGGCTTTCAAGCTGGCCGAACTTCCCGGCCAGCCCGGTGACCTCGCCCAGCTCCTTCCACATGCGGTTGGTGACCACCACGATGTAAAGCTGGCGACCGTCCTTGGTCTCGAAGTCCTTGCCGTAGGCGCCGAACAAATAGTTGCCGGACGACTTGCGGTCGCTCTCGTTGATCTGGGCTTCCTGGATGTATCCCAGGTTTCCGACCATGGCGAAGGCGATGTCGGTCAGCGACATCTTGACGTACTGGCCCGCGCCGGTCAGGCGGCGGTGCCGCTCGGCCGCCAGGACAGACAGCGCGATGTTCACGCCCGCGATGGCGTCCCAGGCCGGAAGCACGTGGTTGACCGGATTGGTGCTGTCGGGGCCCGTCACGTAGGGGAAGCCCACGGCGCAGTTGATGGTGTAGTCCACCGCCGACGTGCCGTCCGAGCTGCCCAGCAGGTTGACCATGATCAGGTCGTCGCGCAATTCCTTCAGCTTGTCGTACTTGTACCAGCCGCCGTTGGGGAAGTTGGTGACGAAGATGCCGTTGCCCTCGCCCGGCTGGGCGATCAGGTTCTTGACGATCTCCTGGCCCTCGGGCTTGGAGGTGTCGACGGCGAGGGAGCGCTTGCCCTTGTTCAGGCCGACCCAATAGAGGCTCTTGCCGTCCTTGGTCACCGGCCAGCGGCGCGCGTCCAGCCCGCCCACCAAGGGATCGACGCGGATCACGTCGGCGCCGAGCTGGCCGAGCGTCATGCCCGACAGCGGCGCGGCGACAAAGGCCACCTGTTCGACGATCCGAAGTCCTTCCAGGATCCTGTTCATGGGTTCGCTCCCCCTCGTTTTTCTATCCGTTTTCCGCGCGCCGCCGTTTCTCGCGCGGCGCGGCCCGGCAAGTTAACAGAAATGTATTGGCGAAGAAAGGCGCAGGGACCCTTATTTTTCGCCCCTCAGCCGAAGAACTCCGGCAGCGCCTTGGCCAGGTTGGCGCGGACCCTGTCGCGCATGGCCGCGCCGCCGTCGTCGGGAACGAAATCCTGGCCGGTCACGGTCTCGAACAGCGCCATGTACTTGGCCGAAAATTCCTCGATGGTTCCGTCCGGGATGTCCGGGATCGGGTCCTTGTAGGGGTCGCAGCGCGCCGTGATCCACTGGCGCAGGAACTCCTTGTCCAGGCCTTCGGGATCATTTCCGGCCGACACCCGCTCCTCGTAGGTTCCCTTTTTCCAGAACCGGCTGGAGTCCGGAGTGTGGACTTCGTCGGCCAGCACCACCTCGCCGTTTTCGTTGAGCCCGAATTCGTACTTGGTGTCGACCAGGATCAGGCCCTGCTTCGCCGCGATTTCGCGCCCGCGGGCGAACAGGCGCCGGCTGATGTCGGCGACTTTCTCCCACAGGTCCTTGGGCAGAAGGCCGGTGGAGACGATTTCCTCGGCCGTGATCGGCTCGTCCCGCTCGCCCTTGGTGGTGGGGGTGAGGATGGTCTCGGGCAGCTTCTGGTGCTTGGTCATGCCGTCGGGGAACTGGTGGCCGTAGAGCAGGCGATCCCCCTTGGAGTACATGGTCCAGATCGAGGTCTCGGTCGATCCGGTCAGGTAGTCGCGCACCACCACCTCGATCGGCAGCATGTCGAGATGGCGCGCGATCACCACGTTGGGGTCCGGGTAGTCGATGGCGTGATTGGGGCAGATATCCGCCATCGCGTCGAACCAGAACTTGGCGGTCTGGTTCAGCACCTGGCCCTTGCGCGGCACGGCGGCCAACACCTTGTCGAACGCCGACTGGCGGTCGGTGGCGATCATGACCGTGCGGCCGTCGGGCAGTTGGTAGGTGTCGCGCACCTTGCCCCGGTAGAACCCGGGAAGCTCGGGAAAGTGGGCGTCGGTCAGGCAGCGCGAAAGAAGGTCGGAAGCGCGATCGGTGGTCATGATGGTCGTCTCGTGATGTCGTCGTACGGAAATGAGAGAGCGGCGATCATACAGCCTTCCCCGCCGCCGCCGTCAATTTGAAAACGCCGAAGGGGCTATTTGCGGCCTTGCCTCATGAATTTTTCGAACCGTTTTTCGATTTCGCGCTCGCGCTTGCCGTTGAAGGTGACTTGGCCGCCCTTGCCGAAGACCACTTTGATGCTCTTGGGGCCGCCCCGTTTCGCGCCGAGCCAGGCCAGCGTCTTGGCCAGGGCCGTCCGGAACCTCGGCTTGCGGGCGTCTTTGTTATTCTCCATGACGTCGAGGATCACGTCGACGGCGTTGGTCGCTTCGATGCGGATGGAGCCGAGAACCGGGCTCTCGCTCGAGCCGCCGTATCGGATATCGCCCGTGGCCTTGGCGCGCCCGCCCGAGGTCTCGGCCTCGGCCTTGTGGATGCGGAGCCGCTTCGACGCCTTGAGCATCTTTTCGGGCTTGTCCAAATTCTTTTGCAGCCGAGGCGGGGTCAGGGCGTCCACGGGAACGCCCTCGAGCGTCATGTCGAGCCGCATGCGCCGGGGCATGGTGATTTCGCGCTCGAACACCATGATGCCGTCGTGTTCGTAGGCGATGCGAAGGTCGAGGGGATCGCGGCTCAGGTTCTTGCTCGAAAGCCGGATGTTGAAATCGCCCTGGACCGTCCCGTCATCGCCGTCGAGGACGAGGCGCGCGCCGTCGGCCTTCAGCTCCAGCTCCGCCGTGTCCGCCAGCCGCCACGCCCCGCGCGAGCCCTCGAAGGCGAACAGGTCGAGCGGAATGGCGGTGAAGGCCAGCGCGCTCGGCCAATAGGCCCCGCCCTGCTGCGCGACCAGGAACGCGCGCTGCGCCAGGTCGAGGCCGCCGAGGTTGGCGCTGAAGCCCAGGTAATCGGCGCGGAGCCCCTCCTTGGAATGGCGGTCGGGCTTGAATTCGAGGCCCTTGATTTCGACGGTTCCCTGTCCCGACCAGCGCCCGCCCTTGTTCTTCAGGTCCGATTTGATGGCCATGGCGTCGGCGCGCAGGAGAGTGTTTTCCCCGCAGACAAGGGTGACGTCGTCCAGGCCCAGCAGGACGACGGGGAACGACTCGGCCTTCTTCGACCATTCGCCCTCCCACGTTCCGTTGCGACCGGACAGCTCGCATTCCTTTTCGCCCGAGTTGACCACCGGGAACGCGTTCGGAAGCGCAAGCCGAACATGGGTGATGTCGTCCCCCCTTGGCGTCGCAACCACCTTGACGTCGCCGAAAGGAATTCCGCTTCCCTTTTCGAAGCCGAGTCCGAAGCCGCGAAGCGTGACGTCCACGGACTTGTCCCGTTGCCTCGCCTCGATGTCGTCGAAGTAGACGGGCGGGCGGAACGGGCCGGTTTCGTGTTCGGTTCCGGTGAAAGGGGTCAGGAAATCGCTGACGCCCCGCTCCACCCGCCGGGCGTCGAGCGCGCCCTTGGCGGGGATGGACGGCGGGGTCAGCTTCGCCGTCCGGGTCGGGGCGGCGTCGCCGCTTGGCCGAGGCTTGGCGCGGACGCGGGCGAGCGGGGCGAACTTGCCCTGGGGATAGGCCTCCAGATAGGCCTTGTAGTCGGCGGGGTTGGGGCTGTCCTTGATGGAGTTCCAGAACGACAGTTCGTAGGGGTCTCCGCCTTGCTCGGCCTTGGGCGCGGGCGCCTTGGCCGCGCCGCCCGGCAGCACGAAAACGAAGTCGCCCTGGTTGAAGCGGACGTCGTGCAGCTTGCCCGCCTTTGGCGTCTGCGCCGCCTGGGTCAGGGCCGCGACGCGCTGGGACAGGAACAGGCCCAGCTCCTCGCCGGTGACGTAGCCGTCGCGGTTGAAGTCCGCCCGCTCCTCGCCCCTGAGCGCCCGGACGAAGTATTCCCGGAACGAGCCGTCGTCGCGCACCTGCTGGCCCGCGTCGCCCGACGTGATGAACTGGCGCACCGGCTTGATGGTCTTGTCGGTCACGGCCGCGGGCGCGGCGCCGGCGCGGGCTTGGAAGATGGTGCCGGAAAAGCAGCTGTCGAACACGGACAGCACATGCTTGGCCTCGGCCAGCCGCATCAGCCCCCCGAAATCGCGCATGTGCAGCGCCCGCACCTTGAACCGCGGGTCGGTGGGGGACGGCGCGTCGGCCGGAACCAGGAAGCCCTCCCCGTTCATGGTGTGGCCATGGCCCGCGTACCAGAGGAACAGCCGCGCTTCGGGGTCCGCGCCCTTGATGGCGAAGAATTCCTTGAGCGCTGTCGACAGCTCGCGGGACTTCAAGTCGGTCTTGAGGCTGACGTTGAAGCCCTTGCGCTTGAGCTCGGTCGCGACCCGTCGGGCGTCCTCGACCGCCTTGGACAGGCGGGGCCAACCCTTGGTGTACTTGTCGATGCCGATGACCAGGGCGTGGGATTTCGAATACAGCGTGACCGTCTTGGCCACGGGCGAGGACGCGTTTTCGCCCGCGCGAAGGTTGACCGTCACCCCGCGCTCCTTGGCGGCGGCGGCGTTCATGAACGCTAAGGTGGCCAGAATCAGCAGTGCGGCGACGGCGCGGCGCATGGTTTTCCCCCCGAAAAAGCCAAGCGGGGAATTGTCCCATTCCCGGCGGCGGGAATCAACGGTCTTACGGCTTTTTGGCCGCAACGCGTTCAGCGGGGAAGAAGACGCTCACCGTGGTGCCGACGCCCTTTTCGCTTGCGATTTCCATGCGGCCGCCGTGCTCGGCCATCAGGCGCTTGGTCAGCGGCAGGCCGAGGCCGGTGCCTTCGAATTTCCTGGCCAGCTTGCTGTCCACCTGTCCGAAGGGCTCCAGCGCCTTCTTGACATCGTCCCCGGACATGCCGATGCCCTGGTCCGCGATGGCCATCATGAATTCGCCATCCTTGGTTTTCCCGGCTTGGACGCGGACCGTCCCGCCCTCTTCGGAAAACTTGATGGCGTTGCTGAGAAGGTTGAGCGCGATCTGGCGCAGGCGTTTCTTCTCCGCGAACAGGTCGGGGCAGTCGTCCGGAAGCTCCCTTTTCAGGGCGACGCCGCGCCGGAGCGCCTGGTCTCCGATGAAGCGCAGGGCCTCGTCGATGGTCTCGATGGGGGCGAACTGCTCCTCGAAAAGCTCCAACCGTCCGGTCTCGATCTTGGACATGTCCAGGATCTCGTTGATCACCTCCAGAAGGTGCTGGCCGGAATCGTTGATGTCCTGGGCGTACTCGGCGTATTTCCGGGGCAGGGGGCCGAAGACCTCGTTCAGGGTGATGCCCGAAAATCCGATGATGGCGTTCAAGGGCGTGCGAAGCTCGTGCGACATGTTGGCGAGGAACTCCGACTTGGCGCGGTTGGCGCTTTCCGCCTGCTCCTTGGCGAACTGCAGTTCGCGGGTTCGCTCCTCGACCTTGGCTTCCAGGCCGCCGCGATAGGCCTTCAGTTCGTCCAGCATCTGGTTCACGGCGCTGGTGATGAAGCCGATCTCGTCCTCGCTGTTCACCGGAAGGCGCTTTTCGAGCTTGATGTCCGAGTGGCCGACCTCCTTGAGGAAGCTTTCAAGCCTGGCCACGGGATGGGTCAGCTTGGCGTTCAGGAAATACAGCGCCGCGCCCATGGCCGCGACCATCAGCCCGAACACCAGGAAGAACGCCTGCACCGAGTAATCCGCAAGCGAGACGATGCTGGTCGTGGTCCGGTCCATGCGCTGGCGGGCGGCGAGGACGAAGTCGTCCAACTGGCTGTTGAAATGCTCCGAACGGGCCCGCATCTTGCGCAGGTTCTCCTGGCCGACCTCAAGCCCTTCCACGTATCCGGCGAAAAGGGACAGCGCGCTGACCATGAACTTCCGATAGTCCCTGACCAGATGGGAAAGCAGCTCCCGTTCTTCCGTCCAGCCTTCGGGGATTTGACCTCTGATGTCCTCGATCAGTCGGAAGAAACGGTTCGAGTCCATGGTCGAGGCCATGAGCTGGTCCTCGTTCCGCTCCAACGCGCTTTGCAGGGCGGAGCGCTGGATGTTGGCGACGATGGTGCGAAGCTGCTCCGCGTCCTCGGCGATGCGGGCCTCGAGCACGAGTTCGCTCTTCATCTTGCCCTGCAGTTCGGTCATGAGCCACAGGTTCACGCCCGCGCTGACCAGCACCGCCAGCGCGATGATGACGAAGCCGACGAGAAGGCTATCCCTGACCGTTAAATGCTTCATGTTTCGAAAGCGCTATTTCCCGACCGGGACGAATCCCAGGTCCCGGGCGATGGCCTGCCCCTTGGGGCCGAGCACGAAATCGATGAACCGCCTGCTTTCCGGGTTTGGCTCGCCGGCGCTCACCAGGTTGAGCGGGCGGCGCAGCGGATAGGATTCGTTCCGGACGTTGTCCACGGTCGCCGCGGCCCCTTCGAGGGCGATCAGCTTCAGGTGCACGCCGCTGGAGACCGCGTGCTCGGCCGTGCCGATGGACACGTAGCCGATGGCCGACGGGTCGCCCGCCACGAAGACGATGGCCTCGGCGTTGGAGCCGATGACGTGGGCGTCCTTGGGCTCCTTGCCCTCTATGGCGAAGAACTTCTCGAACAGCTCCTTGGTCGAGCGGCCTTCCTCCTTGACCACCAGGACCACCGGCTCGTCCTTCCAGCCGACGTATTTCCAATTGACGACCCGCCCCATGAACATGGCCGCGATATGCTCGCGGGTCAGTTCGCCGATGGGGTTGGCGCTGTTGGCGATCACGGCGACGCCGTCCTGGGCGAAGGTGTGGGCGACCAGTTTTTCCGCCTCCTCGGCGTGCAGGGCCCGGGACACCATACCGAGATCGACCGTCCCCGCGATGGCCGAGCGCGCGCCCACGCTGCTGCCCCCGCCCTTGGCCCGGACGCGAATGCCGGTTTCCGCCTCGAATCCGGCGGCGGCCTTTTTCACCACGGGCAAGATGGTGCTGGACCCGGACAGTTGGATATCCGCCAGCGCCGGACCATGCAGCAAGCAGGCGATCACGGCGAACACCACCAGCCGGACAGTCCTCGACGACACCGCCGTTGCAATGGTCATAACGTCCTCAATCGCTGACTATCCCGCCGCCCAAAAGGGCCAAAACACATTGGCCCATAACATAGTGTGATGGCAATCACAAAGACAATGCAAGAAAAGGTCTACAACGGAGAAAGAAGATCGCCCAGTTCCTTTCATGACCCAGTCGCTAACGTTCTGGTAACGAAACAAGGTTAATATCGAGGATAACGGAGACGGAGAGACGCATGACCGACGCCATGTTGATTTCCCGGGCGCTGACCCTGGCCACCGAGGCTCATACGGGCCAGACGCGCTACAACGGCGATCCCTACATCGTCCATCCGGTGCGCGTCAGCAACGGCGTGCGCACTCTGGGCCCCGCGGCGGTCGCGGCGGCGCTTCTCCACGACGTGGTCGAGGACACCCACGTCACCCTTTCCGGCCTTAAGCGCGAAGGATTTTCCTCGACCGTGGTGAACGCGGTGGACGCGCTGACCAAGCGTCAGGGTGAGAGCTACCACCAATTCATCCACCGGGCCCGGCGCCACTCCGTCGCCCGATGGATCAAGATGGCGGACATCCGGGACAACATGACGGACCTCACACCCTGTCCCCGCCTCGACAAATACCGCTCCGCCCTTCACATCCTCGCCAACTGACCCCTTCCAAACCGCCTTCAAGGCGGTAATTTAATGCCCGGAATTGCGGCGTGGGCTATTGTCGGACGCGGATTAAGGAACGCGAGCGAAGGATGGACCTGCTTCAAACCGCCACCGCCTGCATCGACGAGGGACGGCACGCCGACGTTCCCGCGCTGTTCCATTCGGTTCAGGCCCAAGGGGAAAATGGGCTCGACGGGTACCTTCTGTTCCTGAAGGGCCTGTTCGAGGCGGGCGAATGGGAAACCGTGGAGCGGATTCACGACGCGACCCTCGAGGCCGAGCCCATGTCCATGGCGTCCCAGTACGTGCTGGCGGGAATCCGGGCGCACCAGGGCGACATCGACGACTGCAAGGCGCGGTTGGGCTCGACGTTGAAGCTCGCGACAAGAAACGCGGATTTCCTGTTCCGCGAGGAAAAGGACCTGGACCGGGTCCGGATGATCATGAAGGAATTCGCCCTGATCCAGCCCGACCTGCCCGCTCTGGACATCCCGGCGACAGAGCCCGTGGACGCGGGCGCTCCGTTCGGGGCGACAGGCCACGATTTCTTCGCGCTCTCGTCCTGCAACGGACTCTACTTCGACCGGTTCGCGGTGGGCTTCGTGGGGTCATTGTTCGAAAGCTGGCCCGAGGGCTGCTGCCACATCCACGTCATGAATCCGACGCCCGGGTTCGAGGCCAGGCGCGACGCCTTGCTGGCGCGCCATCCCAACCTGCGGATGAGCGCCGAGCCGCTCCAGGACGAGGCCTCGCTCTACGCCTGCCGTCGGCTGCAGGTGGTCGGCCCCCTGATGCGCCATCATGAAAAATCCGCGCTGGTGTCCGACATCGACGTGGTCTGGTCGCCCAGGGTCGAGGAATTCCATGGGCTCGAGCGCATCAAGGCCGGAATCTTCAAGGTCCACGCCTTCGACCCCATGCTGATCATGCACCTGTCCCTGTCCTATTTCCGCTTCGCGCCGGAAACCCTGACCGTGGTGGACTACATCGACCGCTACATCACCGGGGTGATCAGGCAGGGCTATTACATGTGGATGCTGGACCAGAGCTCGGTGCTGACCGTCGACGCCCTCGCCCGCCAGGGCCGCCCGCCGTTCGACGGTCCGGATTGGGGCGGGTTCGAGGTGGCCGACCTCGCCCCGGTCATGGGCGCGGCGCTCGGGGACTACCAGACGAACCAGGACTCGGACATCCAGGAGAAATGGTCGCTTCGCGGCTTCGGCGAGGCCCCGGGCTGAGCGGACTCTAACGCCAGGTCTGCAGCTTCTCGAAGATCTCGACCAGGTCGACGCAGGCCTCGGCCCCGTGAAAGCGGGTGATGCGCAGCCGTCCCATCTCGTCGTCCAGCGCCCGCTTGAGGTCCAGGAACAGCGCCGCGAACAGGCGGCGCATGCCCGCCTCGGTCAAGAGCCAGCCCTTGTCCGGCGCATCGTTGTTCGCCGGGGGCAGGTTGGCGTTGACCAGGTCGATGAACCACACGGTCCGACGCTCCACGTCCCGGAAATACAGCGCCATCTTGCCGAGCGCGTTGAGCAGCAGCATCTTGACTTCCGGCATGTCGTAGACGTGGGACCAGTCGAAATCGTCCATGTACTGGTCGCGCACGCGCTCGACGATCTCGCGGCAGCGCTGCTGCAGGTCGTCCAGCATCTCCGGGCCCAGCATCATGTTCATGGCGATGAAGAAGCCGGGCAGCACGCGGCGCGAAACCGCCTCGGACTTGTCGGGCGCCAGTTCGAAGTCGGCGAACAGGTGCGCGAACTTCTTGACGATGATGCGGTCGAAGGGGAATTGGCGCGTTTGATCCCATTTCGAGCGCTCCTGGGCCTTTTCATATTCCTCGAACGCCTCGAGGAAGCCGATGCGTAGGTTCTCCGCCACGATGGAGAGCTCGCTCTTCAATCCGACGATATCGCCGATCAGCAGCCTTCCATCCCGGGCCTCGGCCTCCTTGCCCAGGCGCTCGACCAAGGCGTCGACCAGTCCCGTGGACAGCTCGCGGCTCTGGCGGGCGAGCGGTCCCTCGTCCGTCGGCGCGGGCCCCACGGGCGCGGGCTCAGGCGCGGGTGGAGGCGGAGGCGGTGGAGAAGGCGGCGGTGGAGAAGGCGGCGCGAATTCCGGCTCCGGCTCGGGAGCGGGCGGAGGCGGGGGAGGAGGTGGTGGCGGGGGGGGAGGAGGCGGCGCGTCCGTCGGCGCCGCCGGGCCCGTGCCCAGCCAGATCTGTCCCGGCGCGATCTTGTTCGGTGGCGTGTTCATGGGCGCATGATAGACCCAGCCGCGCCCGCGCGCCAGACCCGAACGGGAAAGGACGCCATTTTCGAGTAGTTCTCCGCCCTTTAACGGTCGGATTCGCCAGTATGCCGCCGAAAAATGACTCTCCAATCGGGGGTTTTGCGCTGGCGCCCTCTTGCCCTCCATTGGGATTCAGGCTACTAACGGCGGGCTGGCGCACTGGGCGGACCGTGGGGGTCCGCATGCGCCGAACAGTCAAAACCTAGGGGAAACAGGGACGGAAACCATGGCAAGAAACAAGATCGCGCTGGTCGGCGCTGGCAATATCGGCGGTACTCTCGCGCACCTTTGCGCCACCAAGGAACTGGGCGATGTGGTCGTTTTCGACATCATCGAAGGCGTTCCGCAAGGCAAGGCGCTGGACCTGAACCAGGCCACGCCGATCGAATGCGTGAACAGCAATCTGAAGGGCGCCAACGACTACGCCGACATCGCGGGTTCCGACGTGGTCATCGTGACCGCCGGCGTCGCCCGTAAGCCCGGCATGAGCCGCGACGACCTGATCGGCACCAACGCCAAGGTCATGCAGTCGGTCGGCGAGGGCATCAAGAAGCACTGCCCGAACGCCTTCGTGATTTGCATCACCAACCCGCTCGACGCCATGGTTTGGGCGCTGCGCGAAGTTTGCGGCCTGCCGCACAACATGGTCGTCGGCATGGCGGGCGTGCTGGACTCGGCCCGCTTCCGCTTCTTCCTGGCCGAGGAGTTCAACGTCTCGGTCGAGGACGTCACCGCCTTCGTTCTGGGCGGCCATGGCGACACCATGGTTCCCGTGGCCCAGTACTCCACCGTCTCCGGCATTCCGCTGCCGGACCTGGTGAAGATGGGTTGGACCACCCAGGAGAAGCTCGACCAGATCATTCAGCGCACCCGCGACGGCGGCGCCGAGATCGTCGGCCTGTTGAAGACCGGCTCCGCGTTCTACGCCCCGGCCACCGCGGGCATCGAGATGGCCGAGTCCTACCTGAAGGACAAGAAGCGCGTCCTGCCCTGCGCCGCGTACTGCGACGGCGTCTACGGCCTTGACGGCATCTACGTCGGCGTTCCCGTGGTCATCGGCGCCGGCGGCGTCGAGAGGATCGTCGAGATCGAGCTGAACGAGACCGATCGCGCCGGCTTCGACCACTCGGTCAACGCCGTGAAGGGCCTGATCGACGTCACCAAGGGCCTGATGGGCTAATTGGCGTCTCAATAGACATAGTCATACGAGGACACCGATGAACATTCACGAATACCAAGGCAAGCAGCTGCTTGCGAAGTATGGCGTGACCGTCGGTCGCGGCGGCGTGGCTTACACGCCCGCCGAGGCCGAACAGGTCGCCAAGCAGTTCGACGGCCCGATTTGGGTGGTCAAGTCCCAGATCCACGCCGGCGGACGCGGCGCGGGCAAGTTCAAGGACAACCCGGACGGCAAGGGCGGCGTGCGCGTCGTCAAGTCGGTCGAGGACGTCGTCGAGAACGCCAAGGAAATGCTGGGCCACATCCTGGTCACCAAGCAGACCGGCGAGGTGGGCAAGGAAGTCAAGCGCATCTACATCGAGCATGGCTGCGACATCGCCCGCGAGCTCTACGTCAGCTGCCTGATCGACCGCGGCATGGGCAAGATCGTCTTCATCGCCTCGACCGAGGGCGGCATGTCCATCGAGGAGGTCGCCGAGGAGACCCCGGAGAAGATCACCACCGTGGCCATCGACCCGTTGACCGGCATGATGCCCTATCACGCTCGCAAGCTGGCCTACGGCCTCAAGCTCGAGGGCGACCAGGTCAAGGCCGGCATCAAGTTCTTCATGGCCATTTACAAGGCCTTCACCGAACTTGACGCCAGCCTGATCGAGATCAACCCGCTGATCGTCACTCCGGAAGGCGAGGTTCGCGCGCTGGACGCCAAGATGTCCTTCGACGACAACGCGCTCTTCCGCCACAAGGACGTCCAGGAGCTCCGCGACGAGGACGAAGAGGACCCGATGGAGCTGGAAGCGGCCCGTCACGACCTCAACTACATCCGTCTCGACGGCTCCATCGGCTGCATGGTGAACGGCGCCGGCCTGGCCATGTCGACCATGGACATCATCAAGCTGCACGGCGGCGATCCCGCCAACTTCCTCGACGTCGGCGGCGGCGCCACCAAGGAGCGCGTCACCGAGGCCTTCAAGATCATCCTCAGCGATCCCAACGTGAAGGGCGTGCTGGTGAACATCTTCGGCGGCATCATGCGTTGCGACATCATCGCCGACGGCGTGGTCGCGGCGGCCAAGGAAGTCAGCATCAACGTGCCGTTGGTTGTTCGCCTCGAAGGCACCAACGTGGAGAAGGGCAAGGAAATCCTCGCCAACTCCGGGCTTCCCATCATTTCCGCCGATGACCTTGGCGACGCCGCCGCGAAGGCGGTCAAGGCCGTGAAGGAGGCCTCGTAACCATGTCCATTATGATTGACTCCAACACCAAGGTCATCTGCCAGGGCTTCACCGGCGCGCAGGGGACCTTTCACTCCGAGCAGGCGATCGCCTACGGCACCAAGATGGTCGGCGGCGTGACCCCGGGCAAGGGCGGATCCAAGCATCTCGACCTGCCCGTCTTCGACACGGTCAAGGAGGCCCGCGAGGCCACCGGCGCCGACGCCTCCGTGATCTACGTCCCGCCGCCCTTCGCGGCCGACGCGATCCTGGAAGCCGTCGACGCCGAGATCCCGCTGGCGGTCTGCATCACCGAGGGCGTGCCGATTCAGGACATGCTGAAGGTCAAGCGCGCGCTCGGCGACAGCAACACCCGCCTGATCGGTCCGAACTGCCCGGGCATCATCACGCCCGGCGAGTGCAAGATCGGCATCATGCCCGGCCACATCCATCAGCCCGGCAAGATCGGCGTCGTCTCGCGCTCCGGCACCCTGACCTACGAGGCGGTCGCCCAGACCACCGTCACCGGCATGGGCCAGACCACTTGCGTCGGCATCGGCGGCGATCCGCTGAACGGCACCAACTTCATCGATTGCCTCGAGGGTTTCGTGTCCGACCCGAAGACCGAGGGCATCATCATGATCGGCGAAATCGGCGGCAGCGCCGAGGAAGAGGCCGCGGACTTCATCAAGCAGTCCGGGACCAAGAAGCCGGTCGTCGCCTTCATCGCGGGCCAGACCGCGCCTCCGGGACGCCGCATGGGCCACGCCGGCGCCATCATCTCCGGCGGCAAGGGCACGGCCCAGGGCAAGATGGACGCCCTGAGGGCCGCCGGGATCCACGTCTCCCTGTCGCCCGCCGATCTGGGCAAGACCATGGTGGAGGCCATGGGGGGATGACAATCGTTCCCTGAATTCCTAACTAAGGGAAAGGCGCGGCGAATGCCGCGCCTTTTTCCCAGGGGGCCCAGGAACAATGCTGGAAACAATTCTTAACAGCACAAATGCGACATTTATCGCCGAGCTCTACGCCCGGTACCTCGAGAACCCCAATTCGGTCGACCCGAGTTGGGCGTCTTTTTTTGCGGAGTTGGGCGACGACGGCCGCTCGGTGATCGAGGAGCTTCGCGGCGCAAGCTGGGCGCCGTCGGACGCCGCCGTGATCGGACGCGGCGAAATGGACGCCCCGCCGGGCGGCATGCCCCAGACCGGCGCCGACCAGACGCTCAGGGGCTACGACGCCAAGACCATCCGCGCCGCCGCGCTGGATTCCATCCGCGCGCTGATGATGATCCGCACCTACCGGGTGCGCGGCCACCTGATCGCCAAGTTCGACCCCCTGGGGCTGGAGGGCCGCGCCTACCATCCGGAGCTCGATCCCAAGTCCTACGGCTTCACCGACGCCGACATGGACCGGCCCATCTTCATCAATTACGTGTTGGGACTCGAGACCGCGACGCTGAGCGAAATCCTCCAGGTCCTTCGCGAGACCTATTGCGACCGCATCGGCGTCGAGTTCATGCACATCCAGGAACCGGACCAGAAGGCCTGGATCCAAAAGCGCATCGAAAGCGCCCACAACCGCACCGACTTCACCCTCAAGGGCAAGCGCGCCATCTACGAGCGCCTGGTCGAGGCCGAGGGGTTCGAACAGTTCCTCCACGTCAAGTACACCGGCACCAAGCGCTTCGGCTTGGACGGCGGCGAAAGCGCCATTCCGGCGATCGAGCAGATCCTCAAGCGCGGCGCCCAGCTCGGCGTCAAGGAGGTGGTGCTCGGCATGGCCCATCGCGGGCGGCTCAACGTGCTCGCCACCGTCATGCGCAAACCGTTCCCCGCCATCGTGTCGGAATTCCAGGGCGAGTCCGCCAAACCCGACGACGTCCAGGGTTCGGGCGACGTGAAGTACCACCTGGGAACGTCGGCGGAGCGGGTGTTCGACGGCTCCACCGTCAACGTCACCCTGGTGCCCAATCCCTCGCATCTGGAGGCCGTCAACCCCGTGGTGCTGGGCAAGGTCCGCGCCAAGCAGACCCAGACCGGCGACCGCGCCAAGGGCGAGAAGCAGGTCATGGGCATCCTGCTGCACGGCGACGCCGCCTTCGCGGGCCAGGGCTTGGTCGCGGAGACGCTGGGCCTTTCGGACCTCAAGGGCTATTCCACCGGGGGCACCATCCACTTCATCGTCAACAACCAGATCGGCTTCACCACCAGCCCGTCCTATTCGCGCTCGTCGCCCTATCCGTCGGACGTGGCCAAGATGATCCAGGCCCCGATCTTCCACGTGAACGGCGACGATCCGGAAGCCGTGGTCCACATCACCCGCATCGCCACCGAATTCCGCCAGGAGTTCAATCAGGACGTGGTGATCGACATGTTCTGCTACCGCCGCCATGGCCACAACGAGGCGGACGAGCCCGCCTTCACCCAGCCGGTGATGTACAAGGTGATCGACGAGCATCCGGGCGCCAGGGAAGTTTACGGCGCTCGCCTGGTGGAAAACGGCACGCTGAAGGAACACGAGCCCGACGCCATCGTGGCCGCCTTTTACGAGAGGCTGGAGAAGGAGTTCGAGGCCGGGAAGAGTTTCAGGCCCAACAAGGCCGACTGGCTGGA
Organism: uncultured Hyphomicrobiales bacterium; assembly: GCA_964344345.1. Classification (GTDB taxonomy): domain Bacteria; phylum Pseudomonadota; class Alphaproteobacteria; order Rhodospirillales; family CAYFNC01; genus CAYFNC01. Next base: position 5,801 of record CAYFNC010000014.1, on the reverse strand, counting down.
AGGCAAGTGGAAGGGCATGGTCCAGCTTTCCGACGAGGAGGAGCTGAAGGAATACGACACAGCCGTCCCCATGGAGATTCTGCGCGAGGTCGGACACGCCATCACCCGTTCGCCGGAGCATTTCGACGCCAATCGAAAGATCGTCAAGCAACTCGAGGCCAAGCGCTTGATGATCGATTCCGGCGAGAGCGTCGATTGGGCCACGGCCGAGGCCTTGGCTTTCGGCACCCTTTTGGCCGAGGGCTCGTCGGTCCGGCTTTCGGGCCAGGACTCGGGGCGCGGCACGTTCTCGCACCGCCATTCGGTCCTGGTGGACCAGACCAACGAAGAGCGTTACGTGCCGCTCAACCACATCCGTGACGGCCAGGCCCATTTCGAGGTCATCGACAGCCCGCTGATGGAGGCCTCGGTGCTGGGGTACGAATACGGCTACTCTATCACCGCGCCCGACGCGCTGACGCTTTGGGAGGCCCAGTTCGGCGATTTCGCCAACGGCGCCCAGGTGATCATCGACCAGTTCATCGCGTCCGGCGAGACCAAGTGGCTGCGCATGAGCGGGCTGGTCATGCTGCTGCCCCACGGCATGGAGGGCCAGGGGCCCGAGCATTCCTCGGCCCGTCTGGAGCGCTATCTCCAGCTTTGCGCCGAGGACAACATGCAGGTGGTCAACCTGACCACGCCCGCGAACTACTTCCACGCGCTTCGCCGCCAGGTGCGCCGGAATTTCCGCAAGCCCCTGATCGTCATGTCGCCCAAGTCGCTGCTGCGCCACAAGCTGGCGGTGTCGAACCTGGGCGAGATGGGCCCGCGCACCCATTTCAACCGGGTGATTCCGGAACAGGACGTGCTGGACATCGACAAGAATATCCGCCGGGTGATCCTGTGTTCGGGCAAGGTGTACTACGACCTGCTCAAGGTCCGGCGCGAACTGAAGATCAAGGACGTGGCCATCGTCCGGGTCGAGCAGATCTATCCCTGGCCCCGGCGCAGCGTCCTGCAGCAGCTCGGCCGCTACCACAACGCCGACGTGGTCTGGTGCCAGGAGGAATCGGCCAACCAGGGCGCGTGGTACTTCGCCCTGCCCAGGATCAACTTCATTCTCGAGGAGCTGGGCCGCAAGCAGGCCATGCCCGCCTACGCCGGGCGCAAGTCGTCGGCGTCCCCGGCCACCGGGCTTCTCAGAATCCATAATCAGGAGCAGCAGGAGTTGGTGGACAAGGCCCTCCGGGCCCCCCTCGACGTCCTGGAGCAACCTTTCCGCCGCATCAGGCGCTGACGCTTAAGCGAGGATCTATTCATGGCAACGGACATCATCGTTCCCTCCCTGGGCGAATCGGTCACTTCCGCGACCGTGGCCAAGTGGTTCAAGCAGCCGGGCGACGCCGTCGCCGCCGACGAGCCGCTGGTGGAGCTGGAAACCGAAAAAGTCACCGTCGAGGTCCCGGCTCCCGCCGCCGGAACCCTGAGCGAGGTCCTGGTCGAGGTCGGCGCCGAGGTCGAGGTCGGCGCGCTTTTGGGCCGCATCGCCGAGGGCGCGGCCGCTCCCGCGCCCGCTCCGGCCCCTGCGCCAACCCCTCAAGCGTCCTCCGCGTCCGCCGACATCATCGTCCCGGCGTTGGGCGAGTCCGTCACCCAGGCGACGGTGGCCAAGTGGTTCAAGGCCGTGGGCGACGCCGTCGGACAGGACGAGCCGCTGGTGGAGCTGGAAACCGAGAAAGTCACCGTCGAGGTTCCGTCCCCCGCCGCCGGATCGCTCGCCGCCATCGCCGCCGCCGAGGGGACCGAGGTGCAGGTGGGATCGGTGCTGGGCCAGGTCGCCGTCGGCGCCGGCGCCGCCGCGAAACCGGCCGCCGCGCCCGCCCCTGTTCAGCAGGCTCCGCAACCGGCCGCCGCGGGCGCGCCGCTGTCCCCCGCCGTGCGCAAGTTGGTCGAGGAGAACAACCTGGACCCGGGCGCCATCCCGGCCACCGGCAAGGACGGGCGTTTGCTCAAGGGCGACGTGCTGGCCTATCTGGAGAATCCGCCCCCGGCCCCGGCCGCCGCCCAGGCGCCAGCGCCTCAAGCCATGCCGTCGGCCCCGCCGCCGTCCGAGGCGCCCGCCCGCGCCCCGCTCCAGAACGAGGAGCGGGTGCCCATGACCAAGCTGCGCCGCATGATCGCCGCGCGCCTGAAGCAGGCCCAGAACACGGCGGCCATGCTGACCACCTTCAACGAAATCGACATGACCGCCGCGCAGGAGCTCCGCAACCAGTATCGCGAGTCGTTCGAAAAGCGCCACGGCGCACGGCTCGGGTTCATGTCGCTGTTCGTCAAGGCGGCCATCTCGGCCCTGAAGGAATTCCCGGCGGTGAACGCCGAGATTTCCGGCGACGACCTGATCTTCAAGAACCATTACGACATCGGCGTCGCCGTCGGCACCGAGCAAGGCTTGGTGGTGCCCGTGGTGCGCGGCGCCGACCAGATGTCCTTCGCCGAGATCGAAACCACCATCGGCGACCTCGGGCGCCGGGCGCGGGAAGGGCGCCTCGGGCTCGGCGAGCTGCAGGGCGGCACCTTCACCATCACCAACGGCGGCGTCTACGGCTCGTTGATGTCCACGCCGATCCTGAACCCGCCCCAGTCCGGCATCCTCGGCATGCACAAGGTGCAAAAACGCCCCATGGTCATGCCCGACGGCTCGATCCAGGCCCGGCCCATGATGTACGTGGCGCTCAGCTACGATCACCGCATCATCGACGGGCGGGAAGCGGTCTCGTTCCTGGTCCGGGTCAAGGAATGCGTCGAGGACCCCCGCCGCATCCTGGTGGACGCCTGATCACGCGGACGGCCGGACCACCCGGGCCAAGGTCAACACGTCCACGTCGGAAGCGCCCGCGCGCGCCAGAACCTTGGCGCACGCGGCGATGGTGGCGCCCGTGGTCATCACGTCGTCGATCAACAGAACCCGTCGTCCCTTCAAGGCGCCGATGCGTCCGGGATTGGCCGCGAACGCGCCCTGAAGCTTCCTGCGCCGGGCCGCCGGTCCCATATGGCCCAGTGGGGGCGTGCGCTTGCGCCGGATGATCGCGTCCGGAACCACCCCCACGCCGGAGAGCCGCCCCAGTTCGTTGGCGAGAAGCGCCGACTGGTTGTAGCGCCTGGCGAACAGCCGGGTCCAATGGAGCGGAACCGGAACCAGCGCGTCCGCCCCGTCCAGAACCTCCGCCCCCGCCCGCATGAGCCAACGGCCGAAGGCCGGGGTGGAATCGGTGCGGTCGCCGTGCTTGAAGGCCATGACCAGGTGGCGGCTTTCGTCGTCGTAGACCACGGCCGCGCGGGCGCGCCCGAACGGAGGCTCGGCGCGGGCGCAGGCCCCGCATATCGCGCCGTCGCCGGGATCGAACTCGAACGGGATTCCGCAACGGGGGCAGACCGGATCGGCGATGAAGCGCACGCCCTCCCAGCAGTCCTGGCACAACGCCCCGCCGCGCGCAACCACCACCCCGCAGGCGAGGCAGCGGGGCGGCAGCACGACGTCCAGCGCCCGCGCGGCCAATCCGCGCAGAAGGGCCGCGGTCCCAAGACTTGCGGTTCCGTCCTCGTATGCCATAAAGGAACCATGTCCGAATCCCACGCGCTCTTCAACCGCCGCGCCGTCCGGCGCCACCGCGACCGGTCGGCGCCCGGCCTCGGAGAACATGATTTCCTGATCCGCGAGGTCGCCGATCGCCTGGCCGATCGCCTCGACGACGTCCGGCGGGATTTTCCCCTGGCGCTGGATCTCGGATGCCGGGGCGGGATCATGGCCGAGGTCCTGGGCGCGCGCGGTGGGATCGAGACACTGGTCCAGGTCGACCTGTCCCCCGCCATGGCGGTTTCCGTCGCGGTCGACGAGGAGTTCCTGCCCTTCGCGTCCGGCTCGTTCGACCTGATCATCGGCAACCTTTCGCTCCATTGGGCCAACGACCTGCCGGGCGCGTTGATCCAGATCCGCCGGGCGCTCAAGCCCGGCGGCCTGTTCCTCGCGACCCTGTTCGGGGGCGAGACCTTGCGCGAGCTCCGCTGGGCCCTGACGTCGGCCGAGGCCGACCTGGACGGCGGCGCGAGCCCCAGGATCTCCCCCTTCGCCACGGTCAAGGACGCGGGCGATCTTCTGCAACGCGCGGGCTTCATCGAGCCGGTGGCGGACCAGGACGCGATCACGGTGAGCTACGGCGAGCCCATCCGCCTGATGGCCGACCTTCGCGGCATGGGGGAGGCGAACGCGCTGTTGAAGCGGCGCAAGGCCTTCACTCGGCGCGCCACCGTGTTCGAGGCCGCCCGGCGCTATGTCGAGCGATTCGGCGACCCCGGCGGCCGGGTCCCCGCAACATTCGAGGTCTTGTTCCTGACCGGCTGGTCGGACCGCGCCATCGGCGTCCGAGAGGCAAAAACACACTACGATTGACGCCGGGGGCGGGTTCCGTATCATCCCAAAGGAAAAGACGCCACGAAGGGACTTGCCGACATGATCGACTTCTACACGTTCGCGACCCCCAACGGGCGCAAGGTCTCCATCATGCTGGAGGAGACCGGCCTTCCCTACAAGACCCACCCGATTAGGATCGGCAAGGGCGAGCAGTTCGCCCCCGAATTTTTGGCGATCAATCCCAATGGAAAAATCCCCGCCATCGTTGATCCCGACGGCCCGGACGGGGAGCCCATCGCCGTGTTCGAATCCGGCGCGATCATGATGTACCTGGCGGAAAAGGCGAACAGCGGCCTGCTGCCCACCGAGCCCCGAGCGCGCTATTCGGTGATCCAGTGGCTGATGTTCCAGATGGCTGGCGTCGGGCCGATGTTCGGCCAGGCCCACCACTTCATCAAGTTCGCGCCCGAGGACATTCCCTACGGCAAGAAGCGCTACGGCGACGAGACCCGCAGGCTCTATGGCGTCATGAACGTGCGTCTCGACGAAACGCCCTATCTGGCGGGCGAGAATTACTCCATCGCCGACATCGCCACCTATCCCTGGGTCGAGCGCCACGAGGTGCACCTGGGCGGACCGCTGGACGAATTCCCCAACGTCAAACGCTGGTTCGACGGCCTGTCCGAGCGCCCGGCGGTGCAAAATGGAATGAAAATCCCGTGAACAAGCCCACCGACCCCCACGTGTTTTCGGTGATCGAGGCGCTGGCGGAGGCGGGCGTCCAGGCGGCCCCGCGCGAGCGTTCGAGCATCGACCCCAGGGTCGATCCCGCCGCGCTGGCGTCGGTGTCGGTCTATATGATGGGCGAGACGCCGGTGGTGGCGGTCGTCGCCGGCGACAAGACCTGCAAGCCCGAGGCGATCCCAAGGGCCGTGGACATGGAGGGGGAGCCGATGGAGGCCAACCTCTCCACCACCATCACCTACACCGGCTTTCCGCCGGGCGGCGTTTCGCCGTTCGGCCTGCCGCCCGAAGCGCGGGTGCTGATCGATCCCAGCCTGAAACGCTTCGGCGCCGTCTTCGTCCCCGCCGGACGCCGCGACATCGTCGTCGCGGTCATGGTCAAGGACTTGACGCGAATCAGCGGCGGGATCGTGTCCTACGCCATCGCCGACCCGCCATGGAACCCGCTTGCCTGACCCAGCCGATCCCTTTATTAATAACCCCTTGGACGCGGCGGCCAAGACCCGACGCGCCCAAACGGAAGGGTGGGTGAGTGGCTTAAACCAGTGGATTGCTAATCCGCCGTACGCCTACAGGTGTACCGAGGGTTCGAATCCCTCCCCTTCCGCCATTTTCCTATCCGCCAATGTGCGGAAAAGCTGGAAAGAACGGCAGAATACAAAGCATTTTG
>CAYFNC010000013.1:0-77878 GCA_964344345.1 uncultured Hyphomicrobiales bacterium | reverse complement strand
ACCCATCTCTTGCCCTAATCCCTACAATCCCGGACCATTCCGCAACAAGCTCTCTGGAAAAGAATCTGGAAGGCAAGCTCGACGCGGAATCCAAGGAGTTCATCGCCTTCGCCGTCGATGGCGCGGACCGCATGACGACCATGATCCAGGACTTGCTGGAGTACTCTCGGGTTCAGACCCGCGGCCAGGCCTTCGCCCCCGTCGCCCTGAAAACCGTCCTCGACGAGGCCCTGATGAACCTGTCCGTCGCCATGGAGGAGGCCTCGGCCGAACTCTCCGTCGAAGGGGTCCCGCCGGAGATCATGGGGGACGAATCCCAGCTTGTCCGCCTGCTCCAGAACCTGATCGGCAACGCGGTGAAATACCACGACTCGTCGCGCCCGCCGAAAATCCGCGTCGTATTCCAGCGTTCGGAAACAGAATGGATGGTTTCCGTGATCGACAACGGCATCGGCGTGGCCGAGGAGCACCTGGACGCCATCTTCGGCGTGTTCCAACGCCTGCACACCCGCGACGAGTACGAGGGAACGGGCATCGGGCTCGCGGTGGTGAAAAAGATCGCGGAGCGCCACGGCGGCCGCGTCAGGGTGGAATCGAAACCGGGCGAGGGAAGCGCGTTCCGCTTCACCCTACCCGTTTCGTAGACGGAAAACCCGGATTTTTTGCGGTCGATTGCGCCATCCAAGGGTCAAGGACCCTTGGAAATCTTTACGACCGAACGGCCATGCACCCGACCTTGCGGGCCTTCAGCTTGTCGCAGAAGTCTTGCGCCTGCTTCCTGTCGCCCATGCCGGCGACGCGGAGACGGAAATACACCCCCTTCCCGCCCAGGTCCGCCTTGACGATGGTGGGGTCGAGGCCGATCAGGATGTCCTTGTGGCGCTTGGACAGCCGCTTCCATTCCTTTTTGGCCGCGTCCTGGGACCGGACCGACGCCAATTGAACGGCGTAGCCGGAGCGCGATTGCGCCGCCGAAGCGGGCTTCGGCGCGACGGGCTTGGGCTTCACGGCGCGCGCGAGTTTCTTTTTCGGCGCGGGCTTCGCGGCGACGGCGGGCGCGGGCTTGGGAGCCGCCTTGGGACCGGCGGCTGTTTCGAACGCGGGCTCGGCCATCTTGCGCGGCGGCGCCATGGGCGGCTCGGGCGGCGGCAGCAGGCGCTCGACGGTCTGCTCTCGGGCCTGCTCGCCGCGCAGGCGATCGTAGATCAAAATTTCGCGAAACGGCACGTCCATGCCGCCGGGGTCCTGGGGCCGCACCTTGATGGGCTGGTCCTTGGCGCGCAGCAGCGGCAACTGGGCCACGTCCACGTCCTCGACCCCGCCCTGGGTCAGCAGCCCCCCGGCCGCGCCGACGGCCATGGCCATGGCCACCGCGCCCAGAAGCGCGGGCTTGACGTAGGGTTCGCCGGACAAGCCTTTTTTCAGGCGGGCCCAAAGGGCGCCGACGCCGCGCGTCGCGCCGGGCGAAAAGAATCCACCGGTCCATACGGACGGAAAACTATCGGAAGTCCGTGTCATCCCCACACCTATCCTCTAGCGTTGCTTGCCGAGGACACCCCTCCACCGAGCGTCCGACACCATTGAACGCCCGAAACCTTAAAAAATCGCCAATGGGGGGGATGGTGAGCGAGGAAAAACGCCACGCATGGGAAAAGGGCGGCCCGAGGGCCGCCCTTCCCGAAAAACCGCGTCGGGCTTGTTAGCCGCGCAGGATGCTCTTGCCCGCGTACTTGGCCGCGGCGCCCAGCTCTTCCTCGATGCGGATGAGCTGGTTGTACTTGGCCAGGCGATCGGAGCGGCTGAGGGAGCCGGTCTTGATCTGGCCCGCGTTGGTGGCCACCGCGATGTCGGCGATGGTCGCGTCCTCGGTCTCGCCCGAGCGGTGCGAGATCACGTTGGTGTAGTTGGCCTTGTGGGCCATCTCGACCGCTTCCAGGGTCTCGGACAGCGAGCCGATCTGGTTCACCTTGACCAGGATCGAGTTGCCCACGCCCTGCTGGATGCCGTCGGCGAGGCGCTTGGGGTTGGTGACGAACAGGTCGTCGCCCACCAGCTGGCACTTGTCGCCGATTTCCTCGGTCAGCATCTTCCAGCCGTCCCAGTCGTCCTCGGACATGCCGTCCTCGATCGAGATGATCGGGAACTTGGACACCAGGTCGGCCAGGTACTTGCAGTTGCCTTCCTGGTCGAAGGTCTTGCCCTCGCCCTTCAGCACGTACTTGCCGTCCTTGAAGTACTCGGACGAGGCGCAGTCCAGCGCGATGAAGACGTCGTCGCCGGCCTTGTAGCCCGCGCTCTTGATCGACTTGACGATGAAGCTGAGGGCTTCCTCGGCGCTGTTCAGGCCGGGGGCGAAGCCGCCCTCGTCGCCGACGTTGGTGTTGTGGCCGGCGTCGGACAGGTTCTTCTTCAGAGCCTGGAACACCTCGGAGCCGATGCGGATGGACTCGGTGCCGCTCGCGGCGCCCACCGGCATGATCATGAACTCCTGGATGTCGATCGGGTTGTCCGCGTGCTCGCCGCCGTTGATGATGTTCATCATCGGGACCGGCAGGACGTGCGCGTGCGCGCCGCCGATGTAGCGGTACAGCGGAAGACCGGCCTCGGCCGCGGCGGCCTTGGCGACGGCCATGCTGACGCCCAGGATGGCGTTGGCGCCGAGACGGCCCTTGTTGTCGGTGCCGTCGAGGTCGATCATGGTCTTGTCGACCAGAAGCTGGTCCTCGGCGTCCATGCCGGTGATGGCGTCGGAAATCTCGCCGTTGACGGACTGGCAGGCCTTCTGGACGCCCTTGCCGCCGTAGCGCTTCTTCACGCCGTCGCGCAGCTCAACCGCTTCGTGGACGCCGGTGGACGCGCCAGACGGAACGGCCGCGCGGCCCATGGCGCCGGTCTCCAGCACCACATCCACCTCGACGGTGGGGTTGCCGCGGCTGTCGACGATTTCGCGACCGTGAACTTCGATAATGGCAGTCATTCTCTGCTCCCCCTGATTCTTACCCAGTGGTTGTCTCTCAAACTCGTTGCGGGCGCGCCTTGGCCTGCGTCACAGGGTTATCGACGTTTCCGGCGTTCAAGGCAACTGTTAAACCGGGATTTATACACAAAAAGGGGGATTTTGCGGCGGCCGCGCGGTCAGCGCAGCATCTCGTCTCGCTTGATCCGGATATCCTCGCGCAGGGAATCGCGGTCTTTCCGGACCTCTTCGCGCCGGATGTCGCGGTTTTCCCGGACGGTTTCCCGAAGCTCCCGGCGATCCTCGCGGATTTCGATCCGCTGGGCGTCGCGATTCTTTCGAACCGTCTCGCGATGGGCGTCGCGTTTTTCGCGGACGGACTCGATTTGCGCGTCGCGGTTTTCCCGGATGGACGGCTCCTCGGCCCACGTCGTCGACGGCATTGCGCCGAGCGCCAGGAACAGGCCCAATGCGACGAGAGGTTTCATCATCCGATGTCCACGGGGGTCGCCTTCGACACCCGGTCAAGCGCCGCCAGGACTTCGAGGACGGCGGGAAGTTCGCGGATGGGAATCATGTTGGGGCCGTCGCTGATGGCCGTGTCCGGGTCGTGATGGGTTTCGATGAACACGGCGGCGATTCCGACGGCGACGGCGGCGCGGGCCAGGACCGGCGCGAATTCCCGCTGCCCCCCCGACGCGCCGCCGAGCCCGCCCGGCTGCTGCACCGAATGGGTGGCGTCGTAGACCACGGGACAGCCCGTGTCCCTGGCCATGATGGGCAGGCCTCGCATGTCGGAAACCAGGGTGTTGTACCCGAACGAGGCCCCCCGGTCGCAAACCATGACCTGGTCGTTTCCGGCGCTTCGCACCTTTTCGACCACGTTGGCCATGTCCCAAGGCGCCAGGAACTGCCCTTTCTTCACGTTGACGGCGCGGCCCGTATTCCCGGCGGCGAGAAGAAGGTCGGTCTGGCGACACAGGAACGCGGGGATCTGCAGCGCGTCCACGGCCTCGGCCGCTGGGGCGCACTGGTTGGCGTCGTGGACGTCGGTGATCACGGGGACGCCGAGGCTTTCGCGGACGTCGGCCAGCGCCCGCAGCCCCGCCTCCATCCCCACGCCGCGCTTGCCGCCGACGCTGGTGCGGTTGGCCTTGTCGAAGGAGCTTTTGAACACCAGGGGCATGCCGAGCTTTTCGCACATGTCCTTGAGCGCGGAGGCGGTCTCCATCGCGTGCGCCGGGCTCTCCATGGCGCAGGGCCCGGCGATCAGGGCCAGGGGCAAGTCGTTAGCGACGGTAAAGGGGCCGATTTTGACGCTGCGGTGGGAAGGCATGGCGTTGATTGTCCCTTGGTGGCGGGGGACGCCATTTTTGGCGCTCCGTGCTCCGCGTCAAGCCACTTTGCTTGAGCGCGGCGAGTCCGTTCATCAATTTGTCGAGCTTTTCCTCGTATTCGCCGTAGCGCTCCCGGGCTTCCCGGATGCGCTCGTGGTCGTTCAGGAGGAAGCCCTTGGCCATCTCCTCCTTCTCGCCGGACATCTCGTCTTTCAGGTGCGCGATGGCGCGATAGGCCTTGCGCATCGCGGGCCTGGCCTTTTCGGCCTTTTTCTCCCACCATTCGGCCTCGCGGTGGAGATCTTCGGCGTATCCCATGTACTCCTCGTACATGGCCTGGGGGCTGTCCGGCGACGGAAGCCGCTTGCGCTTCGCGGTCTTCGCGACGCGTTTCTGTTTCTTTTTCGCCTTCAGGCTTTTCGCGCGGATGCGGGCGAGCTCGACGAACTCGCCGTCGGGATAGGCCTCGATGTAGGCCTCGAGCTCGGCGGGATTCTTGCTGGACCGGACCGATTCCCAATAGGCCAGCTCCACCGCGTCCGCGTCGGTCTCTGCGAGCGGCCGCCCCAGAAGCGGGCCGAAGATATAGCCCTCGGCCCCGCCAGCCAGCATGACCCTATACCATGTCGCGCCGTCTCGTCGCAGCGTTCCCGTGACCTCGACCCGCGCGCCCTGGGCGAGAAGGCCGATGCGTTCGCTGTCCACCGAAGGCTCGGCCCGCACGTTGGAGCGTTTGAGCGCCGCGCGCACCTCGCTGGTCTCGGCGAGGGGGATGTCGGGCTCCTCCTCCGCCTCTTCCGCGATCTTTTCCTCAAGGACGATTGCGGGGCGCTTGGGCGGACCCGACGGGCCCCAGGACGCGATGACACGGTCCACGGGCCCCAGCGCCGCCACTTTCTGCTCGCGGCCGTGGCGCCTGCGCGCGGCGTAGGTCATTTCCTGGTCAAGATAGGCCCGGGCCTCGCCCAGCGTCACCTGGCCGTCGCCGTTCCCGGATTTGTCGGCCGCGCCGTAAAGGGCGCGGAGAAGGTATTCGGTGAACAGCCCATGCTTCGCGTCGTCGTCCCAGCTCGCCACCTGGTCGGCTTGCGCCGCGCCCAGGATTGCGAAGTCGCCGGGGCTTTTGGGCAGGCGGGGCTTGACGGTCAGCCCCGACACGCCCTTGATCACCGGCCCGCCGGGGCTGACGCCCGAGAAGCACGCGTCCATGTAGAGGCTGACCGAACGCGCCGGAACGGCGGCGAGATTGGCGTAGAGGACATCGACGGGATAGCCGTTGATGTCGATCAGGTCCGGGTCCGTGTCCGACGGCAACAGGTAGGCGCGGCCCTCGGACATCCCCGGCGCGCCGTGGCCGGAATAGAAGACGAAGACGTCGGACCGTCCCTCGCGGACCCAGTTGAACAGCCGTCCCTTGGGGCTTCGCGAATTGCCGAACACCGCCTCCATCCGCGCCTTGGAGGCGTCGCGGAGATCGATCACGTTGCCTTCGCGGAATTTCAGGACATCGACGACGTAGCGCTTGATCGCCTCGGCGTCGTTGTGGGCGTAGCGGACCTCGGGCAGGCCGCCCTGGTAGTTCCGATTTCCGACGATAACGGCGACGCCGTCGGGATTGGCCAGCGCGGGCCACGCCGCCAACAGCAACGCCGCAACGATGAGAAAACGTCCCGCCTTGGACATCGCGCCGTCCTTTGGTTTCCAACCCAGGGGGTATGAAAAGGATACGGTCCGTTTGGTTAATCAGGCGTGTATGGCGCGCCCGGCTACCGCGAGCGCCGCCTCCTTCACCGCCTCGTAGAATCCCGGGTGGGCGTGGCAGGTGCGGGCCAGATCCTCGGCCGAGCCGCCGAACTCCATGGCCAGCGCCACCTCCTGGATCAGATCGCCCGCGTTGGGCCCGACGATGTGGGCGCCCAGGATGCGGTCGGTCTTGGCGTCGGCGAGGATCTTGACGAAGCCCTCGGTCTCGCCCGCGCAACGGGCGCGGGAGTTGGCGGTGAAGGGAAACTTGCCGACACGATAATCGACGCCGTCCTTCTTCAGCCTCTCCTCGGTCTTACCGACGGACGCGGCCTCGGGCCGGGTGTAGATCACGCCCGGGATGGCGTCGTAGTTCACGTGTCCCGACTGGCCCGCCAGAATTTCGGCCACGGCGACGCCCTCTTCCTCGGCCTTGTGCGCCAGCATGACGCCGCCGATCACGTCGCCGATGGCGAAGACGCCGGGAACGTTGGTCTGGAAGTCCTCGTCCACCGGGATGAAGCCGCGCTCGTCGGTCTCGACGCCCACGGCATCCAGCCCCAGACCGTCGGTGTAGGGAACCCGGCCGATGGCGACCAGCACGGTTTCCGCCTTCAGGGTCTCCGCCTCGCCGCCGTCGCGGGGCTCGACTCGGAGCGACACGCTTTGCTTCGCGGTCTTGGCCTCGGTGACCTTTGTGGCCAACCGGAATTTCACGCCCTGGCGCTTCAAGGACCGCTGCATCTGCTTGACCAGGTCGCCGTCCATTCCGGGCAGGATGGCGTCCAGGAACTCCACCACCGTCACCTCGGCCCCGAGCCGGCGCCAGACCGAGCCCAGCTCCAGCCCGATCACGCCGCCGCCGACCACGATCATGCTCTTGGGCGCCTTGGGGAGCGAGAGCGCGCCGGTGGAGCTGACGATCCGCTTCTCGTCGATGTCGACGCCCGGAAGCTTGGCCACGTCCGAGCCCGTCGCGATCAGGATGTTCTCGGTCTTGAGTTCGCGGCCATTGTCCACGACCACCGTGTCCGGCGCGGCGATCCGGCCGGCGCCGACGACGTACTCGACCTTGTTCTTCTTGAACAGGAATTCGATGCCCTTGGTCAGGTCCTCGACCACCTTGTCCTTGCGCCCCATCATGGCGGCGAGGTCGAGGGTGAGTTTCTCGACGCCGACGCCGTGCTCGGCCATCTCGTGGGCGGCGGCCTCGTAATGGTGGGAGGATTGCAAAAGCGCCTTGGACGGGATGCAGCCCACGTTCAGGCAGGTGCCGCCGAGCGTCCCGCGCTTCTCCACGCAAGCGACCCGCAGGCCCAGCTGCGCCGCGCGGATCGCGGCCACGTAGCCCCCGGGGCCGCCTCCGACCACGACCAGATCAAACGCCTCCTCGCCCATTCGCCCCTCCATCGCATCGCTGTGAAACGCCTCTGGCGAATATGGGGGATCGGGGAGGGAATGGGAAGGGCGAGGCTGGAAAACGCACCAAGACGCGCTATTCCGCGACGAAACCGAACCTGTATTCGGCCTCCACCGGATGGCCGTTGTCGTCTTCGGCGAAATACGTGGTCGTTACGATGAGTTCCTTTCCCGTCGGGTCCGACCAAACCCAGGCCGGGCGTTTGGTGACGAGCGACCCGCCAGGCGGAAGGCGATCGGCGCCGTACAGCGCGACGATGTCGCGACGGACTTCGCTGCAGTAACGGCGGAAGGGTTCCCCGCCCTCGTAGCATTTTCTGTAGCCCAGCACGGTGACGCCGACGCGGCCCGAGGTCTCCTTCAGCGTGACCGGATAGAGGAGCCACACCACGTTTTCGGGGACCTGCGCCGGTTTCGGCAGGCCGTTGCGAACCCTCTCGCCCACGGTCGCGGTCAACTCCGCGCCATCGGCCGCCTTGGCGGCGGGCGCGGCCGCATTGGCCAGAACCAGGAAAGCAATTATAAAAACGAACAAATGCATGCCTCCGCCTCGCAACCGCGTTCATTCATTTGCATTATGCCGCCCGGGCCCGCCTTTGGCGAATTTCGCCCTTTCCCCGTCGCTCGCCAAGGATTTGCGGGGTACGATCCGAGCGTCAATAATTGGGAGGCCCATACCATGAAGCCCATCTTGACCTTCGTCACCGTGGCGCTTCTCGTCGTCTGCGTCCGCTCTCCCGAAAACAGCGGCCAGGCGTTGGCGGCGGAGCCATATGAGGGGCCCATGTTCGATGGGCATTCCCATCTGTCGGGACGGTCGAATCCCGGGGAGGCTTACCGACACATTGTCGAGGGGGGATTCGGCAAGGCGGCCTTGTTCGTCGACATCAATCAGCTCGACAAGGTCGCCAGTTTTTCCCAAGACGCGTTCGTCGTCTTCGCCGATCCTTTCGAGTGACGGACGAAACGGCGCTTCGGACAAATCATGGACGTGCAATACGGGTTTTCGGAGCGAAGACTCTCGAAAATCAATGAAGCCATCAAGGCTGGAAAGGTCGTGGGCTTTGGCGAGATCTACTTTGGTCTCGGATACGCGCCATTCGCGCCCAGCGGCATCCGAACCGCCGTCGACGGCGCGGCGGCGAAAGCCCTGTTCGAGGCGGCGAAAGCCCATGCCGCGCCCGTCCAAATCCACTTGGAAGGGACGTATGGCGCGGAGCTCGAACGGGTGCTGCGCGATAATCCCGACGTCACGATCATCCTGGCCCATTGCGGATACATGGAGCCGAAAAAACTCGCCGCCCTAATGGATCGGTTTCCCAACCTCCATGGCGAGACGTCACTCGTCTTCAATTCGGTGATCCCAAGGTTCTCCGACAACCTTCCCCTTGGCGAGGATGGGCGCCTACGCCCGGATTGGAAGGCCCTGTTGACGCGTCATGCGGACCGAATCCTGATCGGCACCGACTACGTGAAGTATCGCTCGGATCACGTTCCGAAGCTCTTGGACTATTACAGGAAAGTCCTCGGTTTCCTCCCGAGGGACGCGGCCGAGAAAATCGCCTACAGAAATTTCGAACGCCTTTTTTTGAAGTGACGATTGATCGGAACCCAACCGCCTCAACAACTTCCCTCCGCGAATGCCTCCAGCACCCCGGCCAGCACCCGCGCCCGTTCGCCCCACGTGTGCTTGGGGGCGTAGGCTGCGAGAGCCGCCCGGGCCATGGCGTCGGCCTTGGGCGCGTCGGTCAGGATCGCGGCGACGCGCTCGGAAAGGCCCGCGTCGCCCGCCTGGTGATAGAGGATGGATTCGCCGTCCTTGAAATCCTCGGCCAGGTAACGGGACGGGGTGGAGGCCAGCACGCACCCGGCGGCCATGCCGTAGAACACCCGCTCGTGCGAGCCGTCCGAGAAATACGGGATCACGTTGGCGAGAATGCGGGTTTGGGGCAGCAGGGCCAGGATCTCCTCGAACCCCTTGGGGCCCAGGTAGTCGATGCCGTCCCGCCGTGGGACCTTGGCGTCCGGGTGGATTTCGCCGATCACGGTGGCCGGGACGTCGCCCAATTCGTTCAGAAAGCGGATGCGGTGCTCGTTGGACACCATCGCGCAGATGGGCGCCGTCAAAGTTTCCGCCATGAGCCAGCGCTCTTCCGGCGGGGGCGGGTTTCGCAGCAAGGAGAGCTCGGTCATGGCGGCGCGGAACGGGTCCTCGATGGCGTCCATCACCCGGGCCAGCATGGCGTCGGCGGCCCGGTCGAGCCCTTCGTCCCGGGGCCGTCCCAGAACCCGGGCCAGGGTCTCGCGGATGTCGCCCGCGGCGTGGAAGTTCCCGGACAGCAGAACCCGGATCGGCCGTTCCGCCATGGGAGGAGGCGGGTCCAGGGGCTTGGGCCCGCCGTGGGGCAGGAAGACGACGCGCGCGCCCGGCATGGCGTGGTCCAGGTATTCCCGATGGCCCCGGTCCAGGTAGGTGGTGATGTGGTTTCGCGGCAGACGGCGGAGCAAGGGCGCGTGGGTCGCCGGGTGATCGACCAGGATGTCGATCAGGGGAATCCCCAACCGGTCGTGGATGCTGACCCCGTCGGGACGAAGGTCGAGCTTGGCGTTCCAGCAAAGCACCGCCCGGGGCGGGGCCGCGTCCCATGTCCGGATGCGGGCGAGGAAGGCGTCCTGGTCGAACTCGCCCTCCTCGATCCAGACCACGTCGGTCTCGACGCCAAGCGCCTGGAACCCGTCGGCCAGACCCAGCGTCATGGGCGCGAAGGAGGCGTACTTGGGCCGTCCCGAAACCAGGATGATCTTGCCGAGGTCGCCGTTCATGCTTCCGGGATCGCGGGAAAGGTCTCGCCGTCTATGACGATCTCGGCGCCCTTGTGCTCGAACCGGGCCTCATCGAGATCCTCTATCTCGAACAGCTCTGCCCCGGAATTCCGCAGGCTTTCGAGAACCGCCTCGCCCCCGTCCCGGGTCAGGATGAACGTGGGTTTCTCCTCCAGCGTCAGGAGCAGATAGCGCCACTCGGGATTCTCGCGGCGGAAGTCCCGGACCGCGCCCACCACCTCGTAGCCGTCCTCGGCGTATCGGGGCGCGTTGGTGAAATCGTGCCCGGCCAGAAGCCCGCCGTCGGCCATCTTGGGCGCGAACAAGGTCAAGTCGGCCAGCACCGCGTCGTGGACATGGTCGCCGTCCACATAGACGAAACCGAATATCCCGTCATCCAGGAACGGCGCCACGTCGTGGGAGTAGTCCCGATGGATGGCGACCTTGCGCGCGCGGATCATGTCGCGGAAACGCTCCTGGACATGCTGGAAGCTTTTGTGCCGGTCGATGTTGTAGACGGTGGTCGTATCGCCCTTGGTGGAGAAGCCGGACTCCGATTCCCAGGGGTCGATCAGGTGCAGTTTCTCCGGCGCCATGCGGTCCAGCATATGCTGGGAGAAATCGCCCCGAAACACGCCGATCTCCGCCGCCCTGCCGCCCTTGGGCAGGTGGTCGAGAAGGGCCTCCCTGGTGATATGCGCCAAAATCATGAGCGGAATCCTATCACCGCGCCGAAGGCTTGCCCAGGGCGTCGACGGAGTAGACCCGGGCGTGGGCGTTGGCGAAGACGGGCGTCGCCGCCCGGGGCCAACCGTCCCGCCAGACCCCGTCGTCGGGCGTCGCGACCAGGTAGTCGATGTCGAAGCGTTTCGAGACCCGAAGCGCCAGGTCCACGTCAGCGCCCGACACGAACACGGCGCGCACCGGCGCGTACACGGGATCGAAGGTCTTGGACCCGACGGCGTAGAGCCGCCCGTACAGATGATCCGACACCACCACCTGGCGATGTCCGTAAAGGGCGTGGAAGGCTTCGATCTTGCGGTCGGGATTGTGCTGGATGACGGCGTCGCTCGGCGTGTTCGCGTCGATCCAACGGTACGCTTGCGCCAGATCGGCGTTCCGTTGCGTGGCCGGGGTGAAGCGGCTCCGCGCGGCCTCGGCCGCCGTTCCCAGAACGCCGAGGACCAGAAGCGCCGGAAGGACGCGGCCCTTCATGGCCCCGACAACCGGCAGGGCCCACAGCAAGAGCGGCAACTGGACGAACAGCAGACCCCGCCACGCCAAGTCGTTGTTGTGGATGTCGGCGCGCACGAACGAGCAGACGAAAAGCGCGGCCAACGCCATGACGACCAGGAACCGTTGTTCGTCCCCCTTCCCGCGCCCACGCCGTCCCAGCCAATAAAGCGCGGCGGCGAAGGCGAAGGCCCCGAACTCCAGCCCGTAACTGACAGGAAGCCAGCCGAACTTGCACGCCCAGCCGCAGGAAACGTCCACGCCGAACCATTCGGACAGCTTGGTCACGGGCCAGAACTCCCGGACCGCGAACCGGAGCGGCGGCGCCTCGCCCCGGGTCGCGTCCAACAGGTCCAAAAGGTAGGGCGCGACCGCGACGGCGCTGACGGAGCCCGCCGCCAAGGGCTTCCCCACCTCGCCCCACTTGCGGGCGAAGGCTGACACGACCATCCACGCACCCAGCGCCGCGGCGCCGACCAGCGCCACCCAGATGGACAGCCCGGCGGTGGACGCGAACGCCAGCCCGGCGAGGACCGTCGCAATCCGACCGCCCCCGTGGCGCAATAGCAGGAACCCGGTCATGCAGGCGACGAACCCGGCCAGGTGATGCGGCACCCACACCATGGTCCCGGTCCAGGACGACACCTGCTCGTTCCACCATTCCAGGTCGGGCAGTATGCCGGGGCCGAGCCCGGTCTCAACGTATATCACGCCGTAGACAACGGTTGGGACGATGTCGAGTCCGGTGACGAGCAACAGCGCCAACGCCAGCCTATAGGGCGGCGGCCTCTCGATAATCCCGTCCCTGGCCGCTTGGCGAACGCTTTCCAGCACCAGGCCCATGAAGACCAGCCCGGTCCACAACGCCCCCGCGTGCACCGCCGCCATGGCGTCCACCGCGCCGCCGCCGAGCCGATCCGCCAACGCGCACAGCATGAACCAGAAGTAATAGTAATAGAGCGAGAGCGGCTCGCCCGGATAGAAGCTCGGGTTCGCGGGCGGGATCCCGGTTCGCGCCACGGCGTCGGCGACGGCCACGTGCTTCAGGTAGTCGTGGACCGACATGGAATGAACCAGCCCGCCGTCGACGTGGATGTCGGCGATCAGAAGATATCCCATAACGACCCAGGCGACGACGGCCGCGACCGCCCAGGCGGGCGGGGCCTGGACCTTTCTGGAATCCATGAATTGATAGAGAAAGGCGAACCAGGACAGGCCCAGGACCGCCAACGCCGCCTCGAAGGACGCCGCGCGGGCGATCAGGTGGACCAGGATGGGAACGACGGAAACGGACAGCAGCCCGGACAAAACCATGCGCCGCCAAAACGACGCCCCGCGAAACCCGAAAACCCCGCTCGCCCAACCCGTAACGTAACCCGGCAGGATGAAAACGAGCGGAAACAGCGCGAAGGCGAAGACGGCGGCGGTCAGGTCGGACAACATGGTTCGGAAACGCAGCCTCTTCGGAAAATCAACTCCGCCGTTATCATATCGCCCTGGCGCACCGCCTTAATTCATTCGTCATCCCCGGTCTTGACCCGGCCATGACGGACAAAAACCATAATTCCGGCTTTCAAGGAAATGATATGTATCACATCACGCGCCGGCGGGGCAGGCGGATCATTCCGGCGTCCAGTCTCGGCCCAGGCGGGAAACGACGTACTGGGACGTAACCTGGTCCATGGTGTTGCGGTGCACCTCGAACCAGGACGGGATGTCCACGGCGAGGAACGCGCGCACGGCGTCGCGGCTTCCCTGCGCAAGGAGTCCCTCGATGCGCTCGATCTCGGCGAGGACGCGCTCGTGCTCGTTCTTGTGGATCGAGTAGGCGAAGAAGCACGAGGCGCGCATCATCTGCTCCTCGTGCTGAAAATGCAGGCGTATGTGCTCCACGAGCGCCGCAAGACGTTCAGCGAAGTCTTCGTCCGAAGCCTCGTTGGCGTCGTTATAGAGTTCGACGAAGCGCTTGTGCTCCTCGTCGACAAAGGATAGGCCGACCTTCAAGTCGTCCGTCCACTTGATCACGGCTATTCCCTTCCCGTAACGGACGACCCGGCCCCGTTTGGATCGCCTCGCCGCCTCCGCGCCCCGCCAGCGCTCGACGAATTTTTTCTTATGTAATGCGGTACCCCGTCCCGGAAACAAAGTCAATATCCCCGCAAGCCGCGCCGAGCCCGCCATCACATGGCGTGACAGGCGAGAGTTGTTGGGTTATGAAGCTCTTGTTACAAAGCGGAGCGCGCGTTCGTGAATTACGTTTCGACCCGGGGCCGCGCCCCGAAACTTCCATTCGACGACGTCTTGCTGACGGGGCTCGCCCGCGACGGGGGGCTCTACCTGCCCAACGCCTGGCCCGCCTTCTCGGCGGACGACATCCGCGCGCTCGATGGCCTTTCCTACGCCGAGCAGGCATCCCGGATCATGGCCCCTTTCGTGGACGGCTCGGTGACCGCTGGCGGCCTGGACACGCTGTCCGCCGACGCCTACGCCGGGTTCGACCACCCGGACGTGGCCCCCATGACCGAAATCGGCGAGGCCGAATACGTCATGGAGCTGTTCCACGGCCCCACCCTGGCGTTCAAGGACTACGCGCTGCAACTGCTGGGCCGCCTGTTCGACACCGTCCTGGGGGCGCGCGAGGAGCGCATCACCGTGGTCGGCGCCACCTCGGGCGACACCGGCTCCGCCGCCATCGAGGCGTGCCGCGACCGGGATTCGGTCGAAATCTTCATCCTGCACCCCAAGGGCCGGGTGTCCGACGTCCAGCGCCGCCAGATGACCACGGTGCCGTCGGCCAACGTCCACAACATCGCGCTGGAAGGCTCGTTCGACGATTGCCAGAACCTGGTCAAAGCCATGTTCAACGACCAGGCCTTCCGCGACCGGCACAACCTGAGCGCCGTCAACTCCATCAACTGGGCCCGAATCATGGCCCAGATCGTCTATTACTTCCGGGCAGCCGTCGCCCGGGGCGCGCCGGACCGGCCCGTGTCCTTCGCCGTGCCCACGGGCAACTTCGGCAACGTGTTCGCCGGTTATGCGGCGCACCGCATGGGGCTGCCCATCCACAAGCTGATCGTGGGATCCAACCGCAACGACATCCTGACCCGATTCTTCGAGACCGGCGTGATGCGGACAAGCGACGTCCACCCGACCCTCAGCCCCAGCATGGACATCCAGATCTCGTCCAACTTCGAGCGCCTGCTGTTCGAGACCCACGACCGGGACGGCGGTCGGGTTTCCGGAATCATGGCCGGGTTCGGGAACACCGGGGCCTACAAGGTCGGCGGCCCGGCGCTCGACGCCATGCTGGGTCTGTTCACCGGCGCGCGCTACGACGATGACGAGACCAAGGCGACCATCCGCCAGGTCCATGGCGAAAGCGGCTTTTTGCTTGACCCCCATTCGGCCATCGGGGTCGCCGCCGGGCGCGCCCTTCGCGACGATCCCGAGATTCCGGTCATCGCGCTCGCCACAGCCCATCCGGCCAAGTTCCCGAACGCGGTCAAGGACGCAACCGGCGTGACGCCCGAGCTGCCGCCCCACCTCGCCGACCTGTTCGAGCGCGAGGAGCGGTGCAAGGTCCTGCCCAACGATCTTGGCGCCGTTCAGGGTTACGTGACGGACAGGCTCTCCGAAAGGGGGGCGGCGTGACGGTCCGGGTCACCACCCTCGAAAACGGGCTTCGCGTCATCACCGATCCGATGACGTCGGTGGAGACCGCCTCGGTCGGCGTGTGGGTCGAGGTCGGCGCCCGACACGAGCATCCCGAGGTCAACGGCGTCTCGCATCTTCTGGAGCACATGGCGTTCAAGGGCACCGAACGCCGCAACGCCCGCCAGATCGCGGAAGAGATCGAGGCCGTGGGCGGCCAGCTCAACGCCTACACCTCCCGCGAACAGACCGCGTTCTTCGCCAAGACCCTGAAGGAGGATTTGGGCCTCGCCGTGGACATCCTGTCCGACATCATCCGCAACCCGACGCTGGAGGCGGACGAACTGGAGCGGGAGCGGGCGGTGATCCTGCAGGAAATCCATCAGTGCCACGACACCCCCGACGACGTGATTTTCGATCATTTCCAGGCCACCGCCTTTCCCGGCCAGCCGCTGGGCCGTCCGGTTCTGGGCAGCGTCGAGCTGATCCGGGACATGGAGCGCGAGACCGTGGTGGACTTCATGCGCGGCCATTACAACGGCAACCGCATGGTGCTGTCCGCGGCCGGCGCCGTGGACCACGATCAGGTGGTGGCGATGGCCCGCGAGAGGCTGGGCGACACGCCCGAGGGCAACGGCTTCGACCGGCAAGGCGCGGCCTACAAGGGCGGGGATTTCCGAGAAAGCCGCGATTTGGAGCAGGTCCACCTGGTGTTCGGGTTCGAGGGCTTGCCCTATCATGACGACGACTTCTACGCCGCGTCCGTGCTGTCCACGCTGTTTGGCGGCGGCATGTCCTCCCGACTGTTCCAGGAGGCGCGGGAGAACCGGGGGCTGGTCTACAGCATCTACACGTTCGTATCGTGCTATTCCGACGGCGGCGTCTTCGGCATCTACGCCGGAACCGGCCAGGACGAGACCGAGGAGCTGATCCCGCTGGTCTGCGACGAATGCAAGAAGGTCGCGGACAAGGTCCACGAGGACGAGGTCAAGCGCGCCCGCGCCCAGCTCAAGGCCAATGTCCTGATGTCGCTGGAAAGCTCGTCGTCTCGGTGCGAGCAGCGCGCGCGCCAACTCACGATCTACGGTCGCCCCATCCCCATGGACGAACTGGTGGAGAAGATCGAGGCCGTGGACACCGAGGCCGTCCGCCGCGTGGCCGAACGCTTCTTCGCCTCCGTCCCCACCTTCGCCGCCATGGGCCCGCTCGGCCGGGTCGAGGATTACGACGGCATCGCCAAGCGGCTGGCCTAACCCCCCTCGCCATACCCAGGGGAAAACGCCACCTTCACCGGAAACAACGCGCCGAGGGCTTCGGCGTCATGGACCGTGACGGTCTCCCCCGCGCCCGGGCCGTCCAGGATGCGAACCTCCCCGTCTCCGACCGTCACACGCCTGTAGACGGGCTCGCCGAAACCATTATGGACGCCGATGAACCCTTCCCCGTCGAAGCAAAGGCATCGCGCCCTTGCCGCGTCGTCAAGGGCGAACAGGCCCATGGGGCGGCGCGCCGGTTCGCGTTCGCCCATCCTGGGCGCGGCGTGGGCCAGCACCGAGCGGTAGGCGTCCCGGGTCGCGGGATCGCCGGTGTAGGCGGGGCAGCCGGGATCGGCGATCCAGTCCTGGCCGTCCACGTTCAACTCGACGGCGAGTTGGTCGTGGTGGGCGTGGGCGCCGAGGCCGTTCTGGCCGATGGGGCCGCAACGCACGGACAGGAAGAGCCGAGCACCGCGCCATCCGTAGAGGCCGAAATCGGGATAGGCGAAGAGCTCGATATCGTCCAGGACCGACGGGTCCGGAAGCGCGACGACGATCTCCCGACCGGAAAACTCCCGCGCCTCCCCGCCTCCGACCACGCGACCAAGGGCGGTCATGGGTTCGATTGCCGAGGTTTGCGCCCCCTGGGCGAGGTCGCAGACGATGGCGGTCTCCAAACCCGATCCCGCGAACGCCGTCAAATCCGGTCGCTCGAACAGCCCCGCCACGGCCCCGGCCAGATGGCGGTGGTCCAGAAAGACCTCTTTCCAGCCGCCGTTCATGGGCTCTGCGACCGGGGCGAGCTTGAAGAACCGGCCGCTGTCGTTGTCGCCGATCTGAACCACGCGGCCGTTGGGCTTGGTGGCGTGGAGCGAGAACTCCGCCGTCCGCTCCAACCGCGCCCGAACCGCCTCGGGCAACGCCCCCCGGCGCGCGAGCAGGGCGGCGGCGTAAACGGCGGTCTCGGCGGACAGACGGTGGTAGGCGGTGGAGGCCTCGAACCCGGCGCCGTCGGGGCCGAACTGGCGCTCCACCTCGGCCGTGATTTCTTGAGATGCGAAGGCGTCCCAGCGGTCCCGCTCCTCCCCCGGCGGAAGATACGCAGCGATGAACAATAGGCCCGCGACCTCGGCCAGGTAATGATTGGCGCGGTGGACCGGATGATCGTCCAGGCTGGCCATGACGAAACGGCCGTGGGCGAGCGCCGCCGCCTCGACCTCGCCGAGAAACGCGTCGTCCCGCGCCGCCCCATGGGCGCGAAGGATGTCCACGGCGACAAGGATGTTGGCCATGCGGATGGCCACGTCCATGCCCGACATCCAGTTGATCCCGAATCCCGGCGGGTTGGCGGCGAGGAAGTCGAGGATGACGGCGCGGACTTCCCGGACAGCCTCCTCCCGCCCGAGGACGAACGCCCAGGCGAGCTGCGGAAGGTGCTGCATTCGCGCCAGCTCCCACGGGACCTTGACGTCCACACCGGGCTCGTGGCCGTAGGCGAGCGCCTTGCCCAGCCGGTCCGACGGCCAGCGGAATCCGGACCGGAAGTCCGCCGCCCAGTCGATGGGCCGCCAATCCCCGTCCAAAAACCTGGAAATCTCCTCCGAACGGGTCCGCGCGCCAATCGGAAGGACGGGCGGCGCCGCGCGCTCCACCAGGGTCCAGCCCGACCCCAGCAGGTCGAACTCGTGACGGAGCCATCGGTCCGCGAACCAATTCAGCGCGTCCGCGTGCGGCGTCAGCAATTTCGGATCGACCGGGGACAGGATTCGGGCGAGTCCGGGCCGCTCGGGCGTTTGGGGATAAGGATCGCGCGTTCGCGCCGCCCAGCCCCGGACGCGGCCCAGGGCCATGCGCCGCCCCCACCGCCAGCCCTTGGCCAGCGCGGCCCGCGGGGGCATGGATAGCGCGTGCCCGATCAGCCTCCCCAGTCCCATGGCCCTCTCTCCGGCGTCGCCCTGGACGCGTAATCCTCGCCCGCGTTAGTGTTCGCGAAAGAGAGGATAGCCGTTGAAACCCGTTTCCGAAACCTTGCGCGGACCCGTGTGGTGGACGCTTGGCTGGCTGGCCGTGACGGTCGCGGGCATCGCCTATCGGCCGCTGTTGCCGGTGGACGAGACCCGCTACCTGTCGGTGGCCTGGGAAATGTGGACGTCCGGCGACTGGCTGGTGCCCCACCTGAACGGTCAGACCTACAGCCACAAGCCCCCGCTTCTGTTCTGGGCCATCAACGCGGGGTGGGCCGTTTTCGGGGTTTCTGAGTGGTGGGGACGCATGGTCGCGCCGCTTTTCGCGCTGGGCGGATTGTTCCTGGCCAGGCGGTTGGCTCTGGCGCTCTGGCCGGGAGCGCGTGGGGTGGCGGATACGGTTCCCGTCCTTCTGCTTGGAACGGTGGTGTGGATCGGATTCGCGACCCTGACCTATTTCGACATGCTCGTGGGGTTCTTCGCGCTGCTGGGACTGTTGGGCGTGGTCGACGCCGCGAAACGGGCCGGGGTTCGCGGCTGGGCGCTGTTGGGCCTGGCCATCGGGCTCGGCGTGCTCTCCAAGGGGCCGGTGATCCTGGTCCACGTCCTGCCGCCTGTCTTGTTCGCTCCGCTTTGGGCCGGACGGTTGAACTGGGTGAAGTGGTATCTGGGCGCGCTGGGCGCGGTCGGACTCGGCGCCGCCATCGCGCTCGCCTGGGCGTTGCCCGCGGCCAAGGCGGGCGGGCCGGTCTACGAGAACGCCATCCTGTGGGGGCAGACCGCCGGGCGGGTCAGCAACTCCTTCGCCCACGGCCGGCCTTGGTGGTTCTACGCCGCCGTGATCGCGCCCATGCTTCTGCCCTGGATCGCCTGGCCAAGGACATGGAAGGCGACGAAGGGCTTCAGAAACGAGGTCAAGGATAGCGGCGTCCGTTTCTGCCTGGTCTGGTTCGTCGGCGCGACCCTGGTCCTGTCCATGGTCAGCGGCAAGCAAGTCCACTACTTGCTGCCCAGCCTGCCCGCCGCCATCCTGGTCCTGGCGAGAATTCTGGCCCCGATTCGGGAGCGCTTGACGCCCGTCGCCATGATGGTGCTCGCGCTCGGCGTCATCGGCCACGCGGGGGCCTCGCCGTGGCTCGCGCGCGGCTACGACCTTGCGCCGTTGGCCCAAGAAATCAGAGCGCTGCAGGACGCGGGCGTCCCCATCGGCCACGCCTCGAAATACCACGGACAGTACCATTTCCTTGGCAGGCTCAACCACCCCTTGACCCAGTTCTGGGAGCATCAGGTCCAGGACTGGGCGCTGGACCATCCCGAAGGGGTTTTCGTCGCCCACCACAACCAGCCGCCGGGCCCTCTGGCTCCGAAGTACTGGGGCGCGTTCCGAAGCAAGGCGGTGGCCATCTGGCCCGCGTCCGCCGTGTGGGATGACCCAAGGGTGTCGGATCGCGACTACGGCGCGGCTACGCTTCCTTGAGAACGGCCGCGGTCTTCTCCGCCGTCGCCTTCCAGGAAAACGCCTGGGCGCGCTCCAGGCTTTGTCGAGACAATTTCTCTCGCAGATCCTCATCCGCAACAAGGCGGCGAATCGCATCCGCCATGGCGGGGGCGTCATGGGGTGGGAACAGCAGCGCCGCGCCGCCGCACACCTCGGGCATGGCGGCGGCGTTCGAGGACGCCACCGGCGCGCCGCAAGCCATGGCCTCGACCAGGGGATTACCGAAAGTCTCGACCGTGGACGGGAACACGAACGCGACGCAGGAGCGGTAGAGCTCCAACAGCCGTTCGGGATCGGCGCGGCCAAGGAATTCGACGCGCCCCTCCATCCCCTTCTCGCGAATGGACGCCCTGACGCGGGCGTCATAGTCCCCGTCAACCGGATGGCCGCAGACCTTGAGCCTGACGTCGGGGACCAGGCTCAACGCCTCGATCAGCCGGTGTAGGTTCTTTTGCACATAGATGTCCCCGACCGAAAGCAGGAAATCGCCGCGCGCTCGACTTTCCGGCGGCGACGAATACATCGGATTCACCCCGTGATGCACGACTCGAACGCGGTCCGATCCCCCAGCCCCCAGCGCGTCCCTGGCGTATTCGGAAACCGCGATGGCGCGGCGGCAACGGGCGAGCGACAAGCGCGTCATGACCGTCAGCGCCGCCCAATAGGCGCGCTTGGCCGGACGCTTGTCCTCCTCGGCCACCGCGAGCGCGTTGCGCAGCAGGATCACCGGTCCCGGCGCGAATAGCGGTCCGAAATTCGCGGGCGAGAAGGTGACGTCGGCGCCGAGCCTGCGAGCTAGACGCGGCAGAGCGGCCTGCTCCCAAACCAGCCTGCGGGCGAATCCGTCGCGGAATCCGACCCATTCGATCCCGCAATGGGCCGAAAGGTCCCCGAACGCGTCGCGCTGGTTCTCGTGCAGGCAAAGGCGGACGTCCAACTCGGGATCGGCCGCGAGCAGGGGAACCATGTTGCGAAGGTACGTCACCCCGCCGCCCGTCTTCGCGTGCAGGCCGTTGATCAACACTTGGACCATGCGTCCGCCCATTCAATAGGGAGCATCAAACGGATATTAGCCGACGACGGCTTGCGGTCCACGGTTGAAATTGCCATAAACGTCCCGGGAGGCGGGCTCAATGGAAACTGGCGAAGACAAGAAACGCCGCGTTCTATTCCTGGTGACGGAGGACTGGTATTTCGTGTCCCACCGCATCGGTCTCGCGCGCGCGGTCAGGGACGCGGGATGCGAGGTGGTCGTGGTGACCCGCACCAAGGACCATCAGGACATTATCCGGAATGAAGGATTCCGTATCATCGAGTTCCTATTGCCAAGAAGCCGTCTGTCCCTGATCTCCGAACTGAAATCCATCGTCAATCTGATCCGCGTTTATCGCAACGAGAAGCCGGACCTGGTCCACCACGTGGCGCTTAAGCCCAGCCTTTACGGCTCCATCGCCGCGATCGTGGCGAGAACGCCGGCCATCATCAACGCCATGACCGGACTTGGCTTCGTGTTCACCCGGGGCAGTTGGAAAAGCTGGCTTTTACAGCCCGCCGTCAGCATCGGCGGGCGGCTTTTGTTCAACCGACCGGAAATGCGCATGGTGATCCAGAACCTCGACGACGCGGCGACGTTGGAGGCGGCGGGGGTTAGCCAAAGGCGGGCCATGACGCTGGTCCGCGGATCTGGCGTTTCTCTCAAGGAGTTCAAGGCCCTGCCGGAACCCGAAAGCTATCCCACCATCGCCATGGTGTCGCGCATGCTGTGGAACAAGGGCGTCGGGGAATTGGTCGAGGCCAGCCGCCTTCTCAAGGCGCGCGGCCTGAAATTCCGCATCGCGCTGGTCGGAATGCCCGATCCGGAAAACCCCTCGAACATTTCCGCGCAGCAGCTTTGCCACTGGCATGACGAGGGTCTGGTGCAGTGGTGGGGATTCCGCGACGACGTGTCGGGGGTGTGGAGCAAGGCCCACGTCGCCGTCCTGCCGTCCTATCGCGAGGGCCTTCCCAAATCTCTGTTGGAAGCCGCCGCCTGCGGCCGCCCCATTGTCGCCACCGACGTCCCCGGCTGCCGCGAGATCGTCGAGCACGAAAGCAATGGATTCCTGGTTCCCCTTTACGACGTCAAGGCCCTGGCGGACGCGTTGGAGAAACTGATCACGGACCGCGATCTCGGCCGCCGCATGGGCGCCAGGAGCCGGGAGCTGGTCGAGACGCACTTCGAGGAGAACATCGTCATCGACAAGACGCTCGGGGTCTACGAAGAGCTTTTCGGCGTCCCGCTCCCAAGGCCCGCCTGACCGCCATGGCCAGGTTCGGCCAGTTCGGGCTTTTCGCCACCCGGCGGTTCTCTGCGCTTTTCGCGGTCCAGTTCCTGGGCGCCTTGAACGACAACGTCTACAAGAACGCGCTGGTGATCTTGATCGCCTATCGGCTGGCCGAGGCGATGGGCGTGGACGGGGCGCTGATGGTGACGGCGGCGGGCGGGATCTTCATCCTGCCCTTTTTCCTGTTCTCCGCCCTGGCCGGGCAAATCTGCGATCGCATGGCCAAGTCGCGGCTGGCGCGTTGGATCAAGGCCGCCGAGGTTGTCGTCATGGCCCTTGGCGCGGGCGCGTTCTGGGTCCGGGACGGGTGGGCGCTGATGGGCGTTCTGTTCCTGATGGGGACCCAGTCCGCGTTCTTCGGCCCAGCCAAGTACGCCATGCTGCCGGAACTGATGAAGGACGACGAGTTGATCGGGGCCAACGCGCTGTTCGGCGCCGGGACCTTTCTCGCCATCCTTCTGGGAACCATTGCGGGCGGATTGATGATTCTGGGCGATGGCGGAGGCGTCATGGTCTCGGCGCTGGTGGTGGGGCTGGCGCTTCTGGGATGGTGGGCGAGCTTCGCGGTTCCCGAGACCGAGGCGGCGGCCCCGGGACTCCGGATCAATCCCAACATCGCGGGCGAGACCTGGTCCATCGTCCGCCATGCGGGCGACCGGCCGGGGGTGCTGCCCGCCATCCTGGGGATTTCCTGGTTCTGGTTGGTTGGCGCCACCTTCCTGGCCCAGTTTCCCAACTACGCCAAAGACGCCCTCGGCGCGGACGAGACCGTGGTCACCTTGTTCCTTACGCTCTTTTCGGTCGGAATCGGGGTCGGAGCGTTATTCTGCAACAGGCTGTTGAAGGGCCGGGTCTCGGCCCGGTTCGTCCCCTTGGGCGCGCTCGGCATGGCGGCGTTGAGCGTGGATCTCTTCTTCGCCACCGGAACCCCCGGGGGCGGCGAGCTTCTCGACGCCGCCGCCTTCCTCGCCGAGCCCGCCAACTGGCGCATTGTCGCGGATCTCGCACTGATCGCGGCGTTCGGGGGACTTTATATCGTGCCGCTTTACGCCATCATGCAGACCCGCTGCGATCCCGCCCGGCGATCCCGCGTGATCGCGGCCAACAACATCCTGAACGCGCTGTTCATGGTCGTGGGCGCGCTCGCCGCCGCCGCCATGCTGGGCGCGGGCGCGTCGGTTCCGCTGGTGTTGTTGGCGGCGGGGCTTGGAAACATCGCGGCGGCGGCGCTGCTGAGAAAACTCTAAGGCTCTGTCGCGGCCCTTAGGACCTTGACCGCCCGCTCGGCCGCGACACGGACCGCTTCGTGCCAGGAGACGTCGTCGGCGGGATGGGCGAGGCGGCCGACGACGCGGCCGCTCCGATCCGTCACCCGCCAGTCGAAACGCCCGGAGCCCGCGTCGCACTCCAGCGTCCGGCCCGCCTCGCTCTTGGCGTTGACCAGGGGAATCTCCGCCTCGGCGAAAGCCTTGCGCAGGGCTCGCCTGGCCACGGCCTCGTCATAGGGGGAAAACCCCGCGAGCGCGCCGATCCACACGCTCTTTTCCGCCATCGGCGTGGGCACCCCGCCGGTCCGGGCCTGCTCGGCGACCGCTTCGGCGGCGTCGCCGGCCAGCGCCGCGGCCATGTCCTTGTCCCCGTCCAGCCACTGGAAGGCGTCGGCCACCACCGGCTGGGTGTGGCCCGCGAGCACGACGCCGGTCTCGGTGTCGAGCAGGGTCCAGTACAGCACGGCGGCGATCCCCGTCTGTCCGCGCTCCGGCTCTTGCGCGCGGGCGCGGAGCAGCAAACGGGTCACGTCGCGAGAGGAGACGATGGCCTTCAAACCCCTCTCCTCCAACGCCTCGACCGTGGAGCGGGCCAGAACGTGGGCGAGGGTCGGCGGGACGCCCTCGGCGAGCGCCACGCGGAGGCTGAGCTTGCGGTGTTCGGGGTCGAGAACCTCGCGCGCGGGCTCCAGCCCCGCCATGGGTTGTTGCGGCGGAAGGTGGTGGCAGGCCGCCACGACGGCGAGAAGCAGGGCGATGCAAACGATCCTCACCATGAGCCGGTCTCCCCGTCAACCTGAAAGGCGTCCGCGAGTTCGGCCATCGAATCCGAGAAGGAATGCTCGCTCATCTTGACTTCCCCCTTTGACCGGGAGACAGGTTAACCGGCGAGCGCGATGGCGGAAAGCCCCCGTCCGTAACTTTTCTCGCCCTTGAGCGTGGCGCGGCGGTAACTGAAGAAGCGCTCGGCGTCTGCGCATGTGTCGGCGGCAATCACGTCCACGGACCCAAGCCCCGCATTGGCCAGCCGGGCGCGCACGTAGCCCGGAAGGTCGAAACGGAAATGCCCCTCGCGTTCCGCCGAAACGAAGAACTTCTCGTTTTCAGGGCTCTCGGACATGAATTCCGCCTGAAACTCCGGCCCGACCTCGTAGGACGGCTGCCGGATGCAGGGCCCGACGGCGGCGATAACGGCCTCGCGCCGGGCGCCGTGGTTGCACATGGCGTCGATGGCGTTCTCCAGCACCCCGCCCCGCGCGCCGCGCCATCCCGCGTGCGCCGCCCCGATCACCCCCGCCTCGACGTCGGCCATCAGGACCGGCGCGCAGTCGGCGGTCACGATCCCAAGCGCCACCCCTGGCGTGCGCGTGACCATGGCGTCGGCCTCGACAGGGCGGTTCGGCGGCAAGGGCGCGTCGATCACCGCCACCTCGGCGGAATGGATCTGGCTGACCGTGGCCAGCGCGTCCCCCTTCAGGCCCAGCATGTCCATGGCCCGGGCGCGATTGACGCGCACGCTGTCCGGCGAGTCGCCGGACTTGAGCCCGCAGTTCAAGGATTCGTACAGGCCATGGCTGACCCCGCCGCGACGGGTGAAGAACCCGTGGCGGACGCGGTCGTGCGGTTTCAGATTCCCGGCCTTGATCATGGCGCCATTATCACCATGGCGCGCGGTTTGGAAAGAGGAAGCCTGTGGACAAAAAACGGAATCCGTTGATTTCCTTCAAGATTATGTTAAGACTCCCCGTGATACGGTTGATTTCACAGGAGGAATCAATTGTTCACGTCTATTTTGGGACGCGATCGCCAAAATGTCGTGGGGGGGTTTCAAACCCACGCTAAATCTGGTAATCGGTCCCGGCGGACGTCCTTGAGGGGGGAATAACGCATGCTCATGCGGGGTGCATTCGCCGTTACGGTTCTGGCCAGCGTGGCCGTGATCACGCATATGTCCCTGAATCGTCCGGCCCCGGCCAGCGTGGACACCGGCGAATACGGCGCCGAGCCCACCGTGTCGATGGCGCCGATCTCGCTCGGCAATCCGACCACGGCGGCGAAGCTGCGCGCGCTCGGTCCCGGCGGGGGCGAACGCAAGGCCGTCGCGATCGTCCCGCCCCATGTGGAAATCGTCAAGGTCCGCAAGGGCGGCACCCTGAAGAAGGTTCTTTTGAAGGCCGGCGTCTCCAACCTTGAAAGCCACGATTCCATCGTCGCGCTCTCCAAGGTCTGGAACCCCAAGCGCCTGCGCGCGGGCAAGAAGGTCGCGATCACGTTCCAGCCCGCCGCCGAAGGCGGAGGCGCCGGCAGGTTCCTGGGCTTTGAGATCGTCCTGGACGCCGAAACCCGCGTGACCGTCAAACGCGACGTGGAGAAGTTCGTCGCCAAGGAGCACAAGCTCAAGCTTGAGCGCGTTCTTGGCCGCGCCACCGGGACCATCAACTCCAGCCTTTATAACAGCGGCCTCGACGCCGGACTGCCGCTGAAGGTCCTTTTGGACTTGGTCCGCATCTATTCCTGGGACGTGGATTTCCAACGCGAGATCCAGCGCGGCGATTCCTTCGACGTGATGTTCGAGCGCTTCGTGGACAAGAACGGCGAGACCATCCGCACCGGCAAGATCCTGCATTCGGTCCTGACCATCCGGGACAAGCCGCACGCGTTGTATCGTTTCGCCATGAAGAATGGCAAGACCGACTACTTCAACGAAAAGGGCCAGAGCGTCCGGCGCGCCCTGTTGAAGACGCCCATCGACGGCGGGCGGCTGTCGTCGCGCTATGGGCGGCGCAAGCACCCGATCCTGGGCTACACCCGCATGCACAAGGGCGTTGACTTCGCCGCGCCCCGGGGAACGCCCATCTACGCGGCGGGCGACGGCACCATCAGCTATCGCGGGCGCAAGGGCGGTTACGGCAAGTACATCCGCATCCGCCACAATTCCAATTATTCCACCGCCTACGCCCACATGAAGGGCTACGCGCGCGGCATGCGCAAGGGCAAGTGGGTCAAGCAGGGCCAGGTGATCGGCTACGTCGGATCCACCGGGCGCTCCACCGGCCCGCACCTGCACTACGAAATCATGCGCGGCGGCCGCCAGGTCAATCCGCTCCGGGTCAAGATGCCGTCGGGCAAGAAGCTCAAGGGCAAGGAATTGGTCCGGTTCAAGGACGTCAAGACCTACATCGACAAGCAGTTCGCCTCGATCGTGGGCAAGGTCAAGGTGGCGAAGAAGGGGCGCTGAGCCGGGGGGCGTCCGTCAGGGCGCCGCGTCACCGCCGCCTGAACAGCCCGCCACCTGGTGGGCGAGGTCCTCCCTTCCCGAAAGAACCAAGAGTTCGACGATCCATCCCTGGATGTCGGAAAAGAACTTCGCCTCCCAGTCGTGGGGATCGCGGGCGTCCAGCACGGCCAGGGCCTCGAGCGGCTCGCCCCGCCGGAGCCGCGCCGCCGCCTCTTCCGCCGCGAAGATCAAGGACCCGGCCGACATGCGGCTCCGGCAGTCGTCCATCGCCTTGGCCCGGCCTTCGTGATCGCCGACGGCGGCGTGAAGAACCGCCAGCATGTAGTCGTAGACGGGCAGGGAGACGGATGCCTTCCTATCCTCGAACCATTGCGCAGCCGCGCGGGCGACGTCGCCCGCGATGGCGGACAGGACGTCCCGTTCGAAAATGCGGGGCGTGGGGCATAGGCTCCCGAACGTCTCTTCGGCGACGTCGCGGATGGCGGCGCTTCTGGAAACGGAATTCGACCAGCGCGCCTTGAAGCTCCGGATGTCCGACTCCGAAAAGAAATGCAGCGCCCGCCCCCGGTAAATCCGATCCATCATGTCCTCCGGAACGCTTAAGGAGCGTTTCAAGACCTGGTAGAGGACGCGAAAGTGTTTTTGGCTCGCGTCGTTGTGGCGGTCGATGGGGCCGACGCCTTCGCCGATGAAATCCCCGATAACCTCGGAAAAACGGCGCGATACCTTGTCCAGGTCGTAGCACAGAACCGAGGCGTTCTCGTGTTCGAACGACGCGATCCCCTTCTCCTTGTCGAACGCGTGGGAAAAAATGTCGAGACCCAGGAATTCCTTGTACTGCAGGTCGTACCATTTGAATTTCGACTCGGTGACCGCTCTCAAGGGGATGCGCTCCTCCAGCGCATCCAGGACCGCGTCGGGATCGCGATAAAACGCCTCCCGGGGGTCGCCTTCGGCCTGTTCGAAGCCTTGGAAGATATGCGACATGGCGTAGGCCACCAACTCCCGGACACCGGTGATCAGGTATATCCTGCGCTTCTCCTCCAAGGCGCTGGACAGTTTCTCGTTGGGGAAGAACCCCTGGAAGTCATGGCCGTAGAAGACGCTTCCCGGATACTGGCGGTACAGGGCCCGATGCACGGACTGCGACGCGACCTTTCCGGGCTGCCAGACCAAAATCAGAGGCGGATCGGCGGACACGTGGGAATCTCTCCTAGGGTTTCTTCGCGGCGAGAACCGCGTAGCGTGAAATCCGACCGGCCGCAACATAACCGGACATGGCCCCGGCGAATTCCGGAAAACCGCGCAGATACGATTCCAGCGTCCGCTCGGCCCCGCTCGCATCCGTGACGGATTGATCCTTGAGCAGGACCAAGTCCGGCTTGCGTTCTCGGATATCCTCGATCACGCCCTGAACCAGCTTTTTGGGATGAGCGTGGTCGAACGCCTCGCGCTTCAAGGCCAGATACAGCATGTCGAAGGCGTTGTACCGGCTGGCCCAGCGGGTTTCGGTGTAGGCCACCAGCGGAAAGGCGGTGGAGAAATCCGTGGTCAGGATCACCAAGGACTTCCCGGCGTGGTCGCGCTTCAGCGTCTGGACCAGTGGAATGGCCTCGTAAGCCGGGCGCCACGCCCCCGTGGCCTTGACCAAAAAGGCGGGCCAGAACGCCAGGAACCCGGCCGCGACAGCGGCCGCCGGTTTCCAGGCGGGCGCGCCCATCCCCGACCCGAAGGCGAGGAAACCGAAAATCGCGGCGGGCAGAATGTGGTAGGAGCCCCCCCTGCCCTGCGCGGCGGCGGCGGCGAGAAAGGCGAGCGAGGCGACGGCCAGCGGCGCCCGAAACCCCTTCGCCTCGCGGACCAAGGCCGCGAGCATCAGGGAGACCGCCGCACCGCTGAACATCACCCCGGCCCCCAAGCGTTCGAGATCGATGGTGGGCAGGTAGTACTTACGCGCCATCGGGACGATCTCTGTGAGATACAACGGATGCATCGACGCTATGAACAGGACGTAGGCGCCGCTCGCCGCCGCGATCAGAACCATGTCCGGAAACAACGCCCGCCCGCGCCCCCGCGCCAGCGCGTGCAGCCACAACGCGGCCGGGACGACCAGGAAATGGGGCTTGAGCAGCAGGCCCGGAAGGGCGAGGAGGAGAAGCCGGGGCCTGCTCCCGTACTCTTCCGCTTGCGCCAGCATCCATGGCGCGGCGAAAAGAACCATCAGGTGCTCCCGCTCTCCGAAGTCCGAGCCCGGATAGACCAGGATCAGGTACAGGAACAAAAGCGCCGAGGCCTCTCCCAAGCGCGCGAGGACCGGCAGGCACAAGGCGAACGACGCCAACGCCACGGCGTGAACAGCGCCCAGGAACGCGAGATGAAGGGACGCGCCGAGCATGTTCGCAAGCGCCACGACCGGCGCGTGGAGATAGACCACCAGCGGCGGATTGTGCTCCATGTAATCGCGATAAAGGACGCCCCCGTCCAAAAGAACGACGCCGCCCTGCAAAAGCCAGGCGGCGTTGTCGTTGATCAGAACCCAGTGTTCGCGAAAGGCGAGGCTAGCGGCCGTCGCGACGAGGGCCAGGGCGGGAAGGGCCTTGGCGATCACTCTTCGAGATAGGCCCGGGCCAACTCGACGTAATGCGCGGCCGTATGGCCCAGGTCGTTGATGGCGTCCTCGTTGAGTTCGCGGATGCACTTGGCGGGAACGCCCGCCCAAAGCTCGCCCCGCTTCACCCGCTTGCCGGGCCCGACGACGGCGCCGGCTGCGACCATGGCCCCGCCTTCGACCACCGCGCCGTCCAGAACCGTCGCGCGCATGCCGATGAAGGCCCCGTCCTCCAGCGTCGCGCCGTGGATCACGGCCGAATGCCCGATGGTGATGTCCGAGCCGATGTAGGTCCCGTGCTTGCCCGACGTGACGTGGACGATGGTTCCGTCCTGGATGTTGGTGCGCTCGCCCACCCGGATCTGGTGGACGTCGCCGCGCAGCAGGCAATTGTACCAGATGCTGGAATCGCGCCCGATCTCCACGTCGCCGATCACGGTGGCGTTCGGCGCGATGAACACGTTCTCGCCAATGGCGGGGGCGACGCCCTTGAAGGGTCTGACGGGTCCGGACATGGCGTTATCCCTTGATGGTCTTGGCGCGGATCACGTGCAGGACGCCGACCATGGTCATGACCTGACCCAACACGTCGGCGAGTCCCATGATCCCGGCCTCGGGCTCATAGGTCAGCAACAGGATTCCGAACAACACCAGAATCGCGCCCGCGTAACCGGCGGGGATGATGTTCTCGTTTCCGAGGTCGCCCCAACGCATGCCGCTCATGGCGAGCGCCGCGCCGACGGCGATCGCCCAGGCCGCGACGATCCGCAGCATGGTGTCGTTGTCGAATCCCACCCAAAGGAAGGCGGCGAAGGCGGCGCCCAAGGAGGCGACCGAGCCCAGCGCCTGCAGCCACCAGCCCGTGTTGCCGTTGCGGCTGACCATGGCGTCCAGTATGTCGGTCACGCCATAGGCGGCGGCGAAAACCCCGAACAGGATGGAAACGGCCTCGAACCCGATCCCGGCGTGGCGAACCAGGACGGCGAGAAGAACGCCGAAAATGATGGCCAGCAGCCCCGCCAAGTCCACGAGCCACCAAGCCCGAACGCTACGCGCAGCCATGTTCCCGCTCTCCCTCCTCAACTATTCAGCCAGTAGCGCAACGTCGCGCTCACCGCCTGGGGTTGCTCCAACGGCGATAGATGCCCCGACTCCTCTACCACGACTAGGGTGGCGTTGGGAATGCGCGACGCCATGTCCTCGTGGACCGCGACCGGAGTCAATTGGTCGTGGCGGCCGCAAACCACAACGGTTGGACAGGGATAGCCCTCCAGATCGCCCAGGCTGTCCTCGCGCGCCATGATGGCGTTTTGCTGACGAATGAACACGTCGCGCCCCAAACGCTCGGCCATTTCGAACACCGATTCGGCCAGCGATTCGTTTTCCGCGTTGGGCGGATAGACCAGTTGGGGCAGCAACTGGCGGGTCACGCCCCTGAACCGTCCGGTCCTGGACAGGCGGATGAACCCCTTGCGCCGCCGGGTCTGATCCTCGGTGTCGGGATGGGGGGAGGTGTCGATCAGCGCCAGGCGGCTGACCCTTTCGGGCGCGCGGCGCATGATGTCCATGGCGACGTACCCTCCCATGGACAGGCCCGCGAGCGCGAAGATGGACGGCGTTTGCTCAAGGACATGGTCCGCCATCTCGGAAATGGTCTCCCCCCGGGTCAGGTCGGGGATGACGACATCGACGGCGTCGGACAGGGTTTCGGCCTGATGGGCCCACAAGGCCGCGTCGTTCAGGAGGCCGGGAAGCAGGACCAGGGCGGTGCGCATTATTCCCCCCGGACCTCCTCGACCATGTCTTCCAGCTTCTGGACGTCGAGGACGGTCATGGCGTCCTTGCCCCGTTCGACGAAGCCGCGACGGGCCAGGTCGTTCATCACCCGGGCCACGGTCTCGCGGGTGGTGCTGACCCGGCTCGCGATATCGCCATGGACGGGAATGGGGGAGATCACGGCGGTGTTCTCGCCGTCCATGTTGGCGCGGGCCTGGCGCAGAAGCTCGGCGTGGACCCGATTGTTGGCGCCCAGCGTGCTGAGATCCATGATCCGGTCGGTGGACGAGCGCACGATGCGGGCGAGCTGGCGCATCACGTTCAGCGCCATGGTCGGATGGCGCTCCAACAGCTCCAGGAACCGGTTGTGGGGAAGCGAGGCGATCAGGCTGTCCACCAGCGACATGACGCTGGCCGAACGCGGCTGGCCGTCAAGGGCCGACAGCTCCCCGAAATGGCCGCCCTCGCGGTAGTCGTCCAACGTCACCTCGCGGCCGGACAGGGAATAGTTCACCACCCGCACCCGTCCGTAGACGATGAAGAAGATGTCACGCGAATCGCTTTGGCGGTCGATGATCTGTTCGCCGGACTTGTAGTGCTTCCAGCGGCAAGACTTCTCGACGTCGCCGCGCGTGTCGTCGTCCAGGCCGCCGAGAAGCCTGATGCCCGCGAGGCTGTAGGACGGATTGTCGCCCAAAGCGTTGCTCCCCATTTCCCCCACGGCGCCGGGAATGCAAGCCAACGCCGCGCAAGCAGTCTACAGAACACTTGCCCGCGCGCCAAGCATGCTTGACTTCGCCGCCGCCCAGCGTGCACAACCAAAACCCATGAACGCTCCGCCAGAAACCCGTCCGGAAGACGCGCCGCCGTCGATCGCCGTGGTGATTCCCTGCCATCGCGAAAAGGCGGGAATCCTGGACGTGCTCGCCGCCGTCGGCCCCGAGGTCGAGCGGATATTCGTCATCGACGACGCCTGCCCGGAAAAGACCGGCGACCACGTGGAGGCCCACGCCGCCGATCCCAGAATCACGGTGATCCGGCACACCGCGAACCAGGGCGTTGGCGGGGCGACGCTGACGGGATACGCGGCGGCCCGGAATGTGGGCGCGGACGTGGCGGTCAAGCTGGACGGCGACGGCCAGATGGACCCGGCGGAAATCCCGAGGATCGCGGCCCCTGTTCTGGAAGGCCGCGCCGATTACGCCAAGGGCAACCGCTTCCACAGCCTCGAAGACGTGCGCCAGATGCCCAAGGCGCGTGTGTTCGGCAACCTGGGTCTTTCCTTCGCCACCAAGCTTTCCAGCGGCTATTGGGACGCCTTCGACCCCACCAACGGCTTCACCGCCATCCACGCCAAGGCCCTGGACGGATTGCCGTTCGAGAAAATCGACAAGGGTTATTTTTTCGAATCCGACATCCTGTTCCGGCTGTACCTCGCCCGCGCGGTGGTCCGCGACGTGCCCATGCGGGCGCGATACGGGGACGAGTCCAGCGGCTTGAAGATCGGCCGGGTGCTGTGGGAGTTCCCCTTGAAGCACGCGCGCAACGCCATCAAGCGGGTGCTCTACGCCTATTTCCTGCGCGATTTCACCATGGCGTCGATCGAACTGTTTCTGGCCCTTCCGTTCATGGCCTTCGGCGTCGCCTACGGCGGCTACCGCTGGCTGGAAAGCGAGGCCACGGGCGTGCCGGCCACGGCGGGAACCGTGGTGCTGGCCGCCCTGCCCATCATTCTGGGATTCCAGATGCTTCTGGGGTTCCTGGACCACGACACCCGCAACATGCCGAAAGAACCGCTGCAGAAGCGTTCGTAGCCGTCCCGCGCTCTCTTATTCCAGCGGTCATTTATTATGCGGCCCGCGGTCGCGGGCTCCTGGAGCAATCTTCAAGACCGTTGGCGTTATTCCGACGGCGGAGCCGCTTCCGATTCAGGCGTTTCTTCCGGAGCCGCTTCCGAATCCGGGGTTTCTTCCCGAGCCGCTTCCGGGGCCGGAGCCGTTACCGGGGCCATTTCACTTTCCTCGCCGATCGCCTGGCCCGACTTGGCCAAGTCGCCGAGGCAGCGCATGACGTCGAGTCGCTTCTCGACGTCCTTGATATAACCGCGCAAGGGATCGTCCTTCAAGCGGATGACCTGACCCTGCTTGACCACCTTGACCGCGTTGCCCTTGCCCAGGATTTCCTTGAGCTTCTTCAGCTTGCTTTCCCACTGATTGATGTAGGGGGTCCAGTTGCCGCCGAACTTCACCTCGACGTGCTTGGCGACGCGGGCGTGGCTCAGGCCCTCCCACCACGAAACGTCGGGGAACGACGCGCAGCCGGCGGCCGAGGCCGACGCGGACGAAAGCGCGAGCGCGCCGCAAACGAGGGGCCCGATGAAAAGCTTACGAGAAACATAGCCGTACTTCATGTCCAGACTCCGAACCTAAGGTGGGTCATGAAGCGAAATAAAATCACATGCCCTCGACAGCGCCACTCCTGTACAGGAGTCGTCGCGCGACGGGCATGCAACCAATCTGACGCCTTGCCAACCCTTATATTCAATTCGCCGAGGCGAATCAACCTTGGTTACTTATGACAGGACTGTGGCGATATTTTGTTCGATCTTATACGGCCCGAACTTCGCGCACCTCTGGGATATAGTGCTTGAGCATGTTCTCGATGCCGTGCTTGAGCGTCGCGGTGGAGCTGGGACAGCCCGAACACGCGCCCATCATGTGCAAAAAGACCACGCCGTCCTCGAACTTGTGGAACACGATGTCGCCGCCGTCCTGGGCCACGGCCGGGCGGATGCGGGTTTCCAGCAGTTCGCGCACCTGCTTGGACACGTCGTCGTCCTGTCCGGCGTCGAGTTCCCGCTCCTCGCCCTCCATCACCGGATGGCCTGCGGTGAAATGCTCCATGATCGCGCCGAGAAGAAGGGGCTTCAGGTTGTTCCAGTCCTGATCCGGGGCCTTGGTCACGGTGATGAAATCGCCGCCCAGGAACACGCCGCGCACGCCTTCGAGCTTGAACAGGCGGGACGCCAGCGGAGAGCTTCCGCAGTCCTCCTCCTTGTCGAATTGGGCCGTCCCCGAGCGCAGCACCGCCGTGCCGGGAAGGAACTTCAGGGTCGCCGGGTTGGGCGTGCTTTCGGTTTGAATGAACATTGTCGTCCTCTCTCGTTCGCGCGATCGCTATTAAATGGCCGCAACGCCGGAAAAGTTCAAGTGGGGATCAGCGCCCGAATCCGCCCAGAACCAATTGGTCCAGCAGGGCGGCGGCCTCGTCAACGCCCGCGCGCTCGCCCTCGGTCAACTCGGCGTAGTCCGCGTCGGGCGTGATGGTCCTCACCCCCGGCTGGGAGGGCGCGAATGCGTCGAGGATGGTCGCCTTCCACTTGGACAGGGCGGGCTCCCCACATTGCAGGAGGCCGAGCAGGCTGAGCAGGTCCTTGGCCTGGACAAACTGGTTCTGGCGGATGGCGACGGCGCCCCACAGCCCCGTCTGGACCTTCTGCAGGATGCCCTGCGCGTCGCGGATGCGAAAGCTGTCGTTCATGGGCTTGAAGCCGAGCGCGCGCAGGAAAAGCAAGAAGATGTCCGTGTAATAGTACGTGACCTCGATGGCCCCGTCCTCCCGGTTGTCCCCGTCCAGCATGGCGATGAGGATGGCGCTTTCGTTGCCGTTTTCCTGGTTGAAGCCGCTGAAATGGCCCGCGTGGTCGTATTTGGGATAGATGATCTTTTTGTACAGGTTCAAGGTCACCTGCTCCTCGTCCTCGCCCTTGATGAAGGTCTTGAGGTGGACGTCGATCAGGTCCTCGCCCGACTTGATCCGGAGGTCGGTGCCGTTCTCGCTGGTCCTGAGGTCCTGGAACGCGATGGGGTAGTCCCGCATGGCCGCGCCGAGCAGGATGTCGGCGGCGAACCGGTTGAGCGCGATTTCCTCGCGCCTGCGGTCGTTTCTTTTGTTTCTTAGACGCGAATTGACCGTCATGCCCATCGCCGTTCCCCCGACCGAGTTTTCCCACGCAATCTAGATATCATCCGTATCCTGGGATGGAAAGCTATCCCGAACGCAAAAACGCCGCCGCCGCGTCCCGTTCGAACAGATAGAGCAAGGTCTTGAGCGCCTTTCCCCGCTCCCCTTCCAGGTCCGGGTCCCGCTCCAGGATCAGCTTGGCGTCGTCCCGCGCGGTCTGCAGCAAATCGGCGTGGACCGTGGGGTCGGCCAGGCGGAATTCGGGCATGCCGCTCTGGCGGGTGCCCAGAAGCTCCCCCGCGCCGCGCAGTTTCAGGTCCTCCTCGGCGATGACGAAGCCGTCCTCGGTCTCGCGGAGAACTTCCAGCCTTCTGCGCGCCGTCTGGGTCAGGGGATGGGCGTACATCAACAGGCAGGTGGATTTGTCCCCGCCCCGCCCGATGCGGCCGCGAAGCTGATGAAGCTGGGCGAGGCCGAACCGCTCGGCGTGCTCGATCACCATCACGGTCGCGGCGGGAACGTCGACCCCGACCTCGATCACCGTGGTGGCGACCAGGACGGCGAGCGGCCCCTCGGCGAATTCGGCCATGACCTTGTCCTTGTCGGCGCCGCGCATGCGCCCGTGGACCAGTCCGACCCGGTCCTTGCCCATCAGGCCCGCCAAGTGGTCGAAGCGCTCCTCCGCCGCCGCCGCGTCCAGGGTTTCCGATTCTTCCACCAGCGGGCACACCCAATAGACCTTGGCCCCGCCCGCCACAGCGCGGCCGACGGCGGAGACCACGTCCTCCAATCGCTCGGCGGGCAACACGCGGGTGTCCACCGGCTTGCGCCCCGCGGGCTTCTCGGTCAGGCGGGACACGTCCATGTCGCCATAGGCCGTCAGCATCAGGGTCCGGGGAATCGGCGTCGCCGTCATCACCAGCATGTCCACCCCCTTCCCCTTTTCCGCCAGGGTCAGGCGCTGGTGCACGCCGAAGCGGTGCTGTTCGTCGATGACCGCCAGTCCCAAATCCAGGAACGCCACGTCGTCCTGGAACAGGGCGTGGGTGCCGACGGCGACGGCGGCTTGGCCCGATTCCAGCGCCTCCAGCACGGAGGCCCTGGCCCGCCCCTTCTCGCGGCCGGTCAAAAGGACCATGTCGAGGCCGCATTCCCTCAACCAGGGCTCCAGCGTCTGCGCGTGCTGGCGCGCCAGGATTTCCGTCGGCGCCATCAGCGCCGCCTGCGTCCCGCACTCGACCGCGCCCAGCATGGCCAGAAGCGCCACCGCCGTCTTTCCGCTGCCGACGTCGCCCTGCAACAGACGCAGCATCCTGGAGCTTGAGGCCATGTCGTCGAGGATTTCCGCCGTCGCGGTCTTTTGCGAGCCGGTCAGTTCGAACGGAAGCGCCGCCAGCGCCTTGTCGCGAATCCGCCCGTCGCCGGACAGCGACCGGCCGGGGAGGCTTCGCATATGCCGGCGGATGAGCGCGAGGGCGAGCTGATTGGCGAGAAGCTCGTCATAGGCCAGCCGAGTCCTGTCTTGCGATCCGGGATATAGCGCCCCCTCTCCGTCCGGCGCGTGCGCCGCCGCCAGGGCCTCGCGCCAGGGCTTCCACTCCTCGCGGGCGAGATGGGCCGGGTCGAGCCACTCCTCGGTCTCGGGCGCGCGGGCCAGGGCTTCGCGCACCGCCTTGCCCATGACCTTGGGCGTCAGGCCCGCGGTCAGGGGATAGACCGGCTCGACGATTCGAATGTCGTCGGCCTCGGCGGGCGGAACCACGTGGTCCGGGTGGGTCATCTGGATTTCGTTGTTGAAGATCTCGATCTTGCCGCTGACCACCCGGGTTTCGCCTTCGGGCAGGATCTTCTTCAGATAGTCCGGCCGGGCGTGGAAAAAGACCAGGGTCAAGATCCCGGTGTCGTCCGAGCACAGCACCTTGTAGGGCTGGCGCTTGGTCGGGCCCGGTCGGTGCTGCATGACGTTGACGGTCATGGTGGCGATTTCGCCG
The DNA here is from genome assembly GCA_964344345.1 of uncultured Hyphomicrobiales bacterium. GTDB lineage: Bacteria > Pseudomonadota > Alphaproteobacteria > Rhodospirillales > CAYFNC01 > CAYFNC01. The sequence goes on along the minus strand of CAYFNC010000013.1, from coordinate 40,827 downwards.
GGCCGGGCCTCGGTCGCCTTGGGCGCGTGGCGGCGGTCGACCAGGTTGGACGGCAACAGCCACAGCAAATCCGCCACGTGCGGGCCCGCCGCCTTCTCCACCAGCTTGCCCACGCGCGGCCCGACGCCTTGAAGGTCGGTCACCGGGGCGAACAGGGGATAGAGGATCTCGGGGCGCATCGCATGGCTGACAATCTGAATGGAAGGCTCTATATCCTAAGGGCAACGGAGGGACAGGCAAGCCATGACCGAAAAACGCGAAAGCCGCATCAAGCGGATGGTGTTCCAATGCAAGCATCGCGGCATGCAGGAAATGGATCACCTGATGGGCCCGTTCGCCGAGGCGCATCTGGCCGAAATGACCGACGAACAGCTCGACCGCATGGACGCGCTGATGATGGAGTTCGACGGCGACGTGCTCCGCTGGATTCTGGGCACGGCCGAGCCGCCGCCCGAATTCGACAACGACGTGCTCGCCATGCTGCGGGCTTTCAAGGAAGCCCTGAAGGAAAAGGCGCGTTGACCAACGGTGGATGACCTCGTCCAGCGACTTTCCGCCCCCGGCCGGACGCTCGTCTCCGGCGCGCCCGAAGGCCACGACGCCCGCCTGCTGGCCGACATCGCGCGGGCCGGGCGCGACGTTCTGTTCGTGGCCCGCGACGACGTGGGGCTGCGCCGGATTTCCGAGGCGCTGTCCTTCTTCGCGCCCGACGTGGAACGTCTCGACTTTCCCGCCTGGGACTGCCTGCCCTACGACCGGGTTTCGCCCAACGGGGAAATCGTCGCGCGCCGCATCGACGCCCTGACCCGCCTGTTGGAGCCCCGGGAAAACGACCGGGGCCGCATCGTCTGCGCCACGGTCGCCGGCGCCACCCAGCGCATTCCGCCTCGAGAAGCCTTCTCCGGCGCGTCGCTTTCGGCCAAGGTCGGGGATCGGGTCGCGCCCGACGCCATCACCGACTTCCTCGCGCGCAACGGTTACGCCCGCGCCGAAACGGTGATGGAGCCCGGCGAGTACGCCATGCGGGGCGGCATCTTGGACGTGTTCCCGTCCGGCGCCGAGGCGCCGGTCAGGCTCGACTTCTTCGGCGACGAGTTGGACGGACTGCGCGCCTTCGACCCCGCCAGCCAGCGCACCACCGAGAAAATCGAGGGCTTCGCGCTCAAACCCGTGAGCGAGGTAATCCTGGACGAGGACGCGATCGCGCGCTTCCGGGGCAAGTACCGCGCGCTGTTCGGCGCGGTCCAGGCGGACGACGCCTTGTACGAGGCCGTGTCCGCCGGGCTGCGGCACATCGGGATGGAGCACTGGCTGCCCCTGTTCCACGAAAAGCTTGAGACCCTGTTCGATTACCTGCCGGGCGCGGTCGTGGCGCTGGACCATCAGGCGGACGAAGCGCTCGACGCCCGCCGGGACCAAGTGGCCGAATACTACGCCGCCCGGACCAGCGTCGTCGGGACCGGCGTCGCGTCCAGCGCCATGATCTACAATCCCGTTCCCCCGGACGCGCTCTTCCTGGACGCGGACGCGTGGGAGGGGATTTTGGCCGAGCGCGCCGTCGCCGCCTTCGATCCCTTCGCGGCGCCCGAGGGCCTGGACGCGGGCGGCAGACCGGGACGGGAGTTCGCCGACGCGCGGGTGAACCCGGACGTGAACGTGTTCGACGCGGTGGCGGACCACTTGACCGGCGAGGCGAAGGCGCGCGAGCGGGTCCTGGTCGCCGCCTTCACCATGGGATCGCGGGACCGGCTCCGAACCGTGCTGGCCGAGCACGGGGTCGACGCGGCCGTCGCGGTCGAAACCTGGGAGGAGGCCCAAGCCCTGCCCAAGGGCGCGATCGCGCTGGCCGTGCTGGGGATGGAGCGGGGATTTACCGCCGAGGGCCTAAGCGTCGTCAGCGAGCAGGACATTCTCGGCGACCGCCTCGCCCGCGCCCAGCGCCGCGACAAGATCAAGCCCGAGAACATCATCGCCGAGGCCTCGGCGCTCAACGAGGGCGATTTGGTGGTCCACGCCGACCACGGCGTCGGACGGTTCGAGGGGCTGGAGACCATCACCGCTGGCGGCGCGCCGCACGACTGCATCCGCCTGACCTACGCCGGCGAGGACCGGCTGTACCTTCCGGTCGAGAACATCGAGCTCATCAGCCGCTACGGATCGGAGACGGCGGGGGCGCAGCTCGACAAGCTCGGCGGCGTCGCCTGGCAGGCGCGCAAGTCCAAGCTGAAGGACCGCATCCGCGAGATGGCGGGCAAGCTGATCAAGGTGGCCGCGTCCAGGGAACTGCGCCCCGCCCCGTCCATGGCTCCGCCCGAGGGCGCGTTCGACGAGTTTTGCGCGGGCTTCCCCTTCGCCGAGACCGAGGACCAGGCCCGGGCGATTTCCGACGCCGTCGGCGATCTCGGGCGCGGGCGGCCCATGGACCGGCTGGTGTGCGGCGACGTGGGCTTCGGCAAGACCGAGGTGGCGCTCCGCGCCGCCTTCGTCGCCGCCATGTCGGGACGCCAGGTCGCCGTGGTCGCGCCGACCACGTTGCTCTGCCGCCAGCACTTCCAGACCTTCCGCCAGCGCTTCGCCGGGTTGCCGATCCGTGTCGAGCAGTTGTCCAGGCTGGTGACGCCCAAACGGACCAAGCTGGTCAAGGAAGGGCTCGCCGACGGCACCGTGGACATCATCATCGGCACCCACGCGCTTCTGGCCAAGACCGTTGCGTTCCGGGATCTAGCCCTCTTGGTGGTGGACGAGGAGCAGCATTTCGGAGTGCGGCACAAGGAGCGGCTGAAGGCGCTCAAGGCCGACGTGCATGTCCTGACCCTGACGGCGACGCCCATCCCCCGCACCCTGCAGCTCGCCATGAGCGGGGTGCGGGAAATGAGCCTGATCGCGACCCCGCCGGTGGACAGGCTCGCGGTCCGGACCTTCGTTCTACCCTTCGATCCGGTGGTGATCCGCGAGGCCATCATGCGCGAACGGTTCCGGGGCGGGCAGACGTTCTATGTCTGCCCCCGGATCGAGGACCTGGACGAGGTTCGCAAGCGCCTCGACGATCTGGTTCCCGAGGCCAAGGTCATCACCGCCCACGGCCGCATGTCGGCCACGGACCTGGAAGCCGCCGTCAGCGCCTTCTATGACGGCAAGTACGATATCCTTCTGTCCACCAACATCGTCGAGTCGGGGCTCGACCTGCCGCGCGTCAACACCATCGTCATCCACCGGGCCGACATGTTCGGGCTGGCCGGGCTCTATCAGCTTCGCGGCCGGGTCGGGCGGTCCAAGATCCGGGCCTACGCCTACCTGACGCTCCCGGTCCGGCGCGTGGTCACGGCCGCGGCCAAGAAGCGGCTCGAGGTCATGCAGACCCTGGACACGCTGGGCGCGGGCTTCACGCTGGCGAGCCACGACCTGGACATCCGGGGCGCCGGGAACCTGCTGGGCGAGGAGCAGTCGGGCCACATCCGCGAAGTCGGGATCGAGCTCTACCAGCAGATGCTGGAAGAAGCGGTCGCCGAGGCGCGGGGCGGCACGGACGGCGTCACCGAGGAGGAATGGAGCCCCCAGATCAACGTCGGCATCCCCGTGCTTATACCCGATACGTACATCGCGGCGCTCAACGTGCGGCTCGGCCTCTACCGCCGCCTGGCCACCCTCGCCGACCGGGCCGAGATCGACGCCTTCGCCGCCGAACTGATCGACCGCTTCGGCCCCTTGCCGAGCGAGGTGGAGAACCTGTTGGAAGTGGTCTCCATCAAGCAGAGCTGCCGCGCGGCCAACGTCTCCAAGATCGACGCCGGGCCCAAGGGCGCGGTGGTGTCGTTCAGAAACGATATGTTCGCCAACCCGGCGGGCCTGATCGCCTATGTGCAAAGGGAGCTCGGCGTCAAGCTGCGGCCCGACCACAAGCTGGTGTTCAAACGCGGCTGGGACGACCCGGAAAAACGCATGAAGGGCGCGCGGAGATTGGCGAAAGAGTTGGCGGAGATCGCCTCCGCCTAACTCTTGACGTAATTAATATACTACGCCGCCTCCGAACCGATCAGCCACCTCAGGATCTCATCCTGCTTGGCCGCGTGGCCGTTCCGCCCCAGGACAGGCGAGATCAACGTCTCGAAAGGCTCGTCGCTTCTGGGAAACCGGTTCGAGATTTCGCCGGGCGAAGGGAACGAAACCCGCCACTCCGACCCGCTCACCGACCGCGACGGCGGATTGAAGTCCAACGGATACATCTTCGCCAGCAACTCCAGCAGGGTTTCTCCGTCGAGAGGCAGCGGCAGGATCGAGGTCGCACCCGCGTCCTTGGCCTCGTCCACGCGCGCCGCGCCGTCCTTGTCCAGACCGAGAATGATCGGAACCTCGGCGTTCGCGACGCCGTATTCGCCCGCGCGAACCTTGCGAATGAATTCGACGCCGTCCACGCTCAGCATCTTGGCGGGGCAAACGATGAAGTCCGGCGGGGATTCCATGGACATGAGGGCGGACGCCGCCGCGACAGAGTCGACCGCGCCGACGGTGTCGCATCCCCACAACCGGAGCTGCGCTCCGATCATGGTGACGATCAACTGATCGCACGCGGACGTTTCGATGATCAGGCCGGTTCTGCCCTTGATGCTCGGGATACCCATGATTGGCCTCCGTTTTCTTGACCAGACGTATCCGCCTTTCTCGCCGCAAATTTGAGAGCCTCTGGTAAACGGCGATGCGCCTTTTTCGTCATGGTTAACAGCAATCCGCATGCCAAAACTTGAGGCTTGGCGTAACGTCTTGAAAATGCGGGAATTCCTTGCAGACGAAAAACAGCGACGCATGCGTATGCGTAAATGAACCCCGGAATTGCTATGCAAAATGGGAATCCGAGGGCGAAAGCCGAAATGCGAAATGAATAATGATCAGCGGGTTTGCGGCCTCGGCGCGGGGGCGGAGCGCGCTCCGGCTTGGGCCGCCTGCGGCGCCTGAGCGGGTTGCGCGGCCTGGCGCTGTCCGGCGGCGTGGTCGAAGCGGCGGATCAGTTCATCGAGCTTGATCCTGAGCGTCCGGTTCTCCTCCTCCATGACCGCTTGGCGCCGCTCTCTCTCGGCCAGGCGGCCCTCCAGGTCCTTCAGCCTAGCACCCTGCTCGGCGATGGTGGCTTGGGCCTGATGAAGACGCTTGGTGACCTCCATGGAGTTTTCGCTGAGCGAGGCGTAAACCTCGCGCAGGTGGGTCGCCGTGGCCTCGGCCTGGTCGGCGCGCTGCTCGGCCCCGGCGATTTCGCCCCGGGCGGCGGCCAGTTCTTCCCCCTGCGACGCCAGCTCGTACTCCAGCCTGCGGATTTCGGCGTCCTTCTCCTCCATCTTGGAATGGACGCCGTTCCAGCCGCTACCCATGCCGACGACATCGGCCGCCCGGGGCTCGGGCTGCTGGGCGGACGCCTCCGCCTGCGCCGCCGGGTTCGCGCCCTGGGAGGACATCATCATGGTCATCATCTTCATGGACGAATAAGCGAAGTTCTCCAGCACCGACAGCCGATCGTCAGACGCCTGGACGGGCGGCGGCGCGGCGTGGGAAGGCGGCGCGGCCTCCGCGTAATCGTCATACCCCGCGCCGATTCCGTCCAGGTCGTCCTTGATGCCCTCCAATTCCCCGGCGAAATGGGACAACAGGCGCTTGAACAGCGCGTTGTCGCGCTCCAACGCCTCTTCGCGCCGAGGAGGGGGACGCCTGCCGCCAGTCATCGCGCTATCTCCCCCCCCTGGAGGGAATGGTTAATGCCGAACTTCAGAAGCATGGCGTTACCAATTGAAAAACCTAAGAATCTTCGCTGCGCTAATCTATCAGACTTTGGGAGTCCGTTCAATCCCCTTGTCCTTCGCCATCCCCTTGGCGGGGTTCCGGGGCGCGAACGCGCCGATTCCGCCCGTTCGGAGCGAGCCGGTTGACCTATTTTTTTACACGGCGGGCGGCGATGTGCTAATCTCCGCCGCGAATTTTGGGGAACGTCCATGGACCAATCCTTCAACCGAATGAAGCGCTGCCGCCACGGCTACATGCTCTACAACCCGCGCGACCAGCTCCTGGGCCGAAGCCTGGACCGTTACGGCGAGTACTCCGAGGGCGAGGTGGCCGTGTTCGGCCAGGTGGTCAAGCCCGGCTCGGTGGTGGTCGAGGTCGGCGCCGGCATCGGCGCGCACACCCTGTTCTTCGCCCGCGCCGCCGGGCAGGGCGGCGTCGTCGTCGCGTTCGAGCCCCAACGCCTTCTGTTCCAGACGCTCTGCGGCAACGTGGCCGTCAACGGCTTCACCAACGTGATCTGCCGCCACGCCGCCGTCGGGGCCGAACGGGGACTGTTCAAGGTCCCTGTTCTCGACCCCTGGCGCGAGCAGGATTTCGGCGCGCTCGAGCTCGACAAGCACGATCACGGCGACTGGGTCGACGTGATCGCCATCGACGACATGAACCTGACCACGGTCCATTTCATCAGGATCGACGTCCAGGGCAAGGAGGCCGACGTCATCGCCGGCGCGCGCCAGACCATCACCACCCATCGTCCGATCCTCTACGTTCAGAACGGCAAGCCGGAAAACGCCGACCGGCTGATGGTGGAGTTGACCGCGCTCGGCTACCAGGCCCATCCGCACGAGCCGCCGCTGTACAATCCCGACAACTTTTCGCGCAACGGCGAGAACGTTTTCGGAGACGCGCTATCCAAGAATCTGTTCTGCGTGCCCCAGGAGCTGGAGATCCAGGTCAACGACGGCCCGCCGCCGGGAGCGGAATGAGCGCGGCCCACGTCATCGTCGTCGGCAACGAAAAGGGCGGCAGCGGCAAGTCCACAACCAGCATGCATGTGATCGTCGCGCTTCTGCGGCTCGGCCTTCGGGTCGGCAGCGTGGACCTGGACGTGCGCCAGCGCACCCTGTCGCGCTATTTCGAGAACCGGGCGCGCCACGCCGCCCGGCTCGGCGCGCTGCCCATGCCCGACCACCGCGCGCCTCCTCCGGAGCAGAACGACGAGGACGGCCTCGCCGCCCTGATGGCGGAGCTTGGGGCCGGAAACGACGTAATCCTGGTTGACACGCCCGGCAACGACAGCCCGCTGACCCGGTTCGGCCATTCCCTGGCCGACACCCTGATCACGCCGATGAACGACAGCTTCATCGACCTGGACGTGCTCGCCCGCGTCGACCCCGACACCATGACCGTCGCGGGCTTCAGCCAATACGCCGACATGGTGTTCGAGGAAAAGAAGCGCCGCATCATGCGCACGGGCCAGCCCTTTGACTGGATCGTCATGCGCAACCGGCTGAGCCAGCTCGACGCCCGCAATAAGCAAGAGGTCGAGCGCCTGCTGGCCGAGGTGCGCCACCGCTTGCGCTTCCGCTCCGTGCCGGGGTTCAGCGAACGGGTGATCTTCCGCGAGCTGTTCTTGCAGGGGCTCACCATGATGGACGCGCACGAAACCGGCGGGGGGCTCACCCGCTCCCACCTCGCCGCCCGCCAAGAGGTGCGCAACCTGATCCAGGCCATCAATCTGCCCGCCCTGGCGAACGCGGGCGCGGCGCATTAGATTAGCCCCATGGCCAAGGACGAAAAGCTTCCGGTCGGCAAGTCCTCGTCGAACGAGGTCGACGCATTTCTGAACAAGGTCGCCAAGACGCCCGCGTCCGCCGCCCGGGCGCGGGGCCGGCGCGGGCGTCTGCTGTTCGCCATGGACGCCACCGCCAGCCGCGGCCCCACCTGGGACCGGGCGGCGAAAATCCAGGGCGACATGTTCCAGGAGACCGCCGCGCTCGGCGGCCTCGACGTCCGGCTCGCCTTCTATCGCGGGTTCGGGGAGTTCAAGGTCGGGCCCTGGACGTCCGACGGGGCCGAGATGGCGCGGCTCGTCGGCTCGGTATTCTGCATGGCGGGCGAGACCCAGATCCGCAAGGTCCTCTCCCAGGCGTTGAACGAGGCCGGGGACGGCGGCCTCGACGCGCTGGTCTTCGTCGGCGACTGCGTCGAGGAGGATGTGGACATGCTGGGCGCCAGGGCGGGCGAACTGGGGCTCAAGGGCGCGCCCGCCTTCATGTTCCAAGAAGGCCACGACCCCGTCGCGGAATTCGCCTTCAAGCAGGTGGCGCGCCTCAGCGGGGGGGCCTATTGCCGCTTCGATTCCGGCGCGCCCGGCGTCCTGCGCGACCTTTTGGGCGCGGTCGCCGTCTACGCGGCCGGGGGACGCCCCGCGCTGGAGGACATGGCTGGGCGCAAGAAAGGCGAGATCCTGGCAATCGCCCATCAGATCAAGGGCGGGTGAAGACTTCCCCGATCGGGCGCTTCAGTTGTGAAACGCCGTTTCCGAAGCCCCGGTCCCCGGATCGACCACGAGAACCGTCGTGCGTCCGTTCCGGGTGTTGAAGGCGAGCCCGATGGCCGAGACCTCGTCGATCGGCGCGGTCTGTTCGTCGAAGGTGTAGGCCCATTCCAAGGACGCGTTTCCTTCGTCGAGGTTGTCGTGCCAGACCGCGCCCGCGCGGGTGGCGTAGCACAGCCACGGCTGGGGTCCGAACGGAGGCCGGGACAGGGTCGCGACGAACCGGCGGGCCCCATTGGGCTCGCTTTCCAGGCGCCAGGCGACGTCGGCGTGGGGTTCGTCGCCATGGCCGAGGACGGCCCGCATGGCCGTCGCGGCGTCCTCGTAACGCCAGGCGGCGTCCGGAAATTCGGCGACGGCCCGGCGCAGCATCGCCTGCGCCCTTTCCACGTCCTTGGTCACGTCGCGGAAGTCATGGCCGCAGAACGACAGGACGACCGGCGCCTCGCGTCCCTTGAGAAACGCCTTGTTCACCTCGTCCTGGGTCAGCTCGGCGATTCGCCCGCCGAGATAAAGGCAACGCGCGATGGCCCTGCGGCAAGCGCCTGGAGACTGGTGGTCGTCGTGATGGGGATGGTAGACCGACCAATCCGCCGGGGCGCGCCGCCAGTCGCCGTAACGGCCGTGCGGCATGTCGGGCTGATGGATGCCCTGAGCGCAAGCTGCGTTGGCGTAGTCATACGGCATCCACTGCTCCAGGAACCAATGCGAATCGGGGCGTTCGCTGTGGAAGCCGGGACGGTTGACGCACGGGAACCAGCGCCGTTCGAGAATGCGGCGCGAGATGATTTCGAACAGCGCGGGATCGGTGAAGTAGGCCGTGGCCGGATGGTTGGCCTGCCTGGTGCGGGGGATGGGGTGGAAATGCCAGTGGACGCCGTCGCCCCAGGGACCCGCAGCGCTCCGCGCCATGTAACGGTCGAAGACCGCGTGAACGCCGAGATCGCGGTCGCGGGGGTTGCGCGCGGGGTCGAAGCCGTGATGGGCGACCGCGTGCCAGTTGACGCGCCATCCCTTCCCCTCGCTGTCGGGCAGGGCGAGGCGAATCGAGGGGGCGTCGAGCCGGTCCAACATTTCCTCGACCGCGCCCCAGGTTTCCAGGAAGTCCAAATTCCCGCATGAGAAGGTTCTGCGGATCATCTCGTCGATGGCGGGGTCGCCGCTTTCGAACGCGCCGCTTTTGACGCGCTCCAGGTTCTTCGCGCTTGGCTCCAGCTCGATTCCGAAAATGGATTTCAGGCGCTCGAAGGTGGCGTCCGAGGTCTCCCGCAGGGGGCCTTCCGCGTCGATGCAATGAACCACGTAGATCAAGCGCGTTCTCCCGAAACCGATCGAAGCGGCACGTCCTGGTTGGCGTCGCCCCGGGTAAGATACATTCCGTGATGGGCCCAGGGATCCCCCGCCCCGTCCGGAAATCCGACGTAATAATCCAATAGCTTGGAGGCGTAGGCCTCCACCGGCCGGACGCGGGAGGCCAACTCGAAATCCGGACGGGTCACGTGCGGGCGCATGCCGCCCGCCGCCAGCCCGGTGTTGGTCCCGGCGTGGGCGCAAAAGAAATCGATGAACGCGGTCTTCGGCCCGGCCATGGCCCGCCTGGCCGCTGGAAAGCCCGCCGCCAGCGCTTGGGGCGAGCCGATGGCCTCGCACAGGCGGCACGCGGTCCCGCCCGGCGTTTCCTCGTCCCGCCAGACGAACACGGCCGGTCCCGCGCCGCCGTCGCAGCGGACTCGGGAATAGGACAGATGAGGGTGATCGACGTAGCGCCAGTTCATGAATCGGCTGTCCCGGTTCGTCGCGACCTCGAAACCGGGGGCGATGGACCGCCAGAGCGCGTCGTATTCGTCGTCGAACCGCCCGATGGGCCGCGCCTCCGCCCCGGCCGGGTCCGGGACGCGCTCCAGGGCCCGAAGGTAGTTGACGGCGTAACGGTTGCCCGTCAGTTCGAACGCCTGGGCCTTGTCGGCGTCGACGACGGAGACCAAGCGCTCCGCCTCGAACCAAGCCAGCGGGCGGACCAGGGCCTGCAGGGCGGCGACGGCCTCGAGCGTGATCCTGGCCCCGGCGACGCACGCAAGCCCAGCCATCGCCTTCAGCGCGAGACGCGCGCCGACCCCGGCCGCGCTCTCGTCCGCGAACCAGTAGTGGAACCAGCCGCCAAGGCGTTCCTGGCCCGCGACGGTCATGTCGTATCGGCTGACCACGCAGGCGGCGGCGATCGCGTCCCCGTCGAACGCGGCCCACGCGCCGGGGTCCGCGCCCCGGTCCCGCCCGCCGCTGTTCAAGACCTGCCAATGGAAAAAATCCGGATCGAACAGCATGCACCCCGGCGCGTAAACCCGCTCGTTGAACGCGCGCGCGGCGTCGAGGTCCTCCATGGCCAAGGGCCGGATGGTCGTGGCGTTCATGACTCCGTCATCTTTCGCAGCGCCTTTTCGTCCACCTTGCCGTTCTCGTTGCGCGGCAGACTCGGAACGAAATGAATCTCCGCCGGAACCGCATGGTCGTCGATGAAAGTTGATAAATCGCTTCGAAGCCTTGGGAGATCGACCGGCGCGCCCTCGACGAAGGCGCACAGCCGCCCGTTCTCGACCAGGCAGTGGGCGTCGCCGAGGCCGCAGCGGCGGAGCGCGGCGGCCACCTCGTCCAATTCAAGCCGATGCCCGTCGATTTTGACCTGTCGGTCGATGCGCGCGCGGAAGAACAGCTCGCCGTCCCTCCGTTCCATCCAGTCCCCGGTGCGGTATCCCCGTTCCCCACCGAAATCGCGAAAGCAGCGCGCCGTGGTTTCGGGATCGTCCCAATAGCCCTCGGCCAGTTGGGGGCCGAAGATGACCAGTTCCCCCTCGTCCGGGCCGTCGCCGCCATGAAGCTCGAAGCGCATGCCGTCGATGGGATCCCCCACGGCGACGGACGGGCCGCGGGCGGCGCGGCGATCGTCGGCGGTTAACCGGCGAAGCGAACAGGACACCGTCGCCTCGGTCGGCCCATAGGTGTTGTGGACCACGAGGTCCGGCCGCGCGGCGAACAGGGAGTCCAGGCTTTCCGGCGCCAGCGGCTCGCCGCAGAAGGTCGCGAGACGCAGCGACGCCAGATTTTCGGCCGTTAGCTGGCGGGCCTTCATCATCAGCCCGATCGTGGACGGCACCGCGTTCCATATGGTCAGGCCATGGCGTCGGATGGCGCGCGCCGGGGTCAGGCGGCGCTCGGCCTCGGTGAGCGTCACCAGCGTCGCCCCTCCCGACAGCGCGCCGAAGATGTCGAGCACGCTGAGGTCGAAGCCGATGTTGGGATGCTGGGACCATCGGTCCTCGGACGTCACCGCCATGGCCTCCAGGGCCCAGTCCACGTAATGGGCCAGGGCGGGGTAGGAGATCTCGACCCCCTTGGGAACGCCGGTGGAGCCGGACGTGAAGATGACGTAGGCGGATTTTCGCGCCGCGCCCCTCGGAGAGAAGGAACGGCCCCGCTTGGGCGTCGACCAGGGATCGAGGAAATCGTCGGCGAGCCCCGCGCCGACGACCACGTCGGGGGCAAAGCGCTCCAGGATCATCCGCTTTTTCTCCGGCGGCGCGCCCACGTTGACGGGCGCGTAGGTCCCGCCCGCCATCAACGTCGCGAACATGGCGGCGAAGGCCCCCGCCCCCGGCGCCAAGTGAACGAGGACGCGCGGCCTCTCGCCGAGCGCGTCCGCGACCGAGCCCGCAAGCGCGGCGAATTCGCCGTAGGTCGTCGTCCGTTCCGGATCGACCACGGCCGGATGGTCCGGACGGTCCCGGCCGTGGGACAAAAGCGCGGCGATGGGGTCAATCGTCATCGATCAGTCCGAAGGTCCGAAGTTGCGCGCGGGTCAGGCGGTTGATCTCTTCCCGATGGCGCCGAAAGCCCTCGTCCGACACGCCCCGGCTGGTCAGGTAGACGTATTCCCACATGTTGAAGTCGGGATGGACGTGGACCGGTCCCTCGATTTCATCGAAGCAGCGGGCCACGTGGGCGGAGGCCTGCTTCCAGTCCATGGTCCGGTGGAACCAGATCGCGCCCTCGCCGGTCAGGCCGTAACGCTCCGCGTTCCGAAAGATCGGGGCGTTGTGCAGGTAGTAGAACGTCTGCAGGAAATAGTAATCGAGTCCGCTGTCCTCGACAAAGCGCCGGGTTTCCCTGACGGTGTCCTCGGTCTCGCCCGGAAAGCCGACGATGAACGCCCCGAAGGTCGGTACGCCGTTGTTCTTCAGCCAGCGGACGCCGTCCCGGTAAAAACGCGCGACGGCGCCTTTTTTCATGTTCTTCAGGATCCGGTCCGAACCGGACTCGATCCCGAGAAAGACCCCCGCGCACCCGGCGCGTCGCATCTTCTCTACGGTCCGCTCCTCCAGGTATTGGCAGCGCAGGAACGAAAACCATCGAAAGCCCGGGCCTTCCGCGATCATGGCGTCGAGAAGCGCTTCGAACCGCTCCGCCGGGACGTTGAAGGTGTCGTCGGTGAACACCACGGTCGAGACGCCCCGCTCGCGGGCCCTTCGCAGCCACGACATGGCGTCCGGAACGTCGCAAAGGGCGAGTTCGCCCGCCACGGCCGGATAAGTGCAAAAGGCGCACTTGAACGAACAGCTTCGCGCGGTGCGGACATGGACCACGCCGCCCGGGGCCACGCCCGCGAAATCGGGCCGCAGATCGGCGACGGCGTTGTCCTCGGGCGCGCGGGCGTTCTCGCGGACGGCGCCGTCCGCGCCGCGCCACAGCAGGTTGGCGACGCCGTCCAAGGGCCGCCCGTCGCGGAGCGCGGCGCAAAGCGCGGCCAGCGCGGCTTCGCCCTGCATGTCGTTCACCAGGGCGTCGAGGCCGCTGTCAAAAAGGTAATCCCGCCGCTCGTCCGCGTTCATGCGCATGAGCGTCGTGGACACGTGATGCCCCCCCGCGACGATGAACGCGTCGGGCAGGGCTTGGCGCAGAAGCTTGGCCGCGAGGCGGAACTGCTGGGGCGACAGGACGAACGTGGTGCTCAGCGCCGCAACCCGGGGCGCGTAGTCGCGAAGGGCGCCCCACCCGTCCACGTCGTCGGCGTCGAGGGCGTTGAACAGGCGGCTCGCATGGCCGAGCTCGCGGAGCTTGGCGTCCAGCAGCAGGCCCGAGCAAAGGGACATGTCCCAGATCGAGAGCCGCTCGCCCTCGGACGCGGCGCTTCGCCACGACAGATGGTCGCGCAGGAACCCGTCGCCGTCGACCAGGTGCGTCAAGGCCCGGGACGCGACGACGCGCCTCGCCGCTTCCTCGCGCGCGGGAAGGCGGATGGGCGTGGAGTCCGCCTCCACATGGCCGATGACCGCGACTTTCAAACCGGACGGCTTTCCTTTTGTTTACGATTTCCTCAGACGCGCTTGGTAAGGTTACCACAAATTCAGCCGGAAAATCAGTGCGATGCGCCAAAAGATCATGGATTGCGTTTTCGAGGTCATGGAGGAAATCAACAAGGACCTGCCGGCCATGCTGCGGGTGGAGCCGACGGAAGAGACGGTGCTTCTCGGCAAGGGCGGGGTCTACGATTCCTTGAATCTCATCAATTTCTTCGTGTCGCTGGAGGAAAGGATCGCGCTTTTCTCGGATGCGAAGCTGGACTTCCTGGAGGACGAGGTCCTGCTTGGGCGGGTCGAAAGCCGGCTGACGGCGGGCGATCTCGCCGATTACGCGGCCGCTAGGATCGCGCGGCCTCGAGCTTGACGAAAAACTCCCTCAGCCCGCTGAGCGCGGTGCTGTACTGAACGACGAGATTGACCGGCGGATCGGACAGGTCGTGGGTGAAGTGCAGAAAATAGGAATTCGTCCAGGCGCTGTTGACGCAGGCCCCCAAAAGCAAGGGATCGGACTCGAATTCGTCCAGCAGCAGGAACGGATAGCGCTCGGTCACGTGGTAGGGCCAGATTTCGTTGAAGCGCCGGTCCAGGCTATTGGCCAAGTCGTTGCCGTAGATGTAATGGGAAAGGGGAAGCTCCTCCTTGGCCGTGTAGGCGTTTTCCTCGTATTCGTCGTAGACGTGGCGAAGGACGTCCGCGTGATGATCCTTCAGGACCATGACTCCGGTGTTGGCCATGTCGCCCACGCTCGGGTCCAGGGCGGCGAGTTCGTAGAGCCCCTTGACCGTGGTCGTCCGCTCCAGGTTCTCCTCGCGCCCGATCAGGGCCCGGCGCAGCATGGTGTTGTCGTTGACGTGGGGGAGGCCGAAGTAGTTCTCCTTGTAGCTGACCAGCCCGATCTTGTCCGAATCGTTCCGCTCGACGATGCACGGCGCCGCGTGCGGGTTGATCATCACGTCGGCGTCGATCCAGACCACGTCCTTGTAGCCCCGGACGTCCTCGTGCTCCAGGATCAGGCATTTCTGCCAGTTCAGACTTCGCGCGTGGCCACGCGGGCCGTCGTCGATTCGCCGGTCGATGACGACGATGTCGTAGCCGCGGCGTTCGGCGTAAGCGCGCCAGGACCCTTCGTAATACCGCTGCCAGTTCTCTCGGTAACTGGGGTGGCCCACCAAAAGGGTGACCAGGGCCTTGGCGTTCCCGGTTGCGGACGGCATGGGGCGTGCTCCTTGCGTTCGGCCCAAACGATATCCGATCCGGCGGGGTTCGGGAAACGGGAAAGGCCGTCCAGGCGCGCCGCGACATCATTGATGGTTTTTAGATCGCGCGGCCACTATCATCGGACGCGAAGACAGAGGCTCGGCCAAGGACGTCTTGCATGAAGTTATACGACGCGAACCGCAAGGTTTTCGCCGAGCGGTTTCCCGAAATCCTGCGGATGCTGGATGCGCTTGCGCCGCCGCCTTGGACGCCTGTCGTCGAGGACGGGACGACGATCGATTTCATTCTTGGCGGCAAGCCGTTTTACGGCGGGAGCGCCGAGGAAAGGGCGCGCGCGCAACTGGACGAATACTTCGAGAGCCCCGGGCGCGTGGTTCTCAACGAGCCCGCAGGCGTCGACGAATACAGCCCCGACACCATCAAAATGATGGGAACCATGGCCGAGTCCCTGAACAGCCGCGGCGTGGTGCGGCTGTCGGCGGAATCCCATGACGAGGCGATGTTCCTGCTCGTCCTGGGCGTCGGCCTTGGGCCGCACTTGGCGGAATTGGTCGAACGCACGCGCACGCGCCAGGTGCTGCTGGTGGAGCCGGTCCCAGAATTGTTGGCCGAAAGCCTGAACGCCGCCGATTGGAACCGGATCGTCGCCACATGCGACGCCAGCGGCGCGTCGCTGGACCTGATCGCCGAACGATCCCCTGAGATCGCCCTAAGAAAGATCCTCAAGGGGATCGACCGCGAGCGCCTGCCCCATCCCGTCGGATCCTATGTCTACACCCATTTCGAAACGCCCGAGACCGTCGCGATCCGGGACAGTTTTCTCGAAGAAATCAAAACCCTCGCCCCGCTGCACGGCTTTTTCGAGGACGAAGTCCGCATGGTCGTCCACACGGCGCGGAATTTCCTTCGAAACCGGCTCCTGGTCATCGACGGCAGGGCCCAACGGCGGCGAGAGCCGGTCTTCGTGGTCGGCTCGGGGCCGTCCGTCGACGCCTGCTTCGAGGTTATCGCCAAAAATCGCGACCGCGCTGTCGTCGTTTCCCTTTCGACCGCCCTGCAGGCCCTGCTCCACCACGGCGTCGAGCCCGACTTCCAGATCGAGATGGAGAACGATCCGGAGACCACCAATCGGTTCCGGCATGTCCACGCCCTCCACGAGGACCGATTCCCCGACGGCCGGTTCGGGGACGCCATGCTGCTCGCCTCGACCTCGGTGGACCCGGGGGCGGCGGCGTTTTTCGCCGACGCCATGGTCTTCTTCCGGCCCCGGCTGACATCGACCGCCGCCTTCGGCGCCGGGCGCCACGTGGTGAAATACGCCGAGCCTCTGGTCCTGAACGCCGCCCTGGCCGCCCTCGAGGCCCTCGGCTTCGGAACCTTCTATTTGTTCGGATGCGACATGGGAACCCGCGCGGGCGGGCGCCAGCACACGGAGCACAGCATCTACTTCACCCACGAACGGTTCCGCCAGTGGGAGCGGCTGGACATGCCCGCGACCATGCCGGCGAACTTCGGCGGGACGGCGCGGACCAACGACATGTACATCCTGTCCGCCATGGTCGCCGCGACGACCATCAAGGAGCATGGACTCGACGTGACGAACTGCAGCGACGGCGTGGCCCTGGAAGGCGCCCGGCCCCAACACCACGGAGGCGTGGCCCTGACGGGACCGGCGCTCGACCGCGAGGCTCTGCGCGCGGACATGCGATCCGCGACGCGGGAGTTCGCGGCCAGGTCGTTTTTCCGCAATCGCCCGGATCTCGGCCACGCCCGCGAATGGGCCATGTTCATCGACGACTTCGCGGAAATCATGAAAACCTCCCGCCGGGAGGACGAGGCCTTCGCGGATTTCTTCGGACGCGTGTTTCCGTTCCTGTTCCGATCCCGGGAGAATTACGGCGGCGTTCCGTCCATGGTGTTCGGAACCGCGTGGAAGCTGGCCCAGATCGGCATGTACTACACCAGCCACGTCGAGGACGCGGCCAAGCGCAAGGCCGTGCTGTCCGACTTCCTGGCCGCGTTCGAAAAAAGCGTGCTCGACCTGTCCGGGCGGGGCCACGCCGTTTTCGCCGACGTCGCCCGCGACGAGACCGTTCGCGACTCCTCCCAAGCCCCCTAATGATCTTGGATCGGACCGCCGACCGCGTGGCGGGCGCGCGGCAAGAATCGATATGATTGTTCGCGATTAGCTGGTAAAACGGGCGCTCAGGCTGGCAAGTCCTTAGCAACCCGTTGTTTTTTTCAGGTGGCTTTTCATGCTGAACGCCTCCTTGCGATTTACGGCGTAGCCCGATGCAGTATCTGATCCTGGCGGTCGCTCTGCTGTCGGGGCTTCTGCTCGCGGCGCGTTGGTACGCGACGGCCGACCCCAAGGCGATCCGCAAGGCGTTGGGGACCCTTCTGGTCGCCGCCGCGATCTTGCTGTTCCTGTTCCTTTTGGTCACCGGGCGCATCTTCTGGATGCTGATGGCGCTCCCCGCCCTGATCCCCTTGTACTTCAAGTACCGCGGCATGCTGACGGCCGCCAAGAACTTCAGCCGCATGGCCCAGGGCTTTGCTGGGGGCGGCGGCGCGACGGGACAGGCGTCCGAGGTTTCGACCCGCTTCTTGCGCATGACGCTGGACCACGACACCGGCGCGGTCACGGGCGAGGTGCTGGAAGGGGAGCACCAGGGCCGCTCGCTGGAATCGCTCTCCACCGAGGAGTTGGTGCGGCTGCTTCGCGCCTATTGGACGGAAGACGCGGATTCGTGCCGGGTGCTGGAATCCTATCTCGACCGAACCCGCGAGGGCTGGCGCGACATGGCGGAGGAAGAGGCGGAGCGCGCCCACGCCGAAAGCAAGGGCGAGGCCTTCGCCGAAGGACCGATGACGAAGGAGGAGGCCTATCGTATCCTGGGCCTCCAACCCGGGGCGAGCCCGGACGAGATCAAGCAGGCCTATCATCGTCTGATGGCGGCCTTGCACCCCGACCACGGCGGTTCGGACTATCTGGCCGCGAAGATCAACCAGGCCAAGGCGATGCTGCTCGATGACTAGGATTTCCGCTCTTGTTCTCGCCGCCTGCGCCGTCCTGGGCGCGCCGGGGGCCGCCCAGGCCAACTGCACCTTGGACTCCGTCGCCAACGAGTACGCCCGCGCCCTGGCCAAGCATCGCGAAGGCGACTTCAAGGGCGCGCGGAGCATTCTGGGCCCGCTGGCGAACCAGGGGATCGGACCGGCGCAATCCAAGCTCGCCTCCATGCTGTGGAAGGGCGAGGGCGTCGCCGACAAGGCCAAGGCGGCGTTTTGGGCCGCGCTTTCGGATCGCCAGGGCGACCTGTTCGGCGCCTCGGTGCTGACCAAGATGAAAAAGGACCCGTCCAACGCGGCCGCCATCGACAAGGCGAACAAAGACGCCAAGGGCTGGAAACCGGAAACGCCCAACTGCCTGAAGATCGAGGGCCTGGAGGTGAAGCCCCTGAACGACCAGGCGGTCCGAGTCGGACGCTTCGCCGTGGTGCTCAATCCCGGCCTGCCCAAAAACGAGGCCGAGGCGGGGAAAACCGGGATGAAGCGGGTGCTGCGAAAAGCGCTCGACTCGGACCCGCTGGCCCGCGCCTACCTTCCCTTGATCCAGGGGTTCGAGGTCATTCCCAGCAACCGCTACGACCGCTACATCGGCTGGCGGACGCAACAGGGCCACGTGCTGTGGCTGTCGTCGGGGAACTTCCAGGACAAGGACGCGTCCATCGCGGCCAAGACCGTCGTGATGGAAGCGCGTCGGCGCGTATACGACCGCATGGAAGGCGCGCTGCTGCGCGACCCCCTGGTGCGGCGCATGGCGGGCAAGAAGGTCTACGGCTCGCCCTACCCCGACGTGAAGAACGAGCCCTTCTTCAAGTCGGTCCAGCGCTCCTTGCGCATGACCAAGAAACTGCCAGAGAAGCTTCGCCGGAACATCGATATCATCACCGAGATCCGCTACAACCCGCCGTCCAAGCACTACAAGCGCTCGGGCACGTTGGACGTTTCGGCCGCCTACTACCACAAGGGCATCAGCAAGGGCGACAGGCGCATCGTGTTCCTGCGCCGCGACATGCTGTGGAGTTCGGACGCGGACCTGTTCCTGTCCCTGCTGCACGAAGGCGTGCACGCGGTCCAGGACGAACGGGCCGAGGGCTATCTCGCGGGCCTGCACGAACGGGAGGCCCAGCGGGTCAAGCTGATCAACGCGGGCGAAAAGGACAAGGCCGCGAAGCTGCGGGCGGAAATCGACAAGGAGCGCGACTACGCCAACCGCTGGCTGAAGGGAAAGAAAACCACCCGCGGGATCGTCCCGGACATCAGCTTCGAATGCGAGGCCATCAGCGCCGAGATCCGGGGCGCCCGCGCCATCAACGCCCCGCCGTCGTCGGTGGAGGATTCTCAATACCTAAAGGTCTGCGACAACGCCCGCGTCCTGCTGGTGCGCTGGAAGGATTCGCTGATCTTGGGCGGCCGCAAGCGCTAGGCGCATCCCTTGTTTCCCATGGATTCCAAGGGGCCTGGGCCCCGGGTTGCGGCGTTGGGCGCGGGCGTGGCACAAAGGGCCCGCCGCATCGCGGCCTCAACCAAGGGGACTAGACATTCATGAACCGGAAGGTGCGAAAGGCCGTGTTTCCCGTGGCCGGCCTGGGCACGCGGTTTTTGCCCGCGACCAAGGCCATGCCCAAGGAAATGCTGCCTGTCGTCGACAAGCCGCTGATCCAGTACGCGGTCGAGGAGGCCAGCGAGGCCGGGATCGAGGAGTTCATCTTCGTCACCGGCCGGGCCAAACACGCCATCGAGGACCATTTCGACCACTCCATCGAGCTGGAGAAGGTTCTGCGCGAACGGAGCAAGGAGCGGGCCATGCGCTCGGTCACCGAATGGATGCCCGCGCCGGGACACATCTCGTACACGCGCCAGCAGAATCCCATGGGGCTCGGCCACGCGGTCTGGTGCGCCCGGAACTTCTTTTCCGACGAGCCCTTCGCCGTGGTGCTCGCCGACGACTTGATCCTGCATCATCCCGGCTGCCTGAAGCAGATGGTGGACGTCTACGAAGAGGTCGGCGGCAACGTGGTCGCGGTCGAGGACGTGCCGGCGGACGAGACCAACCGCTACGGCATCCTGGACGTGACCAGCGACGACGGCCGCCTGGCCGAGGCCAAGGGGCTGGTCGAAAAACCCGCGCCCGAGGTCGCGCCCTCCACCCTGTCCATCATCGGGCGCTACATCCTGCAGCCTCAGGTGCTGGACAACCTGGACACCGCCACCACCGGGGCGGGCGGCGAAATCCAACTCACCGACTCCATCGCCAAGACCATCGGGGCCGTGCCCTTCCACGGCTACCGGTTCCAGGGCACCCGGTTCGACTGCGGCAGCAAGGCCGGCTTCATCGAGGCCAACGTGGCCTACGCCCTGCGCCGCGACGACCTGGAAGGCGACGTCCGCGAGATGCTGAAGAAATACGTTTAGGAGACCCACCCCATGCGCATCGCCATGATCGGGACCGGATACGTTGGGCTGGTGTCCGGCGCTTGCTTTTCGGAATTCGGCATCGACGTGATCTGCGTCGACAAGGACGCGGGCAAGATCGACCGCCTGAACCAGGGCGGCATCCCCATCTACGAGCCCGGGCTCGACGCGCTGGTCGCCACCAACGCACAGGCCGGACGCCTGACCTTCACCACCGACCTCGCTCCCGCCGTCAAGGACGCGGACGCGGTGTTCATCGCGGTCGGCACCCCGTCAAGGCGCGGCGACGGCCACGCGGACCTGACCTACGTCTATGACGCGGCGCGCGAAATCGCGGCCGCGTTGGACGGCTACACCGTGGTGGTGACCAAGTCCACGGTCCCGGTCGGCACCGGAGACGAGGTGGAGCGCATTATCAAGGAAACCCGCCCCGACGCCGACTGCGACGTGGTGTCCAACCCAGAATTCCTGCGCGAGGGCTCGGCCATCGAGGACTTCAAGCGTCCCGACCGGGTGGTCATCGGCGCCGATGGCGAACGAGCGCAGGACGTCATGCGCAAGATCTACAGCCCCCTGTTCCTGATCGAGACCCCGATCGTCTTCACCTCGCGCCGCACGTCCGAGCTGATCAAGTACGCGGCCAACACCTTTCTCGCCGCCAAGATCACTTTCATCAACGAGATCGCCGACCTCTGCGAGAAGCTCGGCGCGGACGTCCAGGACGTGGCCAAGGGCATCGGGCTCGATGGTCGCATCGGATCCAAATTCCTACACGCCGGACCCGGGTACGGTGGGTCGTGTTTCCCCAAGGACACGCTGGCGCTCGTGCGCACCGCCCAGGACTATTCGAGCCCGCTCCGCATCATCGAGACCGTGGTCGACATCAACGACAAGCGCAAGAAGCGCATGGCCGACAAGATCATCGACGCTTGCGACGGCAACGTGGCGGGCAAGACCATCGCCATCCTGGGACTCACTTTCAAGCCCAACACCGACGACATGCGCGACGCCGCCAGCCTTGACATCATCCCGGCCCTGACGCGCGCGGGCGCCAAGGTCCGCGTGTTCGACCCCGAGGGCATGGAGGAGGCGAAGAAGCTCCTCGACTACGTCAAGGACATCGACTGGTGCGACGACGGCTACGCCGCCATGGACGGCGCCGACGCGCTCGCCATCCTGACCGAATGGAACGCCTTCCGTCTTTTGAACCTGGAGCGGGTCAAGTCGCTGATGAACCGGCCGGTGATGGTGGACCTTCGCAACATCTATAACCCCGACGAAATGGCCGAGGCGGGAATTCGATACCACTGCCTGGGCCGAGCGTTCGTGGAGCCGGGAGGGCGAGCCTGATGGTCGCGCGCGAAATCGATCCCTCCATCCTGCGCCAGTACGACATTCGCGGCGTGGTGAACGACACCCTGACGCCCCAATGCGTTCGCGCCGTCGGCCGGGCGTTCGGATCCATCGTCGCCCGCGACGGGGGGAAGACGGTCGCCGTCGGCTACGACGGGCGCCTGACCTCGCCGGAATTGGAGGCCGCGCTGGTCGAGGGGCTGGTCGCCTGCGGCCTGACGGTGCGCCGGATCGGGCGGGGGCCGTCGCCCATGCTGTACTACGCCGCCGTGACGCTCGAGACCGACGCGGGCATGATGATCACCGGCTCCCACAATCCGCCGGAGTTCAACGGCATCAAGATGTCGCGCCGGAACACGTCGTTCTTCGGCCCCGACATCCAGAAGCTGGGCGAGATCGCCGCCGCCGGGGACTACGTGTCCGGCGAGGGCGAGGTGATAGACACTCCGGTGATGGAGGAATACGTCGCCCGCCTGCTCCAGGACTATCGCGGCGAGCGCGCCTTCAAGGTCGCCTGGGACCCTGGCAACGGCGCGGCCGGAGACGCGCTCCGGCTTCTGACCGACAAGCTTCCGGGCGAGCACGTGGTGATTAACGGCGAGGTGGACGGCAACTTCCCGGCCCACCATCCCGACCCGACCGAGGAAAAGAACCTGGTCCAGCTTCAAGACGTGGTCCGCGCCGAGAAATGCGATCTGGGGATCGCCTTCGACGGCGACGGCGACCGCATCGGCGTGGTGGACGGCCAGGGCCGGGTGCTGTGGGGCGACCAGCTTTTGGTGCTGCTGGCCGAGGAGGTGTTGAAGGACGAGCCCGGCGCCACCATCATCGCCGACGTCAAGGCCTCCCAGGTATTCTTCGACGAGATAGAACGCATGGGCGGCAAGCCCTTGATGTGGTGCACCGGCCACTCCCTGATCAAAACCAAGATGCAAGAGACCAAGTCGCCCTTGGCCGGGGAGATGAGCGCGCACATCTTCTTCAAGCACCGCTACTACGGTTTCGACGACGCGCTATACGCCGCCGTCCGATTGCTGTCGCTGTTGTCGGAATCGGGCGAATCGCTGGACGCGCGCCGCGACCGCCTGCCCAACCTGATCAACACCCCCGAGCTGCGATTCGATTGCCCGGACGACAGGAAGTTCACGGTGATCGACGAAGTGCAGCAGCGCCTGGACGGACAAAACGGCATCCGGGTCAATGACATCGACGGGGTCAGGGTGAACAACGACGACGGGTGGTGGCTGCTTCGCGCGTCCAACACCCAGCCGGTCCTGGTCGCGCGCTGCGAGGCGGCGGACGAGGCGGGGCTCGAGCGGCTCAAGGCGATCCTGATCGATCAGATTCGCGCCTCCGGCCTGGAGCCCCCGCCCGAGATGGCCTGAGCGCCATTGCCATCCAAGGCGGAATAGCATTAAATACTGCGGCCGTTTGGAAGAATTAGGTGCCGCCATGAACTTCGCCGACGCTCGCGTCAATATGGTCAAGTCGCAACTCCGCCCCGTCCGGATCACCGATCCCGGCGTGCTGGAGGCCATGATCGAAGCGCCGAGGGAAGCCTTCGTTCCCGAGGACAAGCAGGGCGTCGCCTACGCCGACGACCATCTTTCCATCGGCGCCGGGCGCTACATGCTCTCGCCCCTGGCCACGGCCCAGCTTCTTCAGGCCGCGCGCGTGCGCGAGGACGACGCGGTCATGGTGGTCGGCTGCGGCTCGGGATACAGCGCGGCGCTTCTGTCCCGCATGGCGGGCGCGGTCGTCGCGGTGGAGGAAGACGCCGGGCTCGCGTCCAAGGCCGAGACCCTGCTGACCGAGCAGGAGGCGAGCAACGTCATCGTGGTCCGCGCCGCCCTAACCGAAGGCCATCCCGAACAGGCGCCTTACGACGTCATCGTGATCGACGGCGCCGTGACCGAGGTCGCGCCCGCCCTGCTCGACCAGTTGGCCGACGGCGGCAGGCTCGTCGCCATCCTGTCCGACGGAACCACCGGCCGCGTGGCGCTGATGAACAAGGTCGGGGGCGCAGTGGGGCGTCGCGAGATCTTCGACATCAACGTGCCCACGCTTTCCGGGTTCGAGGCTCAGCCGTCCTTCGTCTTCTGAAGAAATCGCCTTGCCAGCGCAAAGGCGATGGCCGCCCCCGCGCCCGACAGGGCCAGGGCCAAGCCCTTGGTCGGCATCTCGCCGTGATCCCACATGCCGCCCCGCCACCAAAGGAGTAAGGCCGCCTGGGCCGCGAGACCGGCGATGGCGACGGCGATCATTTGAAGCTTGTGTCCCGTCATGGCCGCTCCATGTCCTCCAGGATCGCCCGCATCGCGGCGGCGGAAATCTTGTGGCGGGGATGGGTCTCGTCGAGCAGGACCCGGAACCGTCCCCTGTCCCCCACCGCCTTCTTGACCGCGTCTTCGTACAACAGGGCGCGCGGCCCGGCGAAGCAGCAGCGGTCATAGCGGTTGAACACCTGCAACTGCCCCCGCCCCTCGCCCACCGACGCCGCGACGAACATGTCGGGATAGCTCGCCGCCGCCAGCAGCGCGGGATTGAGCGCGGGCGGCGCGGTCTCCTTTTCGCGCCGCATGTAGACCGGCAGTCCTCCCGCGACCGGATAGCTGCGTCTGATCCTTTCGTCCAATGCCGCCGCCACCATGGCGGTCCAGCCCCCGGCCGAAAGCCCCAACATGTCGATGGTCCGGTATTCGCCGGATGCGTGGTTGATCCCGGCGACCACGGGCTCGAAGAACATGCGCATGGGGTTCTCGACCTCGTCCCAGTTGCCCCACCAGGCCTTGTGCCAGGCGCCCTTGAGCGCGCTTTCGCCATAGCCGGGGAAATCGAACGCCATCACCCCATGGCCGCTTCGCAGAAGGGCCGCGATGTGGCGATGCTGGGTGTGATACGCGCCGGCGTATCCGTGGTGGTAGACCACCAGCCGTCCGTTGCCCTCGGCGGGGCGGAAATGGGCGAAGACCGCCGTGTAATCGTCCGAGACCTTGTAGGCGAGGCGTTCGATCCCGGCGACGTCGGGATACAGGTCCAGCGAACAAGCCAGCGTTTCCTTTCCCTCGCAGGGCGGCATGGCCGTGGCTACGGGCAGACGGTCCAGCGGCGGGCCGTCGGCGCCCCAGACGGCGCGGGCGAGCGCGCGGCGGATGTCTTCGGGGCTTCGCCCGGTGATAAGGGAGGCGGGATCGACGGCCTTGAGCTTGGGATCGACCTCTTCGTATTGGTAGGGGCTTTTGGCCTTCAACCTCTTGAAAACGGTCCGGGTCGGATCCCAGTAATAGAGCAGGCTCGCAACAACAAACACGGCCGAGAGAACAATCCCCGCAAGCGCCAGACGGTCCAGGAGCCTGACCATCTCAGACATCGAGTCGCTTGAAGATGGGCCACGGCAACAGCCTGAACGCGGTCACGATCGGCCAATACCAAACCGGCAGATAGGCGAGCCCCAGGTCCCGGCCCAGGTTGGCGACGATGCGCTCGGCCGCCTTGTCCGGCGGAAACTTGGCGAATGGGGTCTTCTGGCCCGCGATCATGCGGGTGTCCAGGTATCCCAGACGATAGATCTGGGTTTTGCAGACGCCGCCGCGTTGGGCCAGATAATGGCGGAGCGTTTCGAAATAGGCCTCCAACCCCCGTTTCGCCGCGCCGTAGACCCCGTTGCGACGACGCCCCCTGGCTGCGGCGATGGAGCCCGCGGCGACGATGTTGGCCTGGGGATTGTCCTGAAGGTCGGGAAGAAGCGCGTCGGTGAGCGTCACGGCGGAAACCAAGTTCACCGCCAAGAGCCTTTCCGCCGCGCCATCCGGCATGGGCCCGCCGTCCGCCTTGTCGCCGACCCCCGCGATCAAAAGCAGATTGTCGACCGCCCCCATTGCGTCCAATACGCGGCGCCTCAAGTCCCGGGCGTCGAGGCTCGCCAGGTCCACCGGATGATGATGGACCGTGACGCCGTGGCGCGCCGCGATGTCCCGGGCGGCCTCGGCCAAGGGGTCGAGGCGGGAGGCGACCAGGAACAGCTCGTGCCCCTGGGCCGCGAGCCGCTCGGCGATGGCGCGCCCCAGGCCGACGGAGCCGCCGGTGATCAGGCTTTTCGGCATTCCCCCATCCCTTCCAAACCAAGGACGGCGCCCGAAGGCGCCGTCCCGAGTTCGATGACGCGACGCCCGGCTACTTGTTCTGCCGGTTGTCGATCAGGCTGTCGACCACGGTCGGGTCGGCGAGGGTCGACGTGTCGCCCAGGTTGGAATAGTCGTTCTCGGCGATCTTGCGCAGGATGCGGCGCATGATTTTGCCCGAACGGGTCTTGGGCAGGCCCGGAGCCCACTGGATCAGGTCGGGCGCCGCGATGGGGCCGATCTCTTTCCGGACCCACTGGACCAGTTCGGTGCGGAGCTCGTCCGTGTACTCCTCCCCGGCGTTCAAGGTCACGTAGGCGTAGATGCCCTGGCCCTTGATGTCGTGGGGATAGCCCACCACGGCGGCCTCGGCCACCTTGGGATGGAGCACCAGGGCGCTTTCCACCTCGGCCGTGCCCATGCGATGTCCGGACACGTTGATCACGTCGTCGACGCGGCCGGTGATCCAGTAATACCCGTCCTCGTCCCGGCGGCAGCCGTCGCCGGTGAAGTACTTCCCGGCGTAGGTGGAGAAGTAGGTCTCGACGAATCGCTTGTGGTCCCGGAACACGGTGCGCATCTGGCCCGGCCAGGAATCGGCGATCGCCAGGTTGCCCGACGTGGGGCCGTCCTGGATGTTGCCGTCGGCGTCGAGGATTTCCGGTTTCACGCCGAAGAACGGCTGGGTGGCCGAACCGGGCTTGAGCGGCGTAGCCCCCGGAAGCGGGGTGATCAGGATGCCGCCGGTCTCGGTCTGCCACCAGGTGTCCACGATGGGGCAGCGGCTCTCGCCGACCTTTTCGTAATACCAGCGCCAAGCCTCGGGGTTGATGGGCTCGCCCACCGAGCCAAGAAGGCGCAGGCTGGAGCGGTCGGTCTTGGTCACGTACTCGTCGCCGGCGGCGATGAGCGCGCGGATGGCGGTGGGCGCGGTGTAGAAGATCTCGACCTTGTGCTTGTCGCAGACCTGCCAGAAGCGGGACGCGTCCGGATAGTTGGGCACGCCCTCGAACATCAGGGTGATGGCGCCGTTGGCCAGCGGGCCGTAGACGATGTAGGTGTGGCCGGTGACCCAGCCCACGTCCGCCGTGCACCAGTAGATGTCGCCGTCGTGGTAATCGAAGACGTACTGGTGCGTCATGGAGGCGTAGACCATGTAGCCGCCGGTGGTGTGCAACACGCCCTTGGGCTTGCCGGTGGAGCCGGAGGTGTAGAGGATGAACAGCGGATCCTCGGCGTTCATTTCCTCGGGCGGGCAGTCGTCGGACGCGGCGGCGCAGGCGTCGTGGTACCAGACGTCGCGGCCCTCGGTCCAATCGATGGCGCCGCCGGTGCGCTTGACCACCAGGACGGTCTCGACGGTCGAGCAGCTTTTCAGCGCCTCGTCGGTGTTGGCCTTCAACGGCACGGGCTTGCCGCCGCGAAGGCCCTCGTCGGCGGTGATCACGCAGTTGGAATCGCAGTCCTGGATGCGCCCGGCGAGCGCGTCCGGCGAAAAGCCGCCGAACACCACCGAATGGATGGCGCCGATGCGCGCGCAGGCCAGCATGGCCACGGCCGCCTCGGGGATCATGGGCATGTAGATGGTGACCCGATCGCCCTTCTTGACGCCCCGCGCCTTCAGCGCGTTGGCGCAACGCGATACGTCCGCGTGCAGTTCCTTGTACGTGATGGTCTTGCTGTCGGCGGGGTCGTCGCCTTCCCAGATGATGGCGGTCTGGTCGCCGCGGGTCGCGAGATGGCGGTCCAGGCAGTTGGCGGACGCGTTCAGGGAACCGTCCTCGTACCATTTGATGCTGACGTCGGGGGCGTTGAAGTTGACGTTCTTCACCTTGGTGAAGGGCTTGATCCAGTCGATGCGCGCCTTGGCCTCGTCGGCCCAGAACCCCTCGGGATCGTCGATGGAGCGCTTGTACATCTCCTGGTACTTGCCGTTGTCGCACAACGCCGCCTTGGCGACGGCGTCCGGAACTTGATAGACGTCGGAATCAGACATGGTTCACCTGCCTCGATAAGGTTTGACGGTTCAAATCGTTGACGAAAAGCCTTTGTGCCCGCAGCGGGGAGATTATCGCAGATAAGCAAGGATAAACAAAGACCGGGTTTTCAATCGGCGAGGGTTATCTCGCCGTCCTTGACCGTGACCGCGACCGGCCGCAGGCCCTTGCCCCCGCACGCGCCGGAAACGCAGGCGCCGGTCTCGATATCGAACAGCGCGCCGTGGTTGGCGCAGAGGATATGGGTCTTTTCCGCGTTGAGGAACTGGCCGGGTTTGTAATCGAGCGGCCAATAACGGTGGGGACAGTTGTTCAAATAGACGAAAACGTCTCCGCCGCGCCGAACGGCGATCAGCCTCCGCTTGCCGTCCTCAAGCGCGACGGCGTCGCCGTCGGGAATGTCGTCCAACCGCCACATGGGCGGAGACTAGCGGAGTGTCACGCTACCCTCAACCCTTCAGCCTGCCCGCCTCCTGGGTCATCTCGTCGAGCGTCCGAAACACGGTCGCCGACGAGTTGTAGGCGTTCTGGGCCAGGATCAGGCGGCTCATTTCGTCCTGGATGTTAACGTTGGACAGCTCGTGGGTGTTGGGGAGGAATACGCCCCAATCGCCGCCGCCCTCGCGCAAGGTGTGCGCGCCCGATTCCGTGGTGACCTGGAAGGTGTTGCCGGACGTCATCAAGAGGGCGTCCGGATTCGCGAACGTCGCCATCGCGAGCTTGTAGAGCACCCGCTGGCTCGTGTCGGAGAACTGGCCGGTCACGTTTCCACTGGCGTCGAAGGTGAAATCGATCAGGTCGGCGGTGCCATAGCCGTTCTTGTTGTACATGGTGGTGTCGAAGCGCCCCGCGTACTGGGTCGCGTTGCGCAGGTCGAGGGTGAACGCGGCCGTTGTCGCCTCGGCGAAAGTGGCGTTGACGGTGTACGCCGTCGTCGGGGCGGTCAAGGCGCCCTTGTTGTCGAACACCAGTTGGGCGGGCTTGACCCCCGTCGAGGCCACGGTCACGCCGTCGGTGTCGGTTTCCGCCGCGGCGACCGCCGAAGCGGTTGTGAACGTGAGCTGGGATTTGTCCGTGGAGATCGCCGAGATCGTATAGGTTCCGCTGTTGAGGGTCGAATTGGTCACGGTGATCGTGTCGCCGACCTCGAGGTCCCTGAACGCGTCCTGGACCGCCGTTCCGCCCGTGACCGACTGGATCTGCATGGTTCCGCCGTTTACCGGAGGAACGGTTGCGTCCGGAGTGAACACCGCCTGGGTGATGCCGGACGAGGTGGAATAGCCGAAGTCCGACGTGGGCGTGACCGTGTACGTGTCGCCGGTGTCGCCGACGAAGGAAATGTCCCAGACGTTGTTATCCCGTTTCGTGTATTGAAGGTCGATGCTCTGGCGGTTGCCGCCGCTGTCGTAGACGTCGATGGTGTAGGACACGGTCGAGTTCGTCGCGTTGCCCGCGGGAAGGTTGGTGAACAGCTCGGCCTGTGTCGTCGCCTGGCTCTGGTTCCTGAACGCCGAGTGATCGACGCGAAGCGCCGAGACCGCGCCAGAAGTGTTGAACGTTCCGTTGGCGTCCGGCGTCCACCCCATGAGGAACAGGCCGTTCTTGTCCGCCAGATAGCCGCGCGAGACCGTGATCGTCTGGTTGTTGAGCCCGGTGGTGGTGTCGGTGCCGTTGGTGACGATCTGGAGCCCGCCGTCGCGGGTGTAATAGTCGCGCCCTGTTCCGGCGATGGCGTCGTTCAGGTAAAAGAACCCTTCACCCTGAATCGACACGTCCATGCTGCTTGAGCTGCTGGTCAGGGTGCCGGCCTGGCTGATGACCTGCTTGTCCGCTGGCGTGAGCCCCGACATGTCCGTGTGATTGTGAATGTCGCGCGACAACAAGGTCTGGAAACGCGTTTCCGTGCGCTTGTAGCCGCCCGTGTTCACGTTCGTCATGTTGGTGCCGATGGTGCTCAGCGCGTAGGACTGGGTTTTCATGCCCAACGCCGGGATGGTGAAGGCGCCATACATGGCGGCGCTCCTTTATCCAGTTCTTTGGCCCGGGCTTCGATCCCGGACAGGATTTTCGTCGCCTCTATGCCAGCAAGATGGATGCCAAACGCGAAATAGCGCCAACCCATTGATTCAATGGCATTCCCGATTCCGGTCGATAGGCAATCGCTGCCGATAACGGGAGACGGGGGAAAAAGTTGCCCGGCTCAGAGCCCCGAATCCGCCACCGCGATCGGCATGGTGAAGTGGAACGCGGCGCCGCCTCCGGGCGCGTCGTTGACGTAGATCCGCCCGCCCAAATGCTCGACGATCAGCCGGGAAATGGCCAGTCCCAGGCCCGAACCGGTCGGGGACGTGTCGCCGTCCATCATGATCTGATGGAACTTGAGGAAAATAGCCTCGCGCTCCCCGACCGGCACGCCGGGGCCGTTGTCGCGAACGGTGACCCGCGCGACATAGCGGTCGGCCTCGGCGACGATCTCCACGTGGCCGCCGTCGTCGGGACAGTATTTCTCGGCGTTGGACAAAAGGTTGATCGCCACCTGCATCAACCGGTCCCTGTCCCCCCAGACCGGAGGAATGTTGGGCTGGATGTCCAAGGTCGCGCGGACTCCGCGCCGCCGGAAGGCCTCGGCCATGGTGGCGAGCGCGTCTTCCAGCACGTCGCGGACGTCCACGTTCGACATTCGCCAATCCATGCTGCCCTGTTCGATCTTGGCCAGGTCCAGCACCCGGTTGGTGAGTCTGGTGAGGCGCCCGCTTTCGCTGGCGATGATGGACAGGAAGCGCCGCCGTTCCGCCTCGTCGATCTCGGGGCTTTCCTGCAGGATTTCCGAAAAGGACTGGATCGAGGTCAGGGGCGTGCGCAGTTCGTGGGCGACGGTGGACAGGAACTCGTCCTTCATGCGGTCCAGTTCCTGCAGGCGCTCGTTGGCGGCGCGAAGCTCCTTCGAGGTCCGCTCCAGCTCTTGGGACTTGTGCTCCAACCTGCGGCTGTACTCCAGCACCTGGGAGGTCTCGTCCAGGACCTCCATGATCTCGGCGCGTTCGTAGCCCACGTCGCCGCCTTGGACCGCGTTGGCGACCATGACCCGAGCCGACGCCGCGCCGACGGCGCGGGCCAGAAGCCGTTCGACGAAGCGGATGGTCTCGACGTCGGCGTGGCGCCTTTCGTCCAGGTCGATATCGCGGGAATGGGCGTGGAGCGCGAACGCCTGATCGGCGCGCTCCGCCCCCAGAAACCGTCCGGAGAGACGGCGCAGGTCCACCACCCGGACCTGGGCGCGCCAGCCCTCGGCCGGGTCCTCGGGCCGGTCGTTGATCTCGACGAACAAGGTGGCTTGGTTGCGCTCGATCATGCTGGGCCGGTCCAGAAGCGAAACCACGACGTAGGCCCCGATGTTGGCGACCATGGTCCAGAACAGGGCGTGGCTGACCGGGTCCAGGCCCTCGACGCCGAACAACGCGTAGGGCCGCAGCAGCTCCAGCCCGAACAGACCGTTCGCGATCACGTCCCCCGGAAGCCAGCCCGAACGCGCGAACGACGGCAACAGCAGCGTCACCCCCCACACCAGAAAGCCGCAAACCAGCCCCGCGAGCGCGCCGCGCCGGGTCGCCCCCTTCCAGAACACGCCGCCGATCATGGCGGGCGCGAACTGGGCCGCCGCCGCGAACGACATCAGGCCCATGGTCACCAGCGCATGGGACTCCCCGATCAGGCGGTAATAGGCGTAGCCCAGCGCCAATATCCCCACCACCGCCCCGCGCCGGATGCCGAGCAGCAGCCTTTGGGGGTTCTCCTCCCGCGCCAGGCGCTCGGGAAACAGGCGCATCATGGCGGGCATGGCCAGATCGTTGCCGACCATGGTGGCCAGCGCGGTGGCGGCCACGATCACCATGGCCGTCGCCGCCGAAAGCCCGCCCAGGAACGCCAAGAGCGCCAGCCCCGGCCGTCCCTCGGCCAAGGGCAGGGCCAGGACGTAGGAGTCCGGGTCCACGTGGCCGTGGGGGAAATGCAGCAATCCGCCGACGGCGATGGGCAGGACGAACAGGTTGATGGCGAACAGGTAGAGCGGAAACAGCCACATGGCCTTGTCCAGATGGCGCTCGTCGTTGTTCTCGACCACCACCACGTGGAACTGGCGCGGCAGGCAGATCACCGCCAGCATGGCGAGGATGGTCATGGCGACCCAGTTGGTCTCGGCGGCCTCGAACCGCATCAGGCGCGCGACGTCGGGAACGACGGCGGCGCGGGCGAACAGGTCGCCGAAGCCGTCGAACAGCCCGAAGGCGACGAACGCGCCGACGCCGAGGATCGCCGCGAGCTTGACGATGGACTCCACCGCCACGGCCGCGACCATGCCCTTGTGGTGCTCGGCCGCCTCGATCCGGCGGACGCCGAACAGGATGGTGAAGGCCCCGAGCGCCACCGCGACGTAAAGCGCGGTGTCGCCCACCGGCGCGCCCGCGTCGCCCGCGATCACCGAAAAGGTCGCCGACACCGCCTTCAACTGCAACGAGATGTAGGGCATGATCCCGATCACCGCGATCACCGTGACCACGCCGCCCAGAAGCTGGCTCTTGCCGTAACGCGACGAGATGAAGTCGGCGATGGACGTAACGCCGTAGGCCTTGCCGATGCGCACGATCTTGCGCAGCACCACCAGCCCCAACGTGAACGTCAGCGTCGGCCCCAGATAGATGGGCAAAAACCCGACGCCCGTGGACGCGGCGGCGCCGACGCTGCCGTAAAACGTCCAGGACGTGCAGTAGACCGCGATGGCGAGGCTGTAGACATAGGGGTTGGACACCCAGCGCGACGGCCCCCGCTCGACCCGGTGCGCGACCCAGAACAGAGCCATGAGGTAGCCGAACGCGGCCACAAGGACGAGCCAGGCCGGAATCACCGCGCCCTCACCCGCCCGCGCGCCGCCCGACCGCGACCGCCACCAGGACGATCAGGGCCGCCCAGGCGGCGTAAAGGAACAGGATCAACGGCGGCAGCCCCAGCCATCCGGGCTCC
Organism: uncultured Hyphomicrobiales bacterium; assembly: GCA_964344345.1. Lineage (GTDB taxonomy): Bacteria > Pseudomonadota > Alphaproteobacteria > Rhodospirillales > CAYFNC01 > CAYFNC01. The sequence continues at coordinate 7,964 of CAYFNC010000013.1, read as the reverse complement.
GCCCCCCGGTCGAACACGCCGAGGATGGGCCGGTTCAAGGCCAGCACGGCGACGAAAAACAACGCCACCGTCCAGCCTTTCCGCGACGACTCCGGCCCCGATCCCGTGTCCATGCCGCCTCCCGTCCGAGGTTGCCCGCCCCGGTCACGTTACACCAGTTCGGCGGGGAAAGCGACGCGGCGGCGGGGCCGCCCTGGACCCGGCGGCGGAATTCGTCCATAAGTGGAGGCCATGAACGAAGGCGCGCCCGACCCGCAACTGGAAATCGCCAAGACCGACCGCTTGCTGAACTCGGTCAACGATTCCGCGCGCCACTGCCGGGCCCAGTTCACCATCCTGGTGGTGGCCATGTTCTATATGGCCGTGATGGCGTCCACGGTCGACGACGTGGACATCTTCGTCGACGCGCCCATCACGATGCCGTTCCTGAGCGTCGAGATTCCCCTGACCCATTTCTTCGTGGCCGCGCCCTGGGTTTTCTGGATCCTGCACCTGAACATGCTGGTCCAGCTTCGATTGTTGGGGCGGAAGGCGCGGGCGTGGCGGGACGCGCAGCCGGAGCGGGAAGACGAAACACCCATCCATGCGCTGTTGCCGTTCCCCTTTCCCCTGGTCCACCTGATCCTTTCGCCGCCCGAGGGGGACACCCTACGCCGGGTCCTGTCCATCATCAGCGCGATGGGCCTCGCGATCCTGCCCGTGCTCACGCTCCTGTGGCTGGAATTGCAGTTCCTGCGCTACCAGGACGTCGTCTTCACCTATATCCAGCGCGGCGCGGTGTGGGCGGACCTGCTGGTCCTCTGGCGGCTGTGGCCCGGCTTGGTCACGGAATCCGGCCTGGACCGAAGCGGCGCGCGGCCCTGGGGACCGGCGGCGATAATCGCGACGGGAGCGGCCTTCGCCGTCTCCGTTCTCGTCATGCGGGTCCCGGACGAGCATTTCGAGGAGCCCAAGGTCCTCCGGGAGACCCTCAATTACATCCTCCCCCGCCCCAGGTCCCTGGACATCGACCCCGGCCGCTACGCGGCCAAACCGCCGGACCCGGAGGTGGTGGCGGCGTTGCTGCACAAGAGGACAGCGGACCCGACGAACAAGGCGGACGAGCCGAAAAAAACGGACGCGGCGATCGAACAGGCGCTGGACCAAATCTGGCTGGACCACGCGAAGCAACTGGTGCTGAACGGCCGACGGTTCCGCTACGCGAAACTCGACCGGATCACGGCGTTCAAGCTCGAAGCCGTAGGGGCCGACTTCAGCCATGCGGATTTGGTCTACGCGAAGTTGACGGGCGCGGTTTTGCTCGGGGCGACGATGACGGGCGCGGATTTGAGCTTGGCGAAGATGACGGACGCGGATTTGAGCTTGGCGAAGATGACGGGCGCGGATTTGAGCATGGCGGAGATGACGGGCGCGGATTTGAGCAGGGCGGAGATGACGGGCGCGTATTTGAGCAGGGCGAGGATGACGGGCGCGGATTTGCGCCGGGCGAAGATGACGGGCGCGGATTTGAGCCAGGCGACGCTGACGGGCGCGGATTTGCGCGGGGCGAAGATGACGGGCGCGTATTTGAGCAGGGCGGAGATGACGGGCGCGGATTTGAGAGGGGCGACGATGACGGGCGCGAATTTGGAAGACGCGAGGATGACGGGCGCGGATTTGAGATGGGCGAAGATGACGGGCGCCTGGCTTGACCATTCCCGTCTTTCCCTTGTCGATTTGACAACCGCGCAGCTTGACGGCGCCGTCTTCGCCGATGTGAAAGTGTCAGATGTGGACGAAAAGGAAAAGGATCGGATCATCAAGGAAAAGGATCGGATCATCAAGGCGATGAAGGACGCCGGCGTTCCGGATTATCGACTTATAGACGCGTATGATCGCGGCCACGCCGTGTTCGCTCCGCGAAGCGCGGAATGCGCGTCCTATGCGGGGGCGAAAAAGGGCTTTCCGCCGGGGCCGCTCCCGGGGCCGGAGACCCAGGCGGACTGCCGCGCCAGACTGCTGGCCAAGGCCGTTTGCGAGGACAAGGACGGGGCGGAGGCGGTCGCTCGAAGGGTTTCGTTCCCGTCTTGGGGGTTCGATGGACTACGCCCATCGCTCAAATATTCCGCCGCCCACGCCGCCAAGCGTTTCCTGGACAACCCGGACGACTGCCCGGCGCTCCGCGATCTGCCCGCCGACACGCGAAAGCGCTTGGAAGCGACCGTCGAGATGGCCCGCGATTACGGCGTCTTCCCCACCCACTGACCCCGCCGCCAACCGTCGCGCGCGGGCTTGATTCGCGGCTGTCCGGTTAAGCAAAGGCGGCTGAACATCGGATTGCGACAATCAACAATACATCGTCATGCCCGCGCTTGACGCGGGCATCCACGAAACTCTCGCGCGGAATTGAAAGCGTGGATACGCGGGTCAAGCCCGCGCATGACATCATTTCAATGTTTCCGATGGCGTGTTTTCTATTACCAGGGACCCTGCGGGCTTAACCGGACAGCAGCGTGTCGAGCACGGGCGTGACAAGGGGGAGGGAGACGGGCGCGGGGCGCGAGCCGAAGAGCCCCCTAGCCCACCGCCGTCCGATCCATGGTCGCCCCGGTGAAATCCGTTTCCGTCACCTTGGCCTGGACCAGGTTCGCCCCGGTCAGGTTGGCGTCGCGGAAGGTGGCGCCCATGAGGTTGGCGCCTTCCAGGTCGGCGTTGGAGAAGTTGGCGGGCCAGGAATGGCCGGTGGACTTGCCCTTCTTGTCGAGGATTTCCGTCGGGCCCGCGTCGGCGTTGCGCAAGTTGGCGCGGGAAAGGTCCGAGTCCGAGAAGTTGGCCCCGGTCAAGTTGCCGTGCGAAATGTTGGCCTTGGTCAGCTTGGCGCCCGACAGGTCGGCGAGCGTGAACTCCACCCGGGACAGATTCGCGCCCTCGAAGTTGGCGCCCTTGAGCACCGCGCCCTTCAGGTTGAAGCCCCGGAAATCCACGTAGTTGAAGTCGGCCCCGCCCAGGTCCGCCCGCGCGCCCTCGGCCCCGAACGAGCTGATCCAGAGCGAGTGGTCGCGGAGCATCTTGCGGATGTCCATGTGCAGGTCGGAAAGCTCGCGGGTCATCTTGGCGCCCTTGAGATCGGCCCGGGACAGATCCACGCCTTCGAGCTCCGCCGCCGCGATCTCGGCCCCGCGCAGGCACGCGTCGGTCAGCGCCGCGCCCGCCAGCCTGGCGCCGCAGAGGTTGGTGTTCTCCAGGTTGGCGCCGGACAGGTTGGCGCCGGTCAGGTCCGCGTCGGTCAGGTTGCAGCTTTTCATGTTGGCGTTGTTCAGGATCGCGCCGTCGAGCTGCGCGCCGGTCATGTCGGTCTTGACGATGCTGGCGTGGGCCATCTTGGCGCCGGTGAACTTGACCCCGGTCAGGTCGGCCAGTTGCTTGCCCGACGAATCGTGGCGGAACTCGTGGGCGGCGAGTTCGCCGCCGCTGGCGGACACCATCAGCGTGCCGTCCTGCAGGTTCGCGTTCTCCAGATTGCAGTTGGACAGGTTGGCGCCGCGCAGGTAGGTGCCGCGCAGGTCGCACCCCATCAGGTTGGCGCCGGTCAGGTTGGCGTCGCAGAAATCCGCGCTGTAGAGGTCGGCCTCGCGGAGGTCGGCGTTGACCAAAAGGCTCTCGCAGAACAAGGCCCCCACCAGCTTGGCCTTGCGCAGGTCGCCGCGCACGAAGGTCTGCTTGGACATGTCGACGAGCGTCAAGTCGGCGGGCTTGCCCCCGCGCTCCTGGCGCAGCCATTTCTGATGGAGCTGAAGCGCCAGCAGAATTTCCTTGCGGCTGAGGTTCTTGATGCTCATGGGGGCGATTTTGCACCCCGCCTCGCATCGACTCAAGCGCGCATGTCGCGCAAGACGTTTCCAGGGCGGGAGAATCGCGCCATACTCCCCCCGAAACGCCATCGACCCGAGGGGGCCCGCATGTTCAAGACGATCACCCTGGTTCTATCCATTCTGTTCCTCGCCGGTTGCGCGGCCGAGCCCAAGCCGAGCCCGGCGACCGCGCCGTCGTCCGCCAGCGGCGGCATGGTCAGCGGCTACACCATCGAGTTCCAGCGCTTCACCGCCAAGGAGACCGGCGCGATCCTGAACGCCATGAGCCGCGAATGGCCGGGCTATTCCTCCCACGACGCGCTGTCGTCCACGTCGGCGGTCAGGAAGTACGAATACGTCACCTCCGCGTCGGCGGCGGACATCCACAAATGGCTGACCATCCTGCTGATGGACATGGGGCTCGACCCCGACGGCAAGGTGGAGATCGTCCAAAGCGGCCACCACTTCCGGCTCTACAAGCTGGTCCGCTGAGAGGTTTTCGAAATTGTGACGCCCGTCACATTCCAGGCGCCGGATGGGCGTACAATGACTCCCATCAGAACGACACCTCCGCACACGGACCCCGCGTCGGCCCCAATCGCCGGCGCGGGGTTTTTGCGAAAAAAACCGCGCCCGAAGGCGCGGTTGAGCGCAGGGAGGCGGTTCCTCGCCTCGAATGATGGCTCGGACTATTTACGGGAGATTCGTGACAGTGGCGTTACGGTCTGGGAAATAATTTCGATTATTTCGCCCCGATCTCCGCCATCAGGCTCCGCCCCCGCGCCTTGCAGTCCTCGAACACGCGGCGGTATTCGTCCTTGAAGGCCTCGAACAGGGCCGCCCGCGCGCCCTTTTCCATCAGACGGGCGTCGTAGTAGGCCGCGAGCTGAATCAGGCCGAGAGCGGAGCCCTGGAACAGGGTCGAAACCCGGCCGTGGTCGTCCCGCGCCTGGTCGAGAAAGGCGCGGACGGCGCGGTGGAAGGCCTCCAGGTCGTCCGCTTCCCTTTCGGCGCGGGCCAGCATCGCGTCGAAGGCGGCGGTGAAATCGTCCCAATGGCCCAAGAGTTCCCGGACCTCGCCCATGTCGGAAAAGGTCCCGGGCTCGAACAGAGGGAAGCGAGCCCGGATGTCATCCAGGATCGCCGCCTTGTCGAGCGCCGCGCCTTTGAACGCCAGGTCCCCGGACCTCAGCGGCTCCGCGCCCCGGATCAGCGCGCCGTCGGAGCAATTGCCCGCGTTGACGCCGCTGATGGCGATGACCTGCTCGATCATGGCGCGGCTCCATTCGAAAGTGGCGTTGGTCTGGACCTTGTCGCCGAAGTTGCCTTCGACCCACCAGTCGTGCTCCAGCACCTTGTCGCCGTCGTAGTCCTCGGTGGTGTAGTACCAGGTGTCGCGGGAATGGTGGCCGAGCCCGACCCGGTTGCCGCAATCGACCCCGAACAAATAGATGTCGCGGAACCCCAATATCCAGGCGAGCGCCACCGCCGTGTTGGCGGCGTAGGGCGCGGCGCCCGGGATGATCGGGCGGTCGTTCTCGAAAATCCGGGTCGAGCTCGCGGTGTCGCGGATGAAGACGAAGGCCTCGCAGAACAGGTCGAACAGGCCCGGGTGGGTCACGGACGAGGCGATCAGGGGAATCTTCCCGATCAGCGAACGGCTGAAATCGCTCTGGTCCATGGCGAATTCGCGGGCGCGGGTGGTGTCGGGATAGTTCTCCCGCTCCACCTGGAAGTCGGGAACGATCCCGTTCCTAAGCAGGATTTCCAGAGCCGTGCCCGAGGCGAAAATCACGGCGCGGTCTTGAAGCCGCGAGATGTCGCCGACGCATTCGTCGATGGACGGTCCCGATCCGACGATGATGGCGGGCTCGGGCCGGGGCGGGCTCGGCGTCGCCTCAATGAAGCGGAAACGCCGCCGCGCGATCAGGTCCGCGTGGCAGCGCAGCATCAGCTCCTCGTCGTCGAAATAGCCTCTCGGCATGGTGAACAGCTTGACGCGCTTCATGAACTCTTCGGCGATGGCGGCGGTGACCTCTGTCCGGTAATGGACGAACAGCCAGGAGCCGTCCACGAACGGCGCGCCCATGTCTTCCAGGATGGCTTGCAGGGTTTCCGCGGCCGATTTCGCATCCTCGTCCACCACCAGGTCCAGGTCGCGGCCCGCGCAAGCGTCCATGATTCGGGTCCAGTCGGCGGCGTGCAGGCTTTTCAGCAGAAACTCGCGGATGGGCTCCACCACGATCACCCGGCGGGCGGGAAATTCGCGGACCAGTCTTTCCACATGCAGCCCGAGCCCGACGCCGATGATGACCAGCGCGCCCGCCTCGCCCACGGGTTCGGACGGAAGCGGGCCGACCTGTTCGATCCCCGCGAGCAGGCGTTCGTTCATGCGCCGCGAGAATTCCGAGAACAGTTCGTCCGGCTGGGGTTCATTGAAGACCACGCGGGTGGGGCGGGCGCGGAAGGCGTCGATCTGCGTTCGCGCGACCTCGTCCGCCGGCGCGCCGTACAGCCTGGCGCCGCCGAGGTCCAGATCCACAACGCGCCCGCCGTCCCACACCAGGGACGAGACCGTCTGCCCGATGGCCCTGACGGCGGCCATCTGGTCGGGAAAGCGTTGTTCGAGACACGCCATGTTGCGGACGGCGATGTCGTCTTCGCGCACCTTTGTTCGGACCTTCTTCCAGATTGGCGATCGACCGGAGCATGACGGCAATTGGTAAAGAAATCCATGCCGACAGGGAGTCAGGCCGGACACATGTCTTTTCTGTATGAAAATTTTCCTTGTTCTGCATTTGTTCCTGCCCTATGGTCCTTCCGATACGACGTCATTGGCGAAACACGAAAGGATGGAGCCATGAAGAACTTTCGCATCGCGCTGTTCCTCGCCGCGCTGGCGGCGGGATTGGCGCTCGGCGGCTGCGCGCTCGGGCCGGAGCATTCGCTGTTCGGCGACGGCCGCGTCACCGCCGCGTCCGTCAACCAGCTTTTCAACGAAGGCGAACGGTTCGAGGCGCCGGATTTCGAAAGGGTCGATCTGCTGGCCGCCTTGGACCCTGAGGGCAAGATCCACCAGCCGCCCTATTCGGAATACCCGGGCTCGAACCTGGAAAAGGCCTATTACGTCTTCGGCGAGCCCCACGCCCCGAAAGCCCCCGTCGCGCTCGCGCGCCGCCGCGACGTGATCCAGGATCGAATCCTTCAGGCGTCGGAGCAGCGCTGCAACCTCTTCAAAACCTATCTCAGCCGACTGGACAGACAGCAGAACTTCATCCTGGGCTCGGCGACCACTCTGTTGGGCGGGATGGGGGCCGTCTTCACCAACGCGGGCGTCGCCCGCGCGCTCGCAGGAGCCGCCGGGGCGACCAGCGGCATCCGGGCGGAATTCAACGAGGCGTTCTTCTCCAGCCTGGCCACCAGCGTGATTTCCCCCGCCATCGAACGGCGTCGGGCGCGCATTCGCCAGGAAATCCTGAATAACCGCCGGAAAAAGGACATCCACCAATACACGGTGCAGGCGGCGATCATGGACGCGGTCCGCTATCACGGGGCCTGCAGCGTGGACGCCGGCATCGACGAGGCGGGGGCCGCCCTGCAAAGAAGCGACTCTTAACGCTCCACCTGCCCGACGTCCCGGACCGCGCCCCGAGCCGCGCTGGTGGTCATGGCGGCGTAGGCGCGAAGGGCGGGGCTGACCACGCGATCCCGGCCCTGGGGCTTCCAAGCCTCGGGGCCTTTTTCGTCCATGGCCTTGCGGCGCCGGTCCAACTCGGCGTCGTCCACGGCGAGTTGGATGGTCCGGTTGGAAATGTCGATCTCGATTTTGTCCCCGGGCTCGACCAAGCCGATCAGGCCGCCCTCGGCGGCTTCGGGCGAGACGTGGCCGATGGACAGCCCCGACGTGCCGCCGGAAAAACGCCCGTCGGTGATCAGGGCGCAATCCTTGCCGAGCCCGATGGATTTGATGTAGCTGGTGGGATAGAGCATCTCCTGCATGCCCGGCCCGCCCCGGGGCCCCTCGTAGCGCACCAGCACCACGTCGCCCGCCTTGACCTCCCCGCCCAGGATGCGGGCGACCGCCTCGTCCTGGCTTTCGCACACCACGGCGGGGCCGGAGAACTTGAGGATGCT
>CAYFNC010000012.1:0-88064 GCA_964344345.1 uncultured Hyphomicrobiales bacterium | reverse complement strand
TCCAGACAATCAAAATCTTCTTGCATCAACGGCGGCAACCACAGAGGACTCTAAGTAAGGTGTCTCCGGAATTCATAATTCATGGTCTTCAAGCTGAAAAATTTCCTCAAAAGTTTTCCTTGGTTGCAATTGCAAAATTAATTAACAACCACCATGCGTAAATTAAAAACCCAGCTGAGAAAAATTTTATTATGTTATTTAATCTGTACATCCAGTTTGTAAGTTTTGGGTGGTATTTTATAGCGGATGGGCAATCGGTTTCTGTTAGTGAAAAGTAATAAATCGCGATGGATTTTATTCCATAAACCTGCCTTTCCATGATTATTTGAGAAAGCCACCTGCACGCCAAGGCAGCCAACCCACCAATTCCAGCATAATACATAGAATCTACTATGATATATTTATCACATAGTCCACTCGCCTTTTCACTAAGCAATACTTGCACGCATAACGCTACTGTTGCACCTGACATTATTATTGCTAAAGCCAAAATTTTGATATACTGTTCCCATAGGAAGCAAAGACGCTCGCCATAGTATATCATATACTCTCTATCAATTGCGATGTAATTTTCATCTTCACCTACATTTAAATAATTCGGAAGCATAGAAATATATCTTATTTGTGTTTGATGTACATTGTTTCTGGTTTTCATTGCATGTCCTCTGATTCAGTAAATTATATGCCTCATGCTATCTAATAATACCATCATGAAGCCGCCAAAAGCAATGAGCTTAACCGACATTCATGCTTTGGCCACTTTGGCAATTGGGCGTTCGTCCTAGTGGAAGGATTCTAACGCTTGGTATCCACGTTTGACAATGGCGATGATTTCGTCTGGATCTGCGGTCCATGTGAAGGAAAATTTTCCTGGGCGCGGATTCCGGGGACACCTTACCTCCGGGAATTCCGGGAATCCCGGGGAGGGAACCCCTGGGACGTCTCACCGAACTCCCCCCTCTCATCCCCGGCATCCATCCAGAATTCCGCCTTATCGCCCCGTGACGACAGCAACGCGAACGCGCGCCGCGCCCCCTACTTCTCCTCGTGATACTCCTCCTCGGTGTTGACGTCCCAGACGGCGTCGATGGGATTTCGCCCCTGGGACAGGCCGTCCACCGCGACCATGGCGGTCAGCATGGAGTGGTCCTGGTTGTTGTAGCGGTGCTGGCCGTTGCGGCCGAGGGGGTAGAGGTTCGCGAAGCCCTTGAGGAAATCCCGGACCTCGGAGAACCGGTCGTAGGTCCCGAAATAGGCCGGATAGGCCTTGCGCTGGCGGAGCACCACCGAGTCCAGCACGTCCGCCGGGTCGATGAATCCCATGTTGGTCATTTCCCGGATGGCGAAATCCTTGGTCGCCTGGTCGGGCTGGGTCCAGAATTCTTCCGTGTCGTCGACGAAGTATTCCAGCCCGATCCAGATGGTGTCCGGGTCCTTGACCAGATAGGGGCTCCAGTTGTTGAACACCTGGATGCGCCCGACCTTGACGCCCGGCTCCTGGACGTAGATCCAGTTGTCGGGAAGTTTTTCGGCCAGTTCGTCCGCCTTGACCCCGCCGTTGAGCGCCAGGCGTTTAAGCAGCAGGCCGACGGTCATGAAGTCGCGGTACATCAGCCCGTCCGCGACCTCGCGCACGTGGGCCGGGGCCTCGGGGCTCAGGCTCCGGACCAGGGGGCGGACCGGCATGGTGGAGAAGAAGACGTCGCCCTCGATCCGGCTGGTCTCGCCCGTGGCCGTGTCCTCGACCAAGGCCGCGACGATTGTTCCGCCGTCCGCCTCGAGCCCGGCGACGCGGCGCCCGAACCGGACCTCGCCGCCCTTTTCCCGGACCAGGTCGGTCACCCGCTCCCACATGTGGCCGGGGCCGAAGCGGGGATAGAGGAAACGCTCGATCAAACTGGTCTGGGTGTCCTTTTGCGACACCGATCCGTCCCTGCCTCCGAACGCCTTTTTCAGCGCGTGCTTGATCACGGCGGTGATCGACACCCCCTTGATCCGCTGCGCGCCCCAGTCGGCGGGAATCTTCTCGCACGGAACGCCCCAGACCTTTTCGGTGTAGTCGCGGAAAAAGATGGAATAGAGGTGCCGCCCGAACCGGTTGACGATGAAGTCCTCGAGGGTGCGCTCGGGCCGGACGGGCAGGAGCCTGGCCTTGATGTAGCTGAAGCCCGCGACGGCCATGGTGGCGAGCCCGAGCTTTTTGATGGTCGCGGCGCTGAGGCTCAAGGGATAGTCGAAGAACTGGCCCCGGAAATAAATGCGCGAGACCCGGTTGCGCACCAGCATCACGTCCTCGGCGCCCGCCGCGTCTCCGTCGGCCTCCACGGCCCTGGTCTTGCCGTGATAGGTGACGTCCGCGGCCTCCTCGATCGGCAGGATGCGCCGCCACCAGTCCATCACCCGGTCGGACTTGGAAAAGAACCGGTGGCCGCCGAGATCGATTCGGTTGCCGTTATGGACATGGGTGCGCGAAATGCCGCCGACCCCGTCGGCCGCCTCGAAGACGACCACGCGATGATCGGCGCGCTCCAGAAGCTCCAGCGCGGCCGTCAGGCCCGCCGGGCCCGCGCCGATGATGATGGCCGTCGGTTTGTCGGACATGGGTTTTCCCTCAACAGTGTTTCCGCGCCGGGCGCGGTGTTATAATTCCCTTATCATCGGGCCAAAGCGGGCTTTGGGAAAATGACGGAAATCACAGATCTCGCCAACCGCAGAAACGCAAGCCGCCGCCGCACCATCCTGGGGGGGCGGATTTTCGACAAGGACGGCCGGGCCTGGGACTGCCGGGTGCGCGACATGTCCGCCACCGGCGCCAAGGTGGAGACCGAGGCGAAATTGGAGAAGGGCGACCACGTCCAGCTCAAGGTCAACAAGTTCGAGGACATCCGCGCGGGCGTGGTGATGTGGATCGGCCCCGACAGCTACGGCGTCCAGTTCTCCGTCAAGATGGACGAGATGTCCGAAGCCATGCGCCGCTTCTTCGGCCTGATGGAGGAGGAAAAGTCGGCAAAGCCCGCGTGGCGCAGGAAATAACGGACCCGCGACTTGACCTTTTTCGGTTACCGCCGTCCATTATCGCCAGAGGAATTCATGGGGCGTCTATTTTTATGTCCACGACGACCGATGCGATGAAGCGAACGGGATGGGCTTGGGCCCTCGCCCTGGCCGCGTTGTTCTTTTCCGGCGGCGCCCTGGCCCAAAGTGGGTGCGGACCGCTCGAAATATCCCTGAAACACTGCCAACCCGCCGTTTGCGTGGATTACGGGAAGGGCGTCTTTCCCAGGATGCTCAAGACCGTCAAGGGCTGGAAGAACGGGCGTTGCCTGTACCTGGAGCGGGACCTGCTGAAGGGGCGAAGCTTCCAATGCGGCATGACGAAAGCCATGCACGGGGCCATCGCCGCCAACGACGTCCGGAGCCTTCCGTTCGATTTGCTGGTCGAGAGCAAGCAGTGCAAGTGGTTCGAGCGGGTCATCATCGGCTGTCCGCCCCCGGGCCGCTACACCCACGGACAAGAGGTTCTCGGGTGGATCATGGAGGTCAACGCGGGACGCGGAGGAACCGAGACCGCCGCGAGTTGGGCCTTGGACCCCCCGGCTTATCAAGGCTACAAGACCTTTTTGAGATGCCGCGACAAAAGGACGGGCCCGCGCTACGTCTCGTCGCTGATGCAGCTCCAGCCGCCGCTGAAATGCGAAGTCGTCAAGAACGCGTTTATTTGCATAAAGGACACTAAATATCGTCCTCAAGACGAGGAAGAGGAAGAGGAAGAGGACACCGGGGAGGAGGCCGATAATCCCCCGGTATTTTAAACTATTCACTGATTATGCAAATATTATTGGATTTATTATCAACAAAGTTTTGTCGTTTTCCTGTGACCCCCATCACTCTACCGCTCCGGAAATAGTGATACATTTCCAGTCAGGAATAACGATTAACAGGATCATTGGGCATGCTTTGCGCCGCTGTTCCAAGCCGCTGCTGCTGGTGTCAAACGGACGCCGATCCTGTTATCATGCCGGCGAATCCTCTGGATTTTGGCGTAAGAAACCTCTGGGGAAAGTCGGTCATGTACACAAACAAGAAGGGCGCTTTATTGAACATGATTGCGCGCGCGCGAAGAAAAGCCAAAGGCGCCCGGCCGAATACGGCCGAACGGCATGGCGCGTTTCTTTCGTTCATGCGCAACGACAGCGGCGTGACGGCGATCGAGTTCGCCTTGATCGCGCCGGTGTTCCTTTACCTCTTGATGGGCATCCTGGAGCTGTCCTTGATGTTCTTCGCCACGATCATCGTGGACGGGGCCGTCCTTGATGCGGGACGAAGGATCCGCACGGGCCAGGCGCAAACGTCCGGCGACACGCTCGGGTACTTCACCACCGAGGTGTGCGACCACATGTACGGCGTCTATTCGTGCTCGGATATCACCTTCGACGTCCGCACGTTCAGCGATTTCGCCTCGGTCTCGGTTCCCATCGAAGTGGACGACGACGGCGAATACGTCACCGAGTTCTCGGCCGGATCCTCCGGCGAGATCACGGCCGTCCGCGCCATCTACGCCTGGAACTTCTTCACCCCGCTGATCGGGGCGTTCTTCGGCGAAGACGGAGGGAACAGCCGAACCCTCACCATGACCACCGTCTTCAGGAACGAGGCCTACTGATGCGGATCGCCATGCGCCATCGCCGAAACCTGACCGGGCGCTTTATCCTCGACAATCGAGGCGTCGCCGCGGTCGAGTTCGCGCTGATCGCCCCGGTCATGATCGTCATGCTGACGGGGATCATCGAAATTTCCAACTTCATGGCCGCCCAAAGGCGAGCGGTCGAGGCCGCGCATGTCTGCGCCGACCTCATTTCCCAGGAATCCGACGTATCCGATTCCGACCTTTCGGACATCGTCAGCGCCTCGCGCTACGTCATGACGCCCTTCGACGATTCTGACCTGAAGGTCGGCGTCTCCAGCGTTCGCTTCGACGACAGCACCGGAGCCGCCTACGTCGACTGGACCTACAGCCATAACAGCGGCTCCGTCGACGACGCCACGACCCTGGCCGACGGCCTGGGCGACGCGGGCGAAAGCGTCATCATCGTTTCCGCGGAGTACGACTACACCCCCCTGTTGAACGCCATCATTTCGGGAACCTACACCATTTCCGAAACGGGGTATGCGAAACCACGCGCCCTTTCTTATGTAGGGAAGTACTGACCATGAGACACGAACCTCAGAGCACATCTAACGCCAATCCGGTTATCCGACGCGTCCGAGACTGGGCCCATGGGCTCCAGGAACAGGCGAAGCGCTTCGTGCGATGCGATTCCGGCGCCGTCGGCATCATATTCGGCATCGTTCTGATCCCGCTGATGATCGCGGTCGGGATGGCCGTCGATGTCGGCCGGGCCTACCTGATCAAGCAGCGACTCGGCCAGGCCGCGGACGCCGCCGGGCTGGCGGTCGCGGCGTCCTACGAGGAAGGCGCGAACATGCAAAGCGTCCTCGACGAGTTCTTCGACAAGAACTACGAGGAAGGCGGGCTTTCCGTCGCCTCCACCCCGTCCTACCAGATCAGCGGCAGCGCCGTGGACGTCACGGTCAGCGCCGATGTGGAAATGACGGTCATGAAGATCATCGGCGTGTCCACCATCACCGTGACCGTGACCTCGCAGACCACGTTCTCGGAAAACAGCATGGAGGTGGTCCTGGTGCTCGACAACACGGGGTCCATGTCGGGCTCCAAGCTGACGTCGCTCCAGACCGCCGCGACGGACCTGGTCGATATCCTGCTGGACGGCACGTCGGGCAACGTCAAGATCGGCCTGGTGCCGTTCACCGCGCTGGTCAACATCGGCTCGGACATGGACGCCTACGCCTCCCCCGACCCCGACAGCAGCTACGAGTGGGGCAACGACTCCTGGTGGGGTTGCGTGATGGCGCGGACCTATCCCGCCGACGTCGAGGACTCCGACGTGTCGTCCGGCGGTTACTGGGAGCCCTTCTACTGGGAGGACGACGGCAACAACAACTGGTATTACTCCGGCAGGTATCGCGCCGACACCAGCCCGCCCAGCTCCAAGGGGCCCAACAAGTACTGCCCCAACGCGGTCACGCCCCTGACCAGCGACGAGCAAACGCTGACCGACGCCATCGACGACATGTACGCCTACGGCCCGACCCACGTGAACGTGGGCGCCATCTGGGGCTGGCGGCTGCTGTCTCCCGACGAGCCGTTCACCGAGGGCGGGGCCTACGGCACCGACGGCTTGACCAAGGCCATCATCCTGCTCACCGACGGCGAGACCACGACCTACAGCTACGTGAAGTCGGCCTACGACTATCCCAGCGAACAGGTCCTGGGCACCAGCAGCACCAGCGCCATGGTGGACGAGTTGGACGACCGCCTGTCCGAGACCTGCACCAACATGAAGGACAAGGACATCGTGGTCTATTCGATCACCTTCGACGTGGACAGCTCCAACATCCAGAGCCTGATGGAAGGCTGCGCCACGGACGAGGACAAATACTTCGACTCGCCCAGCGAAGACGAGCTGAAGCGCACCTTCCGCGCCATCGCCAAGGAGTTGAAGGAAATCCGCCTCAGCGACTGACGACGACGCAAACGCAAACCCCTCGCGCCGCGGGCCGTCACGCTCGCGGCGCGATTTTTTTACGTCGTCGACCGCGCGTCCTCGGGCGCCGCGCCCCCGACGGAGTCGATGCGCCAGTCGGGAAAGACCGCCTCGACCTTGCGCTCCTGGCGGCGCTTGACCAGGCCGGTGTTCAGGTCGATGAACACGGCCAGCTTTTCGGCGTCGGTGCGCCTGTCCTCCCGCACCTTCAGGAACACGCCCTTGGGCGTCTTGATGATGTCGCCGAAGGCCGCCGGGCCCTGGCCGGGCTCGCCCAACGCGAAGTCGGCGCCGACCGGAAACGCGTCCAGGTCGTCCTCCGGATCCAGATAGATCAGCATGCTTTCCCCCTCCGGCCGGGGATCGCAGGCGACCAGGAAGTGCTGGACGAAGTCGTTGCCCTCGCGCTCGCACTTGATGAACAGCGCGCCGTCGCGAACGACGACGGCGCGGGGCGAAACGGCGTAGGCCTTTCTCGTGGAAACCCTGATCATGGGCGCATCCTATCGCCGGGTGGGACGGTGTCAATCGCCGGTTGGCTCTGCTATGGTTCGGGTATCGCTCCGGGATAAGGACAATACAAGATGAAATGCACCGGCCCCTACACCCGGGTCTTTTTCGAAAAGGCGGAAATCCCCCACTGCCAGGCGCTGCTGGATGGCCTCGTGGGCCAGGGCATGGCGGCGGTCAAGACCGACATTCCCAAGCGCGGCGGCACCCTGGACGACCTGTCGTGCGACATGGACCTCGGCCACGGGGACGAGTCCTGGACGCTCCGCCTCGCCAAGTACCTGGGGCCGAAGAAGATGCTGCGCCAGACCCATGTTTTCGAGGCCACCATCGTGAAAAACGGCCCGGACGGGGAGGCCTGGCGGGGCCATCTGTTCGACACGGCGCTGGACAAGCTGGTCCGCGCGGCGGTGGAAGCCATGCCCGTTCTCCGCAAGGGCGGGGAGCCCCAGGGACTCGTCCCAGGCGACGAGGCGCACGAAATCCGCATCCTCATGTGCGCAGGGGAGGCGTAATTCCCTTCAAAACATGCTATAATGCAGGCATAGGGGCGGAAGAGGAGCCGGATGATGAAACGCAGAGCGGCTTACGTAATTCTCGCAACGGCGTTGATGGCGGGACCGGCGCTGGCCGAGCCCTACGCCTATCCCTCCCGGGGGCAGTCGGAGGAGCAGGTCAGCAAGGACCGCTACGACTGCTACGTCTGGGCCAAGAAACAGACCGCCTTCGACCCGGCCGACCCCCCGCCCATCGATGAGCCCAGACGCCGCTCGTCCGGCGGAGGCGGGCTGCTCGGCAACACGCTCGGCGGCGCGGCTGTCGGCGCGCTTCTGGGCGCGGTCGGCGGCGCCATCGCGGGCAACGCGGGCAAGGGCGCGGCCATCGGCGCGGGCGTCGGCGGAACGGCGGGCGCGGTCAGCACGGCGGCCGGAACGACCTATACGTCGCCGGAACCCACGTATCGCCAGGGCCGGGCTGGAGTCCACGACTACAACCGGGCCTTTTCCGCCTGCATGGAAGGACGGGGTTACACGGTGCGCTAGCGCGTTTCCCGTTTGTTAATCAGGCCCCCCTATACTCTGACCGGGGAATTCGGGAGAGACAGCATTGAAGCAGGGGGAGCATGGCTCACATATCTCATAAGCAAGCGGCCGTGACGGCCGCCGACCGTCGTTAGGTGGGGCCCCATGTTCAGGTTCCACGTCATTGACGGAGACTGGCGCGACCGCGAGGCGGTGCGCCACATCCTGCGCGACCGCTCCATCATCGGCGACGCGGTCCAGTTCCGGGGCAAGGTCGACATCGAACAGGCCGAAAACGCCGAGGACGCGCTCGAGGCGTTCGCCCACAGCCCGTCCGACTTCATTCTCTTCGACTGGGACAACGCTGGCATGGCGCCCGACGAATTCGCCCGGAAAGTTAGGCTCGAAGTCAAGAACGCGACCCGCTTCGCCGTCATCCTGGCCATGGGCGACGAAATCGAGCCCGAGACCATCGTCCACTCCCGCGACCTCGGCATGCACGGCTTCATCAAAAAACCGGTCACCCGGGCGTCGCTGTCCGCCTGGCTCGGCCGCATCCTGTTCAATCCCCGGCCGTACCTGTTCGACGTCGAAGGCTACTCCGGCCCGGACCGCCGTCTCGGCGGGCCGCCGGACCATGACGGGCCGGAACGGCGGACGAAGGACGCTAACCTCATCGCCCCGCCCTGGTCCCGGGAAATCGTCGGCGGCGCCGGGCGCGAGGAAAAGGACGAGGCCGCCCAGTCACCCATCCCCGCCGCCCCGGCCGCGACAACCAGCGCCGCGACCCAGCCCTCGGCCCCCATGCCCGGCAAGACCACGAGCGTGATGTCGGAAATCCGCAGGGCCGAGGAAGCCGAGGCCAAGGCGGCGGCCGCCGCCGCCAAAAAGGACGAGCCCGTTGTCGTGCCCCTCAAGCCCGCGAGCAGGGAAGACGCGCCCAAGCCGCCCGAACGGGAGCCCGAACCCCGCCGACCCGCCGCCAAGGCCGCGGCCCCGGACGTGCCGCGCAAGCCGACGGTGAGGACCGCGCCGCCGGTCCCGGGCGCCAAGCGCAAGCCCCAGCCCAGACCGAAAGCTCCAGCCGCGCCACCGCCCGCGCCCGAGAAGCCGCAAGACATCATGCCCGTGGCCAAGGCCGGATATCCGACGACGGCTCCGCCGTCCCTGCCCGCGGCCCAACCCGCCGCGCCCCAGGCGCCCCTGAACCCCGAGATGCCGCGCGCCGTGCCGCGCCCAGCCGCCGCGAGCCTTCCCTCCCAGCAGGACTCGCTGCTCGCCGCGCTGGACAACCCACCCGCCGCCGCGCCCGCGCCCGCCGCGCCCGCGACGGCGGCGCCGTCGAACCCGAACGCCCTTCTCGAGGCGCTGGAAAACCAAGCGGGGAGCGCGCCCGCTCAACCGACGGCCGGGCTTCCCAACGGCCAGGACGGCCTTCTCGCCGCCTTGGCCCAGGGGGGCGGCCAGGGGGAAGGACAGCCCGAACCCCACGCGCTCGGCCAAGAGGAGGTGCTGGCCGCCTTGAAGCGCCAACGCGAGGGCGTCGGAGCCCAGGACGCCGGAACCGCCCCGCCGCCTTCGGGCCAGGACGCCCTGCTCGCCGCCCTCGACGACCAAGGCGACGCCGCCCACCCCGAGGCCCTCCGCGCCGCCCGGGGACGTTTCAGGCGCTAGTGCTTACCCGCTTCGCCCCCAGCCCCACCGGTTACCTGCACCTGGGCCACGCCTATTCGGCGCTGTTCGCCGGCAAGGCCGGGGACCGGTTCATCCTGCGCATGGAGGACATCGACCAGGGCCGCTGCCGCCCCGAATTCGACGCCGCCATCCTGGAAGACCTGACCTGGCTCGGCCTGGAATGGGAGGAGCCGGTGCGCCGCCAGTCCGAGCACATGGAGGACTACGCCGAGGCGCTGGATGTCCTCGACGCCGAGGGTCTGCTTTACCCTTGCTTTTGCGCGCGCAAGGACATCCAGGCGGAAATCGCCGCCGCCCCGACCGCGCCCCACGGACCGGACGGGCCGGTCTATCCCGGGACCTGCCGCCGCCTGGACGGGGACGAGCGCCAAAGGCTGAAGGATGGCGGCAAGCCCTTCGCGCTCCGCCTCGACGTCGCGGCCTCGCTCGCCCGGACCGGGCCGCTCACCTGGCGCGATTGGGACGCGGGGCTGGTGGCGGCGAAGCCGGAGGACTTCGGCGACGTGGTCCTCGCCCGCAAGGACACGCCCACCAGCTATCATCTGTCCGTCACGCTGGACGATTATATCCAGGGCGTCGAGCTGGTGACCCGGGGCCGGGACCTGTTCCGCGCGACCGACGTCCACCGGCTGCTGCAGTCCCTGCTGCGCCTCGACGTCCCCGACTACCATCACCACAAACTGCTCGCCGGACCGGATGGAAAGCGCTTCGCCAAGCGCGACCGCTCCCTCACCATCCGGGCCCTGCGCGAGGCGGGAAGGTCCGCGGCCGAGGTCCGGGCGATGGCGGGGTATTTTAGCTAAATCGGGTGCGTTCAAACAGGCTGCCGATAACGTCCCTAACCATCGGAACGCTAGCGCCAGGCCATTCGTAACGTCATTCCCGCGTTTGCGGAGTTGGCGCGAAGCGTCCAAGCGGGAATCCATATATTCAAGTGGGTTATGGATTCCGGAGAAGTCGCGGGCTTTCTCAGCAGCCTGCTAACGCTTGGCCGACGCATCGACCTTGGCGATGTCCGCCGCCAGCTTGGCGAAAACCGCGTTCACCGCGCCTTGCAGGGCCAGCACCGCGCCCGAGACGCCGTCGCCCTGGCTTTCCGCCTCGATCCGGTAGGTCTCCAGCATCAAGAGATCGCCGCCCCGGCGGGGCTTGAGCGCAACTTCCATCTCCAACAGCACCTTGTCGGGCGAGCCGTCGATCTTTTCGAGCCGTCGCAGCTTGCCCGAAAGCTTGTAGTCCACGTCGAGGCGCAGGTCCGGCGTCACCACCTTCTCGGCCACGTTGGCGGCGCGGAGAAAGGAGACCATCTCGTCGCGCAGCATCAGGGTCGGGGACTCGGTCCAGAAGTGGTAGTGGTATTCGGTCAGGTCGTGGGGCGGCTCGTCGGACCGATGCGCGATGGGCCGTCCGGAAATCAGCGGCTCGGACCGGAGACGCCCGACCTCCAGCACGCCGGGCAGCACCGGGGCCGCGAGCGCCTGAGCTGGCGCCGCCGCCTGCAGGCGGTAGAAATGGTCCGGCGGCTGCGGCGTCGGGGAGCAGGCGGAAAGCGCCAACGCGAGCGCCAGCGCCGGAACGATTGCGCGCTTCATCATTCGCCTCCTTTATCTTCGGGCGGTTCGCCGCCCAGAAGCAGGCTGGGATTGGCCCGGATCTGGCGGCTGAACTCGTTCATGTTGCGGGCGGTGGCCTCCACGTTCTCGTTGATGGCGTCGATGTGCCGGGCCATGGAGTCCATGACGTAGCGGAGCTCCTCGACCGACTTGGCCACGTCGTCCTCGTTTTCGGTCACCAGCTTGTTCATGGTCTGGGCCAACTGGTCCATGTTTTTCGATAGCTTGGTGAAGTTCCTGGCGGTGACGTCCAGGTTGTTGATCATGCCCTGGAGCTTCTTGGTGTTCTCGGCGGTGACGAACTTGGAGACGTGCTCGCTCGCGTCCGTGATGCGCCCGGTGAAGGTTTCCAGGTTCTGGACAATCTTGGGCGCGCGCTCGGACAGGTCGCGGGCGATGCCGGTGATTTCCTGCAACAGAACCTTGCCGTCGGAATCCAGGATCGAGCCCACCGACCCGACCGTGCCTCTGAGCGCCGCGAGCAGGGGCTTGATGTCGTTGCGGGCGAGGTCGCTGATTTCGGCCGCGACCGTGGACATGGCGGCGAAGATGTTGGACGCCTCGCGCCCGTCGATCTGGGCGCCGGGGTCGTGGGCGACGGGGCTTTCGCCCGCCTCGATGGCGATGACCACGGCGGACAGAAGGCCCGACGCCGCCACGGTGGCGACGCTGTCCTTGGGGATGCGCCAGCCCTCGTTCACGCTGAGATCGACGCGAAAGACCATGCGGCCGTCCCGCTCCCCGGGCGTGATGTCCTCGACCTGGCCGATGGGATAGCCCTCGTAGACCACCTGGGTCCCGAACTTGACCCCCGACACGTTGCCGTACTCGACGTAGTACTCGTCGGTGGCGCCGGTGCGGCCGGTCAGCATGGCGATGGACACGATCAGCGCGGCCACCATGGCGATGACGAAGCCGCCCACCGCGACGTAGTTTATTTTGGCGTTCTTCATGGCCTGGCCTCTTCGCTGTTCTTTTCGCCGGTCAGGCGGCGCAGGTAGTCCTCGGGATCCACCTCCTCGTCCTCCATTCGCCGGTTAAGCAGGTTCTGGATGCGCTCGCTCGGATGGTTGCGCACCTCGTCCACGGTGCCGATGCACAGGATGTCGCCCCGGTCCAGCACGGTGATGCGGTCCGCGATCTTGAACGCGCTGTCCAGTTCGTGGGTGACCACGACGATGCTCATGTTCATGGCGTCGCGGAGCTTCAAGATCAAATCGTCCAGCGCCGACGAGACCACGGGGTCGAGGCCCGCCGACGGCTCGTCGCAAAACAGGATGCGCGGGTCCATGACGATGGCGCGGGCGAGCGCCGCGCGCTTGATCATGCCGCCCGAAAGCTCGGACGGCTTCAGATCCTCGAAGCCCGCCAGGTTCACCACCTCGAGCTTCATTCGGGCCATGATGTCCATGGTCATGGGGTCGAGGTCGGTGTGTTCGTAGAGCGGCAACTGGATGTTCTCGCCCACCGTCATGGAGCTGAACAGCGCGCCGCCCTGGAACGCCACGCCCAGCTTCTTGCGCAGCTTGAACATGCCCTGCTGGTCGATCTGGGTCACGTCCTCGCCCAGGATCCTGATGGCGCCCGAGGTCGCGTTCTCCAACGACAGCATATGTCGCAGAAGCGTGCTCTTGCCCGAGCCGCTGCCGCCCATGATCACCATGATTTCGCCCTCGTGGACGTCCATGTCCACGCCCTTGAGGATCATGCGGGGGCCGTAGTGGGTGACGAGCTTCTCGACCTCGATCACCTTGGGGCGTTCTTGGATGGGGGTGGCGTCGGTCATCAACGGGTCACCACGAACGTGAACAGCATGTCGGTCACCACGATGGCGGCGATGGACTGGACCACGGCGCGGGTGGTGACCTTGCCCACCCCTTCGGCCCCGCCCTGAACCGAGGCCCCGTTGGCCACCCCGATCACCGCGATCAGGATGGCGAAGATGGCGCTTTTGCCGAGCCCGTGGATCACGTCGTCCACGGACAGGATTTCAATGGTCTGGTCCCAATAGGCCGCCATGCTGAGCCCGAGGTCGAGCGCCACGTAGACCCCGGCGGCGGACAGCCCCACGATGTCCGACATCATGGTCAACGCCGGAACCATGACCAGCGCGCCCAGAAGCGCGGGCGTGACCAGATAGCGCACCGGGTTGATGCCCATGACCTGGAGCGCGTCCAATTCCTGGTTGATGGTCATGGTGCCGAGCCGGGCCGCCAAGGCCGAGCCCGACCGCCCGGCGACCAGAATTCCGGTGATCAGCGGCGCGAACTCCCGGGTCATGGACAGCGCGATTCCGATGGTGACCCGCGATTCCGCGCCGAAGATGCGGAGCGTGTGGATGCCCTGGATCGCCAGCATGATGCCGATGGTCGCCGCCATGACCGCGACGATGGGAATGGCGAGGATGCCGATCTCCATCATCTGGGCGAACACGTGTGCGTGGCGCACGGGCTGGCGCATGCGGGGGCCCAAGACCAGCCAGTAAAGGCTGTCCCAGAGCAGGGTGCCGCAGAACCCGATCTCCTCCACCCCCCGGACGGTGGTCTTGCCCACCCTTTCCATGAAGCGGGTCGGCGCGCTGTCCGTGTCGCTGTCGGCCATGCCGGTTCCTACTTGGTGTTGGCGACGGCGTCGTCAACGGTTCCGTGGATGGTGAACACCTTGTCGAGCCTGGCGAGCTGCAGGACCCGGCCCGCCGCCTCGCTCAGCGCCGCCAAGGAGAACCCGACGCCCTTCTTGCGCGCCGCCTGCAGGGCCTCGACCAGCGACGCCACGCCGGAACTGTCGATGTAGCCCACCTGGGACAAATCGACCACGATGGGTTTTCCCTTGGCGACCGTGTCCAACAGCGCCTTGCGGGCGCCGGGAGAGCTGTCCAGGTCCATGTCGCCTTCGAACGCGACGACGCAGGCGCCGTCCTTTTCCGTTGTTTCATGCTTCATGATGGTGTGTCTCGCATGCTTTCTTGACCAATTTCAACAGGTTTCCGCCGCCATCGGGCGCCAGCCATTCGACCGAGTCCATGATCTCGTTGATGAAGTGGGTGCCGAGCCCGCCCGGGCGCACGTCGTCCAGGTCCCGGGGCTTGATGGTTTCCGGGTCCACGGTCTCGGCGAAATCGCGCAGCAGGATGATGAGCTCGCCCCCGTTGCGCCGGATTTCCATCTCGATTTCGCCCTCGGGGTCGTGGCCGTAGGCGTGGCGGATCACGTTCTGGCACGCCTCGTCCACCGCCAGCACGATGTCGAGCGCGGTGAAGGTGTTGCAGCCGCAGAGCTTGGCCGCCTCGGACACCGCGCTCCGGACCAGCTTCAAGCGGTCGGGAAGGGCGTTGAAGTGGATTTTCAGCAAAGGCTCCTCGCTCGCCCGGCCCGACACGGTCACCGGGTCGGCGGCGGGCTTGGGGCGTTCGTGGGCGGCGTCTGGGCTGGAATCGACGGCGATGATGGTGATGTCGTCGTAAAGGGGGCCCTCGGTCCGGCTGAGCGGCTCGACCACCGTGTCCAGGCGCTCGGCCAGCGGCAAGGCGGTGAATTCGCGGATGCGCTCCATGACCGCGTCGGCGCCGAGCTGTTCGCCGTCCTCTTTCCGGCCCTCGGTCACGCCGTCGGTGAACATGTAGAGCGCGCCGCCGTCGAGCTTGATTTCGGTTTCGGGAAAGCCCTCGTCCTCCGGCGCGAACGGAATGACGCCGAGCGGCGGGGCCTCGGCCTCGATGGCGCGGCAGGTCCCGTCCGGGGCGAAGACGAGCGGCGGCTCGTGCCCGGCGTTGGCGAGGCGGACCACACGGGTTTCCGGGTCGTAAATGCCGCCCACCATGGTCACGAACATGCCCCGCGTCACGGTCTCGCAGATTTCCGCGTTCACCTGGGTGAGCAGGCGGCCCGGCTGGTGGATGGCCTTGCCGAGGCAGCGGAACAGGCTCGCGGTCTTGGCCATCAGCAACGCCGCGTTCATGCCCTTGCCCGACACGTCGCCGATGTTGAAGCAGATGCGCCCGTCGTCCAGTTCGAAGTAGTCGTAGAAATCTCCCGACACCATGCGCGCCGGATGGTTCAGGCCGTGCACGGGATAGGGCGCGTCGCGGGGTTCGGGCAACAAGGTGCGCTGGATTTCCGCCGCCAACTCCAGCTCGCGCTTGACGCGCTCCTGCTCCACCAGGGCGGCGGCTTGGCGGGCGTTGAGGATGGCGAGTGCGGCGGAGGTGCTCAGCGCTTCCAGCAACGTCAGATCCTCGTCCGAGAACAATCCGTCGCCGCCCGCCTTGTTCACCAGCTCGATGGCGCCGATGCGCTGGTCCTGGACGCTCATGGGGGCGCAGATGATGGACTTGGTCTGGAACCCGGTCTTTTCGTCGAAGCCGCCGTGGAAGCTCGGGTCCTTGGACACGTCGCGGACCATCTGGGACGCGTTGTCGGTGACGCAACGCCCGACGATGCCCTTGTCGGCGGGAAGGGTGAGCCCGGTGATGTCCGTCCCGCCGCCCGACGCGTGGCAGGTGAGCGTCGCGCCGTCGAGCAGGAACAGGGCGCCGCCAACGGCGCTGACTTCCCGGGTGATGCGGTCGAGCGCTTTTTCCAGCGTCGCCTCGATGTCCAGGCTGGCGGCGAAGTCGCGGCCCATGGCCGCGATCAGCCCCAGACGGTCCAGCCCTGTTTCCCCTTCGCTCGACACGGCGCTCCCCCTTACGCCAGCGGTCATTGAAGATGACCGTGGCGGCGCCCCCGCGCCGAAAGCCAAGCGTCCGGAGGACGCGCCCGGCGTTTGAGGGGCGACCACCGGTCATTCTCGATGACCGATGGATAAATTCGGCGGGTCCACTATGCCCGGATCAGCCCGCTTCCGCAATCCGCCGGTTGAAGGCCCGGACCGCTTCCGCCGGGCCGTCCGGGTGGTCCCAGACCCCGGCGGACACGGCCAGGAAATCCGCCCCCGCCGCGACCAGCGGGGCGCAGTTGCCTTCGGTGATCCCGCCGATGGCGACGCAGGGAACCGTGGTGGCGCCGGTCCAGTCCTCGATGACGCGGGGCTCGGCCCGGCTCTTGGGCTCCTTTGTGGTGGTGGGGAAGAAGGCGCCGAAGGCGACGTAGTCCGCGCCCCGCTCCGCCGCCTCCATGGCCAGGTGGCGGGAATCGTGGCAGGTGACCCCGACGATGGCGTCCCCGCCGACGGCGGCCCGCGCCTCCTCGTAGCCCACGTCCTCTTGCCCCACGTGGACCCCGTCGCAGCCGCACTCGGCGGCCAGGTCGGGCCGGTCGTTCAGGATGAAGGCCGCGTCCCGCGCCTGGACCACGGGCCCCAGAATCGCGCACGCCCGGCGGACCGCGTCGTCGTCCGCGTCCTTCAAGCGAAGCTGGACGCAGGCGACGTCGCCCCCATCCAGGGCCGAGGCCAGGACGTCGGCGAAGGCCCGGGGCTCCAGCCGGGGCGGGGTGATGAGATAGAGGCGGCAGGTCTCGTCGGTCATGCCCCACCCTTATCCGAACCCGCGCCCCCTGGCAATCGCGCCAGCCGGTCGCGGCAAGACTCATACGTGGGTTCGGAGCCCTCCAGGACCTCCCCCTCCCACAACGCCGCGCCGTACTGGCCCGCGATATCCCGGACCCGGGCGAGGACCTCGGGCGCGAGATCGACCCGAACCGCCCGAACCCCATGGCGAAACGCGTTCAAAGCGCGCCCCGGCTCGTCACCGCAGTCCATGACCGCCAGAACCTCCGCATCCGGAAACTCCTCCCGCGCCGCCCGGACCATGGCCAGGAACGCCTGCGCCCCAAGGGCGGGCGACGCGCACAGCAAGGCCACGGGCATGCCGAGGTCGGACGCGGCCCGAAGCGCGGCGCGGGCGTGGTCGAGGCCGGTGATGGCGATGGCGCGGTCGAACATGGCGGGGGGAACAATAAAAGATGACCGGGCGAAACGCGACCACGGGGCTTGGCCCCGCCCGCCGTCTGTCCTATATAAGCCCCGATCCCACAGACCTAAGGACCCAACGATGATCGTCTACACCCTGCGCTGCTCCAAGGGCCACAGCTTCGACGAATGGTTCAAGTCGTCGGACGAGTACCAGGAACTCGCCGAGAAGGGGGAGCTCAAGTGCCCCGAGTGCGGGGACACCCAGATCACCAAGGGCCTGAGCGCGCCCGCCATCAGCGGCAGCGTCGGCTCCGAGCCCGAGCCCGCGCCGTCGTGCGCCACCGGCGGTTGCGCCACGGGCATGTGCCCCTGGTCCGGCTGACGGACTCCACCGCCTTATGCGCCTCTGGCTTTTTCTCGCCGCCTTGAACGGGCTCGTCGCCGTGTCCGCCGACGCCTACGGCTGGCACCTGCTGGTCGCCGAGGACCCGCTCCGCGAGATGTTCAACATGGCGGTGCGCTATCAGATGTGGCACGCGCTGGCGCTGTTGGCCGTCGCCTGGCTGTTCGAGCGCGCGCCCACGCCCGCCCGGATCGCGGGCTGGTCCTTCACCGCCGGAATCGTCCTGTTCTGCGGCGTCCTCTACGCCCTCGCGCTCACCGGCGCGGTGCCGGTCACGGGCGCGGCGCCCATCGGCGGCGGGTTGCTGATGGCGGGCTGGGCCGCGTTCGGCTGGGGGGCGCTCGCCGCGCGGTGAACGCGCGTGGAGAAGGCGGGCGCCGCATTCGCTTGACCCCCGGGGCCCGCGGGAGTATCACTCGGGCCAAATCCACACGCGGGCAAGCGCGCGCGAGCGCGTTCCGGTGCCTTCCGAACGGAAGGCTATGGCCCGCGGAGGCGTAACCGGAAAAGGAAAACCGCAATGGCGATGCCAGCATTCACCATGCGCCAGCTCCTGGAAGCGGGCGTGCACTTCGGCCACAACACCCGGCGTTGGAACCCCAAGATGTCTCCATACATCTTCGGCGACCGCAACGGCATTCACATCATCGACCTGCAGCAGACCGTGCCCATGCTCCACCAGGCCATGGTGGCGGTGCGCAACGTGGTCGCGGGCGGCGGGCGCGTCCTGTTCGTCGGCACCAAGCGCTCGGCCAGCGAAAAGGTGGCCGAGGCCGCCAAGCGCTGCGGCCAGTACTACGTCAACCACCGCTGGCTCGGCGGCATGATGACCAACTGGAAGACCATTTCCAACGCCATCAAGCGCCTGCGCGACCTGGACGAGCAATTGGCCCAGGAAAACGTCGGCCTGACCAAGAAGGAGCTGTTGAAGCTCACCCGCGAGCGGGACAAGCTGGACCGGGCGCTCGGCGGCATCAAGGAGATGGGCGGCCTGCCCGACGTGCTGTTCGTGATCGACACCAACAAGGAGTCCATCGCGGTGGCCGAGGCCAACAAGCTGAACATCCCCGTGGTCGCGGTCATCGACAGCAATTCCGACCCCGCGGGCATCAACCACCCCATTCCGGGCAACGACGACGCGCTTCGGGCGGTTACGCTCTATTGCGACATGATGGCGGGCGCGGTGCTCGACGGCATCCAGCAGGAAATCATCGTCGGCGGCGGCGATCTCGGCGAGTCCGAGGAGGTGCCGGACCAGGCCCTGCCCGCCGAGAAGGAGCTGGCGGCCCCGGCCGAGGCTCCCGCCCCCGAGGCGGCCGTGGAAGCCGCGCCGGAAGCTCCGGCCGAGGCGGCTCCCACTGAGGAGGCTCCGGTTGAGGCGGCCCCGGCCGAGGAGTCCGCTCCCGCCGTGGCCGAGACGGCCGCGCCGGAAGCCGAAACCCCGCCTTCCGCCTGACGCAACAGACAACTTTTCGACCAAAGAGGATCAAAATGGCGCAAATCACTGCCGGCCTTGTCAAGGAACTGCGCGAAAAAACCGGCGCGGGCATGATGGATTGCAAGAAGGCCCTGACCGAAAACGACGGAAATCTCGAGGAAGCCGTCGACTGGCTGCGCAAGAAGGGCCTCGCCGCCGCCGCCAAGAAGGCGGGCCGGGTGGCGTCCCAGGGCCTCGTCGGCTTCGCCGTGGACGGGACCAGGGGCGCGGTGGTCGAGGTGAACTCCGAGACCGACTTCGTCGCCCGCAACGACACCTTCCAGGATTTCGTGCGCAACGTCGCCGCCATCGCGCTCGACGCCGGCGGCGACATGGATGCGATCATGGCCCACGCCTATCCCGACACCGGCCGCAATGTCGAGGAAGAGCTGACCCAGCTCATCGCCACCATCGGCGAGAACATGTCCATCCGCCGTGCCCAGGTGGTCGAGGTCGCCCAGGGCGCGCTCGGCGCCTACATGCACAGCGCGGCGGGCGAGGGCCTCGGCAAGATCGGCGTCCTGGTCGGGCTGGAATCGT
Source organism: uncultured Hyphomicrobiales bacterium (assembly GCA_964344345.1). Lineage (GTDB taxonomy): Bacteria > Pseudomonadota > Alphaproteobacteria > Rhodospirillales > CAYFNC01 > CAYFNC01. Next base: position 68,325 of record CAYFNC010000012.1, on the reverse strand, counting down.
CCGCGGACGCGGCCAAGCTCGCCGACATCGGCAAGCAGGTCGCCATGCACGTGGCCGCGGCCAACCCCCAGGCGGTGTCCCGCGACGACGTGGACCAGGCCGCCCTGGACCGCGAGCGCGCCATCCTCGCCGACCAGGCCAAGGCCAGCGGCAAGCCCGACAACATCATCGAGAAGATGGTCGAGGGACGGCTGCGCAAGTACTACGAAGAGGTCTGCCTGCTGGAGCAGACCTACGTCATCGACGGCGAGACCAAGGTGGGCAAGGCCGTCGAACAGGCGGGCAAGGACGCGGGCGGAGACATCGCCGTGAAAGGATTCGTCCGTTTCGCGCTCGGCGAGGGCATCGAAAAGAAGGAAGAGGACTACGCCGCAGAGGTCGCGGCCATGGCCGGGACCTAGCGTTCCCGCCGCCTCGCGCCGTCAAGGCGCGCGGCATGAAATTTTTTTGACAACGCGTTCGGCGGGCTGGTGTAACATCGGCCCGCCGTCCGCGCATCTGCGCCTGGGCGTTTTTTTGAATTTCATCGGATGGTTTTCGTCGAGCCATGGCCCCGAATCCGAAGTACAAGCGCGTCCTTCTGAAGCTGTCCGGCGAAGGCTTGATGGGGGACCGCACTCACGGCCTGGACCCCGACACCGTGGGCCGCATCGCCGACGAGGTGAAATCCGTCCACGAGATGGGCGTCGAGGTTTGCATTGTCATCGGGGCGGGCAACATCTTTCGCGGCGTGTCCGGCGTGGCGTCGGGGATCGAGCGCGCCACCGGCGACTACATGGGCATGCTGGCCACGGTGCTGAACGCCCTCGCCATGCACAACGTCCTGGAATCCAAAGGCGTTCCGGCCCGTGTCCAGTCGGCGATCCCGATGCCGACCGTGTGCGAATCCTACGCCCGCCAGGTGGCCATGAGCCATCTGGAGCGCAACCGCGTGGTCTTTTTCGCCGCCGGGACCGGCAATCCCTTCTTCACCACGGACACGGCGGCGGCGCTTCGCGCGGTCGAGATGAACTGCGACGCGCTCCTCAAGGGCACCCAGGTGGACGGGGTCTATTCCGCCGATCCCAAGAAGGACTCGAGCGCCGAGCGCTACGAGACCCTGGGCTACGGCGAGGTTCTGGAGCGGGACCTGAAGGTGATGGACGCGGCCGCCATCGCGCTGGCGCGCGAAAACAAGGTTCCCATCATCGTGTTTTCGATCCACAATCCGGGAATGCTCTCACAAGTGCTGGCGGGCGAGGGGCGATTCACGCGCGTCGGCGGCTGAGGCGCAAGGAACAGACAAGGGGGACGGAAAGGTGTCGGCAGAAGATTTCGCGGCGACGAAAAAGGATTTGCAGCGGCGCATGGAAGGCGCGCTCGAGGTTTTGAAGAAGGAATTCGCCGGACTGCGCACCGGCCGCGCCCACACCAGCCTGTTGGAATCCATCACCGTCGAGGCCTATGGCTCCGAGATGCCGCTGAACCAGGTCGGCACCGTCGGCGTGCCCGAACCGCGCATGCTGTCGGTCCAGGTCTGGGACAAGGGCATGGTCAAGTCGGTCGAGAAGGCGATCCGGGATTCGGACCTGGGCCTCAACCCGTCGTCCGACGGACAGCTGGTGCGCGTGCCCATCCCGCCCCTGACCGAGGAGCGCCGGGTCGAGATCAGCAAGGTCGCCGGCCGTTACGCCGAGGAGACCCGGGTCGCCGTGCGCAACGTGCGCCGCCACGGCATGGACGACCTGAAGCACCAGGAAAAGGACGGCAAGATCTCCAAGGACGAGCACCATGACCACGGCGAGGAAATCCAGAAGCTGACCGACGAGTACGTCAAGAAGATCGACGAGGCGTTGGAGGCCAAGGAATCGGAAATCATGCAGGTCTGACGCAACGATGAAGCCGCAACCCATCCCCAGCGATCCCTCGCCGACGCCCACGCACGTCGCCATCATCATGGATGGCAACGGCCGCTGGGCGCGTCAGCGGGGGTTGCCCAGAATCGCCGGGCATCGCAAGGGGGCCGAGGCGGTGCGGACCACGATCCGCGCCGCGATCGAGGCCGGGGTGGAGTACCTGACCCTTTACGGGTTTTCATCGGAAAACTGGAAACGGCCCGAGCGCGAGGTGAACGACCTGATGGGGCTGTTGCGTTTCTATCTCCGCAACGAAGTCAAGGCGCTGCACAAGGAGGGCGTGCGGTTGCGCATCATCGGCGACCGCGAACGGCTAGAGCCCGACATCGTCGAGATGATCGTCGACGCCGAGGAGACGACCGGCGCGAACACGCGTCTGGTTGTGAGCATGGCGCTAAGCTACGGCGGCCGCGACGAGATCGTGGCCGCGGCCAAAAGCATCGCGTCCGACGCCGCCTCCGGCGCGCTTGATCCGAATGGCGTGGACGAGGACGCGGTTTCGTCCCGGCTGTACACCGCCGGCGTTCCCGATCCGGACCTTTTGATCCGCACCAGCGGCGAAAAACGCATCAGCAATTTCCTCTTGTGGCAATGCGCCTACGCCGAGTTTGTCTTCATCGAGACCCTGTGGCCGGACTTCTCCAAGCAGGAATTCGAAAACGCGATAAGGGAGTACCACGGGCGTGAGCGGCGCTACGGCGCAACCCCCGTCTAAAAGCAAGCCGGGAGGCCTGCTGGTCCGAACGGTTTCCGCGGCCGTCCTGATTCCACCGGTCCTGGCGGCGGTGTATTACGGCGGGGCGGCCTTCGCGGCGCTGGTGGTCGCCGGAAGCGTCATCCTCGCCCTGGAATGGTCCAAGCTGTGCGGGATCGACGGAAAGCTCGGCGTGGCCATGTCCGTCGCGGCGGCCGTGTCGGTCGCGTCCGGCGCGGGATACGGGCTCGAGTGGGGCGGCTGGGCCTTGGGGCTCGGCGCGGCGGCGATGGCGCTGATCGGCGGCCGGGCCCGGGGTTGGGCGGTCCTGGGGCTGGCCTACGTGGTGGGGCCGTCCATTTTGCTATTGTGGCTGCGCGCCGACCCGGACCACGGGATGGTAACGGTGTTTTGGATCATGGGGCTTGTCTGGGCGTCGGACATCGGCGGTTACGCGTTCGGAAAAACCATCGGCGGGCCCAAACTGGCCCCGGCCGTCAGCCCGGGCAAGACCTGGAGCGGCCTCGCGGGCGCCATGCTGTTCGCGGCCGGAGCGGGGACGGGCGTGGCCTGGGCGTTCGGAGAGGCTAACTTGGCGGCGTTCGCCGCCGCCGCCGCGCTGGGCGCGGTGGGCCAGATGGGCGACTTGGCCGAATCCTGGGTAAAACGGCGCTTCGGGGTCAAGGATTCCGGCGCTATCATACCGGGGCACGGCGGTCTTCTGGACCGGGTCGACGCCTTGCTGGCGGTGATCGCTGTGGTCGCGCTCGCGACGTGGATGTTGGGGAACGGATTGCTGACATGGCTGTGACTTCGACCAAGACGGCGCCGAGCCCGGCGGCGGAGCCCCGCTCCGTCACGGTTCTGGGCTCTACCGGCTCCATCGGCTGCAACACGGTGGATCTTCTGAAACGCCAGCCGGACGCCTTTCGCGTCCAGGCCCTGACCGGCAACCGCAACGTCGAACTGCTCGCCGAACAGGCCCGAATGCTGAAACCCGTCCTGGCGGTGACGGCGGACCCCGAGAAGTACGCCGAGCTCAAGGACCTTTTGTCCGGGACCGGAATCGAGGCCGCGGCCGGGCCCGACGCCCTGATCGAGGCGGCGTCCCGACCCGCCGACTGGGTGATGGCGTCCATCGTCGGCGCCGCCGGCCTGGCGCCGACGCTGGCCGCCGTCCGGCGCGGCGTGGTGGTGGGGCTCGCCAACAAGGAATGCCTGGTGTCGGCGGGCGACGTGATGGTGGCCGAGGTGGCCAAGGCGGGCGCCGAGCTTCTGCCCGTGGATTCCGAACACAGCGCCATCTATCAATGTTTCGAGTTCGATGCCGCCGACAAGGTGTCGCGCGTGATCCTGACCGCGTCGGGCGGCCCGTTCCGGGAAAAGGACCGGGCGTTCATGGAGACGGTCACCCCCGAACAGGCCGTGGCGCACCCCAACTGGGACATGGGCGCGAAGATTTCCGTGGACTCCGCGACCATGATGAACAAGGGACTGGAGCTGATCGAGGCCTACCACCTGTTCCCGGTGGCCGAAGAGCAAATCGAGATCCTGGTCCATCCCCAATCCGTGGTCCACAGCCTGGTGGAGTACGTGGACGGCTCGTCGCTCGCCCAGCTCGGCTCGCCCGACATGCGCACGCCCATCGCCTACGCGCTCGCCTGGCCCAAGCGGATGGAGACGCCGGCGCCTCGGCTCGACCTCGCCAAGATCGGCCAGTTGACCTTCCACGCCCCGGACCTGGAGCGTTTCCCCGCGCTACGCCTCGCGCGCGAAGCCTTGCGGGCCGGGGGCTCCGTCCCCACTATACTTAACGCGGCCAACGAGGTCGGCGTCGGGGCGTTTCTCGGTCGCGAGATCGGCTTCCTCGACATCGCGCGGATCGTCGAGAAGACCATGGAGACGGTCAAGAGTCGGACCCTGAAAACCCTCGACGACGTGCTGGCCGCAGACGCCGAGGCGCGGGAGGAAGCGGCGCGGCTCACGTCCGATTTGGCCTCCGGCGCGACCATTGGGTAGACTGCGCGGCAAACGAGAACCGACGGGAACGGAAACGGCATGGAATACGCGAATTTTGTTTGGGACTACGTCATCGTCTTCCTGCTGGTTCTGACCGTCGTCGTTTTCGTTCACGAGCTCGGGCACTATTACCTGGCGCGCCGCAACGGCGTGAAGGTGGAGGTGTTCTCCGTCGGCTTCGGCCCGGAAATCACCGGCTGGAACGATAAGCACGGCACAAGATGGAAGATCAGCGCCGTGCCGCTCGGCGGCTACGTCAAGATGTTCGGCGAGTACGACTTCGACGAGGACGAGGACGGCGAGAAACGCCCGCCCATGACGCCCGAGGAGGAGGCGGTGTCCTTCCACCATAAAACGGTGGGACAGCGCGCCGCCATCGTCGCCGCCGGGCCGTTCGCCAATTTCGCGTTCTCCATGGTGGTTCTGGCGCTTCTGTTCTCGGCGGTCGGCACGCCCGCGCCGCTCGCCGGGGTGGGCGAGGTGGTCGAGGGCACGGCGGCGGCCGAGGCGGGCTTCAAGGCCAAGGACCGCATCGTCGCCATCGACGGCGAGCCGATCAAATGGTTCGACGATCTGCGCCGAATCGTCAGCGCCGCCCCTGGGCGAAAGATGGAGTTCCGTGTCGAGCGGAGCGAGGACGAAATCGTGCTCTTCGCCACGCCCAAGGAGCACGTGGACGAGGATACGGGCGAGACCATAGGCCTTCTCGGCGTCCGTCCCGACGTGGACCAGGTGGACTACGAGCAACGCGATCCCTTCAGCGCGTCCTGGCTGGCGGTGGAGCGCACCTTCGGGCTCGCGACCCAGATCTTTTCCTATCTGGGCCAGATCATCACGGGGGAGCAGTCGGCGGACAAGCTGGGCGGGCCGTTGCGAATCGCCAAGGTGACCGGCGAGATGGCCCAGGGCGGGCTGATCCACCTGATCTCGTTCACCGCCGCGCTGTCCATCAACCTGGGCCTCATCAACCTGTTTCCCATTCCGCTTCTGGACGGCGGTCACCTGGTTTTTTACGGCGCCGAGGCGCTTCGCGGCCGTCCACTGCCCGCCAAGGCCCAAGAATACGGTTTGCGGATGGGGCTGATTCTGGTATTGCTGCTGATGATTTTCGCCACGTGGAACGATTTGGCGGATCTTAAGGTTTTTGAGTTTCTAATGAACCTCGTAACCTGATCGACCTGACGCCACTTCGTTTGGGGGGAGTTCGTTGCGGCGCGCGATGTTCCTCTTGCTCCTGGGGACCCTTTTCACATTCGGGAGCGTTTCCGACAGCGGCGCCCAAACGGGCGTCATCCGCTCCATTCTTGTCGAAGGCGCGCAGCGCATCGAGCCGGAGACCATCCGCTCTTATCTTCTGTTGCAGGAAGGGGATTTCTTCGACCGGCCGCGCATGGACCGCTCGCTCAAGAGTCTGTTCGCCACCGGGCTGTTCGCCGACGTGACGCTCAGCCAGGAAGGGGACGCGCTGATCATCAAGCTGGTCGAGAATCCGGTGATCAACCGCATCGCCTTCGAAGGCAACCAGAAGCTCGACGACGACGCCCTCAAGGCGGAGACCACGCTCCGTCCCCGTGTGATTTACACACGGACCAAGGTGCAGAACGACGTCAAGCGGATCCTGACGCTGTACCGCCGCAGCGGCCGATTCGCCGCGACGGTCGAGCCCAAGGTGATCCAGCTTCCCCAGAACCGCGTCGATCTGGCGTTCGAGATCAACGAGGGCGAACTGACCGAGGTCAGTCGCATCCGCTTCATCGGCAACCGGGCCTTCGACGACGGGGACCTTCGGGGCATCGTGCGAACCAAGGAGACACGCTGGTGGCGGTTCTACACCGCGGACGACACCTATGATCCCGACCGCCTGACCCTTGACCGAGAACTGCTGCGCCGCCATTACCTGTCCGAGGGCTACGCCGACTTCCGGGTGCTGTCCGCGGTGGCCGAGTTGACGCCGGACCGAAGCGATTTCTTCATCACTTTCAGCGTCGAGGAAGGGCCTCGCTACGCCTTTGGCGATTTGAAGGTGGACGCGAGGCTTCGCGACCTGAAGGCCGAGGACGTGGCCGAGGCCATCGAGATCGAGAAGGGCGACCAGTACGACGCGGACAAGGTGGAGGACACCATCCAGTCCCTGACCGACGCCGTGGGCACGCTGGGCTACGCCTTCGTCGACGTCCGGCCCAGGATCAACCGAAACCGGAAGAAACGGACCATCGACCTGACCTTCCAGATCAACGAAGGCCCAAGGGTCTTCGTCGAGCGCATCGACATCGAAGGCAACATCCGCACCATCGACGAGGTCATCCGCCGCGAATTCCGACTGGTCGAGGGCGACGCCTTCAACTCGGCCAAGCTCCGCCGCTCCAGACGCCGTCTCGCCAACCTGGACTTCTTCGAAAAGATCGACGTGGAGCAGGTGCCAGGCAGCGCGCCGGACAAGACCGTCATCAAGGTCGACGTGGAGGAGAAGTCCACCGGCTCTCTCTCCATCGGCGCCGGCTACTCCACCACCAGCGGCCCCATCGGCGACTTCGGCATTCAGGAAAAGAACCTTCTGGGCCGGGGTCAGGACCTGAAGCTCAATCTCTCCATCGCCGCCAAGCGGAGCCAGATCGACCTTCGTTTCACCGAGCCCTATTTCCTCGGCCGCGAAGTCAGCGCCGGTTTCGACGTCTTCCACACCGAAACGGACCTGACCGACACCAGCTCGTTCAAGTCCGAGGTCACCGGCGGCTCGCTGCGCACGGGCTATACACTGATGGAGGACCTGCGCCAGAGCCTGCGCTACACCTTCAAGCGCTCGGTGATCACCGACGTCGAGGACGACGCCTCCCTGGCGGTCAAGAACGAAGAGGGCACGAGCTATCTTTCCGAGGTCGGGCAGGTCCTGTTGTACGACAAGCGCGACAGCCGCATTACCCCCACCGAGGGCTATTTCGCGCGGTTGGGCGTCGATGTGGCCGGAATCGGCGGCGACGTCCGCTACCTGCGCAACAAGGTGGACGGTGGAAAATACTTCAAGCTCGCCGACCATTGGATCCTGGGCGTGACCGGTGGCGTCGGCTATCTGATCGGCTTGGGCGAGGACGTCCGCATCGTCGATCGCTTCTTCGTCGGCGGCGACAATCTTCGCGGTTTCGCCCAATCGGGAATCGGCCCGCGCGACAAGGCGACAGACGACGCGCTCGGCGGCGAATGGATGTACGTGGCCTCGGCGGAGCTTCAGGTGCCGCTGGGTCTGCCCGCCGAGCTTGGCATCAAGGGCCGCGTTTTCGCCGACGTCGGCGGGTTGGGCAAGGCCAGTTCGTCGTCCTCGGCGGAGCTTTACGAATCCGCCACGCCGCGCGCTTCGGCCGGCGTCGGCGTGACATGGTCTTCGCCTTTCGGACCTATCGGGGTCGATTTGGGTTACCCCTTGCTCAAGGAGGACTATGACAAGGAGGAACTCATTCGCGTCAATTTCGGAACCAGTTTTTAGGAGAGAGCATTGAAAGCCATCGCCATCTGCCTCGCCCTCGGCCTCGCCGCCCTGGGCGCGGTCGCCACGCCGTCTTTCGCCGCCGAGGAAAATGCGGACAAGAAGGTCTTCGTAAAGATCGCCGTCATCGACATTGAAGGCGTGCTCCGCCGCGCCAAGGTGGTCAAGAATATCGGCGAGCAGATCAAGACATACCGCACCGAGTTCCAGACCGAGATCCAAAAGGAGGAGGAGCAACTCCGCAAGGACCGCCAGGAGCTCAAACGCCAGCAGAACATCGTCTCCAAGGAGGTCTTCGACGGCCAGCTCAAGGAGTTCGAGGAAAAGCTGACCAACATCCAGAAGCTCCTGCAGGTCCGGGGTCGGGAGTTGGAGCGCGTCCAGGCCGAAGCCAAGAACGCGGTGCGCAAAAAGATGGAGGAGATCGTCACCGAAGTCGCCAACAAGAACGACCTCACCTTGATCATGCGTACGGACCAGCTCGTGTTCTGGGCCCAGCCCCTCGACATCAGCCTGATGACGCTTGAGAAGCTCGACAAGATCATGCCCACATACACGGTGAAAAAGCCCGAGAAGATCGATCCGTCGACTCTGAAGGTCGGTAAGCCGGGCGGGAAGTAATCCATGCCCGATCCCCGGTTCTTTTCCGTCGCGGGCCCCTTCAGTCTGGAGGATTTGGCCGAAACCGCCCGCGCCGAAATCGCGGGCGCGGCGGATTCGGCCAAGCGTTTCGTCGACGTTCGCGCGCTCGCGGACGCCGGGGCGGACCACGTGGCCTTTCTCGACAACCGGCGCTATCTCGGTGATTTCAAGGAAAGCAAGGCCGGCGCGTGCCTGGTCCATCCCGACCTGGCGAAGCACGCGCCCGAAGGCATGGCGCTGCTGGTCACGGCCGAGCCCTACCATGGCTACGCCCGGGTGGCGCGGGCTTTCTATCCCCAGCCTCCCCTGGAGCCTGGAATCGCGCAAAGCGCCGTTGTCCACGAAACCGCGGCCATCGACGGGACCGCGCGGATCGAGGCGGGCGCGGTGATCGGCGCCGGGGCCGAGATCGGAGCGCGCTGCCGCGTCCATCCCAACGCGGTGATCGGGGACGGCGTGGTTCTCGGCGACGACTCGGTTGTCGGGCCTCTGGCGTCGTTGATGTTCTGCCTGGTTGGGGAGCGAGTGATCATCCACGCGGGCGCGCGCATCGGTCAGGACGGGTTCGGCTTCGCGCTGGGCGCCCAAGGGCACCTGAAGGTCCCCCAGCTCGGCCGAGTGGTGATCGAGGACGACGTGGAGATCGGCGCCAACACCGCCATCGACCGAGGCGCGGGGCCCGACACCGTGATCCGCCAGGGCGCGAAGATCGACAACCTGGTCATGTTGGCCCATAACGTCGAGATCGGGCGCAACTGCGTTCTGGTGGGCCAGGTGGGTATCTCCGGCAGCACCAAGGTCGGCGACTTCGCCATGATGGGGGGGCAGGCGGGTCTGACCGGCCATCTCGACATCGGCGCGGGCGCGCGTATCATGGCCCAGGCGGGCATCATGCGCGACGTGCCCGCCGGAACCACCGTGGGCGGCGCCCCCGCGGTTCCGGTCAAGGAGTTCTGGCGCCAGATCGCCGCCGTGCAGGCGCTGACCAAGAAGAAGAAATAGCGAGGAGAGACGAAAAATGGGGGAGGAAGTCGGTAAGGCCGTGGGTTCGGTCATCGACATCCAGCGGATCATGGACATGATTCCGCACAGGTTTCCGTTCCTGATGATCGATCGGGTGGTGGAATTCGACCCGGGGGAGCGCGCGGTCGGAATCAAGAACGTCTCCATCAACGAGCCGTTCTTCCAGGGCCACTTTCCAAACCGTCCGGTGATGCCGGGCGTGATGATCGTCGAGGCCATGGCCCAGACCGCCGGAGTCCTGGTGGTGGCCACCCTGGGCCCCGACGCCGAGGGCAGCGACGTCTATTTCATGACCATCGACAACGTCCGCTTCCGCAAGCCGGTGACCCCCGGCGACAGTCTGCGCGTGGACGTCACCAAGCAGCACCGGCGCGGCAACGTCTGGAAATTCAAGGGCGACGTCACCGTCGACGGCGCAACCGTGGCCGAGGCGGTCTTCGCAGCCATGATCCTGGACAAGGAACAATGACCAATATCCATCCCACCGCCATCGTCGAGGACGGGGCGAGCGTCCACGACAGCGCGACCGTCGGCCCCTACTGCATCGTCGGCGCGGACGTGGAGCTGGCCGAGGGCGTCACCCTGGTCTCCCACGCGGCCGTCGCGGGCCGCACCCGCGTCGGCCCCAACACCAAGATCTTTCCCTTCGCGTCCATCGGCCACCAGCCCCAGGACCTGAAGTATAGGGGCGAGCCGTCCGAGCTGATCATCGGCGCCAACAACATGATCCGCGAGCACGTCACCATGAATCCAGGCACCGAGGGCGGCGGCATGCTGACCACCGTCGGCAACAACTGCCTGTTCATGATGGGCGCGCACGTGGCGCACGACTGCGTCATCGGCGACAACGCCATCCTGGTCAACAACGCGACGTTGGCCGGACACGTGGAAATCGGGGAATGGGCCATCGTCGGCGGCCTGTCGGCGGTGCATCAATTCGTGCGCATCGGCCGCCACGCCATGATCGGCGGCATGAGCGGGGTGGAGAACGACGTCATTCCCTACGGCTCGGTCACCGGCAACCGGGCGAGCCTTTCGGGCCTGAACATCGTCGGCCTGAAGCGGCGGAGCTTCTCGCGCGACGACGTCCACAACCTGCGCCGGGCCTATCGCCTGATCTTCGCCGAGGAGGGCACAATGGCCGAACGGCTCGCCGACGTGGCCGAGCTGTTCCCCGACAACGAGCCGGTGATGGAGATCGTCGATTTCATCAACACCGATTCATCCCGCGCCATCTGTCAGCCCAAGCTGAAGGACGCGGCCTGACATGGCGGGCAAGCTCGGCATCCTGGCCGGCGGCGGCCGCGCGCCGATCCTGCTGATCGAGGAATGCAAGCGCCAGGGCCGCCCGGTGTTCGTGGTCGCGCTGGACAGGCAGGCCGACCCGGAGACCACCGAGGACGTCCCCCACGTCAAGCTACGCCTCGGCGCGGCGGGCAAGGCGGTCAAGGCGCTGAAGAAGGAAAAGGTGGACGAGGTGGTGCTGGTCGGCGACGTGCGCAAGCCGTCTCTGAAGGAGCTCGCCCCCGATCTTTGGACCATCAAGTTCCTGGCGCGCTGCGGCGGGTTCGACCAGGGTGACGACAAGCTTCTGTCCGCGCTGGTGTCCGATCTTGAAAACCGCGAGGGCTTCAAGATCGCGGGCATCCACGAACTGCTTCCCGACTTGCTGGCCAAGGATGGCGTCTGGGGCGCGGTCCAGCCGGACGAGGCGGCCCTCGAGGACGCGAATATCGCCGCCAAGGCCGCCCTCGAGCTTGGCGCCGCCGACAAGGGCCAGGCGGCCGTCGCCCGCGCGGGCCAGGTGATCGCCGAGGAGGACCGAGCGGGCACCGACGCCATGCTGGCGACGCTCAAGCCCGACGAGGAGCGCGCGGGCGTTCTCGCCAAGATGAAAAAGCCCCAGCAGGAAATGCGCGTCGATCTGCCCACCATGGGCGAGGACACCGTCAACGCCGCCGCCGAAGCCGGGCTCGCGGGCGTCGCGGTGCAGGCCGGGGCCGCCCTGGTGCTCGACCAGGACGCGGTCATCAAGGCCGCCGACGACGCCGGGCTGTTCGTGATGGGGATCGAGCCCGCGTGAGCGGCCCGCCCCTGATCTACCTCATCGCCGGAGAGCCTTCGGGCGACGCCTTGGGCGCGCGGCTCATGGCTGGGTTGAAGGAGCTGTCGGGGGGCCAAGTCCGCTTCGCGGGCGTCGGGGGGCCGTTGATGGAGGCCCAGGGGTTGGCGAGCCTGTTCCCCATGAACGAGCTGACGGTCATGGGGCTGGCCGAGGTGCTGCCCCGCATCCCCAATCTCTTATCACGCATCCGCCAGACCGCCGCCGACGCGGCCAGGCGCGCGCCCGCCGCCGTGGTCACCATCGACGCGCCCGATTTCAGTTTCCGCGTCGCCAAGCAGCTTCGCCTGACCGGCATTCCGCTGATCCATTACGTGGCCCCGACCGTTTGGGCCTGGCGGCCCGGCCGCGCGAGGAAGATCGCGACCTTCCTCGACCACCTTCTGGCCCTGCTGCCGTTCGAACCGCCGTACTTCGAGGCCGTGGGCCTGCCTTGCGACTTCGTCGGCCATCCGGTGGTGGAAAGCGACCTGGACAAAGGCGACGGAGAGGCCTTTCGCGCGCGCCACGGGCTGGCGCGGGGCGCGCCGGTCCTTTGCGTCCTACCCGGCAGCCGGGGAAGCGAGACCGACCGCCTTTTGCCGGTCTTCGCCGAAACCCTGTCCCGCCTCGCGCCTGGCCATCCGGGATTGTCGGCGGTGGTTCCCACGGTCGAGACCGTGGCGGATCATGTGGAGGCGGCGGTCCAAGACTGGCCGGTTCCCGTCCGCGTGATCCGCGACCGGGCCGAAAAGGCCGGCGCCTTCGCCGCGTCCGACGCCGCGCTGGCCGCGTCGGGCACGGTGTCTCTCGAACTCGCCATGGCTGGAGTCCCGACGGTGATCGCCTACAAGGTCAATCCCCTGTCCGCCTGGATCGGAAAGCGCCTGATCCGGGTCCGGTTCGTCAACCTGGTCAACATCGTCCTGGACCGCGAGGCGACGCCGGAACGGCTGCAGGAAGCCTGCGTCCCGGAGACCCTGGCCGCCGACGTCGCCGGTCTGCTGGACGACGAGAACGCTAGGCTGGCGCAGCGCGAAGCCGCCGCCGAGGCGCTCGCCGCCATGGGCCGGGGCGGGCCGTCGCCGGGGCTCAGGGCCGCGGGCGTGGTCTGGTCGGTGGCGACGGGCAGGAACGCAACGGCTTGCTGAAGCCATGGAAATCCCATATAAACGCAAATATTCCTTGAGTGTTGAGGCGTCGTGAAAAAGGAATACCTGGAGCTGACCCGGCTGATCGAACGGCTGCACCGCCGTTTCCTCGACGTGCTGCGCGCCGAGCTGAACCGGCGCGGGGTCAAAGACATCAACGGCGTCCAGGCCCTTCTTCTCGCCAACATCGGCGAGGAGGACATCGTCATCCGCGACTTGGTGGAGCGGGGCTACTACCAGGGCTCCAACGTGTCCTACAACATCAAGAAGCTGACCGAGATGGGCTATCTGGAGCAGGAGCGCTCGGCCCACGACCGCCGCTCGGTGATGATCCGGCTGACGCCCAAGGCGCTGGACGTGGTCGCATCCATCCGCGAGTTGGAGCAGCGCCACGCCGACGGCCTGTCCGACCAGGGCGTGAACGAGGAGCGGGTCGAGGACATCTGCCGGACCCTTCGCCGGTTGGAGCGGTCCTGGACCGACTATATCCACTACGGTGGGCATTAGATTTCGGATTTCCAGTCCTTTAAACGCGTTTGTTCCCTCCTTAAATGCCCTTCCATGTTTTTCGCCATGGAGGGCGCCATGAAGCGCGTATTTCTATTGTTGTCGCTCTTGGTTGTCGCCGCCTGCGACGACGGAGGGCGAGAACCGGTCCGGATCGGGATCAATCCCTGGCCCGGATACGAGTTTTTGTTCCTCGCCCGCGAGAAGGGCTTTTTCGAGCGCGAGGGCGTCGCCGTGGATTTGGTCGAGCTGGAATCGCTCGGCGACGTCCGCCGCGCCTATGAGCGCGGCCGGGTCGACGGCATGGCCACCACCATGATCGAGGTCATTCAGACTTTCGCCCGCTCCGAACACGAGCCCCGGGTCGTGTTGGCGGCGGATTTCTCGGACGGCGCAGACGTGATCATCGCCCGGGACGACGTGGACGGGCCGGGGGGTCTCAAGGGCCGCAAGGTCGCGGCCGAGCCCGCATCGCTCGGCATGTTCGTGCTCGCCCGCGCCCTGGACCAGGCCGGGCTGTCGCTCGACGACGTGACCGTGGTCCCCATGGGCCAGTCCCACATGATGAACGCCTTCGCCAAGAAGGAGATCGACGCCGCCGTCACATATCCCCCGTTTTCCGTCGGCCTGTCCAAGGTGGAGGACGCGAAAACCATCTTCGACACCAGCGCGATCCCCGGCGAGGTTGTGGACGTGGTCAGCCTGGACCGCGCCATGATCGAGGCGCGTCCCGACGCGGTCGCCGCCCTGGTCCGCGCCTGGGACGCCGCCGTCGCCTTCGCCCGCGCAAACCCCATCGAGGCCAACGCGATCATGGCCAAGCGCATCGGCGTCACCGTCGAGGAGTTCGCCGAAAGCCTGGAGGGGATCCGGGTGCTCTCGGTCGCGGAGCAGGCCAAGTACATGCGTCCCGGCGGCGCGGTGGACAAGTCGGCGAAGCACGTCGAGGCCCTGCTTCTCGGCATCGGCCAAATCGACAAACCCGTGCTATCATCGCCCGTCGCCCATCGCGAGGCCGTGCTGGGCGGCGCGGGGAGGTAAGTCTTTTGGGGCTCGGGGATGCCGGAAAGCATACGTTGGAGCAACTCGCTCAAGGCCAGGATCACGGCGCCGTTCGTGCTGTTGCTGGTCGCGGCCGTTCTTTTCGGCGCGTGGGGCGCGCGCCTGAAGTTCGAGGCCCAGCTGATCAAGCAGATCGAAACCCGGGGAACCCTGGCGGGCGTCATCCTTGGCGACGCGGTGGAATCGCTCCGAGACTATTCCGACGTCCGGCGCATCGTGTCCGTGGTCGGCGGCGAGCCCAACGTGGCCCTGGCCCTGGTGGTCGGCGGAACGCCGCCCAAGGTTCTCGCATCGAGCCGTCGGGCCTGGGTCGGAGAGGCGGTCGAGAACCTGCCTTCGAACGTCGCGCATCTCGACGACATCCAGACCGTCTTGAAAAGCCGGGCGCCGGTTCGGGAATTCGACAGGGAGGGATCGGTATTCCATTACGCCGCCCCGCTTTTGCTTCCGGACCCGGACAACCTGGCGGCGCGGGCCAATGGGGTGGTGATCATCCATTTCGACACCCGCTCGACCGAGGCGGAGGCCGCGGATGCCGCCTGGACCTTCACGATGCAGATGGCCGCGGGCGTGATGATGGTCTGGGGCCTGTTGTTCGTCGCCATCCATCGCGCCGTGCTGCGGCCGGTCACCGGCCTCAGGGACTGGCTCGCCGAGAGGGACGCGCGCAGGAAGCCGCCCGAGGTGAACGACGACGAAATCGGCCTTCTCGCCCGGTCCCTGAAAACCAGCATGGACGGGCTGGAGCGCCACCAGGACGCCCTGGTCCGCCTGCACGAGATCACCGCGGACGCAGAGCTTCCGCCGCAAGAGAAAATCCAGCGTCTGTTGAACCTTGGGCTGGATCTGTTCGGCATGGACCTGGGACTGGTCAGCCGCATCCGGGGCGAGGAATATATGGTTATGCATTCGGCTGGCGAAGGCGCCCCCGATCACGGCGTGACGTTCGATCTGGGCGAGACCTATTGCGCCAACACCTTGGTCCGCGACGGGCCGCTCGCCATCGACCACATGGGCGCAAGCGATTTCTCGGGCCATCCGTGCTACGAGAAGTTCCAGCTGGAATCCTACATCGGCGCGCCGATTCGGGTGGAAGGCGCGCGGTGGGGAACGCTCAGCTTCTCCAGCGCCGCGCCCAGTGACGACGCGTTCCAGGAGGCGGACCGCACCCTGATTCTGCTGTTCGCCGAATGGATGGGTGGCGAGATGACCCGCGCGGGCTCGCTCGCCGCCTTGGTCAAGAGCGAGGAGAGCCTCCGCGCCCTTATCGACAACGTGATCGACGGTATCATCACCGCAGACGAAAAGGGAAAGATCCAATCCTTCAACCCCGCCGCCGAACGCATTTTCGGATATCGCGCCGAAGAGGTGATGGGACAAAACCTGACCATGCTGATGCCCGAGCCCTATCGTTCGGAGCACGACGGCTACCTCCGCCGTTACCATGACACCAACGAGGCCCGGATCATCGGCATCGGCCGCGAGGTCGAGGGGCGTCGCCGCGATGGGACCACGTTCCCCCTGGAGCTCGGCGTTTCCGAGGTCAGGCTTGAAACCGGACGGCTGTTCCTCGGCATCATCCGCGACATCACCGAGCGCAAGGAGGTGGAGCGCATGCGGACCGAATTCATCTCCACCGTCAACCACGAGCTGCGCACGCCCTTGACCTCGATCCAGGGCTCGCTCGCGCTCATCAACAAGGCGAATCCGGACGGGCTGGAGGACAAGCACCGCAAGCTTCTCGACATCGCATACCGCAACTGCGGGCGGCTGGTGAGGCTCATCAACGACATCCTCGACATCAACAAGATGGAAGCGGGACGGATGACCTACGCCATGGCGCCCCAACGCGTGCTGGACCTGTTCGTCCATACCGTGGAGGCCAACGCGTCCTTCACCCGGCAGTTCGATGTCTCGCTGGAAATCGACCGAGTGGCGGGCGATCCCGCGATCATGGCGGACCCGGACAGGATTCAGCAGGTGCTGACCAACCTGGTCTCCAACGCGGCCAAGTTCTCGAACGAGGGCGGGACGGTCACCCTTTCGGCCCGGTCCGCCGACGGCGCGGTTCGCATGTCGGTCACCGACCGGGGCGACGGCATTCCCAAGGACTTCCAGAACAACATTTTCGGCAAGTTCTCCCAGGCCGACGCCTCGACCACGCGCAAGCGCGAGGGCAGCGGCCTCGGGCTCGCCATCTGCAAGATCATCGTCGAACAGCATGGCGGGAAAATCTGGTTCGACACCGAGGAAGGCGCGGGAACCACGTTCCACGTGGAAATCCCGACGCCCACGGATGAAAAGGGAGGGCGCTGAGCCATGACGGACAAACCCTTGAAAAAGATCCTGCTGGCCGAGGACGACCCGGACATCCAGGACATCGCCATCATGTCGCTTGCGGACTTGGGCGAATTCACGGTCGAGGTCGCGTCCAACGGGGCCGAGGCGTTGGAGAAGGTGGAGGGCTTCGCCCCGGACCTGATCATCCTCGACGTCATGATGCCGGAAATGGACGGGCCGACGGCCTTGACCCACCTTCGCGCCAACCCGGCGACCAAGGACATCCCCGTCGTCTTCATGACCGCGCGCACCCAGCCTTCCGAGGTGCGGGAATACATCGATCAGGGCGCCATCGGCGTCATCCCCAAGCCGTTCGAACCGGTGGAGCTGCCCGACCAGGTCCGGGAACTGTGGGACAAGAACGATGGTTGACGCCAAGCTGGAGGCAAAGCTCGCCGTTCTGAAAAAGAACTTCGCCGGAAAGCTGGCCGAGCGCATCGACGAGATCGCCTACGCCCACGCCGCTATCGAGCGGACCAAGACCCCTGACGAGAAACGCGAAGCGGTGGCCGCGCTCCGCAACCTGGCCCACAAGATGAAGGGCTCGGCCCCCACCTTCGGCTTCAAGGACGTGGGCGAGACCGCCTGGCGGCTCGAGGACGTGTGCAACAAGGCTCGGGACGCGGACGAGGTCCCGTCCCCCGTGGTGGTCGAGGCCCTGCTCGTCGAGATGCGCGATCAGGCCGCCGCGGCCGGGGCGCCCGCCGAGGACGAAAAGGACGAGAACGCGTCGGAATCGGAAGCGCCGCTCGTCGTGCTTCTCGACGCCGTCGGCGACGACGCGGAATTCCTGGCCCAGGAGCTCGGGCACTTCGGATACCGGACCCTGGCGGTTTCAAGCATGGACGAACTTCGCGCCGCCATGGCGGACCGCGCGCCTGCCGCCGTCGTCATGGAAATCCACGACGGAGAGGCCGTGCCGATAGACGACGTGTCGCGGACCTTGAGCGTCAAAGGGCGCAAGGCGCTCCCCTTGCTGTTCCTGTCCGAGCGCGGCGACATGGAGACCCGGCTCGCCGCCGTTAGGACCGGCGCGGACGCCTTCCTGTCCATGCCCGTGAACCCGACGGAGCTGGTTGACGCCTTGGACGCCCTCGTCGCGCCCGAGGGCGGGGAGCCGTTCCGCGTGCTGGTGATCGACGACGACATCAGCATGGCCAAGTTCGCCGAGGCGGTCCTGCAAGGCGCCGGCGCGATCGCCGAATCGACCACCGACCCCATGGCCGTGCTCGACAAGCTCGGGACCTTCGCGCCCGAACTGATCCTGTTGGACCTTTACATGCCCGGCTGCGAGGGGTGGGAGCTGGCCGCCGTGATCCGCCAACAGGAGGCCTTCGCCGGGGTTCCCATCGTCTTCCTGTCCGGCGAGAAGGACATGGACAAGCAGCAAGGCGCCATGAGCCGGGGCGGCGACGACTTCCTGACCAAGCCGATCAAGCCCGACCATCTTATCGCCGCCGTGCGCTCCAGGGCCCGGCGGTTCCGGATGCTGCGCGCCTTGATGGTGCGGGACGGGCTGACCGGGCTCTACAACCACACCACCACGGTGCAGCTTCTGCAAAAGGAAATGGACCACGCCAGGCGCGACGGGAAGCCCTTGGCGCTGGCCATGCTCGACATCGACCATTTCAAGTCCGTCAACGACACCCACGGCCACGGCGTCGGCGACGTGGTGATCAAAAGCCTCGCCCGGTTGTTGAAGCAGCGCATGCGCTCGGCCGACATCGTCGGCCGCATGGGCGGGGAGGAGTTCGCCGTCGTCCTGCCAGACGCCACCGTCGATCAGGCGCGCGATGTCATGGAAGGCGTACGCGAATCCTTCGCCCGCGTCCGCCAGCCGGGAAGCGACGGCCCGTTCGCGGCGACGCTGAGCTGCGGCGTGGCCGAGGCGGCGCAAGACAGCGCGGCGGACGCGTTGGAGGCCGCCGACAAGGCGCTCTACGCCGCCAAGAATGGAGGACGAAACCGTGTTGTCGCGAGCTGAAACGCGCAAGACCGCAATCATTCAACTCAACAGAAATTCATCGACTTGAAACGGATTGATCCCTTACAGTAAATCTCCTTGTGAGTTATTTGGGATGTGGCGATGTCTTTGATCCAATGGAGTGATGATTTTAGCGTCGGTGTCGCCTCAATTGACGGCGACCACAAAGAACTTATCTCGATCATCAATGAATTCCACGCTTCGATGCGGCAGGGGGAAGCCAAGGCGATTTACGGGCGAACCCTGGAAAAGCTGGAGACCTATACGAAAAGCCACTTTCGACGCGAGGAAGCCTTGATGGAAAAGCATGGCTATCCGGACATCGAAGAACAAAAGCGCCAGCACGATATTTTTGAAAAGAATATCGCGAAGGCCATAGCGGATTTCAAATCCGGCCAAACGCCATCGACCCTCAAGGCGATGAATTTCCTGAGCAAGTGGTTGACCGACCACATTCAAAAAGTCGATCTCGAGCTGGGGGCGTTTCTTCAGGGAAAAACCTAGAGCGCGTCGCATCTAGAGCATGTCGCGGCTAACGGGATTCACTCTTTCTTTCGTCATGGCCGGGTTTGACCCGGCCATCCACGTCATTACCGTGGACCCCCGGCCATGACGAAAGAAAGAGTGAATCCCATTGGGCGGGAACAGTGACTATACATCCCCCATGAACAGATTGCCGCCCTCCCCGAGAGCGGCGATGAGGGCGATGGCGAAAGAGGTTAGGCTGTGGTGACAATTTAGATGTTCAGTCCCAACCTGCCCTAACGACAGCTCTTGACGCACTCGCGATAGGCGGCCCAGCAGAGCTTCGCGCCTTCCTTCGTGACCATCTTGACCCCCAGGTTGTTGGTGGTCGTGTGCTGCTCCATGCAGCTGGTCTTCGCGCTTTCGCACTTGGACTGGCAGGTCGTGGCCTGGGCCACTTGCAGACCCCCCTGCCGGGAGGTCGTTTCAAAAGCGCCCGCAAGGCCCGAGACCAGGGAAATCGCGGCAACGATGGCGATGGTGGTCCGCATTCCAAATCTCCTTTCCCGGAAAACACGAAACCGGCCCCAGACAGGGCCGGTTCGTTACAGTCGGATCGGTCTCGCGCGCCGCTAGTTCAGCGAGCAGGACTTCTCTTCCTCGATCACGCCGGAATCGACGATATCGATGATCTTCTGATTGTGCTCGTCGGCGGGGCAGCCGCAGGAATAGCCGCCGTCCGCTTCGTGAAGCTCGGCCTGCTTGAGATGCCACTTCGCCACTTTCCTATGATCGTCGGCCTTCATGATGTTCCCCTTTCAGCCTTACATTGGTCTGGTTCAAATCCCGCCGGGAACTTAGAGCAAAACCAACCACAAGGCAACGCGCGGTTGGGCCCGGAATGGGGATAATACGGAGGGCCGGAAAGGCTGCGGTCACAACAGCGGAATCGCCCCTAGCGCGTCCGCGACCGACTCGCCGGTCAGCACCGTGTAATCCCCGTCCGCCAGGGCCAGGCAGTCGTCGCGTTGGCCGGGCTCGGAGCCGTGGCCGGTCAGCAGGTGCATGCCGCCCCGAAGCCCCGCGTTCTTGCCCGCGCCGAGGTCGCCCACCCGATCGCCGATGATCCAGGACGCCGCCATGTCGATGGGAAAGTCCTCGGCGGCGCGGCGCAGCATGCCGGGGGCGGGCTTGCGGCATTCGGAATCGGGGCGGGAGTATTCGGTGTCCCCCTTGGGGTGGTGGGGGCAGGCG
Source organism: uncultured Hyphomicrobiales bacterium (assembly GCA_964344345.1). Taxonomy (GTDB): domain Bacteria; phylum Pseudomonadota; class Alphaproteobacteria; order Rhodospirillales; family CAYFNC01; genus CAYFNC01. The sequence continues at coordinate 47,710 of CAYFNC010000012.1, read as the reverse complement.
TAGACCCCATCCAGATACGCACCGCCCTCGGCCAGCAATTGTTGGGTCAGGGCCTGGACGGCGGCGAATTCCTCCCATCCGAAATACCCCCTCGCGATCCCCGCCTGGTTGGTCACCACGATCACCGGGACGCCAAGTTTGTTGGCGCGGCGGATCACCAGGGTGGCGCCGGCGATCAGGAACACGTCCTCGACCTTGTGGATGTAGTGGCGGTCCTCGATGATCACCCCGTCCCGGTCCAGGAACAGGGCCGGGCGCGGTTGGTCCCAGTCGGCGGGACGCAGGACCTGACGCCAGACGCCGCCCTCGTCGATCGCGGCTCCTTGGGGCGGTTTCATGTCTTTTCTTCCTCGGGTTTCACGAACGACGGGACGTCTTCGGGCGGGATGGAAAGCACGCGGACCGCGTCCGCGTCCTCGGCTTGGACCAGCGCCTCCAACGCCGCGCGGGCCATGGCGGCGTCGGGGGAGGTCCCGTCCGGCGGGGGCAGGATCACCGCGCCCGCGCCGCGTTCGGCCATCGTCTCCTTGAACTCGCGGACCAGGGCCTGGGCGCCGAAGACCCGGGCCTCCCACGCGCGCCGCCTTGTCCATTCGTCGTCGCTGTCGAGCCCCGACCCGCCCGCGAGCAAGACCGCGACGTCGGCGCCGTCCCATTCCATGGCGAGCACCGAGGCGTTGATGGACTGGGAGAGATCGACGGCCTGGGTCTCCACGTCCGCCTCGCAGGCCTCGCGAAGCTCGTCGGCCAGGGCCTCGAGCGCCGCCTCGTCCCGGGCGGCGAGGTAAAGGGCGACGCCCCGCTCCGCCAACGCGCGGGCGAGCGTCCGTCCCGGGCCGCGGGTCGCGCCGGTCACCAGAACCCTTGTCACCGCGTCCGCTCCCGTCCATAACGAAAGGGAACAGCCGGGGATGCAGAGCCGTGCGAGCCATCGACCAGATCCGCGACTTCCACGCCGACATGACCGCGTGGCGCCGCGACTTCCATGTCCATCCCGAAACCGCGTTCGAGGAGGAGCGCACGTCGGAGCGCGTCGCCCTGTTGCTGGAATCCTTTGGGGTGAAGGTCAGCCGGGGGCTGGCCGGGACCGGGGTGGTGGGAACGCTGGCCAACGGCGACGGCGGCGCGGTCGGGCTTCGCGCCGACATGGACGCGCTGCACATCCCCGAGGCCAACACCTTCGACCATTGCTCCGTCCACCCGGGCCGCATGCACGCCTGCGGCCACGACGGTCACATGGCCATGCTGCTGGGCGCGGCGCGATACCTGGCGCAGACGCGGAATTTCCGGGGAACCGTTCATTTCATCTTTCAACCGGCGGAGGAGAACGAAGCGGGCGGCCGCATCATGGTCGAGGACGGCCTGTTCGACAAGTTTCCCGTGGACTCGGTCTGGGGCATGCACAACTGGCCGGGGATCGAGGCCGGGCGCTTCGCCGTGCGCGCCGGTCCGGTCATGGCCGCCTGCGACGTGTTCGAGATCACGGTGACCGGGCGCGGCGCCCACGGCGCCATGCCCCACGCCTCCATCGACGCGGTGGTGGTGGCGGCGCAATTGGTGGGCGCGCTGCAGTCGGTGGTGGCCAGGACCATCGACCCGCTGGACTCGGCGGTGCTCAGCGTCACCCAGATCCACGCGGGCGACACCTGGAACGTGATTCCCGATCGGGCGGTGATCCGGGGCACCACGCGCTCCTTCCGGCCCGAGGTCCAGGATTCCATCGAGCAATCCTTGCGCCGCATCGCCGAGGGCGTGTGCTCGGCCCACGGCGCCGGGGCGGAGATCCACTACGAGCGCCGCTATCCCCCCACCGTAAACCACGCCGTCGAAACCGAGCTGGCGGCCGAGGTGGCGGCGGGCCTGGTGGGCGAGGCCAACGTGGAGCGCGAGCCGCCGGCGTCCATGGGCGCGGAGGACTTCGCCTTCATGCTGCAAAAGCGCCCGGGCTGCTATATCCGCATCGGCAGCGGGTCCGACGGCGGTCAACTGCATAATCCGGCCTACGACTTCAACGACGACATCCTGCCGGTCGGCGCGAGCTTCTGGGCCAAGCTGGCGGAAAGGGTGTTGGGCGGTTAACGATGCGGCGGAATAACCACGACTTCACGAGAACCGTCATTCCGGCCGGAGCGAAGCAAAGAGCCAGAAACCATGGCCCATATGAAAATATGGATTCCCGCTTTCGCGCAAAGGGGCTGACTTAAGACGGGAAATCGTTATCGCGGAAGCTCGTAAGGGCTATCCGGGAACCATGACCGCCCACACTTGGAAAATGTTGACCCTTTCACACAGGGGCCATGGACCCCGGATACCCGCTTGGATTTGAAGCGTGTGACGACGCGGCATCTGGCGGCGCCCATATGGCGTTGGTCCTCGCTTCGTGTCAAGAACGTCGAAAAACGCCTAAACACAAGTAGAATCAACGCCATGCGCCATGCCAGAAATCTTAACCGGGCAGCAGTGGGCTTGACCCGGCAATCCACGCTTTTTTTCGCGCCCCCCAGGATCAAGCCCGGAGGTGGCGAGGAAGGAAGGACCGAACCTCTTTAGACGCGACGCATCCTACCGTAACGTCACTCTTCCTCGATTTCCGTGACCCCGACGTCCTCTTCCACCGAGGCGATGCGCCGACGGTCCTCGCCGCCGTAGCCAGAGCCGATGCCGAGTCTGCGCTCGACGCGCATCTCGATATAGCCGCACGGGCATTCGGTGGCGCAGAGTCCGCACCCCTTGCAGAAGTCGTAGTCGAAGACGTAGTGGCTGCCGTCGCTGGCCATCTCCACCGTCTTGACCACCGCGTTGTCGGGACAGAGCGTCCAGCAATTGTCGCAGGCGAGGCAGTTGCCGCAGGACAGGCACCGGGCCGCCTCGGCCGCGGCTTCGGGCTGGGACAGGCTACCCTCGATTTCGGTGGCGTCGGTGCGGTCCTCGGGCGGAAGCAAGGGCGCGGCGACGCGGGGCGCGGCCTCGTAGTACTCCAGGTTCAGGCCGTTCGCCTCTATGACGCCGCGCTCGTCCATCACCGGCGCGTCGTCCCCGCCGACGGCGGCGCGGATGGCCTCCGCCGCCCGGCGTCCGTCGCCGATGGCCGCCGCCACGGTGCCGGCGCCGCTGCGGGCGTCGCCGCCGACGTAGACGCCCGGGTTGTCCGCGAGCCCGCCCCAGTGGTCGGGACGGAAGTTGCTGGCTTGGCCGATGAGCTTCTCGACGCCCTCGGGGTCCACCACCTCGCCGATGGCGGGGATGACCATGTCGACGTTGAGAACCCGTTCCGTGCCCTCGAACGCGACCCGGTTGGACCGGCCCTTGCCGTCGGGGATTTTCTTCAGCCTGGCCACTTCGATGCCGACCAGGCGCGAGCCCCGCATGATGAGGCGCTGGATGGTGTGGAAGGCGTGGAAGACGACGCCCTCCTCCAACGCCTCCTCCAGTTCGCGCGGCACCACGTTGAGCACGTCGCCGGGGTCCACGCCGGGGCCGGGAAGGCCCGACGCGGTGATGACGGAAACCTCGTCGCAGCCCGCGCGCTTCATGACGCGCGCCAAGTCCACCGCCGTGTTGCCGCCGCCGTGGATGGCGACCTTCTTGGGCGTGTGGACCTTGCCGTGGTCCACCCATTCCTTCAACAGGTGCAGGCCGTCGTGCATGTCGGCCGGGACCTCGCCGTTGACGCTCCACTCTCTGGATTTCTGCGCCCCGATGCCGAGGAACACGGCGTCGTAGCTGACCTCGAGCTCGCCGAGCGACATGTCGCGTCCCAGCCGTTGGCGCGGGCGGAAGTCGATGCCGAGCGCGAGAATGCGCTCGAGCTCCGCGTCCAGCACCTCGCGCGGCAGCCGCGTCATCGGAATAGCCGAACGCAGCAATCCGCCCGCCGACGGCAAAGCGTCGAACATGGTCACCTTCACCCCCCGGCGCAACAGGTGGTAGGACGCCGAAATCCCCGCTGGTCCGCCGCCGACCACGGCGACGCTGGGGCCGTCGAAGTTGGGCGGGAAGGAGGGGTACTCCCATCCTTGGCGCACCGCCTCGTCGCCGAGGAAACGCTCCACGTTGTGGATGGCGATGGGTTCGTCGAAATCGCCGCGATTGCACGCGGTCTCGCACGGGTGGGGGCAGACCCGGCCGGTCACGCCCGGCATGGGGTTGGCCATGACCAGGCTTTCCCAGGCCTCCTTCCAGCGGCCTTCCTGGATGCGGGCGAGCCAGGCCTGCTGGTCCTCCCCCGCCGGGCAGGCGTCATGGCACGGAGCCTTGAGGTGGTTGTGGAGCGGAAACAGGTTCCGCCACGAGCCGGTCTTGAAATCGAGCGAGGTTCCCGGAAGGGCGTAGCCGCCGCGCGTCAGGACGTTCATGGTGTTTCTCCTTCCCTAACCCGCGTGGCCGCCGCGGCGGACCGTGTCGATGCCGTCGGTGTCGAGCGGGTCGTCCTCCCCGCCGCGAAGGTCGTAGACGTCGATGTTGTAGTCCGCGAGCGCCTGCAAGTGCGCAAGCTCCTTCTGCGCCCGGGGATCGTCCTCGGCGAACAGGTGGCGAAAGCGGTTCTGGCGCTCCAGGTATTGCGCGACCGGGATCGGCTTGCGGATGGGCATGACCCCGGTGATCTCGCCCCGCTCCAACTCGATCAGCGGGAACAGGCCGGACTTGACCGCGAGACGGGCCATTTCGATGGTCGCGTCGCTTTCGTGGCCCCAGCCGAGGGGGCACGGGCTGTGGATCAGAAGGAACGTCGGCCCCTCGATCCCCATGGCGCGGCGCACCTTCTTGCGGATGTCGGCGGGATAGGCCACCGACGCGCTGGCGGCGTAGGGGATGTGATGGGCGGCGATGATGGACACCAGGTCCTTTTTCAGGTGCACCTTGCCCATGCTGACCTTGCCCGGCGGCGAGGTGGTGGTCCGGGCCGCGTGCGGGGTCGAGCCCGAACGCTGGATGCCCGTGTTCATGTAGGCCTCGTTGTCGTAGCAGACGTAGAGCACGTTGTGCCGTCGCTCCAACATGCCAGACAGCGCCTGGAAGCCGATGTCGAAGGTGCCTCCGTCGCCGCCGAAGGCCAGCACCTTTGTGGACTTGCCCTTGGCCTTCAGCGCCGCCTCCATGCCCGACGCGATGGCGGCCGAGTTCTCGAACAGGGAATGCATCCACGGCACCCGCCATGCCGACTGGGGCCAGGGGGTGGTGAAGACCTCCAGGCAGCCGGTGGCGTTGGCGATCATCACGTCGGGGCCCGCGGCCTCGGTCACCAGGCGGGCGGCGAGCGCCTCTCCGCAGCCCTGGCAGGCGCGGTGCCCGGCCTCGAGCCCCCGGAACCTGGGCTGGTGGCGGCGCAGCCACAGCGCGCGTTCCTCCTCGGTTTCGGGCTCTTTCTCCGCCTGCTCCATGTCGGCGGGCATGCGGCCGTACTTGCGTCGAAGCTCGTCGAGGCGCCGGGTGTTGCTGGTGGTGGTCATGTCAGCGGTCCTCCTCGGGCAGCTTGGCGAGATCGGCGTCCAGGATTTCGAAGTGCTCGGGCGCGTCCCGGCCCGCCACCGCGATCAGTCTCGGCAGCAGGTCCATGGGCACGTCACGGCCGCCGAGCCCGACGGCCACGTTGTGGATGCGGGGCGCGTCCGGAACCGCCCCCAGGATGGCGCGGATCTCGTTGCCGACGACGCCGCCGAGGCCCGGCGACAGCGAGCGGTCCACCACCACCAGGTCCTTGGCCCCGGCCACGGCGGCGCGGAGCGCGTCCACCGGGAACGGGCGGAAGGCCCTGAGCGTGATCAGCTTCACGTCCGAGCCCGCCTCGTCCATGGCCTCGGCCAGCGTGCCGGTGATCGACCCCATGGCGAGGATGACCGTCTCGGCGTCGTCGGGGCCGTCCGTGGTCAGAAGGCCGCCGCAGGACCGGCCGATCGCCGCCTCCCAATCCCTGTCGACGGACTCGATTTCGGTGAGCGCCGCGTTCATGGCCGCGTGGTGGGAATGGCGCGCCTCGGCGTAGAAGTCGGGGGTCACCAGGGTGCCGACGCTGGTGGGGCTCAGGGGGTCGAGCGCGCGGGCGAACTCGAACGGCGGAAGGAACGCGTCCACCGCGTCCTGGTCGGGGATGTCGATGCCCTCCAGCGTGTGGGTCAGGATGAACCCGTCCATGCACACCATGACCGGAAGCTCGGTCCGCTCGGCGATGCGGTAGGCCTGGATTGTTGTATCAACCGCTTCCTGGTTGTTGGCGCAGAAGAGCTGGATCCAACCCGAATCCCGCACCGACATGGAGTCCTGGTGGTCGTTCCAGATCGACAGCGGCGCGCCCACCGCCCGGTTGGCGCAGGTCAAGACCATGGGGATGCGGAGCCCCGAGATGTTGTAGAGCACCTCGGTCATCAACATGATGCCCTGGGACGAACTGGCGGTGTAGGCCCGGGCCCCGGCCGCGGCCGCGCCCAAGGCCACCGAGGCGGCGGAGAACTCGCTCTCCACGCTCACAAGCTCGGTCACCAGTTCGCCGTCGGCCACCAGCTTGGAGATGTTCTCCACGATGTGGGTCTGGGGGGTGATGGGATAGGCCGCCACCACCTCGGGCCGGCACAGGGCGACGGCGCGCGCGACCGCCTGGGATCCTTCAAGCGCCTGCAGCATCGGCCATCTCCTTCCACTGTCCTTCGACGACATGGCTCGCCGCGTTGTCCACCAGGGCCAGGTTCTTTTCCAACACGTCGCCCTTGAACCGCCCGGCCAGCGCCTTTTTCAGCGCGTCCATGGGAAGCAGGTTGGTGAGCGCGAGAAACGCGGACAACAGCGCCACGTTGGGAACCGGTCGGCCCAGCGCCTCGGTCGAGAGCGTGTTGCCCCGAAGCGTGACCACGTTCAGCCCGTAATGTTCGCTCATGGCCTCGGACGTGGCGCCGGTGTTGACGATGACGCCGCCGCCTGGCCTCAGCCCCGCCGCCAGCTTGGGGTCGTTCAGCAGCGTCTGGTCCTGGATGATCAGGAACGCGGGCTCGCGCACCTCGGACCGTCTGCGGATCGGTGTTTCGGAAATGCGCACGAAGGACACCACCGGCGCGCCGCGCCGCTCCGCCCCGAACGCCGGGAACGCCTGGCAATGGCGTCCGGCCTCGAACGCCGCCCCGGCGAGAAGATAGGCGGCGACCACGTTTCCCTGCCCGCCTCGACCGTGTATTCGAATTTCGATCATCGCCCCTTCGCTTTCTTCCGTGAACGGAAACGCGCGCGCGGAGAGCCGCGCCTTGCGCCCCAATCGTTATACGCCGCAATTCTACGAGATGACGAACGCCCCCCCAGCCTTGTTCCGGCTGTCCGACATGGCGCTTCGACCGTCGCCTTGCGTCCAGTAAACAAAGAAATAGGAAAAGTGCAACAGGAATGATTAATTGATTGAAATGGTCCTGATTGGTGGCGGAAACTGCTTCCGCCCAACGGCGAACGGAACACTGGCATGAACACCGAGGACCTGCCGCACATCCTGGTCGTGGACGACGACGTCCGGCTGCGGAAGCTGCTGAACAAGTTTCTGTCTGAAAACGGCTTTTTCGTCATCACCGCCAAGGACGCCGCGGACGCGCGCGCAAAGCTGGAAAGCTTCGCCTTCGACCTGATCGTCCTGGACCTTATGATGCCGGGCGAGTCGGGCCTGGACTTCGCCGAGGATTACCGCAAGCGCAGCGCCGTCCCCATCCTGATGCTGACCGCCATGAGCGAGCCCGACGACCGCATCGCGGGGCTCGAGCGCGGCGCCGACGATTACCTGGTCAAGCCGTTCGAACCCCGCGAGCTTCTTTTGCGCATCCACAACATCCTGCGCCGGGTGCCAAAGGAAGCCACGAGCCGGGAAGTCCGCATGGGCGACTTCCGTTTCGACCTCGACCGCGAGGAGCTGTATCGCCTGGACGAGCTGGTGCGCCTGACCTCTGTGGAATCCGCCCTGCTCAAGGCGCTGGCGGAAAATCCCGGCGCGACGCTGAGCCGCGAGGACCTGATCGAGCTGACCGGCGCAAGCGCGGGCGGGCGGGCGGTGGACGTGCAGGTGACGCGGCTTCGGCGCAAGATCGAGCCCGACCCCAAGGCCCCGCGCTACCTGCAGACCATTCGGGGACGCGGATACGTCCTGAAGCCCGACTAGGATAATCGGCCCGTGTCCCACGAATCCGTCATCAAGCGCCTTCTGCCCCGTAGCCTGCTCGGCCGGTCGCTGATGATCATCTTCACGCCCCTGGTGCTGGTGCAGGTGGTCTCTGGCCTGATCTTCTTCGAAAGCCATCTGGACAAGATGACCCTGCACCTTGCGCGCGGCGTCGCGGGCGAGGTGGCGGTGCTGATCGAGCTGTTGCGCCAGAATCCGGACGCGGAGGACCGGGACGGAATCTTCTTCCTGGTCGAAACCAACACCAACATGAAGGTCGCCTTCGACCGCGGCGGCATCCTGCCCAACGACGGGCGCGAATACCACGACCTGTTGAGCCAAACCTTGGACCACGCGCTCGGCGACCGCCTTCGCTGGCCCTACGACATCAACGCGGCTTCGCTGGAGCGCGAGGTGCTGATCCGGGTGCAGTTGGCCGATGGCGTTCTCGAGGTCATGGTCCCGAGAAAACGCGTGTTCAGCTCCACCGCCTACGTGTTCATTCTGTGGACCATCGGGGCCTCGTTCGTGCTCTTGGGCGTGGCGGCCGTGTTCATGCGCAACCAGGTCAAGCCCATCCGCCGCCTGGCCAAGGCCGCCGAGGCCTTCGGCAAGGGCCGCGAGGCGGCCACCTTGAAGCCCGAAGGCGCGCGCGAGGTGCGCCAAGCCGCCTCCGCCTTCATGGCCATGCGGGAGCGCATCAAGCGCCAGATGAGCCAGCGCACCGACATGCTGTCGGGCGTCTCCCACGACCTGCGCACACCGCTGACCCGGATGAAGCTCCAGCTCGCCATGATGGGCGAGGGCGAGGGCATGGTCGAGCTCACCGAGGACGTCCACGAGATGGAGCACATGCTGGAAGGCTACCTCGCCTTCGCGCGGGGCGAGGGGCGCGAGCAACCGGCCCCGACCCGCATCCGGGGCATCCTGGAGGACGTGGCCGCCCAGGCCCGGCGCAACGGCGCCCTGGTGGACCTGCACTCCGAGGGCGAACTGGTGCTCACCGTCCGCCCCCTCGCCATCAAGCGCGGGCTGACCAACCTAGTGGAGAACGCCAACCGTTACGCCGATCACGTCTGGATCCGGGGCGGACGGCGCGACGACGCCATCGAGATCCTGGTGGACGACGACGGCCCCGGCATCCCCGAGGACAAGCGCGAGGACGTATTCAAGCCCTTCATGCGCCTCGAAGGCTCGCGCAACCCGGAAACCGGCGGCGTGGGATTGGGCCTTTCCATCGCCCGCGACGTCTTCCGAGGCCACGGCGGCGACGTGGCGCTGGAGGATTCGCCCATCGGGGGGCTCAGGGCGCGGGTGCGGTTGCCGATATAGAACTCTGGCGCTAGATTGACGCCGCATAGAAATAAACTGGGAATACGGCAATGACCTACGCGATTCAGGGCGAAACCGGGGACTGGGAGCTCGTCATCGGCTTGGAGGTCCACGCCCAGGTGATCTCCAACGCCAAGCTGTTTTCCGGCGCGCCCACGGATTTCGGCGGCTCGCCCAATTCCCACGTCTCGCTGGTGGACGCGGCCATGCCGGGGATGCTTCCGGTGGTCAACGAATACTGCATCGAGCAGGCGGTGCGCGCCGGGCTCGGGCTCAAGGCGCAAATCAACCGCCGCTCCGTGTTCGAGCGCAAAAACTATTTCTACGCCGATCTGCCCCAGGGCTACCAAATTTCCCAATACGAGCACCCGGTCGTAGGCGAGGGGACCATTGTTCTCGACATGGACGACGGCTCGTCTCGCGCGGTCGGGATCGAGCGCCTGCACCTGGAGCAGGACGCGGGCAAGTCCATGCACGACCAGGACCCCAAGCGGTCCATGATCGACCTCAACCGATCCGGCGTCGCGTTGATGGAGATCGTCTCCAAGCCCGATATCCGCAGTCCCGAGGAAGCCGGGGCGTATCTCCGCAAGCTGCGCTCGATTCTACGCTATCTCGGCGCCTGCGACGGCAACATGGAGGAGGGCTCCATGCGCTGCGACGTCAACGTTTCCGTCCGGCCCGCGGGCGAAGACGAACTTCGCACCCGGTCGGAAATCAAGAACGTCAACTCGGTCAAGTTCGTCATGCAGGCGATCGACTTCGAGGCCGAGCGCCAGATCGACGCCTACGAGTCCGGCGGCGAGGTGGTCCAGGAAACCCGGCTGTTCGATTCCAACCGGGGCGAGACCCGGTCCATGCGGGCCAAGGAGTTCGCCCACGACTACCGCTATTTCCCCGACCCGGACCTTCTGCCCATCGAACTCGACGAGGACTTCGTCGCTCGCATCAAGGACGAGTTGCCCGAACTGCCCGACGACAAGAAGCAGCGCTTCATCGACGAATTCGGCCTGTCCGCCTATGACGCGGGCGTCCTGGTGGCCGAGCGCGAGACCGCCGACTACTTCGAGGCCGTGGCCGCCGGCCGCGACCCCAAGCAGGCGGCCAACTGGGTGATCAACAACCTGTTCGGCGCGTTGTCGAAGCAAGGGCTCGACATCGCCGCGAGCCCGGTCTCGGCCAAGCACCTGGGCCGCCTGATCGACCTGATCAAGTCCGGCGACATCTCGGGCCGCATCGCCAAGGACGTGTTCCAGATCATGCTGGACGGCGGCGGCGATCCGGAAAAAATCGTCGCCGAAAAGGGCCTGAAGCAGGTCACCGACACGGACGCCATCGAGGCGGCGGTGGACGATGTCGTCAACGCCAACCCGGACAAGTGCGAGGAAATCCGGGGCGGCAAGGACAAGATGATCGGCTGGTTCGTCGGCCAGGTGATGAAGGCGACCCAGGGCAAAGCCAACCCGCAGATGGTCAACGAACTGCTGCGCAAGAAGATTCTCGGCTCCTGACCATAGAGGCTGCGTCATGGCGCGCCTGATCCTTTTCGCGTTGATCGCATGCCTTTTCGCCCCGAGCGACGCGGAAGCGGCCGCCACGCCCGGCCCGACGCGAACCGTCCCGCGCGACACCTTCGGATTGCCCGATCCCCTGGTGATGCGGGCTCAGGAGCTTCTGGCCGAGGCGGAGTATTATTTCGGCCCCAAAGACGGCCGGATGGCGCCGGCGATCCGGCGCGCCATTCGCGAATACCAGCGCGACAACGGCTTCAAGGACGACGGCCAGGCCTCGGAAGCGCTCATCAAACAGTTGGAAACCGGCGAAAAGGTCGGCGTTCTGTTGCGCAAGCTCGACGCCACCCGCGCGATCAACATCGAAAAAGCCCGCAAGGCCCTACTCGCCCATCCCGAAACCCGAAAGCTGTTGGAGCGCGGCCGCGCCGACGACGTGGCCGACCCCACCCGCGACCCGTCGCCCTGTTTTGACGACCCCGCGCCCGGGTGCCTGTTGCATGAAGCGCTGGAAAGCGCCAAGACGATCCACAAAACGGAAATGCGCGACTGGGCGCTGGGGGAGATCCTGGCGGCCCAGGCCAAGGCCGGATTGCTGACCGAGGCCATGGCCACGGCGCGGCGAATTTCTGACCCGCGCCTGATCATGGTCGCGCTACGCGACATCGCCGAGTCCCAAGCCGTCGCGGGCCGCCCCGACGACGCCATCGCCGCCGCCGAGATCATCCCCGATCCCCTGAAAAAAGCCGAGGCCCTGGCCGCCATCGCCGCCGTCCAGATCGGGCGAGGCGGGGCGGCGCGGGCGACGGCGGAGCGTCTCGCCGGAATTCTGAACGACGTGGACGACGCGCTCAGACGCGTGTCCTTTCGCGCCCGCGCCGCCGTGATCATGGCCCGAAGCGGGGAGGAAAAGGCCGCGCGGCGGCTTCTGGACGATGCGGAAAGCCTGGCCCGCGCGGATGCGGCGAACCCGGAATCGGCGCTGCGCCACGTGGCCGGGGCCTTGGCCGACTTGGAGCGTCCCGCCGAGGCGCTGGCGCTGGCGCAGGACATGGCGTCGGACTCGAACAAGCTGCCGGTGCTGGTCTCGGCGGCCACGGCCTACGCCCGGTCGGGCGACGTCCAGTCCGCGCTCGCGGCGGCCGAGGAGATCAAGGAGGACCGCTATCGCGCCATCGTCCTCGCCCGTATCGCCCAGGCCCAGGCCCAGGCGGGACTGGAAACCGCTGCGGGCGAAACCCTGGACGCGGCGCGCGAGGCGGCGGGCGCGGCGCCTTTTCCCTTCGCCCGATCCTTCGCCTACAGCCGCGTGGCGTTGGCGCTCGCGAGCATGGGCGATTACGGCGCCGCGGTGGAGGCGAGCGACGACGTCAAGGACGGACAGCTTCGCGCACAGACGCTCTGGTCCATCGCCGCCATGCGCGCCAAGGCGGGCGACGCCGTCGGCGCGGCCGACATGAAGGCTTTGGCCCGCAAGGCGACGGACGCCATCAAAAGCCGCCTCAGCCGGATCTGGGTCTACGGCGACGTGTCGTCGCACCGCGCCGCAGACGGCGCCATGGACGCGGCCTGGGCGGCGTTCGCCGAGGGAATTGAAATTGTTCGGACCATCCGGAACGCATGGGGGCGGTCCCGGGCGCTCGGCAAGCTGGCCGAGACGTTGGTGGAGTTGCTTGAGCCCTCGCTGCGCCGCGCCCCGAAGGAGCCGACGATGCCCAACGGAGGAAACGGAGGCTATTCCCCGAACCAGCCCCACACCACCGGGGCCGGAATGGAATAATAGAGCATGGCCGATTCGGTGCCGGGGTTGGTGTCGCCGAGGCTGGCGTTGGAGTAGTGGGAAATGGACAGCCCAAGTCGGGAGCGGTTGTCGAACCGGTACGCGATTTCCAGCTGGGAGCGGAACTCGAGCGGATAGTCCAGGTCCAGGTCGTCGTTTCCGCCTGCGTAAAGATGCGGGGCGAAGCTGGGCGTCACCACCACGCGCCGTCCCAGGTAGATATCCCACAATACGCCCGCGCCGATGAAGCCCTGGCCGGTCGAGGTTCCGGCGACGGCGACGAAGGGCTTCCATTGGATGTAGGGAATCTTGTATCCCCACCGGTATTCGCCGCGAAACTCGGCGCCTTGGTCCTTCTTGCGGTTCCAGTCGTAGGCGCCGGCCGCGATGGAGATCATGTCGGGGTCGTCCTCGGCCAGAACCGGGCCGGGCGCGAACGCGCCGACGAGGACAATCGCCGCAAGCAAGGTCGTCAGTTTCCGAATGATCACGCCATCCCCCACGAAAGGCCCGCGAATCCCCCGCATCTTACGGGTCGCGACACGGTTTGCAAGAAAGTTGCGCCAAATGGCGCCGGCCTGGATGGTTCTTGTCCTGACTTGGGACGCGGCCCAGGCCGAAACCTTGCGCCGGATATCGGAAATCGCCGATGGCGGCGTCGTCCTGTCGGAACCGGTCATGGGCGCGGCGTCCGCGCGGCTTGCCGGAGTTCAGCTTCCCCTCGCCGGAAACCCCGGCGCCAAGGCGTGGCCGCTGGCCGACGCGGCCAGCAAAGCCCTCGAATCCCTTGTTCGGGGCAAGACGGTCCGTCTCGACCCCACGGCCGAGGGACCGGACCGCCACGGGCGGCTTGCGGCCCACGTATTCCTGGAAGACGGGACCTGGATCCAGGGCGAGATGCTGCGCCTGGGCTTGGCCCGCGTCCGCACCCGTCCCGATGAAAACCGGCGCGCCCGCGACATGCTGGCCATTGAGGACGGGGCGCGAAAGGGGCGGATCGGAATCTGGGGCCATCCCTTCTACGCGGTCCGGGGGCCGTTGGGGCTGGAGCGCTTCGTCGGAACCTTCCAGGTGGTCGAGGGAACGGTCGTCGACGCCGCGCTGGTCAAGGGCCGGGCCTATCTGAATTTCGGCGCCGATTGGCGAGACGACTTCACCGTCTCCATCGCGCCTCGGAACCTGAAGCGTTTCGCCGAGGCCGGGCTCGACCCGTTGGCGGCGAAGGGACGCCTCGTGCGCGTCAGGGGGTGGCTGGAAAGCCGAAACGGGCCTATGATCGCGGCGACGCATCCCGAGCAGTTGGAATTGACGGGGGTCGGGCATGAGGACGAACGGTAAACGGGGATTCCTGGCGGGCCTGTCCGCCCTGGCGACGGCGGCGCTGCTTCTCGGCGGCTGCTCCACCAATCCGGCGACGGGCGAAAGCTCCTTCACCGCCTTCATGGATCCCGAGGACGAGTGGGAGGTGGCGCAAGAGGAGCACCCCAAGATCCTGCAGTCCTTCGGCGGCGAATACTCCAACGCGGGGCTTCAGGCCTACGTGGACCGGATCGGGCGCAAGCTGGTCGCCCACACCGAAACCCCCGATCTGGATTTCCGCTTCATCGTGCTGGACACGAAGGAGGTCAACGCCTTCGCCCTGCCCGCGTCCTATATCTACATCACCCGGGGCATGCTGGCGCTGTTGGAGACCGAGGCGGAGCTCGCCTCCGTGCTCGCCCACGAAATCGGCCACGTGGTCGCCCGCCACGCCGCCCAGCGCTACAGCCAGAACCAGGCCGCCAACATCGGGCTCACCTTCGTCGGTCTGGCGGCGGGCATGCTGGGGGCGCCCATGGGCACGGGCACGCTGCTGTCGCTGGGCGCCGAGGGCTACCTGAAAGGCTATTCCCGCGACCAGGAGCTGGAGGCCGACCGTCTGGCGATCCGCTACATGGCCCGGGCGGGATACCGGCCCGGCGCGTCGGTTGTCATGTTCTCCAAGCTCGCGGGCCACAGCCGCCTGACCACCGAGATCGCGGGCGGCGACCCGGACGACGCCAAGAAAATCGGCTTCTTCGCCACCCACCCCCAGACCGAGGACCGCATCGTCCAGGCCATCGAGCTGGTCTCTCAGCACGCCGACGAGGCGAGCGAGGACGGGCGCGACGCCTTCCTCTCAAAGATCGACGGCATGACCTTCGGCGATTCGCCCCGCGACGGCGTCCGGCGCGGGCGGTCTTTCCAACACCCGGGCCTCGGCGTCGCGTTCGAGGTCCCCGCCGGGTTCTCCATGATCAACACCTCCGAGCGGGTGCTCGCCCGGGGGCCGGACGGGTCGGGGATCGTGTTCGACCTGATCCACGGGCCCCGCATCGCGGCGGTGAAGGACCTGGGCCAGCACCTGCACCAGTACGCGTCGGAAGGCGTGGAGCTCACCGGGATCAAGATGATCGACGTCAACGGCATGCAGGCCGCCACCGGCATGGGCGAGTTCAAGGAGCGCGACGCTCGGTTCGTTCTCGCGCGCGAACGGACGGACAGGCTGTATCGCTTCGTTTTCCTGTCCAAACCCGAGCGCACCCAGGCCATGGCGCCCGCGTTCCAGCGCGTGATCGACAGTTTCCGCCGCCTCTCCCCACGGGAGGCCGTCGCGGTCCAACCCTTGCGGGTCCGCCTGGTCCGGGTCCTCCCGGGCGAGACCATCGACAGCATCTCCACCGCCATGCCGATCGAGCGCTGGTCCAGGCGCTGGTTCATGCTGATCAACGGCATGGAGAAACCCCGGCCCCTGGCGCCGGGCGCCGTGGTCAAGGCGGTGGGGAATTGAAGGACGCGCGTATAACCGCGACAGCCTAGCAGGCTTCTAGAACACCCCTTCAAGCAGCGCCTTGCGCTTGCGCTTGATGGTCGGGGTCTCGCCCTTGGTGATGGGCGTTCCAAGCGCCTTGTTTTCCTGAATGCGCTTGTTCTCCTTCGACGGATCGACCATGGAGCCGTATTCGTGCGCCGTGTCCCAGAACATCAGCCGTTCCGTCAGGGTCTGGTCCGCCTCGGACATGATCGAGGTTTCCTGGTTGACGATGGCGCGGATGTTGGGCTCGGCCCGGTCGGTCTTGGCGCTTCGGAGAATGGACTGGGCCCCGGGCGAAACGTCGGCGGGGATGGGCCGCATGGGCTCGATCCCCCGACGGCGTCCGAACAACGCGGACTTGGCCTTGTCCTGGGGCGTCACCCGTTGGGGCCGGGATTCGCCGGGCCTGGGCGGGCGCAGGGAATAGTCGGGCGGCAGACTCAGCGGCGCGCGGGAATAGACCGCGAACTCGTCCGGCTTGCGCTTGCCCTGGCCAAGCGCGCGCTTGGTCTCCTCGCATCCCGCGGTGGCGAGCAGGACGCACGCCATGGCGATGATCAGCGTCGTGTTCCTCATGCCCCGGTTCCCGTTCCCTGAGCGTCATTCTTATTATTAGTCGTTTCGTCCTTTCCAAACAAGGAGTCGAACAACAGGATGGCCGCGCCGACGGTGATGCCGCTGTCGGCGACGTTGAACGCGGGCCAGTGCGCGCCGCCAAGATGGAAGTCGAGGAAATCGGCGACCGCGCCGTAATGCAGGCGGTCGATGACGTTGCCGAGCGCGCCGCCGATGATCAGCCCGATCGCCAGCGCGATCAGGACCCGGTCCGCCTTTTTGAGCCAAACCAGAAGTCCCGCCACCACGGCGAGCGCCACCAAAGACAGGAAAATCGCGTTCGATTCGGTCATGATCCCGAAGCTGACGCCCGTGTTCCAGCCCATGACGAGGTTGAAGAACGGCGTCACCTCGATGATCCGGGGCGGCTGCATCACCACGGCGACGATCCACCACTTGGTCGCCTGGTCCAGGACCAGGACGACCAGGGCGGCGAGAAGCCCCCGCGCGAAAAGGGGAAGCCGCCCCATGGCGATCAGCCCTCGCCCATGGCGGCGACCGCGTCGGCGCAGCGTTTGCAGAGGGTCGGATGATCGACGTTGCCGCCCACTTCGTCCAGCACCATCCAGCAGCGCTCGCACTTTTCGCCCTGGGCCATGGCCGGGACCACGCCGACGCCCGCGACGTCCTCGAGCGCAAAGGCGCCGCCGGGCGCCGCGCCCTCGATCAGGTTCACCCCCGAGGTGATGGCGATCTCCGCCATGTCGAGGTCCGCGAGCGCCGTCATGTGCTCGGCCTGGACGTAGACATCCGGCGCGGCCTGCAGGCTCGACCCGATCCGCTTTTCCGCCCGCTCGATCTCCAACGCGCCGGTGACCACCCGGCGGACGTTGCGGATCACGTCCCACTTGGCGGCCAACGCATCGTCGGTCCAATCGGCGGGGATGTCGGGGAATTGGCGGAGGTGGACGCTGCCGTCCGGATTGCGCGCCCGCCAGGCCTCTTCCGCCGTGAAGCAGATGAACGGCGCCAGCCACGCGGTCAGGCAGTTGAACAGTTCGTCCAGAACCGTCCGGGCCGCGCGCCGCCTGGTCGAATCGGCGCGGTCGCAGTACAGGCTGTCCTTGCGGATGTCCAGATAGAACGCGGACAGGTCCACGGCGCAGAAATTGTGCAGTTCGGTGAAGAGGGAATGGAACTCGAAGTCGTTGCAGGCCTGGCGCAGGCGGCGGTCGAGCTCGGCGAGACGGTGCAGGACCCAGCGCTCCAGCTCCGGCATTTCGCTTTGGGCGAGGCGCTCGCTCCCGTCGAACGCGTTCAGGTTGCCGAGCACGAAACGGAGCGTGTTGCGGAGCCGACGATAGACGTCGCCATGCTGCTTCAGGATTTCTGGGCCGATGCGCAAATCCTCGGAATAGTCCGACCCCACCACCCAGAGCCTTAGGATGTCGGCGCCGTCGCGCTTGGTCACGTCCTGGGGCGAGACCACGTTGCCCAAGGACTTGGACATCTTCATGCCGTCCTCGGCCATGACGAAACCGTGGGTCAGCACCGCCTCGTAAGGCGCGCGCCCCCGGGTGCCGCAGGATTCCAGCAACGACGAATGGAACCAGCCTCGATGCTGGTCGGACCCTTCGAGATAAAGCGAGGCGGGCCAGGCGAGGTCGTCGCGGCCTTCCAGCACAAACGTGTGCGTGGCCCCGGAATCGAACCAGACGTCCAGGATGTCCATGACCTGTTCGTAATCCGCCGCGTCGTGTTCGTCGCCCAGGAACCGGGACGGTTCGGAGGCGAACCAGGCGTCGGCGCCCTCGGCCTCCACGGCGTCCACGATGCGGTCGAGAACCGCCTGGTCGCGCAACGGCTCCCCGGTCTTCTTGTTCACGAACACGGTGATGGGCACGCCCCAGGCGCGCTGGCGCGACACGCACCAGTCGGGCCGGGTCTCTATCATCCCCCTTAAACGGTTCCGACCGGCGGCGGGCACGAAGCGGGTGTTGTCCACGGCGTTCAGCGCGGTGTCGCGGAGCCCGGTCTTGTCCATGCTGATGAACCATTGGGGCGTGTTGCGGAAGATCAAGGGCGCCTTGGACCGCCACGAATGGGGATAGCTGTGAACCAGCCTATCCGACGCCAGAAGCGCGCCGATCTCGGCCAACTTTTCCACCACCGCCGTGTTGGCGGGGAACTTGGCCTTTTTCTTCTTCCAGGCCATGACCAGCTCGCCCGCGAACAGGCCGACCCGGTCGACGAAGGTTCCGTCGGGCCCGACCATGTCGGGGACGGGGACGCCGTGTTGAACCCCCAGTTCCCAGTCGTCCTGGCCGTGGCTGGGCGCGATGTGGACGAAGCCGGACCCCGTGTCCACCTCGACGAAATCGGCGGGCAGCAGGCGGACGTCGAAGTCGTAGTAGCCGTCGGCCAATCCATGGAAGGGATGGCGGCAGACGGTTCCGGCGAGGTCGGCGCCCTTCATGCGATGGACGATCTCGTGGCCCTCGAGCCCGGCGGCGGCGGCGATCTCGCCCACGAGCGCCTCGGCGACGACGATGGTCTCGTCCCCCGCCTTCAGCACCACGTAATCGATGCCCTCGCCATAAGCCACCGCCCGGTTGCCCGGGATGGTCCAGGGAGTCGTTGTCCAGATCACCACCGACGCGCCCTCGATCTCCGGGATCGAGGGCGTCGCCACCGGGAAGCGGACGAAGATGGTGGTGGACGTGTGGTCGTAGTATTCGACCTCGGCCTCGGCCAGCGCGGTCTTCTCGACGATGGACCACAGCACCGGCTTCGCGCCCTTGTAGAGCGCCCCGCTCATCAAAAACTTGCCGAGTTCGCGCACGATTTGCGCCTCGGCGGCGTAAGTCATGGTGGTGTAGGGATTGTCCCAGTCGCCGATGACGCCGAGGCGCTTGAACTCCTCGCGCTGAATATCGATCCAGTGGTCGGCGAACTCGCGGCATTCGCGGCGGAACTCGATCGGATCGACCTCGTCCTTGTTCTTGCCCGCGTTCCTGTACTTCTCCTCGATCTTCCATTCGATGGGCAGGCCGTGGCAGTCCCAGCCGGGCACGTAGTGCACGTCCTTGCCCATCATGCGCTGGGAGCGGTTGATCACGTCTTTGAGGATCTTGTTCAGCGCGTGGCCGATGTGCAGATGCCCGTTGGCGTAGGGGGGGCCGTCGTGCAGCACGAATTTCTCGCGGCCCGCCGATTCGGCGCGCATGGCGTCGTAGAGGTTCGCGTCCTCCCAGCGCTTCAAGGTCTCGGGCTCGTTCTTGGCGAGCCCCGCGCGCATGGGAAAGTCGGTCTTTGGAAGGAAGACGGTGGCTTTGTAGTCCTGGCTCATGGTCGGCTCGTCGGTTCGGAGTGGCGATGGAAGACGCGTTTCAAGGAAACCCGCGCGCCGAGCCGCATCGCGGCCCCTTTGGGCGCGGGTCAGGTAATTCGCGTTTCGCCTATGGAAACCAACGTCTTCATGGGCGCGGACTATAGCGCCTGGAACGAACGGTTTTCAAGCGCCCTGGGTCGGCCGGCTAACGGTTCATCCGGATCGCCACGGACAACGCGTGCGCCTCGAGCCCCTCGGCCCGGGCCAGCGCCACCGCCGCGCCGCCGACCGCGCCGAGCCCGTCGGCGTCCGCGCGGATATGGGTGGTGCGCTTCATGAAGTCCAGAACGCCGAGCCCGGACGAGAACCGGGCGCTTCGGGCCGTGGGCAGCACGTGGTTGGGACCGGCGACGTAGTCGCCCAAGGCTTCCGGGGTGAAGCGGCCGAGGAAAACGGCGCCCGCGTTGCGGACCTTGGCGGCCAGCGCGTCGGGGTCCTCGACGGCGAGCTCCAGGTGCTCGGGCGCGACACGGTCGATGAGCGGGACCGCGGCGTCCAGGTCCGGGACCACGATGACGCAACCGTTCTCGCGCCAGCTTTCGGACGCGATGTCGGCGCGGGGCAGGGTCCTGAGCCTCGCGTCCACCGCGCGCTCCACCGCGTCGGCGAAGGCGGCGTCGTCGGTGATCAGGATGGACTGGGCGGCGGTGTCGTGCTCGGCCTGGCTCAGAAGGTCGATGGCGATCCAGTCGGGGTCGTTGGCCCCGTCGGCGGCCACCAGGATTTCCGACGGCCCCGCGATCATGTCGATGCCGACGGTCCCGAACACCCGGCGCTTGGCCGCCGCCACATAGGCGTTGCCCGGCCCGACGATGATGTCCACCGGCGCGATGGTTTCGGTTCCGAAGGCGAGCGCGCCCACCGCCTGCGCCCCGCCGACGCGATAGATTTCGTCCACCCCCGCGACCCCGGCCGCCGCCAGCACCAGGGGATTCAGATGGCCGTCGGGGGTCGGAACCGCCATGACCAGGCGTTCGACGCCCGCCGCCTTGGCGGGCAGCGCGTTCATCAGCACGGATGAGGGATAGGCCGCCGTGCCGCCCGGAACGTAGAGCCCGGCGGCCCCGACCGGGGTCCAGCGGTATCCGAGCCCGATCCCGGCGCCGTCCACGTAGTCCAGCCCGTCCGGGACCTGTCGGCGGTGAAAATCCGCGATGCGCTCGGCGGCGAGCGCGAGCGCGTCCAGCGCTTCGGCGTCGCAGAGGCCGCGGGCTTCGCGGATGTCGTCCGGGCCGACGCGCAAGGTTTCCGGGGTCGTCCGAACGCGGTCGAAGCGTTCGGTGTATTCGATCAGCGCCGCGTCGCCCCGGGCCTTGACGTCGGCCAGGATGGCGGCGGCGACGTCGTCCACGTCGGCCTCGGTCTCGCGCTTGGCGCCGAGCATGGCGGCGAAGGCGTCCTCGAAGTCCGGGTCGGTGTAGTCCAGTCTGAGCGGCATCAGGCGGCCAGTATCCCCTTGGCCCGAGGCGGGCTGTAGCGGGACAGGTACTTGGGAACCACCGATTCCACCGGCGTCGCCTCGACGCCGAGGTCGGCCAGCGTCAGCGCCCCGGCCGCGACCACGTTGTCGCGCTTCAGCAGCGTCACCTGGTCCCGGGTCAGAAGCGGCTTGGGCATCAGGCCCAGGATCGTCGCCTGCATCGCGCCCACGAAGAACGGAATCGGCAGGATCAAACGCTTGCGCCCGATGTTGGCCAGGATGATGTCCATGACCTCCTTGAAGCTGATCGCCCGGGGGCCGCCGAGTTCGAAAGTCTTGCCGCGCGCGTTCGGGTCGCGGAGCCCGGCCATGGCCGCGTCCGCCACGTCGCCGACGAACACGGGCTGGAACTTGGTCCCGCCGCCGCCGTAGATGTCGAGCGAGAATCCGCCACCCTCGGTTCTTTTCAACGTCGGCAACAGCGGGCAGCCGAACACGGGTAGGAACGGCGAGATCCGGGTCATGCCCGCGAACATGTTGAAGAAGTTGTCGTCGCTCCCGAACACCACGCTGGGGCGCAGGATCACCGCGTTGGGGAAGGCGGCTAGGACCGCCTCCTCGCCCAGGGCCTTGGTCCGGGCGTAGCCGGATTGGGACGTCTTGTCGGCCCCGATGGCCGAGACGTGGATCAGGTGCTTCGCCCCCGCGTCGGCCGCCGCCTTGGCGATGGAGCCCGCCACGTCCACATGCATGCGCTGAAACGTCCGCTTGCCCGATTCATACAAAATCCCGATCAGGTTGATCACCGCGTCCGCGCCGTCCACGGCCAGCGCCGCCATGGCCGGGTCGGACGCGTCGATGGCGAGCGGCGTCACCTGCCCCACGTTTCCCAGGGGTTTCAGGAACATGGCGGATTCCAGGTCCCGGGCCGCGACCCGAACCACCCAGCCGTCCTCCGCCAGGCGCTTCACCACGTGCCGCCCGATGAAACCCGAACCTCCGAAAACCGTAACCACGCGATTGGCCATCACGCACCTCCTTGCCCGCGTCCTTTGGGTATATGTCTTGCGCCTTGCCGCCCACGTCAAGAACAAAGCTGGTTGACAGGCCGCCCCCCCGTGGCCTAGGAGTCCTAACTTAGGCGCCTGAAACGGCGCGAATTCCCGCTCGCCCAGGTGGCGGAATTGGTAGACGCGCAGGTTTCAGGTACCTGTGGCCGCAAGGTCGTGGAAGTTCGAGTCTTCTCCTGGGCACCATTTTTCCTTGGGCGGGCCGCTGGGGGGCGGTTGACAGCATGAGCGCCAAGACGCCGAAGATTCACCTGCATCGGGGCGACCTGCCCGCCGACGTCGATTTCGGCGACCGGGTGGCCGTGGACACCGAAACCCAGGGGCTGAACCCCCATCGCGATCGTTTGTGCCTGGTGCAGCTGTCCGCGGGCGACGGCGAATGCCATCTGGTGCAGTTCCCCCCCGACCCGGACGGGGTGTCCTACGCCGCGCCGAACCTGAAGGCGCTTTTGACCGACGGGCGGGTGACCAAGATTTTCCACTACGCCCGATTCGACGTCGCCGTGATCAAGAAATACCTGGGCGTCCACTGCGCGCCGGTCTATTGCACCAAGATCGCGTCCAAGCTGGTCCGCACCTACACCGACGGCCACGGGCTCAAGAACCTCTGCAGGGAGCTTCTGGGCGTGGACCTGTCCAAGGAGCAGCAGTCGTCCGACTGGGCTGCGGACGCGCTCAGCGACAAGCAGCTTCAGTACGCGGCCAACGACGTGCTCTACCTCCACGCGATTCAGGAGCGGCTGCAGGACATGCTGATTCGCGAGGATCGGGTGGAAATCGCCGAAGCCTGTTTCGGCTTCCTGCCCCACCGGGCGGAGCTGGACCTCCTGGGCTGGGGCGAAGAGGACATCTTCTCCCACTAAGTTGACGATTCAACGGCGCAAGGCCATACTTCCCGGGCGTTGGGCGCGCGTTTCGCATCCGTTGAATCAAGGCCAAAGCACCATGACCTTTCCCTGGGCGGTCGGCGTCGATCCATCCCAAACCGAACACCCCGACATCGCATCGGCCAAGCGGGTCCTGGACCTGGAGGGAAACGGCATCCGCGCGGTGGCCGAGGCCCTGGACGAATCCTTCGTCGCCACCCTGGACATCCTGATGTCGCTTTCGGGGCGCGCCGTGGTGTCCGGCATGGGCAAAAGCGGCCACGTCGCGCGCAAGATCGCCGCGACGCTGGCGTCCACCGGCACCCCCGCCTTCTTCGTTCATCCCGGCGAGGCCAGCCACGGCGATCTCGGCATGATCGCCGAGGGCGACGCGGTGATCGCGCTGTCCAATTCGGGCGAGACCGAGGAGCTGGCCGACACCGTCGCCCACTGCAAGCGGTTCGCCATTCCGCTGATCGCCATGACCGGCAACGCCGACAGCGCGCTGGCCAAGGCCGCCGACGCGGTCCTTGCGCTGCCCGCCATCGCCGAGGCCTGCCCCATGGGGCTCGCGCCCACCACCTCGACCACGGCCATGCTGGCGCTGGGCGACGCCATCGCGGTGGCGTTGCTGGAGCGCAAGGGCTTCTCCGCCGACGACTTCCACGCGCTCCATCCCGGCGGCAAGCTGGGGCGGAGGCTGTTGAAGGTGTCCGACATCATGCACGCGGGCGACGAACTGCCCTTGACCTCCGCCGACACGCTCATGTCCGACGCCATCCTGATCATGACCAACAAGCGTTTCGGCTGCGTCGGCGTCGTCGACGACGCGGGGACCATGCGGGGCGTGATCACCGACGGCGATCTGCGACGCCACATGAGCGACGGGATCATGGATCGCAAGGCGGGCGAGGTCATGACCAAGGGCGGCAAGACCATTCCCCCCGGCATGCTGGCGTCCGAGGCCCTGCAGATCATGAACGCCAACGCCATCACCACGCTTTTCGTGATGGAGGGCGAGACGCCCATCGGCATTCTGCACATCCACGACTGCCTGCGCGCGGGGGTGGCGTGAGCGAGGCGCCCAAGGCGGGATTCGGCGAGGACTTCCTCCACGCCGAGGACGGACGGAGCTACAACAGCGCCTACAGCCGCTTCGTCCAAGCGATGAAGGTCGTCCTGCCGCTGGGCGCGGCGGTGCTGATCGCGCTGGTCGCCGCTTGGCCCCACCTGCGCCCCAAGGAAGGCCAGTTCCAGATCGGATTCGCAAACGTGGCGACCAAAAGCAAGGAGGAGCCGTCCCTGGTCAACGCGCGCTTCCACGGCGCCGACAAGAACCGCCAGCCCTTCACCATCTCCGCCGACATCGCCCGCAACGTGGACCCGAAGAAAACCAAGCCGGTGGAGCTGGAAATGCCCAAGGCGGACATCGCGCTCGAGGACGGGGCCTGGATGGCGCTGACCGCCGAATCCGGGGTCTACCTGCACAAGGAGAACAAACTTAGCCTTGTGGGCGCGGTCAGCCTGTTCCATGATTCCGGATACGAGTTCCATACGGAAAAGGCCTTGATCGACCTGGAGGAAAGCGTCGCCAAGGGAGACGTCCCGATCAGGGGGCACGGCTCTTTCGGCGAAGTCGAGGGAGAAGGGTTTCAATTGCTGGACCAAGGAAAAACCATGGTGTTGACCGGCAAATCCCGGGTGCTGCTCTATCCCCATTCGAAGGAGAACTGACCGTGCGGCGGCTGGCGTTCGTTTCACTCCTTTGGGCCGCGTTGGCTTTCGGCCATCATGGCGCCTGGGCGCAGAGTCTCGGCTTCGGGGGCGGCGATTCCGGCGAGCCCATCGAGATCGAGGCCGAGAACGGCATCGAATGGCAACAGGACGAGCAGATCTTCCTCGCCCACGGCAACGCCCGCGCGACCAAGGGCGACGTAAACGTTCTCGCCGACATGCTCAGGGCCTACTACCGCGAGAAACAGGGCGGCGGCAGCGACATCTGGCGACTGGACGCCGAGGGCAACGTGCGCATCGTCTCTCCGGGCGAGAAGGTGACCTGCCAGAACGCGATCTACGACGTGGACAAGGCTGTGCTGGTGCTGAAGGGCGGCCGCGTCCGGCTGGAGACCAAGGAAAACCTGATCACCGCCGACGACCAGATGGAGTATTGGGAAAAGAAGCAACAAGCCGTTGCGCGCGGCAACGCGTTCGCCGTCCATGATGGAAAGCGGCTCCGCGCCGACGTGCTGGTGGCCCGTTTCAAGAAGACCAAAACCAAGCGCAACAAGATCTACCGGGTCGACGCCTACGACAACATCAAGATCGACACGGACTCGGACAAGGTCCGGGCCGACCGGGGCGTTTACGACGTGGAGAGAAAGGTCGCCACCTTGACCGGGAACGTCACGCTGATCCGGGGCGACAACGTTCTCAAGGGCTGCAAGGCGGTGGTGAACATGCAGACGAACGTCAGCAAGCTGTTCGCCTGCAAGGGGCCGCTCGGCCGGGGGCGCGTCAAAGGCTTGCTACAACCGGAAAAAATGGACAAAATTAAGGGAAAGTAAGGCAGATGGGCCTAGGCTCCGCAACGAAAGCGCCTTAACGCTCTGTTTTCGAGGGATGGGAAAGTAGCGGTTTATGACAGATAACGTCACACAGTTGCCCGGTGACGCGGACGACGCCTCGATCGACGGCGACGCCTCTGGGCCGCGCTTGGTTGCGGACAATCCCGGCCTGATCGCCACCAACCTGGGCAAGCGCTTCAAGAAGCGCCCCGTGGTTCGCGGCGCGTCGATGTCGATCCAACGGGGCGAGGTCGTGGGCCTTCTGGGCCCCAACGGCGCCGGCAAGACCACCTGCTTCTACATGATCACCGGCCTTCTGCAGCCCGATTACGGCCAGGTCACGCTGGACGGCCGCGACATCACCGACCTGCCCATGTACCGCCGCGCCCGGCTGGGCGTCGGCTACCTGCCGCAGGAAGCGTCGATCTTCCGAGGCCTCAGCGTGGAGCGGAACATCCGCGCGGTTCTGGAGGTGATCGAGAAATCGCGGGAGCGCCGCCGCGCCATCCTGGAGGCTCTGCTGGCCGAGTTCTCCATCACCCACCTTCGCCACACCCCGGCGCTGGCGCTTTCGGGCGGCGAGCGCAGGCGGGTCGAGATCGCCCGCGCGCTGGCGTCCAACCCTCATTTCATCCTGCTGGACGAACCCTTCGCCGGCATCGACCCCATCGCCGTCGGCGACATCCGGGATCTGGTGTCCCATCTCAAGGACCGCGGCATCGGGGTCCTGATCACCGACCACAACGTTCGGGAAACCCTGGATGTCATCGACCGCGCCTACATCATCCATGACGGCATGGTGATGATGGAGGGCTCGCCCGACGACATCGTCGGCAACGAAGAGGTCCGCAGGGTCTACTTGGGCGACCGCTTCAGCCTCTAGGCGAAATCCCATGGCGCTCTCACCGAGATTGGACCTCCGCCAGAGCCAGACTCTGGTGATGACGCCGCAGTTGCAGCAAGCGATCAAGCTTCTGCAGCTCAACAACGTGGAGCTTACCGAATACGTCGAGCAGGAGCTGGAGCAGAACCCGCTTCTGGAGCGGGGCGAAGGCGACGACTTTTCCGAGTCCCCGGCCGACGCCGCCCCGGATGAAACGCCCGCGACCGCCGAGCCCGCCGAAATTCCCGCCGCCGACGACCCGGGCGGCGCGGACAACTCCACCCTGGACATGGACTACGACAACGTCTGGAACAACGACAGCCCGTCCGACAACGCGGGCCTGTCCGACCCCGCCTTCGCCGACTGGCGGTCGCGAAGCGGCGGCGGAGGGGGGTTCGACGAGGACGGCCCCAACCTGGAGCAGACCCTGTCCGGCGACGTCACGTTGCGCGACCACCTGGCCGCCCAGCTGTCCATGGAGATCGACGACCCCGTCGATCGCGTGATCGGGCTGCACCTGATCGACATGCTCGACGAATCCGGATACGTGGTCGGCTCGCTGGAAGGCGTGGCCGCGATGCTGGAATGCGATCCCCCGCGGGTGGAGCGCGCGCTCCTGCGCGTCCAGCATTTCGACCCGCCGGGAATCTTCGCCCGCGACCTCGCCGAATGCCTGGCGCTGCAGCTTCGCGACCGCGACCGGCTCGACCCGGCCATGCAGGCGCTTCTGGAGAACCTGGATCTTCTCGCCAAGCGCGACGTGGCCAAGCTGAAAAAGGTCTGCGGCGTGGACGACGAGGACCTGGTGGACATGGTCGCCGAGATCCGCGCCCTCGACCCCAAGCCCGCGCTCGCCTTCGACCACTCCATCGCCCAGCCGGTGACCCCGGACGTGATCATGCGGCCCAATCCGGCGGGGGGCTGGCTGGTGGAGCTGAACAACGACACCCTGCCCCGTGTGCTGGTCAACAACCACTACTTCGCCGAGGTCAGCGAACAGCCCCTGAAGAAAGAGGACAAGCAGTACTTGGCCGAGAGGCTGCAGTCCGCCAACTGGCTGGTGAAGTCCCTTGACCAGCGGGCCAACACCATTCTGAAGGTGGCGGCCGAATTGGTGCGCCAGCAGGACGCCTTCTTCGCCAGGGGGGTGCAGCATTTGAAGCCCCTGGTGCTCCGCGACATCGCCGAGGTGATCGAGATGCACGAAAGCACCGTCAGCCGGGTGACGTCCAACAAGTACATCGCCTCCCCCAGGGGCATTTTCGAGATGAAGTACTTTTTCACCACCGCCATCGCCAGCACCGACGGCGGCGAAGCCCATTCGGCGGAATCCATCCGCCAGCGCATCAAGGCCATGATCGACGAGGAGACCGCGAAAACCGTGCTGTCCGACGACAA
The DNA here is from genome assembly GCA_964344345.1 of uncultured Hyphomicrobiales bacterium. Classification (GTDB taxonomy): domain Bacteria; phylum Pseudomonadota; class Alphaproteobacteria; order Rhodospirillales; family CAYFNC01; genus CAYFNC01. The sequence continues at coordinate 19,985 of CAYFNC010000012.1, read as the reverse complement.
GATCGTGGCCGTCCTGAAAGGCGACGGCGTCGATATCGCGCGCCGGACCGTGGCCAAGTACCGCGAAGCCATGGGGATTCCGTCGTCCGTTCAGCGCCGCCGCGAGAAAGGCGTAAGCTTGTGATTTTGTATAAAATATGTCACAATATTGACTCCTCGAAGGCGTCGAATTATGGTCTGCGCCTTCATCCGCCGAGGGGGGCGGTTTCGACTTTCAAGCTCTCCTTCGGTCTCGTTATCCGGCGCGTGTCGTCGGACTGACTTCTGTCTCCAAGTCTTGGCAGGACAGCCTTAAAATGGAAATTTCGATCAAGGGCAAGAACCTCGACGTCGGCGACGCGTTGCGCGGCCATGTCGAGGAAAATCTCAACACGACGGTCACCAAGTACTTCGAGAAGGCCTTGGACGCCAAGGTCGTCTATTCCCGCGTCTCCCACTCGTTCCGCGTGGACATCTCGGTCCATCCGTGGCGCGGGCTGGTGGTGCAGGGGCAGGGCTCGGCGGACGACGCCTACGCCGCCTTCGACGGCGCGTTGGACCGCATCACCAAGCAGCTTCGCAAGTACAAGAGCCGCATCCGCGACCACCACAAATCCCGCGGCGAGAACGAGGAGGTGCTGCCCGCGCAGTACTCCATCCTCGCCCCCGAGGGGGAAGAGGCCGACGACGGCGGCGCCATCGGCGACAATCCGGCCATCGTGGCGGAGATGCCCCACGGCATCTCCACGCTTTCGGTCAGCGAGGCGGTGATGCGCATGGACTTGGCGAACACGCCGGTAATGATGTTCCGCAACAGCGCCCACGGCGGCCTGAACGTGGTCTATCGCCGCGCCGACGGCAACATCGGGTGGATCGACCCCAGCGACGCCAACTAGGCGTCGCCGGAGCCCGGTCGAAGCATTAGGGAACGGTCATGGAAATCTCCGATCTCCTCACCGTGGACGGCGTGGTCGCGTCTCTTCGCGCCACCAGCAAAAAGCAGGCGTTGCAGGACCTCGCGCGACGCGCCGCCGACATCACCGGCCTGACCGAGCGCGCCATCTTCGACGTGCTGATGGAGCGCGAGAAACTGGGCACCACCGGCGTCGGCAACGGCATCGCCATCCCGCACGGCAAGCTGGCGGAAATCGACCGGCTCTACGGGGTGTTCGCCAGGCTGGAGCGCGCCGTGGACTTCGATTCCATCGACGACGAGCCGGTGGACCTGATCTTCCTGCTCCTGGCCCCGGAAACCGCCGGCGCCGACCACCTGAAGGCGCTGGCCCAGGTCTCGCGCCTGCTCCGCGACAAGGACGTCTGCGAAAAGCTCCGCGGCACCGACGCGCCCGAGGCGCTGTTCGCGCTTCTGACGGAATCGGCGGCGACCAGGGCGGCGTAACGGGGCCCCGGAACGCTTCAAGACGGATCGTGGCGTTTCATGTCCCGTTTCGGCGGGCTTGAAAATCGACGCGGCGTTTATTCCTCTTGCGCGAGCAGCCTTTTCACGTCCTCCACCGCCGCGTCCGCGAGATTGAGGAGATACCCCCTGGGCCCCAGCCCCGCGATGGCGTCGCGCATCAGCTCCAACCGGGCCCGAAGGTCCGCCAAGTCGCGCGCGGGGGTGGAGAGCGCCTTGGTTCTGAGCCCATCGACCCGGCATTCCAGCGTGCCCATGTGGCCCGCGCCGGGCTCTTCCAAGGCCTTGGTCGCCTTGACGAGGTCGCGGGTGGTCTCCGCCAGGGTGCGATCGGCCATTACTGGAGCTTCTTCGCCTTGAACGACAAGCGGCTGCATTTTTCAGCGCCCAGGACCGGAGGCGGCTCCTCGGGGGCGTAGCGGGTGCCGTACTCGCCCTCGGCCACCACGATCTGGGTGACCAGTTTCTTGCCCATGGCCCGGTTCAGCCGATCCTTCAGAAGCTTCTCGGCGGCGTAGACGTCGAGCTGGCCAGACGGCGCGCGCCGGAGCCGATTCTTGTAGAAATAGGTGAAGAAGGTGTCGCGGACCCGGGGCTCGTAGGTGCAGAGCTTCCACAGGTCCTCGTCGTTTTTCGCGAAGGCGAACAAGGTGATGTAGACGTGTTTCGAACTGTTCTTCAACGGCACGCTGATCGGCGGCAGGTTGACCACCGGAACCTCGGACTTCACCTTGGGCCCGCCGCCGCCTCGCATTTTCGAGATGCTGGAGCCGAGGTCGCCCGCCCAGGCCGGAGCGGCGAGGATCGCCGAGAGCGCGACAACAAGGAGGGTTTTCATCGTTCACCGTCCCTATCCCACGTTACGCAAGCGCCCCGTCACAACGGCCGGCGCGCCTTCAAGGCCTGGCCCAGCGTCCCGTCATCCAGGTAATCCAGTTCGCCCCCGACCGGCACGCCGTGGGCGAGACCGGATATTCTGACGCCGCAATCCGAAAGCCTATCCGAAATATAATGCGCCGTGGTTTGTCCTTCCACTGTTGCGTTGGTCGCGAGGATGACTTCCGCCACTTGGTTTTGGGCGGCGCGGGCGACGAGGCCCGCGATATTCAGGTCTTCCGGCCCGACGCCGTCGAGCGCGGACAGGGTCCCGCCCAGCACGTGATAGCGCCCCTTGAACGCGCCCGCGCGCTCCAACGCCCACAAATCGCCCACGTCCTCGACCACGCAAATCAGCGAATCGTCCCGGCGGGGGTCGGCGCACACTCCGCAAGGATCGGCCGCGTCCAGGTTGCCGCAGACCGAGCACGGGCGCACGTTCGCGGCCGCGTCCTCCAGCGCCTGGGCCAGGGGAACGAGCAGGGCCTCGCGCCGCTTGATCAGATGAAGCGCCGCGCGGCGGGCCGAGCGGGGGCCAAGCCCGGGCAGGCGGCCGAGAAGCTGGATCAGGTGGTCGAGCGACGTCGTCATCGGCCCCCTATCCCAGGATTTCGTAAATCCTGTCCAGGTGCTGGCTGGCGGCGTCCAGGTCCTGGTGGCACTTGTGGACCCAGGCCTCGCCCCAATAGAAGTTGCACGACGTCTCGGCCCGCATCAGCCGCCAGAAGGCCTCGCCGATCTGGTGCTCCAGCTCCGGGTTCTGCAGGTTTTCCCGTTGCATCTTGGCGCGGGCCTCGTGCAGGGAGTCGCTGACCGCCTGGGTGCGGTTGAAGGCGTCCTTCTGGGCCTGGGACCCCGTCCACTGCACGAAGCCCTTGCCGTCGTGCCAGCCGGTGTTCCAGGCGCCCTCGATGATCTTGACCTCGCCGTAGGCCCCGAAACGGTCGATGTAGTCGTTGATGAAGCTTGGGCGGATCTTGGTCCAGTTGTTTCGGATCTTGTTGACCATTTCGTCGAAGTAGACACCCCAGAAGTTGCCCTTGGCGTTGACGTTGCGGAACCAGCCGCCGTTTTCGCCGTCCGAGCACGTGGTGATCAGGGGCGTGAAGTCGCAGTGCTTGGTGCGCTCGTGGGCCTCGTGCTCGAACCAGCCGAACTCCATGCCGCCTTCCTGGGCGTCGGACAGGCTGCGGTCTCGGGCGACGACGATGATCTCCTCGCCGCCGTAGCGCGCGAAGTGCGGGCGGTAGCGCAGCTCGCCCCAGGACATCTCGTCCACGGGCTCCAGGTTCTCCACGTCCACCAGCACCCAGCGGTACCCCATGCGCTTGGCCAGCGGGATCAGCTCCATGGAGAAGCTCATCTCGGGCGGCCACAGGCCCTGGTAATCCTTGCGCCAGAACACGTGTCCGGCGATGTCCTGCCAGCGCTTCAGATGCTCCTCGCGATCCGCCTTGGGGATCAGGGGCAGGACCGGGTGGTAGTAGCCGGTGCCGACGATCTCGAACGCGCGCTGGTTCTGGAAGTACCAGAGCAACGAGCCGCAATCGACCACGCCATAGACCCGGCTCTGGAACTCGGGATTGGACAGGACCTCGAGCAGCGTGCCGGAAAGGGACAGGGTGAAGCGCGCGATGTCCTCGTTGCCCCAGACCGAGCGGGGAATGCGGTCGAGCGCCCAGAGAATCTCCTTCGCCTCCCAGGGCTGGTGCTCCAGAAGGTGCTCCATGTTGCCCGGCGGTTGGTGCAGGTTCAGCACCGTGGCGTGATAGATATGGTCTTCCATGGCCCTCTCCTTTTCCAGGGGCCTTGTCGGCCCCTGGGTGGCGCTCAAGCGGCGCGCGGCCCGCGCTCCCCCTTGGTCGCTAGTCCTCGGGATCGCTTGGCGCGATCCCGTCGTCCGCCAAAGCGTCCCCGCACCTTATCCCGATCACACGCTGTCGGAAATCTCCCGCGAGCGGCGACAGATCTCCATGCCGTAGTCGGTCCATTCGCCCTGGCCCCAGTAACGATAGCAGCTGGTCTGGGACATCATCAGGTTGTACAGCGCGCCGCGGAAACGGGGATCGTCTGTCTTCAGCTTCTTTTTCAGAACCTTCTCGTTGAAGGCGGAGCTCGCCTCCTCCATGGGGTCGAGAACGTTGTCGTAACCCTGGACCCACGAAATGTCGTTGGTCCAGCTTCCGCCGTCCATGTGGAACTGATGGTCCTCGCCCTTCAGGTCCTCGATCACCTTGTCCAGGTTCTTGTCGCCGGGTTGGAAGCGGTCCCAGATGCGTTTCTGGTGGACGGGCTGACAGGCCGGAAGGTCCTTGATTTTGATGCCCATATCGAGCAGATGCTCGATATATTCCGTGCCGTTCATGGCCGGGACGTCGGAGCCGTTCGCTTCGCGCATCGCCTCGAAGAACTTGCCCGGGAACTCGTTCATCATCACGCCGCCGTTCTCGCCGTCGGCGACCTGGGTGCAGATGGGGGGCACGGACTTGCCCGCCAGCTCCCACCGGTCCAGGCTCTTGGCCTCGTAGAAGGGCTGCATCTGGGCCACCAGCTTTGTGTCCGATCCCTGGGTCTTGATCAGGGCGATGATCTCGACCTCCTTGCCCTTGGAGTTGCGGCAGACCAGGCGGTGGGGCAGGTGCTTGGCCTCGATGCCCCAGCCGTTTTCGGGGTTCTCGACCGAATGCTCTTGGATCAGGACCCACTGGTAACCGCAGTCCACCAGGGTCTTGACGTATTCATAGGCCACGTCCGGATGGTTCGGCAGCGCCATTTCCGACGGCGAGAAGCCTCTGACCCGGGTCAGGGCCTCGATTCCGAAGATGGCGGCGAAGTGGTGCTGCCAGGCCTTGACGTGCAGACGGAAGTCCTGCATCGGCGTCGACGGCGCCACCGCGTGGCCCCAAGGGCAACCCAGCCATTCGACGCAGTTGCGGTATTTCGGATTGTTGGTGACGTTGCCGAGAACGTCGAACACGTCGTTCAGGCCCATCTGGCGCATGCCGTGGAACAGGGTGCCGGAATATTCCAGCATGATGCGGGGCTGAACGCCCTCGTCCACCATCTGAGGCACGAACTCGCCGATGCGCTTGTAGCACCAGTGGAACGCGGGGGCGTTGTAGTTGTCGCCGATGTGCTGGTTGTCCCACATGTATTTCAGGTTCGAGATGATCTCGGCCTGGGTCAGGTCGCCGCCCGGGGTCGGGATCAGGGGCTGGTGCATGTGGAGCGCGTTGCAGAACGTGGCGCGGATGCTCCCGAAATCGAATTGGCTGTCTTGCTTGAACACCGTCTGTTTCTTGGCGTCCTTGATGGCCTTTTCGATCAGTTTCTCCGAACCGCAGATGTTCGGAACGCCGTCGATGTATTCGGGTAGCACGCTCATTGTCCGTCGCCCTTTCTGAATTATTCTTCCTGGTTTGTCCCCGCCGCCCCGCAGTCCGCGCGTCCCGGTCGCGGCGTCGCGCGGCCCGCTTCAAGCGCTTGGAAAATGCGAAGGCGTCGTCGTTTCCTCCCGACCGGCGTCCGGTTCGCGCATTGATTCGCGCTTGGGCCGGCTCCGCCCTATCGGTCGTTCCTTGCGGAACGGCGATAAAGTGCGCTTATCCGAGCCCGAGGTCAAGGGGAGCGAGAGGCTACCGGGACCGCTTGTCCAGGTATTCCTTCCATTCGTTCAGAAGGCCGATGTCCCGGTCGTCCACGTCGTCGACGATGTTCTTGAACACCACGTAATTGACCGAAAGGATCCGGTTGTGCGTGCGGCGATAGCGCGCCGCCGTGCGCTTCAGGTCCATCAGGTCCGTGATCCTGTCCTTGTCGGGCAGGGTCTGGACGTCCACGCTGATTTCGGGGTGGTCGATAACGAAGGCGCGGAACTGGGTCAGCACGGTCCCGAACTTGGCCAGCTCTAGCGCTGTCAGGGCCTCCTCGACGTCGGCGTCCAGAACGTCCATGGGCAGTTGTTCGACGATTTCGCGCAGCCGCTCCTCGGCCGAGAAGGCGATCCTTTCGGCCAGGTCCAGGTCGCCCTGGGTGAACAGGCCGGCGAACTCCCGCTCGAACTCCAGGAAGGTCAGCTTGGCCGCCAGCATGGAAAGCTCCAGGTTGCCGGGGTTGCGGTCCAAGAGACGATAAGCCTTGGCGGACAGCTGGTTCAGCCTGGACAGCTCCTTCTCGTAGGACGCTTCGTAGCGTTCGGCGGTGGTTTTCTCGCGGCCGTCCTCGATCACCTTGCGGACGGCGCGGTTGCCCTGGTGGATCAGGGCCTCGATTTCCTTCTGCCGTTCGTAGTGCGGCAGATAGACGGTCAGCGCCAGCCCGCCGATGATCGCGATCACGCCCAGCGTCGCCACCCACTTGTGCCGCGCGGCGAAGGCGCCGAGCCCCCGGAGCATGCCTGTGAAGAACGCCCCGATGCCGCCCGTCTCCTCCTCCGCCGCGTCGCGCATGGAAACGGCGCGGCGCACGCGCTCTTCCGGCGCGGGCGCGGCGGCCGGGGCGGCGGCGGGCTTGGGCTTCGGCTTGGGTTTCTCCTTCGGCTTCTCCTTGGGTTTTTCCTTGGTCGCCTCTTCGATAATAAGCTGCGGGGCCGCCTTTTCCTCGGCGGCGGCGTCGGCTTCGCGAACGGCCTCCAGAACCGCCTCACTCGCCGCGCTCGAACCGATGACCATGGTGGCCTCGGCCACGTCCAGGGTGTCGGCCTGGGGCGGCGGCGCCTCTTCAGACCCGGCCTCGATGTCCGGGCGGTCCAGGTCGAATTTAAAGCGGATCGGGCCCAGCCCGACCTCGTCGCCCGGCTTCAGCCAGGCGCTCTCGACCCTTTGGTTGTTGACGTGGACGCCGTTGGTGCTGCCCAGGTCCTCGATTCCCCACATGCCGACGCCGGGGAACAGGCGGGCGTGCTGGCGCGACAGCTTGCGCGACTTGATGCAGATGTCGTTGGCTTCGTCGCGGCCGACGATTTTTTCGCGGCTGTCCTCCAGCAGGATTTCGTATTCGGGCGGCTGGTCCTTGATCTGGGATGTGTCCAGACAGACGAGCCGCACCTTGGGCGCGTCGCCTGCGGCGCCCGATTCACTCGCACCGCCAACCGTTTGGCCGTTTTCGCCGTCGGCTACCATGTTCCTAGAAGCTCCCCCCGAAAGCGCCGTCCCGTGCTTCTCCTCGACAATCTTATCGTATATTCCTCGTGTCAAGGCTTCAGTCCTGCGATCAAAGCCTGTAAGATCGTCTCCGGGCAATTCCAAGAAGCGGGCTGAACCGTAAAGACGGGCTTGGATAAATGACTCTCGACGCGTCGCACGTGCAGACCGTGTCCAACTTCTTGGCCACGGCCAAGGGGTTCAATGCGATCCCGCTGCAAAACATTCTCCAGCTCGCCCAAGAGGTGGAGATCCTCAAGTTCGATCCCAACGACTACCTGATCCGCAAGGGCGAGCAGGGCGACAGCATGCACGTGATCGCCACCGGGCGCGTGCGCATCCCCGTCATCGGCGAGGACGGCAAGCTGAAACTGTCCGTGTCGCTCGAGGCCGGCGGCATCGTCGGCGAAATGGCGCTGTTCACCGGCGAGCCCCGGGCCGCCGACGTCATCTGCGACACCGCCGTCACCACCTACTCCTTCCGGCGCGAAACCGTCGAGCGGCTATTGCGCCAGCATCCGCCGCTGGCCCAGTTCCTCACCGAAATCCTTGTCAAGCGGATCGAGGAGGACCGCACCCTCCAAAAGGTCGGCAACTACCGTCTGGGGCGCGAGCTCGGCAAGGGCATGACCTCGACCGTCTACCAGGCGACCCACACCACGCTCAACCGGCTGGTGGCGGTCAAGATGCTCAGCCACAGCCTGGTCTACGACGAGGCGTTCCTGGAGCGCTTCCTGCAGGAAGCCCGCCTGATCGCCGAGCTGAACCACCCCAACATCGTCCACGTCTACGACCTGGAGAAATCCTACGGCACCCGGTTCATCATCATGGAGATGGTGGACGGCCAGAGCCTGGACCGCACCCTTGTCAAGATGGGCAAGCTGACCATCGACCAGGTCCAGGCGATCGTGCGTCAGGTGGCCTCCGCGCTCGCCTACGCCCACGCGCGGGGCATCGCGCACCGGGACGTGAAGCCCGCCAATTGCATCGTCGGGCGCGACAGCACGGTGAAGCTCCTGGATTTCGGCATCTCGCGCAAGTTCGGCCAGGACGAGAACGAGCCCGCAGGGGAAAAGGTCGCCGCCGGCGGCACCCCCGCCTATATCGCGCCAGAGGTCATCCGGGGCCAGGACGTGGACGGCCGCGCCGACATCTATTCGCTGGGCTGCATGGCGTACAAGCTTCTGACCGGCCGCTCGGTGTTTCAGGGCGGAACGGTGGAGGAGGTTCTGGATTCGCACCTCAACCGCCAACCGCCCGACATCCGCGCCGCCCGCTCCGACACGCCGGACCATCTGGTCAATTTCATCAACCGGACCCTGGTCAAGGATCCGGACGAGAGGCTGTCCGACTGGGACAAGATTTTCAAGATGCTGGGGACCGCGGACGCGCCCTTGCCGAACGAGTTCGGCGCGCCCAGCGATCCGAATTCGGAATCGCTTCTGGTCACCTACCCCCGCGAGATCTCGCAAGAGGTCTACATGATCCTGGAGAACCTGCGCGAGGTCGGGCTCAAGTGCGCGCCGCTGGACGGGGGCGCGCCCAACCTGGGCCTTCCGGCCGCGGGCGCGGACGACGGCGCGGACTACGAGATCGAGGACGACGAGGCGACCGAGGTCGATCTGGGCCTGACCAACGCGCTGGTCGGCGTGCACCAGACCCGGTCGCTGGTGGACAACTAAACGACCGAACCCCAAGTATAGGCCATGCTGGTTTACGACGCCCCGGTTTGGCGGCCTCCGTCCGAGGGCCCCAATCTGATCATCCAGGCGACGCTTGGGTGCAGCTTCAACCACTGCGCGTTCTGCTCCATGTACAAGACCAAGGACTTCGTCGTCCGCCCGCTGGACGACGTGTTCCGCGACATCGACGAGGCCCGGCGCGAATGGCCGGACGCGCGCCGGATTTTCCTCGCCGACGGGGACGCGCTGGTCCTGCCCACCGATCATCTGTTGAAGATCCTGGAAAAGCTGGCGGCGACGTTCCCGGGCCTGCAGCGGGTCACCTGCTACGCCACGCCCATCAATCTGTTGCGGAAATCGGCGGACGAGTTGCGCGAGCTTCGCGACGCGCGCCTGACGCTGGTCTATCTCGGGATCGAGTCCGGCTCCCCCGACATCCTGCGCCGCATCCGCAAGGGCGCGACGCCGAAATCCATTGTCCGCTCCATCCATAATGCGCGGGACGGCGGGATCAAGGTCTCGGCGACGGTGGTCTTGGGGCTCGGCGGGCGGGAGCGGTGGAAGGACCACATGGACGGCTCCGCCGACCTGGTCAACGCGGCCCCGCCGACCTATCTCTCGACGCTGCAGGTCTATCTCGAGCCCATTGTAAAAGACGACTTCATGAAACTCTACGGCGCGCCGTTCGAATTCCAGGACGACATGGCCATCCTGGCCGAGCAGGAGCGCTTCATCTCCCGGCTCGCCCCCCCGACCCCGGTCATCTTCCGTTCCAACCACGCGTCGAACGCTCTCGCCTTGGCGGGCAACCTGCCTCGCGACAAGGACCGCCTGCTGTCCGAAATCGCGCGCGCGAGGAGTGGGAGCGGACGGATACGGCCCCGGTTCCTGAGAGGGCTGTGATAGCCCTTTGTTTAATGAACATTAATTGTCATGCCCGTGCTTGACGATGAAATCTTGGCGTATTTTTCGCGTCCTTTCCCTGACGCTCGGGCGCTCCCGTCAACCCGAAATTAACCACGTGATGGTATAGCTGTAGGACGCGCCCGCCCCCCCAGACGCGGGCGCGGAAAGGCGGCGACGATGACGACCGACGGCATGCGATTTCTTTTGGTCCGCAACGCGCAATCCCCCGCGAACGTGGACAGCGCCCTTCACCAGGGCAGCGCGGATCATTCCATCGGGCTGACCCGCAAGGGGCTCGCCCAGGCCCGGGGCGCCGGGCGGTTTCTCAGGGCCTTTTTGTCAAACCGTGACGTCACGGGCCCGGTCCGGATGTGGCAGAGCCCGTACCGGCGCGCGCGCAAGACCGCCGACGCCATCATGACCGAGGCCCAGGGTCTGATCCGCGACCGGCGCGAACACATCAATCTGGCCGAGCAGCAGTTCGGCGTCTTCGACGGCGCGCCCGACCTGGCCCAGCGCCATCCCGAGGCCTGGGACTATTACGACAAATGCGCCAGCCAGGGCGGCCGGTTCTGGGCGCGGACGCCTTGCGGCGAGAGCCGCTTCGACGTCGCGATCCGGGTGCGCCAGACCTTCGACACGTTTTTGCGCGACGCGCTGGACCACGGCATCCGCACCGTGGTGGTGGTCACCCACGGGGTGGCGCTCAGGGCCTTCGTGATGCAGTGGCTGCGCCTCAGCCCCGAATGGTTCGAGCGCGAGCCCACGCCCGGCAACGGGCACGTCCGCCTGATCCAGGGGGCCAGGGACCTGGGCTACGTCCACCGGGGCGAGACCGTCGCGCCCGCGCCCTCAGCCCTCGGCCAGCAGGCCCTTCAGCCGGTAAACCAGCTCTAGCGCGTCCCTTGGCGTCATGTCGTCGGGGTTGGCCTCGGCCAGCGCCTCCTCCACCGGGCTCGGACCCGCGTCCCTGGCGGGCGCCGCCTGCTCCATGGCGACGGCGAACAGCGGCAGGTCGTCGGCGAGCTTGGTGACGGCGGAGGACTGGTCGCCCTGCTCCATCTTCTCCAGCACCTCCTCGGCCCGGGCCACCACGGCCTTGGGCAGGCCCGCAAGGCGGCCGACGTGGACGCCGTAGGACCGGTCCGCCGCGCCCGGCCCGACCTCGTGCAGGAACACCACCTCGCCCTTCCACTCCTTCACCCGCATGGTGTGGCAGGCGAGGGCCGCGAGCTTGGACGCCAGGTGGGTCAGCTCGTGGTAGTGGGTGGCGAACAGAGCGCGCGACCGGTTGACCTCGTGCAGATGCTCGACCACCGCCCAGGCGATGGAAAGCCCGTCGAAGGTGGCGGTGCCGCGCCCGATCTCGTCCAGGATCACCAAGGCGCGCTCCCCGGCCTGGTTCAGGATGGCGGCGGTCTCCACCATCTCGACCATGAAGGTGGACCGCCCACGCGCCAGATCGTCCGCCGCCCCGACCCGCGAGAACAACCGGTCCACCACCCCGATCCGCGCGCTGTCCGCCGGGACGAACGATCCCATCTGGGCCATCAAGGCGATCAGCGCGTTCTGGCGCAAAAAGGTGCTTTTGCCCGCCATGTTGGGGCCGGTCAGCAGCCACAGCCGGTTCTCGGCCCCGAGCGCGCAGTCGTTGGCGACGAACGGGCCTTCGCCTTGTTGCTCCAACGCCGCCTCGACCACGGGATGGCGTCCGCCCTTGATGTCGAATTCGGCGGACTCGTCCAGAATCGGGCGGACGTAGCGCCGCTCGCGGGCGAGCTCGGCCAGGGACGAGGCCACGTCGAGCGACGCGACGGCGCCCGCGGCCGCCACGATGGCGTCGGAGCGCGCGATGGCGGCGGCGACAAGGTCCTCGAAGATCCTCAGCTCCAGCGCCAACGCCTGGTCGTCGGCGTGGAGGATCCGGTTCTCCAGCTCGCTCAACTCCACCGTGGTGAAGCGCACGGCGTTGGCCATGGTCTGGCGGTGGATGAAGGGATCGTCGGGGCCCGACGGCACGTTGTCCGCCTGCTTGGCCGAGACCTCGATGAAGTAGCCGAGCACGTTGTTGTGCTTGATCTTCAGGTTCGCGACCCCGGTCTCCTCGGCGTAGCGGGCCTGCAGCCCCGCCATCACCCGCTTGCTTTCGCCGCCGAGCGCGCGGAGTTCGGCCAAATCGTCGGCGTATTCGTCGCGGATGAACTTTCCTTCGCGCGCATGGGGGGGAAGCTCGTCCCGGAGCGCGCGGGCGAGCATGTCGACCAGATCGTGGTGGGAGCCCAGGTCCGCGACCGCGTCCCGGATTCCGTCCGGAACGCCGCCCAGCCCCTCGTCTCCGAACAGGCCCCGGACCTCGTGGGCCAGGGCCAGTCCGTCCCGGATGGCGGCGAGGTCGCGCGGCCCGCCGCGCCCAAGGCTGAGCCGCCCAAGCGAGCGCTCCATGTCCGGATAGCGCTTGAGCGCGTCGCGAAGATCGGCCCGGACCCGGTCCGAATCGACCATGAACTGCGCCATGTCGAGACGCCGGTCGATGGCGGCGGGCTCGGTCAGGGGCGCGGCAAGGCGCCGGGCCAGAAGCCGCGCGCCCGCGCCGGTCCTGGTCCTATCGATGACGCTGAGCAGGCTGCCCCGGCGCTCGCCCGACAGGGTCTCCGTCAGCTCCAGGTTCCGCCGCGTGGCGGCGTCGATCTCCATGGCCGCGCCCTCGGCCATGCGGCTGGGCGGGGACAGGCGCGGGAGTTTCCCTTTCTGGGTCAGGTCCAGGTAATCCAGCAGCGCGCCCCCCGCCGCGACCTCGGCCCTGGAAAACGCGCCGAAGGAATCCAGGGTCCCGACCCCGAAATGGGATTGCAGCCTGCGCCGCGCGTTCTCGCTGTCGAAGCGGGCGGCGGGCTGGGGGCTCGTCACGTCACGCCAGTCGGCGAAAGCCTCGGCCAATCCATCCTTCATGATCAGAGGGTCGGGCGCCAGCACCTCGCCGGGCTCCAACCTGGCGAGGGCGGCGGACAGGTTCAAGGGCTCCACCGGCTGGGTGTGGAAGACGCCGGTGGAGATGTCGATCCAGGCGAGGCCCAGTTTCCGCTCGGCCTCGGCCACGGCGCAAAGATAGTTGTGGCGCCGGGCGTCCAGGAGCGTGTCCTCGGTCAAGGTGCCCGCCGTCACCACCCGGATCACGTCGCGCCGGACCACGGCCTTGTAGCCCCGCTTCTTGGCCTCGGCCGGGTCCTCGGTCTGTTCGCACACCGCCACCTTGAATCCCGACCGGATCAGGCGGTTCAAATAGGTCTCGTGGCTATGCACCGGCACCCCGCACATGGGGATGTCGTCGCCCAAATGCTTGCCCCGCTTGGTCAGGGTGATGTCGAGCGCGGCGGACGCCCGGACCGCGTCGTCGAAGAACAGTTCGTAGAAATCCCCCATGCGGTAGAACAGAAGGACGTCCGGGTTCTCCGCCTTGATGGACAGGTACTGCTCCATCATCGGCGTGGGCGCGGACTCGGTCTTGGCGGAACGTCTGCTCATGGGCGCGGACCTTAGCACGCGGGCGTTCTCCGGGCTATGAATCCAAGCGGTTCTGGGGCAAAATGGAGGAAAGAAGAAGGAGACGGAACCATGGCCATCGGCGCCATTCAAACCCGCGAGGTTGTTGGCCTTTTCTCCACCCGCGAAAGCTTCGAGGCCGCCGTGGCGGCCCTCATGGGCACGGGTTTCGAGCGCGCGGACCTCAGCGTGCTGGGATCGCACGAATCCATCGACGCGGCGGGCAAGCCCGGCAAGCCGTGGAAGGACGTGCTCGCCGCCATGGTCGGGGAGCTGAAGTACGAGGTTCCCCTGGTCGCGTCCGGCGCGGTCATGCTGGCGGGCGGCTCGCTCGCGGCCACCATCGCGGGCGTGGTGGGCGTCGCCGTCGGCGGCGTCGCGGCCAAGGAGATCGTGGACGAAGCCACCTCGATCCCCCACACCGAGGACTTCGCCCGCTCGCTGGAAGCCGGAAGCGTCATCCTGTGGGCGCGGATCGACGGCGACGCGCGCGAGGCCACGGCCCTGAAGATCATGGAGGACGCGGGCGGCGCCAACGTCCACGTCCACGACACCCGCGACGCCCCGTGAACGACGCCAGATCCCACTTCCCCCCCCATTCCTTCCTGGTGGCCGAGGGCCGCTGGACGGCCGAGGGGACGACGATAACCACGGATAACCGCGCCTATCCCGCCTCGGGCGAAAGCGTGGTGGTCCACAAACCCGACGTCTGGTTGCTCGAAAGCGCGCTCACCGTCGCGTCCTCCCCGCCCGCCACCCACCGCAACGTCTATGAGATCCAGCCCTTCGACCCGGTGATCGGGATATCGGAATGGACGGCGGACAACGAGGACCTGGGGCGACTGGTCGGACGCCTGTTGATCATCGACGACGTGATCCATCTGCAGTTCCACGCGCCCGGCGGCGAGCATTCCGGGGTGGAGCGCATGCGGCTTTTGCACAACGGCGACTACGAGGTCACGGGTTCGCTGTTCGAGGGCGCGCGACGCCTCAGCCAGTGGGACGTGACCTTGCGGCGCGCGCCTCTCAGTTGACTCTGATCCGCACCTCGTTTCCGTGCCTTTCCGGATCGATCCTGAAGGTGATCGCCTGATTCTCGGCGAGCCTCAGGCGGCGCTGGACGATCAGGCTGGAATCGTCCTTCGAGACCACGGAGACGGTGCGCATGGCGGGCCACGTCTCGCCCTTGTTGACCAGGCGGAGCGACATCTTGCCCCGATCCAGCGTGGCGTCGATTTCCAGGTTCAGGGGCTCGGTGGCGGGGCCTTCGCCGGACGCGGTCTCGAAGCCCGCCAGGGCCTTGAAATCCGCCTCTTCCTTGGCGAGGCAGCGCAGAACCTCGGCCATGCGCTCCATCCTCAGGATATGGGCGACCAAGTCACGGCCCCGCAATTCCACGCCTTTCCTCGGCGATTTCCAGGTTCCGCCCTCGGCCGCGATCTCGACCATCCTGGTCCGGCTCGCGACGATCTCGTCGATGTAGACCTCCCATTGGCCGAAGCGTTTCTTGTCGATGAACTCGGCGACGGCCTCATGGGTCAATGCGCGCATCCAGGGGATCTTGGGAAAGTCCTGGCATTGCGCAGCGGCCGTATCGGAAATAGCCAAAAGCATCAAAACCGCCAGCGCCCCCAGCCCAAGCCGTTTTTCAATGCGCGAACGTTGTCCCTGTTGCGATTTGCTTTGCATTTTGCGCTCCATCGTCCCTTTTTGCGTAATCCTGCTGCGAAATTTAAAATTCCGACTAATTCAGTCAGGATACTGGCAAGAAGCGCGCCAATCGGCCGAGCGATGCGGGGGACGATGGGGAATGGCGGCTTGACAGGGGATGGAAGGCGTTATTGCATAAGGGATTAGAGGAGCATTCAGAGATTTCTTCCAAGCGCTTGATAGTGACGCCCTTGGGGCTGATCGTCGCCGGAGCGATTATGCTCGCTTGTCCGGGGGGCGGAGCCTTGGCCTCGGAAAAGAAGCAGTTGGCAGAGGCCTGCGGGAAAGCGCAGGAAAAGGTTCTGGCGGCGGCGGAAAACTTGAAACGCCGGGCGGAAACCTTGGCGAAATGCGCGGAGGAAACGGGCCACGAGAAGAACTGCTATCCCGCCTTCGCCAACACCAAGGCGGCCCAGGAAACCCACGAAAGCGCCATTCTCCACCTGCGCCAAGCCTGCAATCCCGGGACGACCGCCAACTTCGGCGGGCGGGAGACCTATCGCGCGCTGTGCTCGTTCTGCCACGACGACGGCCAGATGCGCGCGCCCCGGCGCGGCGACAAGAAAACCTGGCGCCGCCTCGCCTCCGGAAGCCGCGCGCGCCTGTATCGCAACGCGCTCAGGGGCTCCGGCCACATGCCCGCCCGCAAGGGCAGCCGCGGCTTCACCGACGCTCAGATCAAGGCGGCGGTGGATTATCTGGTGGACAGCAGCCGGTAGTCAGCGCCGGGATTTCTTGGCTTTCTTCCCCTTCCCCCACCCGGACCCGGCCGCCGCCTTGGGCGCCGCGCCGGCCTTGTCGAGGCCGAGTTCGGTGGCTTCGAGGCGGCGGATTTCGTCGCGGAGCCGCGCCGCCTCCTCGAACTCCAGGTCGGCGGCGGCGGCGCGCATGCGCTTGTCGAGTTCGTCCAGGTGGGCGCGGAAGTTGTGGCCGATCAGGTTCTGGTCCCCGGACACGCCTGTGTCGACGGTGACGTAGTCCTGTTCGTGCACGCTGTCGAGCACGTCGGCGATGGATTTCTTGACGCTTTCGGGCGTGATGCCGTTGGCCTCGTTGTAGGCCTGCTGGCGCGCGCGGCGGCGGTTGGTCTCGCCAATGGCGTAGTCCATGGACTCCGTGACCCGGTCGGCGTAGAGGATCACCCGGCCCTCGATGTTGCGGGCGGCGCGGCCGATGGTCTGGACCAGCGAGGTCTTGGACCGCAAAAACCCTTCCTTGTCCGCGTCCAGGATGCAGACCAGCGCGCATTCGGGAATGTCCAGCCCCTCGCGGAGCAGGTTGATGCCGACCAGCACGTCAAAGGCGCCGAGGCGCAGATCGCGGATGATCTCGATGCGCTCCAGCGTTTCGATGTCGGAGTGCATGTAGCGCACCCGCACCCCGTGCTCGTGCAGGTATTCGGTCAGGTCCTCGGCCATGCGCTTGGTCAGGGTGGTGACCAGGACGCGCTGGCCCTTGGCGGCGCAGGCCTTGGACTCGGCCAGAAGGTCGTCCACCTGGGTCTCCACCGGCCGCACCACGCATTCGGGGTCGATGAGGCCTGTCGGGCGCACCACCTGGTCCACGAACACGCCCTGGGTCCGCTCCATCTCCCACGGGCCCGGCGTGGCGGAGACGTAGACCGACGGGGGCCGCATGGCGTCCCATTCCTCGAACTTCAAGGGCCGGTTGTCGACGCAACTCGGCAGCCGGAAGCCGAATTCGGCCAGCGTGGACTTGCGGTTATAGTCGCCCCGGTACATGCCGCCGAGCTGGGGCGCGGTGACGTGGCTTTCGTCCACGAACAGAAGCGCGTTGTCCGGCAGGTATTCGAATAGGGTCGGCGGCGGCGAGCCCGGCGCGCGGCCGGTGAGGTAGCGGGAATAGTTCTCGATCCCCGAACAGTGCCCCGTGGTCTCCATCATCTCCAGATCGAAGGTGGTGCGCTCCTGCAGCCGCTGCGCCTCCAGCAGCTTGCCTTCCGCCGTCAGTTCGTCGAGTCGCGCCTTCAGCTCAGTCTTGATGCCGCCGAAAGCCTGCTGCAGGGTGGGGCGGGGCGTCACGTAATGGCTGTTGGGGTAGACGGTGATCTCTTCCAACGCATCCGTCTTCTCGCCGGTCAGGGGGTCGATCTCCCAGATGCCCTCGATCTCGTCGCCGAACAGCGACAGCCGCCAGGCCCGGTCCTCCAGATGGCTCGGGAAAATCTCCAGCACGTCGCCCCGGACCCGGAACGCGCCGCGTCCGAACGCCGCGTCGTTGCGGCGGTACTGCAGCTCGACCAGGCGGCGCATGATGTCCTTTTGCTCCATGGTCCCGCCGGTCTTCAGGCGCAGGATCATCTCGGCGTAGGTCTCGACCGCGCCGATGCCGTAGATGCACGACACCGACGCCACGATCACCACGTCCGGGCGCTCCAACAGCGCGCGGGTCGCGGCGTGGCGCATGCGGTCGATCTGCTCGTTGATCGAGGCGTCCTTTTCGATATAGGTGTCCGTGCGCGGCACGTAGGCCTCGGGCTGGTAGTAGTCGTAATAGGACACGAAATACTCGACCGCATTATCGGGAAAGAACGCCTTCATCTCACCGTAGAGCTGGGCCGCCAGGGTCTTGTTCGGGGCCAACACCAGGGCCGGGCGCTGGAGCCTCTGGATCACGTGGGCCATGGTGAAGGTCTTGCCCGACCCGGTGACGCCCAACAGCACCTGGTCCCGTTCGCCCTTCTCGATTCCGTCGCAAAGATCGTCGATGGCGCGCGGCTGGTCGCCGGCGGGCTCGAAGGGCGAATCCAGGCGCAAGCGCTTGCCGCCCTCAAGGGGCGGGCGCGGGGGTTTTTCGAAGGCGGGCGCGTCGGTCATGGCGCGTTTATAGGCCCTTCCGGATTCATTCGCCAGGACGCGGGCGCGTCAGGGCGATTTCTTGACTTATTCAAGGGGTTATTATATAATTATCATTCGCAGATAGAATGCCCTCGGCGCCAGTCCGATGGTCCCTACGACATAATATCCGCCAGCGCGGCCATCGGGACCGAGGGCGGCGGGAGAGGTTCCCCCCCTACCTCTCCCGCCACTTTTTTTGACATCGATTCGCCATCGTTTTGTTGAACATGCGGGCGCGCGGCCTTATGGTCCGCGCGGTTTCGAACTCACGCAGGACTTCGGATATGCCTTTCCTCGCCGAGCGGCTCGGCCGCATCAAACCGTCTCCCACCATCGCCGTGACCCAGAAGGCCGGGGAGCTGAAGGCCCAAGGCCGCGACGTGATCGGCCTCGGCGCCGGGGAGCCCGACTTCCCGACGCCCGAGCACATCCGCGCCGCCGCCAAGACCGCCATGGACCGGGGCGAGACCCGCTACACGCCGGTCACCGGCACGCCGGCGCTGCGCGAGGCCGTCGCCGCCAAGTTCAAGCGCGACAACGGGCTCGAATACGGCATGGACCAGATCACGGTGGGCTGCGGCGGCAAGCACGTCATCTTCAACGCCTTGATGGCGACGTTGAACCCGGGCGACGAGGTGATCATCCCGGCGCCTTACTGGGTGTCCTATCCCGACATCACGTTGCTGGCCGAGGGCGAGCCGGTGATCGTTTCCTGCCCGGAGGAATCCGGCTTCAAGCTCGATCCCAAGGACCTGGAGGCGGCGATCACGCCCAAGACCAAGTGGATCATCCTGAACTCGCCGTCCAATCCCACCGGCGCGGCCTATTCTCCCGACGAGATGAAGGCGATCACCGACGTGCTGGTCCGCCACGACCACGTCTGGGTCATGACCGACGACATCTACGAGCACATCGTCTACGACGATTTCCAATTCACCACCCCGGCCCAGGCGGAGCCCAAGCTGTATGACCGCACGCTCACCATCAACGGCGTGTCCAAGGCCTACGCCATGACCGGCTGGCGGCTGGGGTACGCGGGCGGCCCGGCGGACCTGATCAAGGGCATGAGCAAGATCCAGTCCCAAAGCACCACGCATCCGAGCTCCATCACCCAGGCCGCCGCCGTCGGCGCGCTCAACGGAACCCACGACTTCGTGCCGACCAACAACCAGACGTTCAAGAAACGGCGCGATCTGGTGGTGGACATGCTGAACCAGGTCCCGGGGCTTTCGTGCCCCAAGCCCGAGGGCGCGTTCTACGTCTATCCGTCCTGCGCCGGGCTGATCGGGAAAAAGACCCCGGACGGGAAGACCATCGCCACCGACGAGGACTACGTCACCTATCTGCTGGAAAGCGAGGGCGTGGCGGCGGTCCATGGCGAGGCGTTCGGCCTCTCGCCCCATTTCCGGGTGTCCTACGCCACCGCGACCGAGCTTCTGGAGGAAGCCTGCAAGCGCATCAAGCGCGCGTCCGAGGCGTTGGCGTAGGCGCGGGCTACAACAGTCCCAGATTGAACCCGAACCGCCGGGTCACGTCACGGGGCCCATGGCGCTCCAGCGCGCGACCAAAGACGTTCGTCGTCTTGGGGCCGAGCCGGCCGTCGACCTTCAGATCCTCGTCGTCGTCGAGGTCGTTGAGGGTTTCCTGCAGGACCTTGGACGCCGGTTTCTCCGCCTTGCCGCCGTAGAGCGGCTCGAGGGCGTCATCCACCGTTTCCTCCAGGCCCCAGGGGTTTTTCGTTTCCTCGGCTTCCTCGGCGAAGGCCTTGAAGCGGCCGAGCGCCAACCCGTCCTCGACCCGACCCGTCCCGAACAGCGCCGCCGCGCCGTCGGTCGCCGCCTTGGTCTTGGGGCCGAACAGCCCGTCCTCCTTCAAC
>CAYFNC010000011.1:0-97552 GCA_964344345.1 uncultured Hyphomicrobiales bacterium | reverse complement strand
TCACCCATCTCTTGCCCTAATCCCTACAATCCCGGACCATTCCGCAACAAGCTCGAATATGGAAAGAAAACTCAGGTTGATCCGGTACTCCATGTTCCGCGACCACCAGTCCATGGTGTCGTTCGCCGTGCGCATGGTTTCCGCCGTGTCCCCGAAGATGAAATTCCCCGAGATCATCATCTTGTTTTCATAGGTGTCCTTCAGCGCTGATTCGATCTGGGGCCGCGTCGCCTTTTTCCGCATGCTTCGCAGGACGTCTTCGTTGGCGCTTTCCAGGCCGTAGCCCACCTGGCCGCAACCGGCGTCGCGCATGATCTTCAGAAGCGCGTCGTCCACCAGCGAGACGTGAATCGAAAGATCCCAGAACAGGCCGTAGGGCTTGATGCGCTCGCAGAACTCGATCATCCGCGAGCGCTTGGCGGTGAAAAGCTCGTCCGACATGGTCAAGACGTTGATGTCGTACTTTTCGACCAGGCCGTCGAGCTCGGCGAAAACGGAATCGAGCGAGCGTTCCCGATAGGTGGGGCCGGTCGGATGGAAACAGAACGTGCATCGGTAGGGACACGACCGGCTTGCGATCAAGGAAAGGGCCCGCGGCCTGTCCACGAGGTTGTATATCGGCACGTCGGCGGAGTTCATCGTGTCGAGGAGCTTGTCGAACCGCAACGCCTCGTAATCCGGCAGGGGAAGGCTGTCCAGGTCGCGAATGGGGGGGCGGTCGAGCGTGCGGTGGAGCCCGTTGTCCGGTTTTCGGATGATAAGTCCTGGAACCCGGGAGGCGTCGCCGCCGTTCTCCAGCGCGTCGGCGAGTTCGACGACGGTGATCTCCCCCTCGCCCAGGACTCCGAAATCGATGTCGAGTTTCTTGGCGGCGAGTTCGGGCGCGCTGCTGATCAATCCGCCGCCCACCACGTTCACGACGTCGGGCTTCGCCTTGCGCGCGGTCTCGAAGATGGTCTTGACCAGGCCGAACATGGCGGAAATGCCCCCGGTCCCGCAGACGTCGGGATCGAAGGCGCGCATGGCGCCGGCGACGGCCTCCGCCGGCTCGCCGGGCTCGTGGTTCAGGTTGAGGCAACGGACTTCGTGGCCCGCTGCCTTCAACGCCGACGAAATGTAGGCGATTCCGAACGGAAACGGATAGCTGAACCCTTGGGGCGCGTAACGGGGAACGACAAGAAGGAACTTCATGGACATGGCGGCCACATAATAAACCAGATCCCTTAAGCCTTTATGCTATCGTGCTTGTCGGGAAAACATAAGCACATAATGGACGGCCGCCCGGACCAAGGTTTTCTGGAAGTCTCCATTCGGTTATGGTCGAATTCCCCTCATGACGATTTCATGGGGGAGCGAAACGCTCCCCGCGCCAACCACTTGGAAAAAAGGCGCCGTCGCGATGAACAGTCTCACGCCCGTCCGGAACGGGTTTTCAATTGCCGCGGGCTTGGCGGCCTTGGTTCTGTTCCTGGCGGTTTGCTGCTGGGACAGCCCGGCGACGGCGGCGAGTTCGAAAATTCCAAGCTTGGGCGTGGGCGCGGACGGCGGCGAGGCGGAAAAGCCCAACCTGGACGTCGACGAGCTTCTGGGGACCTGGCGCGCCATGGACGGCGACTGGCCGCTGGTGCTGTTGCCCGAGGGCGAGGGGGAAGCGCCCACGGCCTTCACCCTGAAACGCGAATGGACGGTCAAGGTCAATCCCAAGCGGGCGGACGGCGCGCCGGTGGACGAGGACGGGCCGGGGCGGCTCACCCTGACCGTGAAGCCCAAGGCCGACGAGATGAACCCCGAGGCGCCGCCTTGGGCGCGCGCGTTGGTCGAGGGCAAGCTCGAATGGCGGGTCGAGGTGTTCGAGCACGGCACCTGCGGCACGCCCAAGCTGAAAATGAAATGGTATCCGGGCGAAATCGCCTGGCGGGAAGACGGCGAGGGCGAGGCCGACGGGGCCGAGGTCCGGGGCGACGGCGAGCCCCGCGAATTCATCCTGGAGCAGGCCAACGACATCATCATCGAGCCCGTGCGCAAGCCCGAGGTGCTGGTCTGGGCGCCGCTGCCGCCGAGCGCCCGAAACGCGGAGGGCCGCAACAAGGTCCTGACCAAGGTCTCGGGCGCGCCCGCGTCGGGGAAGGCCCCGCCGCCGCTCACCGGCGACCGCCCCTCGGAGCAAGAGCCGGTCAACCCCCGCCTGGCGCCCATCGACGCCCTGGTCAAGGCCCAGCCCTTCTACGTCGAGGTCATCCTGCCCAAGGAGATGGCGGAGCAGCAGGGCGGGACCCTGGACGTGGCGCTGACCAACAAGACGTCCGGCGACGATTACACGATCACGCTCCGCGCCATGTCCGCGCCCGAACGCGAGCAGGTGGTCTATATCCACGGCGACGCCATCATGCTGGGCGACGCCGCCGACAGATTGGCGCTCGGCACCCGGGACGCGAACATCCTGTCCTTGAACCCGGGCTCGGTGCTCGACTTCGACGTGGACAACGGCGACAGGGTGGAATTCGCGTTCAACGACGCGACCCACGCGGTCTCGGTCTACGACACGCCCGAGCTGCGCGCCATCGCCAAGTATCGAACCGCGCTCCGCGAGGCCGCCAACGTCTTCGGCTCGTTCCTGCAGCGGGGCGACGTGTCCGACGAAAGCAAGACCCAGTTCTACCGCCGCCTCCTGATGGTCAAGAACGCCCAGCTTCTGATCGACATGACGGACAAGTTCATTCCCAAGCAGCGCTACGCCATCGGCAAGGCCTATCTCGGCGAGGCGCTGGTCGGCGGCATGGTGTTCCGGGACCTGAGCCGGAGCTTTCTGTATTACGGAACCCTGGACGGGCTCGGCGGACGGAAGGAGTTCCGCTGGCACGACCGCTCGACGCCCATGGGCCAGCGCCAGTCGCGGGGGTTCCCGGGCGTGTTGTGGACCTCGCATTTCGAACAGATCACGGTCGAACGGGCCATCACCCGGAACAAGGCCGACAAGGGCGAGATCCTGACCCGGGCGCTGACGGTCATGGCCATGGCCAGCTATCAGTTCACCAACATCACCTCCAACGCCGGGGACCTCTACACCATCATCTTCGGCGTCGATCCGATGACCGGCCGTCCGGTGAACATCACGGGCCGCTTCATGGCGGTGGGGGGACTCGCGACCGGCGTGGCGGTCTCGGGCGGATTGAAATACATCAACACGCGCATGACCACGCGCACGGATCTCGGCCATCGCAGCCTGGGCTCGCTATTTCGTTCGAAAAAGAAGGTGAGGCCCGGGCGCCGTTCCGGCCCGATGCCGAAGCTGCTGGATTCCAAGGAGGTGACCAAGGACCTCCATCGGCGCTATCAGCAGAAAAACCAGCCGGGCGACGGCCCGACCTGCGCCGAGCCTCCGACGCACTTCACGCCGGTTCCCGCTCATCCGGAGCTGTTCAGCAATCCCTCCATCAAGATGCCGGAAGCGAAATTCAGGGCCGGAAGACTTTATGGCGAGGAAGCTGCGAATGTGCGGGGCTTCGACCATAACGCCCGTCCGGTCCAGACGGGGCAGAACTGCCAGATCGAAGCCATAAACCGCGCGCATCAGGTCAAGACCGGCGAGAACATCGAACAGGTCGACGCCATCAAGATGATGAAGGAGATGGACTACGTCAATCAAGGGACCGCCCAGGGGCAGTTGGAAAGCGTCGGCGTGCACGACGGCGTTCCCAGGCAGTACGCCGCCGACCTCGGCTGGACCGAGATGGGAAGCTATCGGGCCCAACGGATCTCCGACCTCGACTGGTATTACCGCCAGGACATGGCGGTGAAGGTCACCATCCGCTACGATCCCCAGGTCATCGGCAAGAACGACGCCTACCACGCGGTCAACTTCGAAGGAGTGGTTCGCAACGGCAAGGGCGAGATCACCCACGCGGTGATCTACGATTCCAACGTCGGCTCCCAGGTCGAGGTGAAGGCCTGCGTGTTCAAGGACCTGATCAACCACGGCTACGACAACGCGCAGGTGTTCAGCTACGACCTGTTTTAGCGGTTTTCGCCTGCGTGGATCGCCTTCATATCAACCGTCACCCCGGGGCTTGACCCACTGCTGTTCGGTTAAGTCCGCAGGGTCCTTGATAATGGAAAACACACCATCGGAAACATTGAAATGTCATGCGCGGGCTCGATCCGCGTATCCACGCTTTCAATTCCGCGCAAGAGTTTCGTGGATGCCCGCGTCAAGCGCGGGCATGACGATGTGTGGCTGATTATCGCAATTCGATGTGCAGCCGACTGTGCTTAACCGGACAGCAGTGGGTCAAGCCCGGCAATGACGCCAATGGATGAGCGCGTTCGTATGGGAAAAAGCTAGGGCTTCTCCCCCTCCGCCGCGCCGTCTACCACGCGCATCTTGTCGCGGGTCAGGGCGAGCCGGTACTTGTAGGGGGTGTGGATGCTCTTGATGACTTCCGGCTCCCATCCGTCGCGGGTGACGTGGAGGCGCCAGCGGTGGCCCTCGAAACGGCGTTCCCCGGTCTTGGGGTCGGTCACCAGGCGGATTTCGAACCATTCCGGCGGCGACCAGTTGCGGACCAGCTTCTGACGCACCACCAGCGGCAGGTGTTCGCCGATCTCGCGGGAATCCAGCAAGGTGCGCCGCCCCCGCAGCACGCCATTGCGCAGGTTGGCCTCGCGGAACACGGCGCCGTAATCGCCGTAGAACTCGGTGGCGACGACGGGGAAGCTTCCGGTCGCTGGATCGTTTTCGGGAAGGGCGGGGGCGTCGCGGACGTCTTGCTCCGGCATTTCGGTCCTGAGATCCATGAGCTCGTCCATTAGCCGCGCGACGTCGTCGTGGAGCGACTGGGGCGCCGCGTTCTCCTCGCCGACGAAATCCCAGGGGTCGGACAGGCGCTTGAACGTCTTCATGCGGCGCTCCTCCCCGGTGTCCAGGTTGCGCCAGACCCATGTCCGGGCCGCCTTCAATTCCTCCTGCTTGCGTTTCAACTCGTCCTTTTTCGCCGCGATCTCGCGTTTCTTGGCCTCGCGACCCGACGGCGGCTCGGGCCCGGCGCGGTCGCGCGCGCCCGCGTCCACCTCCAGGGTCCAGCGTCCGCCGAGATCGTCGATCCATTCGCCCGCGATGGCCTCCAGCGTCGCTTGCTCCTCCGCCCGAACCTCGTCCGGGGTCTGGGCGGCGACGGGATCCTCGTCCGGGGTGGCGGACAGTTCTATGTCGTCGCCGTCCTCGTCCAGCGTCATGGTGACGCCGCCGTCGATGGTGGTGCGCGCCTTGCCGTCGTCTTCGTAGCCTTCGTCGTCGACGATGACCTTGAAGCGGAAGTTCTCGGGATCGAAATCAATGGTGACGAGGCGGTCGTCGTCGCTCTCGTCCCGCTCCCAGCCGCGATCCAGCCCGCCGAGCGCGCCGGTGCGCAGCGTTTCCAGCTCGTCCAGGATGCTGGTCATTTCTTCCGGGTCCGGCTTGGGCGCGCCCACGTCCTCGTGCAGTTGATAGACGGCGGCCTTCGCGTCGCCCTGGACCCAGGAATCCAGGAAGGTCTGCATGGCCGGGACCTGGTTTGGCGCGAGCGGGCCGACACCCGCCGCCTGGGCGGTCTTGGTCCCAAGGCCTGGGACGGCCGTGCTTCCCCGCGTCCATTTCCTGAGCCCGGCGCGGTCAAGTCCCTGGGACGCGCGCCCGACGATGCGCCCGCGCGGCCCCTTGTCGGCGGCCTTGTCCTTGATCGCCCCCTCGCTCGCCCCGATCAGATCGACCGCCATGCCGACCAAATGGTCCGGGACCTTCTGCGCCCACGCGGGGGCGGCGAGAAGCGAGATAATCGCGACAAGAAGAAATTTCGCCCGAAATGTTCCCATGACCCTGTTCGACCACGTTTCGAATGCCCACGTCATTTCCGCCGATTGACGCAAGAAAAGCAAGGCGTAAACTACGACCCGGCCCAAGGCGTCGGCCGAATGACGATCGGAACCGCGACTTCGATTTCGAAAAGGATACAGCCCCATGGCGTTCAAGACCCTTCCCACCCTCGCAGCCTCCGCCTTGCTTCTCGCAGCTTCCGTCTCGGGCGCGAAGGCCGACAACAACGTACTGTTCATCCTGGACGGCTCCAACTCCATGTGGGGGCAGGTGGACGGCGTCGCCAAGATCGAGACGGCGCGCAAGACCCTGTCCGAGATGCTGAACGGGCTTGGCCCCGACATCAAGGCCGGGCTCATGGCCTACGGCCACAACGAGGGCGCCAACTGCGAGGACGTGCAGGTGCTGGCCCCGGTCGGCAGCGCGCCCGCCGACATCCAGAAGAAAATCAACATGGTCACGCCCAAGGGCATGACGCCGATCACCAACGCGCTGCGTTCTGGCGTCACGGCGCTGCCCGGCGGGGACCACGTCAATTCCCTGGTCCTGATTTCCGACGGCGAGGAGACCTGCGCGGGCGATCCCTGCGCTGCGGCGGCCGAAATCGCGAAAAAGGGCGTCAACCTGACCATCCACGTGGTCGGATTCGACGTGAAGGACAACGAACGGACCCAGTTGCAGTGCATCGCCAACGCGGGCGGCGGCAAGTACTTCGACGCCGCCACCGCGGCCGACTTCCAAAAGGCGGTGTCCCAGGTCAGCAAGCAGGTGAAAAAGCCCGAGCCGCCCAAGCAGAAGGTTGTCTTCAAGGACGACTTCGACGGCGAGACCCTGTCGGACGCCTGGGAGGTGAAGAACCCCAACCCCGACGGCTTCGTGGTCGAGGAAGGCGTGCTGCTCGGCATCACCGGGACCGGCAAGCGCGAGACCCTGTCCACGCCCGAGGCCGAGAACGTCTTCGTCCTGAAGACGGATATGCCCAAGGGCGACTGGACCGCGACGGCGAAGATCTCGGTCGAATTCTCCACCGCCTTCGAAAGCTTCACCATGGCGCTGTTCAAGGATCCGGAGAACTGGATCGGTTCGCAGTTCTATTCCTTCTTCAACAACTACGGCGGCAAGGTGATGGTGTCGGCGGCGAAGACGTCCCGCGCCAAGCTCACCGCCAACGAGAAGGAGTTCTTCAAGGAGGACGGCCAGTTCGCCTCGATCCAGAAACGCGGCATGCAGCCGATCCTCTTGCGCCTGGAAAAGAAGGGGCGCTCGTTCACCACGTCGGCCAAGCTGGACGACATGGACGACTGGGTCATGCTGGATAAGGTGTCCTCGCTCCGCGCGCGGGGCAACCTCGCCTTCGCCTTCACCCAGCACACCGGCGGCTGGGGCGTGAACAAGACCGGCGAGACCCTGTGGAAGCTCGACTGGGTCAAGGTCGAGGCCCCGGAATAGGCGCGGCGATAGGGCGATTTATTCGGACTCCCACTCATACGTTGGGGTCCAGGCGTGGGACCGGCCGTGGGCCGCGCACCAGGACGCGAAGTCCGAGTGCGCGGCGTCGGCTTCGAACGCCTCCCAATCGTCCAGCAATCGGGTGAACCGTTCGACGTCGTCCGCGCCCTTGGACAGGGGCGCAGGCGACCGCGCGATGACGTCGGCCGCCGCCGCCAATACCTCGCGGCATTCCGCAACGGGCCACAGCAGCCCCTTGGGCAGGTGGTGGGTGGCGTCGTCGAGTTCGCGCAGGTGGAGCTCCAGCAGGTCGCTCCAAGCCGTTTCGTTTCCGGGCTCGGCGTCCACGGCCCGCTCCAGCAAATCTATTCGATTGATCGCGCCCATGGCCCGCTCGATCAACGCCAAGCGCTCGCCGACGCGGGCGAAACGCGCCAGGAGTCGGAGCGACTCGCCGTCCCGGTCCCGCGCGCCTTGGACCATGACCGGCAAAACGACTTGCTGGAACAGGGGGAACTGAAGAAGGAATTCGTCCGTATAATCCTGGTCCCTCTCGCAGACCGTCATGACGAGAGCGCGCCGCGCGTCCCGCTCCGAACGCAGCGCCCCTTCGATCAACGCATTCAGGGCTTCTTTTTTTTCCCTCTTCACGCCCCTCTCGAGCGCGATGAGGTAGTCGCGATAGAGGCCGGACAATACGTCGTTACCTATTTCCATTTCCGCTCCGTTCGCCATGAAGCGCATTATGATGGTTTTCGTCGCCGAGAACGGTTGCCTTGAGCGCCACATGGGCGTCAAGGACATTCGCGAAAAGGGCGGCGAAATGATGAAGCAGCCGATGGATCTCGGCAAGGACGTCGGCGATCCGCGTCCGTCTCCCGCCCTTCCCATCATGCTCACGAATTGGTGATTGGACATTGGGGCGTTCGTTGCGCAATTTCATCGCCAAGAACCTTTCAACGCCCTCGGCCATGGGGAGGACACCGCAATGAAACGTCCCATCGCAACAATCCTGATCGCCCTCGCCGCCATCGGTCTGGCGGGAACGCAACCGAACGCCATGGACGAGGGCCAGGCCGGAAAAGCGGAGGGCCAAGCTTCGTCCCTCAAGGTCGCCACCTTCGCGGGCGGCTGCTTCTGGTGCGTGGAGGCGGGCTACGAGAAGCTGCCCGGGGTCAAGGAGGCCGTGTCCGGCTACAGCGGCGGAAGCCACGAGAACCCCACCTACAAGCTGGTGTCGTCCGGACGCACGCGGCACACCGAGGCGGTTCAGGTCCATTACGATCCCGCCGTCATCAGCTACGCCGGCCTGGTGCAGGCGTTGTGGCGGATCGCCGATCCCACCGATGCGGACGGCCAGTTCGTCGACCGCGGCCGACATTACCGCCCGGCTATCTTCTACAACGACGCGGAGGAGAAACGCATCGCCGAGGCGGCGCGCGCCGCCCTCGATGAATCGGGCCGTTACGACAAGCCGGTCACCATTGAAATCGTTCCGTTCAAGACGTTTTACCGGGCCGAGGAGTATCACCAGGACTACTACAAGAACAATCCTGTCCGATACAAATTCTACACCTTCAATTCCGGCCGCTACCAGTTCATCGACAAGGTCTGGGGCGAGGAGCGCTTCGTCGATTTCACCAAGTTCAAGAACGACGCTCCGACCGGTTCCGAGGAAATGAAGGGCGAGCGGAAAACCTGGAAAAAACCGTCGGACAAGGAGCTTAAGGCGCGTCTGACCCGGCTGCAGTACCACGTCACCCAGGAGGACGGAACCGAGCGCGCCTTCCAGAACGAGTTCTGGAACGAAAAGCGCAAAGGCCTCTATGTCGACATCGTCAGCGGCGAGCCCTTGTTCTCGTCCACCGACAAGTTCAAGTCCGGCACGGGCTGGCCAAGCTTCACCCGTCCCGTCGCGGACGGCGCGCTGGTCGAGAAAGCGGACCGGTCGTTCTTCATGACCCGCACCGAGGTCCGCAGCCGCGTCGGCGATTCGCACCTGGGCCACGTCTTCGACGACGGTCCCGCGCCGACGGGCTTGCGCTATTGCATCAATTCGGCGGCGTTGCGCTTCGTGCCCCTGGAAAAGCTCGACGACGAAGGCTACGGCGAATACCTCCAGCGATTCCAGAAATAGGAGGAACCCTCGTCCTAGCCCCCTCTGCGGGATCACCGCAAATGGCCATGGAAAGGATCAAGGCATTCGGAAATGGCGGGAGCTGGAAACATGGCTGGCGCAAGCACGATGAAGCGTTTCCTTGGGGCCATGGGCGGCTGGAAGCCCTGGCCCGTATAAGTCACTGACCATGCAGCACGAATTTCCGAGATTCTCACCTTGGCGCGCCATCAAGCCGTCACATTGGGGACCCACCATTTGGAAGTGGCTGGACCTTTTGAATTGGATCGGCAAACATCGATAATGCAAAGCGTTTCTTGCCGACGATAGGAGATATTTCGATGGAACGTCCCATGTGCGCGCAAAAAGGGGCCTATGAGGTCCAGGTCGAG
The DNA here is from genome assembly GCA_964344345.1 of uncultured Hyphomicrobiales bacterium. Taxonomy (GTDB): domain Bacteria; phylum Pseudomonadota; class Alphaproteobacteria; order Rhodospirillales; family CAYFNC01; genus CAYFNC01. Next base: position 87,744 of record CAYFNC010000011.1, on the reverse strand, counting down.
GAAGGCAAAAACTATGCATGGTGCGCCTGCGGACGCAGTTCCAATCAGCCGTTCTGCGACGGATCGCACAAAGGCACATCGTTCGAGCCGCGTCATTTCAGGGCGCGCTTCACCGGTCCCGTGGAAATCTGCGGCTGTAAGAGCACAAAGACCCCGCCGTTCTGCGACGGCGCTCACGAAAAAATCGATGTGGGCCACCTGGCGACGTGATTGATCGGATCGATCAGCCTTCGCGCAAATCCAGGCGAACCACTTAAATAGCCCTTCCTTCGAGGGATTGTGGTCGGAATGCAATCGCGACGTCCTCTAGGAGACCAGGCGAGGATCGCTCATTGGCCAAGGTTTTTCGATACCTGATTGGCTCTATGGCCGGTGTGGTCACGATGGCGGTTTTTGGTGGCCTCGCCTATTGGGTTTCCATCGACGGTGATGGGATGGCCTATCTCGCCGCCTTCTTCTTCGCCATCATGGCGCTGCTGGGCGGACCGGTCGTCTTCGTCTGGTTCGCCATTCCCGACAAGGAAGACGGCGTTACGAGCACCCCAAATACAAAGGGAAGCAAAAACCTTGATCCAACCACTGCAGCTACTTCGGTGATGATCGGAATGTCCGACACCATCGCTGATGACGCCGACGACTGATCCAGGGCCCTTTTGATTCTTTCCAGATGACTAACCCGGATTATTCATCCTGGCCCTAAAAGCAGAGTGGCGGTCATGGTGCAATTCGTTGGAATCGTGTAGAAAACTGTTGTCGAGACACCGTTCTGTCCGAACCACGGAATTGCCACGCCCACCATGAGCCACGATACCCTTTTTCCCTTCGATCTTCCATCCGTCCGGGGCAAGAAAGTGACGGCGGCGTTCGATGGCGTCCTCAAAATCACAATTCCGCGACCGGGGGAATCTCCTTTATGAGTTTACGGCCTTGCTAGGCCGTCGTCTCGGCGTCTTCCTCTCCGCCGTCGTCCTCCGCCTCCTCGTCCCGCTTCTTCTCCACCATCCTGACCGAGACGATGGAGATTTCGTAGAGCAGGATGGTGGGCACGGCGAGTCCGATTTGGCTGATGACGTCGGGCGGCGTCAGAAGCGCGGCGGCGACGAACGAAATGACGATGGCGTAGCGCCGTTTGTCCGCCAGCCCCTTGGCCGTGACCATGCCGACCCGGGCCAAGAGCGTCAGCGCCACCGGAAGCTGGAAACTCAGCCCGAAGGCGAAGATCAGGCGCATGACCAGCGACATGTACTGGTCCACCTTGGCCTCGAGCTGGATCGGCAGCGTCCCGTCTCCGCCGGGCGATTCGAAGGACAGGAAAAACTCCCACGCCAGCGGGAAGATGAAGTAGTAGACCAGCGCGCCGCCCATGAAGAACAGGATCGGCGTGGCGAACAGGAACGGCAGGAAGGCCCTCTGTTCGTTCTTGTAGAGCCCGGGCGCCACGAACTTCCAGATCTGGATCGCGAGATACGGGAACGACAGGAACATGGCGGCGAAGAACGCCACCTTGATGTAGGTGAAGAACGCCTCGTGCAGGCCGGTGTAGATCAGGCGCCGGTCGCCGCCCCTGCCTTCCAGGATGTCGGCCAGCGGCTGGACCAGGAAGGCGTAGATGTCGGAGGCGAAATGGAAGCAGACGAAGAACAGAACGATGATCACCACGATGGACCGGACCAGGCGCTGGCGCAGCTCGATCAGATGATCCATCAGGGGCATCTGGGCGGCGGTTTCGTCCGGCTGGGCGGGCTCCGTGGTCATGAGGCCTGCTCCTTGGGCTCGGGGGCCTGGGCGGCGGGGGGCTCGATCTCGGCGGGCTTCTCCCTGGCGGCGTCCTCCAGGCTGTCCTTCAGGTCCTCGAGCTCGGGCATCTCGCCGTCCTCCTCGATGGCCTTGTGGATTTCGTCGTCCATGACCCAGCGCTTGGGGTCGTTCATCTCCTTGCGCATGTCGTCGAGGTCGGCCTCGCGCACGATGTCGTCGATGCCGCGCTGGAACTCGCGGGTCATCCCCCGGAACTTGCGGATGATGGCCGTCACGGCGCGGAGAACCCTCGGAATCTCCTTCGGCCCGACCACCAGGATGGTCAAGACCGCGACGATGAACAGCTCCTGCCAGCCGATGTCGAACACTGATGTCCCCTGTCGAGAGTCCGCCTGGAAACTACCCCGTGGGACGGGGCTTCACAAGCGTCACTTCACGGGAAGGAGAGAGAAGCGGAAGCCTTGCGAGCCTTCCACAAGCAGCAGAAGCGAGGGGCGTTTTTCCTTCTTCGCCGCCTGATAGCCGTCCAGCACCTGCTGGGGAAGCCAGACCGGGGACTGGGCGACTTGGACGATCACCTCGCCGCGCCGGATGTCCGTCGCCTTGGCCTTGGCGTCGTCGACCAGGGTGACCACCACGCCGGTGGTGGCCCAGCGCAGGCCGAAACGCTTGCGCACCTGGGGGGTGAGCGCCGCCATGGTCAACCCGGCCTCGGGGATGTTGGTGAAAGCGCCCTTCGCGACGCGGCGCGATTCCGGCCATGGCGCGGCCGTGAGCTTGAGCACGATTTCCTCGCCGAGCCGCAGGACCACGACCCGGACGGTCTGCCCCGCTTTCACGCCGCGCACGATCTCCAGCAGGATCTGGAAGCTGTCGACGGGCCGTCCGGCCATGCGAACGATCAGGTCGCCGCGCCGGAACCCCGCCTTGTCCGCCGGGCCGCCGAGAGACACGTTGCGCACCAGGACCCCGGTGGCCCTGTCCATGCCCATGGCCCGGGCGATGGGGGTGGACATGCCCTGGACGTGCATGCCGACGAAGCCCGAGTCGTCGGCTTGAACCGCATCCGATGCGAAGAGGAAAAGGGAAAACGCCGCCGCGGCCATCGCGGCCAGGCCCCGTCCCCGAATTGCGCCCCTTGAAACCATGGCCTGGGTAGCTATCCCATTCTGCGCCGGTTCCCCGGGAAAGCGGCGCGACGGTCGAAAACCGATACGGGCCCGTCAGCCGCCGGCGGCGGGCTGGTCCTTGTTCGCGGTTTCGTTCACGGCGGGCGTCGCCTCGCCCTCGATGGTCTTTTGCGGCTCGCCCGCGGCCTGGGGTTCGCCCTCGCCGTCCTTCAGCCCCTTCTTGAAGGAGCGCAGGCCCTTGCCGAAGTCCCCCATGAGCTGGGAGATCTTGCCCCGCCCGCCGAACAGCAGCAGCACGATCGCCAACACCACGATCCACTGCCAGATACCGGTCCAACCACCCATTTGCGTGTTCCCGCTTTCGTGTCTCGAAATTCAGTGGGGGATAATGGCAGAAACCCCCGCCGCCTGCAACGCGGCGGACGCGCCCCGCCCGCTCGGGGAAAAAACCCGCGCCGGGGATTTTCCGGTTGACTCGCCGATTTCCCGACCATAAAACTGCGGCAATAGCGTTCATTAGAATAATTAAACGAGAGGGGCGATCATGGAGCTTACGCTGGATTCGGAAGGGTTTTTGATCAACAGGGACCAATGGAGCGCGGACGTCGCGCGCGTTCTGGCCGAGAACGACGGCTACGACCTTAACGACGATCACATGCGTTACATCAATGAAGCCAGAAGGATGTTCTCGGAATTCGGCGTTGTCCCGTCGCTCCGCAAGTTCTGCAAGGATCTCGGCATCTCGAAAAAGGACCTGTACGATACGTTCGCCATGGGTCCGATGAAGCTGATCTGCAAATGGGGCGGGCTGCCGAAGCCGACCGGATGCGTATAGCTTTAAATACTGAACTTAAATACTAAGGTTATTCCCGCGCCTTAACCGCCCGGTAATCGTCCCGCATCTCGCGTTTCAGGATCTTGGCCGCCGCGTTGCGGGGAAATTCGTCCATGAACACCACGTCGTGGACGCGTTGGAACTTGGCCGCGACCCTCTCGTTGATCCATGCGATCAGAGCGTCCTTGGCCACGTCCTCGTTTTTCACGATGGCGGCGATGGGGATCTCGCCCCACTTGTCGTCCTCGACCCCGAACACGGCGGCCTCGCGCACGGCCGGGTGCCGGACCGCGATCTCCTCGATGTCGCGGGGATAGACGTTGACGCCGCCGGTGATGATCATGTCCTTCTTGCGGTCCACCAGGAACAGGAACCCGTCCTCGTCCATGCGGCCGAGGTCGCCGGTGAACAGCCAGCCCCCCCGGATCGCCTGGGCGGTCAGGTCGGGGCGGCGGTAATACCCCGGCATCATGATCGGACCGCGCCCGACGATCTCGCCGACCTCGCCGGGGGACAGATCGTTTCCGTCGTCGTCGCAGATGCGCATCTCGTAGAACGGCGGCGGGCAGCCGACCGAGCCCTCCTTCCGCTCCACGTCGTTCTTGTCCAGGATGGTGATGAAGCCCTCGGTCAGGCCGTAGAGTTCGTAGAACACGCCGGGCAGCTGGGTGTTGAGCGCATGCTTGTGCTCCAGGTGCAAGGGCGCGCCCACCGACATGATCATCTCGACCGAGCGCATGCGGTCCGGGTCGAAGGCCGGGCTGTGCAGCATGGCGACGATCTGGGCCGGGACCATCATCATGTGGGTGACCTTTTCCCGCTCCACGGTCTCGATCATTTTTTCGGGGTCGAAGGCCGGGTGCAGGATGTACTTGGTCCCGAGGAACATCCACGGCATCAAGGTCAGGAACGAGCCGTTGAACACGATGGACCCGGTCTGCAGCACCACGCTTTCCGGCGTCATGCGCCAGGACGCGGCGAACAAAGTGCAGTACTGGGCCCGGACGTAGTGGGTGTGCACGATACCCTTGGGCTCGCCGGTGGTGCCGCTGGAGTAGATGATGTTGTAAACGTCCTCGTCCTTGAGGTCCGGGTCGGGGGGATCGTCCTCCCCGCCCAGGGCCATCACGTCCTCGTAACGCCGGAAGCCCTCGGGCGCCGGACCCTCCTCGCCCACCAGGACCCAGCGGTCGGAAGCGATGCGGGGGAGGTTTCCCCGAATGGCGGAAAACATCCCGGCGAACGACGCGTGGCCGAACACCATCATCGAGTCCGAGTTCCCGAGCAGGGTCTCGAGCCCGCTTTCCTGCAACAGCGTGCTGGACGGAACCACCACGATCCCGGTCTTGGCGCAGGCCCAGTAAAGGTCCAGCTGCTCCAGGCAGTTGGGCAAAACGGTCGCCACCTTGTCGCCCTTGCGCAATCCCAGACCCAACAGCGCGTTGGCCAGCCGGTTCACCCGGGCGTTGTAGCGGGAGAAGGTGTAACGCTCCCCCTCGAAGACGACGCAGTCGTGGTCGGGCCGGTAGCGCGCGTGCCCGGGCAACAGCGTTCCGATGTTCATGGCGTCCCCTCCTCGCCGATGGCTTTTCAAGGATAACGCGAACCGGAGTTTCTGGGAACGGGCGAGGGAACGTTCGTCCCTTGAATATTCTCCCGTCCGGGACAATCTCGGGTTATGCTTGCCACCCGGTGGGAGCGTTCAAGCGAAACATGGGAGAAGGGGCCATGTTGGAGACTTGGCATTACTACATCACCCTGGCCAACGACCTGTTCATCACGTTGGCGACGTTGGGCGTCGGGATCGGGATCGTGGCGGTCGCGGTCGTCTACGTCGTCGATCGCAGCCAGAGCAAGCACGCGGTGCGGCGGAACTTTCCGGTCATCGGCCGCTTCCGTTACATGTTCGAGCATCTGGGCGAGTTCTTCCGCCAGTACTTCTTCGCCTCCGACCGCGAGGAGATGCCGTTCAACCGGGCCCAGCGAACCTGGGTCTACCGCGCGGCCAAGAACATCGACAACACGGTGGCCTTCGGCTCCACCCACGATCTGCGCCCGCCGGGCACGGTGCTGTTCGTGAACTGCCCGTTCCCGGTCCTGGCCCAGGACGCGGTGGAGCCCGAGCCCATGACCATCGGCGCCGACTGTCCCCAACCCTTCGTGACCAAGTCCATCTTCAACGTGTCCGGCATGAGCTACGGTGCGCTGTCCAAGCCCGCCGTCCTGGCGCTCACGGCCGGCGCGCGCGAGGCCGGGTGCTGGGTCAACACCGGCGAGGGGGCGCTGTCGCCCTATCATCTCGAGGCGGGTTGCGACCTGGTGTTCCAGATCGGAACCGCAAAGTTCGGGGTGCGCGACGAGGACGGGAACCTCAGCGACGAGAAGCTCCGCGAGGTCGCCGCCCATGAAGCCGTCCGCATGTTCGAGATCAAGATGAGCCAGGGCGCCAAGCCCGGCAAGGGCGGCATCCTACCCGCCTCCAAGATCACCCCCGAAATCGCCAAGATGCGCGGCATCCCCATGGGCCAAGACGCCATCAGCCCCAACCGCCACCCCGACATCGCCTCGCCCGGAGACCTGCTGGACATGATCCTGCGCGTGCGCGAGGTCACGGGAAAGCCCGTGGGCTTCAAGACCGTGATCGGCTCCACCGCATGGCTCGAGGGCCTGTTCGAGATGATCATGGAGATGGGGCTGAACTACGCGCCCGACTTCATCACCGTCGACAGCGCCGACGGCGGCACCGGCGCCGCGCCCCAAAGCCTGATCGACCACATGGGCATTCCGATCCAGGAAAGCCTGCCCATGGTGGTGGACATGATCCACAAGCACGGGCTCGAGGACCGGATCAAGGTCATCGCGTCCGGCAAGCTGGTCACCGCGTCGTCTGTGGCCTGGGCGCTCTGCGCCGGGGCCGATTTCGTCGCCTCCGCGCGCGGCTTCATGTTCGCGCTCGGCTGCGTCCAGGCGCTCCAGTGCAACAAGAACACGTGCCCCACCGGCGTCGCCACCCACGACCCCCGCCTGCAGAAGGGCCTGGTGCCCGGGGAGAAATCGGTCCGCGTCGCCAACTACGTCCGCAACATGGTGCGCGAGGTCGGCGTTATCGGCCATTCCTGCGGCGTGCCGGCGCCGAGGCGGTTGCGCCGAAGCCATTGCCGCATCGTGACCTCGGCCGGGAAGTCGGTGCCGCTCGACACCCTCTATCCCGACCCGCGCGAGGACCGGGGGAGTTGCTCCGTTTGAGAAGGATCGGGGTGGATAGTGGCCCTGGGACGGTGTAAAAGTGGAAATACGCCGGATTAGCTCAGATGGTAGAGCCGCTGATTTGTGAATGATTGCCGTCCTTGGGGGAAACCCCTTGGAATGATCCGCTCAAATTCGGGGAACGCTTCCGGCCCTGGCCGATGCCGATCCCGAGCCAAGCCCCAGCCGGGGAAGGTGTAGAGACTTGACGGGCGGCGCCTACGGGCCACGGCCCATGGCGAAGGGAAAGTCCAGCCCACAAACCGTACGGGCGGCGAAAGCCGTAGTTGGGATGAATCAGAAGGTCGGGGGTTCGAGTCCCTCATCCGGCACCACTTTTTCAGGCGACCCCCAGCAGACTCCTAGCCCTTCTTGAACAGCTTGTTGGCCTTCGAGGCCATGGAGGGTTTTTCCGGCTCCGCCTTGGCGGCCGCCTGCTGCGCCTTCAGGTCGTCCTCCGCCCGTTTCAGTTTCGCCTGGACGTCGGCGAGAGCGGTCTGGTGGACCTTGTCCTTGTCGGCGGCGTCGGCTTCGAGTTTTTTGGCCTTTTCTTCCGCGGCCTTCAGCTTTTTCTCCGCGTCCTCGACCTTGGCCTTGAGAGCCTTGTCCTCGGCCGCGCCCGCGTCGGCTTCGAGCTTCTTGGCCTTTTCCTCTGCGGCCTTCAGTTTCTTCTCGGTCTCCTCGACCTTGGCTTTTAGGGCCTTGCTCTCTCCCGTCTCGGCTTCGAGCTTCTTGGCTTTTTCCTCGGCGGCTTTCAGCTTTTTCTCGGTCTCCTCGACCTTGGCTTTTAGGGCCTTGCCCTCGTTCGCGTCGGCCTCGAGCTTCTTGGCTTTTTCCTCGGCGGCCTTCAGTTTCTTCTCGGCGTCCTCGGCTCCGGCTTTCGACGCCTTGTGTTTTTCGGCGGCGTCGGCCTCGAGCTTCGCCGCCTTTTTCTCGGCGGTCTTGAGCGCGGCCGCCGCGCCGTCCGCCTCGGCCTTGAGCTTCGCGAACTCGTCGCCGAGCGATTTGAGCTTGGCCTGGAGTTCGGTCCCAAGGGCGGCGCGCTCGGATTCCTTTTCCTTGATTTCGTTGCGCAGGCGCTCGGTCTCGTACCAGGACTCGTCGAGCTGTTTCTTGCGCTCCTCGAGCGCGGCGTTGACGATGGCGGTTTCGTTGTTGGCGCTGCGGACCCGGCCCTCGGCTTCCTTCACCTCGTGCTGCAGGGCCCTTTCGCGCTCCTCGAACGCGGCCTTGCGCTTGGCCGCGTCGTCACGCGCCGCCTTGAGCTCCCGGTCCTGGCGCTCGATGACGGCGAGGCGCTCGGCCTCCTTGCCCTCCAGCGCGGTCTTCAGGCTTTCGATTTCCTCCCAGGATTGCTCCAGGTGGGTTTGCCGCTCCTGCAGCGCGGACTGGCTCGCCCCCTCGCTTTTATCCAGGGCCGACTTCAGGGCCTTGATTTCCTTTTCCGAGGCCTTCAGGCTTTCGCGAAGCTCCTCCATCTTGTTCTGCGCGGAGGCGGAGGCGGCCTTGCCGCCCTTGCCGCGCGCGGCCTCCAGCTCGGCCAGGAGCCATTCCATGTCGGCGGGAGCGCTCGCGATGAACTGGGCGTTGCGCAGGTTCAGGACGCCGCCCGCGTCGCGGCATTCGGCGATGCTGACCGCGCCCAGACGGTCGGTCACGGTCGGGAACCGTTGCTTGCCGTCCAGGACCCACGGTCCCTTGCTCGCCGCCTTGGTCCGGGTCTTGATTTCCTTGAGCCGCTTGTTCATGTCCGCCCTCGTCGCCCATCAGTCATCGCGCGAGATGGATCATACCATCACGCGATCCGTCAATCATCCGGAATTGGAATTAGCCGATCTCGTCCAGCCCGATGTCGAGCGTCGGCGCGCTGTGGGTCAGCCAGCCCGCCGAGATGACGTCCACGCCCGCGGCCGCGATGGCGCCCGCCGTTTCCGCCGTGACGCGGCCCGACGCCTCGGCGACGCAGCGCCCGTCGATCATCTTCACGGCCTGGGCGAGTTGGTCCGGCGCCATGTTGTCGAGAAGGACGGCGTCGGCGCCGATGGCGAGGACCTCGGAAAGCTGGTCCAGGGTGTCCACCTCGATCTCGATCTTGACCATGTGGCCGATGGCGGCCCGGGCGCGCTCGATGGCCGGGCGAACGCCGCCCGCGACCGCGATGTGGTTGTCCTTGATCAGGATCCCGTCGTCGAGTCCGAAGCGGTGGTTGGCGCCCCCGCCCATGCGAACCGCGTGCTTTTCGAAGGCGCGCATGCCGGGCGTGGTCTTGCGGGTGCAGGCGACCCGGGCCTTGTTGTCGCCGACCGCGTCGACGATTTCGCGCGTCGCGGTGGCGATGCCCGAAAGGTGGCCGAGGAAGTTCAGCGCCACCCGCTCCGCCGAAAGGATGGCGCGGGCCGAACCCGAAACCTCGGCGATCGCGTCGCCGGGCTCCACGTCCTCCCCGTCGCGCTTGACGATGTCCACGTGGATTTCCGCGTCCATCAGGCGAAGGGCCGTGACCGCGAAATCCACGCCCGCGATCCGGCCCGGCTGGCGCGCGACGAAGGCGGCGCGCATGAAGGCGTCTTCGGGCACCACGGCCTCGGTGGTGATGTCGCCCGCGCGGCCCAGGTCTTCGAGCAACGCGGCGCGGACCGCGTCCTCGACCAGAAGGTGGGGAACGCCGCTCATCCCTCGGCGCTCCGAACGGCGCGCATGGGCGCGACGGAGCGGATCAGGGCCTCGGTCTCGAAGAGCGTGGTGAAGGTGCGCTCGGCGTAGGCGGCGGACGGTTCCGGATAGTCGGCGCGGAAATGCCCGCCCCGGCTTTCCCGGCGCTCCAACGCGGCCGCCGCGATCAGCTTGGCGACGGCGACCAGGTTCCGCGAGCCCGCCTCCAGGTCGGGGCCAGCCAGGCGGTCGAGCGCGCCGAGCGCCTCGATCAGGGGCTCTTCGGCCCGCGCGAGACCGGCGGCGTCGTACATGATCTTTTGCACGTGGGCGGCCGCGTCCCGTTCGCCCGGCGCGTCGGGAAGGGGCGCGGCTTCGTCGAAGGCGACGGCTTCGTCCGCGACGCTGTCGGCGACGCGCTTGGCGAACACCGCGCCTTCCAAAAGGGAATTGCTGGCCAGCCGGTTGGCGCCGTGGGCCCCGGTGCAGGCGGCCTCGCCGCAGGCCCAAAGCCCGTCGATGGAGGTCCGGCCCCATTCGTCCACCGCGATCCCGCCCATGTGGTAGTGGGCGGCGGGCGCGACCGGGATGCCCTCGACCCGGGGATCGACGCCGTATTCCCGGCACTTGCCCCAGACGGTCGGAAAGCGGTCGGGAAAGGCCGAACCGACGCAGCCCGTCGCGTCCAGATGGACCCTGCGCCCCCGGATCAACTGGCGCCAGATGGCGCGGGCGACCACGTCGCGAGGCGCCAGTTCGGCCAGCGGATGGACCGCGCGCATGAAGCGCTCGCCCTTGTCGTTGACCAGGGTCGCGCCCTCGCCCCTAAGCGCCTCGGTCGCGAGCGGCATGGGCGTCGCGCCGACGTCGATGGCGGTGGGATGGAACTGGACGAATTCGGGATCGGCGATAACCGCGCCCGCCCGCGCCGCCATGGCGAGCCCGTCGCCCCGGGCTTCGACGGGGTTGGTGGTGCGGGCGTAGACCTGGCCCGCGCCGCCGCTGGCGAACACGATCGCGCCGGCGCGGAGCGCCATGCGCCGCCCGGCGATTTTCGCGACGAGTCCGACCGCGCGGCCGTCGGCCATGATCAGGTCCTCGGCCTCGGCCGGGGCCAGCGCCTCGATGGTGGGGCAGGCGCGAACCGCCGCGCCCAGCGCGCGCATGATTTCCGCCCCGGTGCCGTCGCCGTTCGCGTGCAGGATGCGCCTGCGTCCGTGCGCGCCTTCGCGGCCAAGGGAAAAGGAGCCGTCCACCGCCCGGTCGAACTTGACGCCGTAGCGCTCCAACTCCCGGATGGCGTCAGGGGCCTCGCGCGTCAGAAGCCGGACCACGTCGTTGGCGCAAATACCCGCGGACGCGTCGATGGTGTCGTTGGCGTGGAGCGCGGGTTCGTCGTCGCCGCCGACGGCGGCGGCGATGCCGCCTTGGGCCCAAGCGGTCGCCGCGCCCTGGCCCACCGGCGCCTTGGCTAGCACCAAAACCCGCGCTGGCGCGGCGCGCAAGGCCGTCATCAGGCCGGCGACGCCGGCCCCGACGATGATGGCGTCGGCATGACGCATCAGCTGATCCTCAGCATCGCCTCGATCGGTTTGCGGGCCCGCTCGATCAGGTCGGCGGGGAGCGTGACCTCGTGGGTGTTGGTGCGGAGCGCCTTGGCGATGTTGGCGAGCGTGATCTTCTGCATATAGGGGCAGAAGCCGCACGAGCGCACGAAGTCGACCTCGGGATGCAGCATGGCCACGTTGGCGCTCATGGAGCATTCGGTGATCATGGCCACCTGCCTGGCCTCGGGATGGTCATCGACCCAGTTGGCCATGCCCGACGTGGAGCCCGAGAAGTCGGAGACCTCGATCACTTCGCGCGGGCATTCGGGATGGGCGAGCACGCTGATGCCCGGGTGGGCCTTGCGCAGCTGATGCACCTGGTTGGCGGAGAAGTTCTCGTGAACCTCGCAGACGCCGTCGAACTCGATGATCTCGACATCGGTTTCGGCGTCGGTGTTCCGGGCCAGGAACTTGTCCGGGACCATGATGACCCGGGGAACGCCCAGGCTTTCCACCACCTTTTTCGCGTTCGCCGACGTGCAGGTGATGTCGCATTCGGCCTTCACGGCCGCCGTGGTGTTGACGTAGGTGACGATGGGAACGCCGGGATATTGCTTGCGCAGATCGCGCACGTCTTGGGGCGTGATGGCGTCGGCCAGCGAGCAACCGGCTTCCGGGTCGGGGATGAGCACGGTGCGTTCGGGGTTCATGATCTTGGCGGTCTCCGCCATGAAATGAACGCCGCCCATGACGATCACGTCGGCCTCGACCTCGGCCCCCTTGCGCGCGAGATAGAGCGAGTCCCCGACCACGTCGGCGACGCAGTGGAAGATATCCCGGGTCTGGTAGTTGTGGGCGAGAATGATGGCGTTGCGTTCTTTCTTCAGGCGGATCACCTCGTCCACCAGGGGCGCGAACTCCCGCCATTCCGCCTCGTTGATCGCGTGCTTCACGCGTTCATAGATATGACGGGTCCGTTTCTCCACTCCGGGCGTGAAAGCCGGGTCGTGGGATGTTTCTTCGTCTTCGATCTCCGCCGTCGCGACAATGCCATCCATGACCGATTCCCCTTATGCTCAGATAGAGTATAACAGGCCGTAAAAAAACGGCCGGCAACTCGCCTGCATCATTATGCTAGGTTTGAGTATTAGGTGGAGTCAAGCTTTTTTTTATCACATGCGTAAGGCCCCAACATGTTGGGGCGAATCGAAACAAATCAGCTGTAAATCAGGTAGGCGAGACTCGCGACCCAAAGGCCGATGGCGCCTTGCAGCCAATGGTCCCCGAGCAGGATTTCGGTGGGGTCGTCCACGCCCTCGCCGGTCCGGACCACCTGGAGGTAGCGGAAGACGCCGAATGCCACGAACACGGCGGACGGCAACAGGCTCGCCCCGCCGAACCGGGCCGCCGTTTCCGCGTCCATGGCGTAGAGGACATAGAGCGCCAGGGTCAATCCGGCCAAAATGTTGAGAAGCGAGTCCAGGAACGGAACCGTATAGCCCTTGAGCGCGACGCGGATGGAATCCGGGGCCTCTTGAAGCTCGGCCCGGCGCTTGCCGGTCACGACGAAAAGCGCGAGCGCGCCGGTGGCGCCCAATATCCACGGCGAGGGCTGGACGGCGATGGCCATGCACCCGGCGATCACCCGGATCACGTAGCCGGACGCGAGCGCGAACAGCTCAACCAGCGCGACTCGCTTCAGGACCCAGCTGTAAAGGTCGGTCAAAACCATGTAGGCGGCGAGCGCGGCGGCGAAGCGCCAGGGCGCATCGGTCAGGACGACGATGGCGGCGGCGCAAAGGATAAGAACCAGGGAAACCGCCCGCGCCGCCATGGGCGTAACATCTCTCCGGGCCAGGGGACGGTTGCTCTTGCGCGGGTGGACGCGGTCCGCTTCGACGTCGCAGACGTCGTTCTCGATATAGGCGGCGCCGGAGACCAGGCAGAACGCGGCCACCGCCCAAAGGGCGGCGATGACCGCGTCCGCGTCGAACAGATTGAGCGAAAAGAACAGCGGTGCGGCGACGAAGGCGTTCTTCAGCCACTGGCGCGGGCGCATGAGCTCGAGATACGCGAGCGGCGAGCCCATGCGCGGCCCTCGTCAGCGCGTCCGCCGCGTCACGCCAGGAACACCCGCTCCAGCGCGCTGCGGGACACGTTGCCCTTGTTGTCCTCGGCCTCGACGTAATAGCGCGCGTCGCCCGCCCCCACCGGCAGTTCGCAGGTGTAGTAGTTGGCGGCGATCTGAGCGCCGGTCTCGGACGGGTAGACGCCGTTGTCCTTCATCTTCAGGGTCTTCTCGCCGTTCGCCGTGCGCAGGATCAGATCGACCCGCTTCAGGCCCGAGATGTCGTAGACGTAGGTCTGGACCACGCCCTGCTCCGGCGCGTCCTCGAGACAGCCCTGGCCCCACTTCTTGCCGCCGGGATTTTCCGGAATCACCCAGGGCGCGAAGATGGTCGGGCCGGTCTTGTCCTTGCCGGACGAGACCAGGGCGTCGACCGACGACTTCAGCTCGTCGTAACCCTTGTTGGCCGCGTTGGTGACCTGCTGGTCCCAGACGTGCTGGCCGGTCCAGTACCAATAGCAACTGGTCTCGGCGGTCAGCATCAGGCGGACGGCGTCCTGGAGCATGGGATGGTTCGGCTCGCTGTCCTCCAACGAATGGACCGCGTTCTGCATCGCGGTCAGCACCGCCCACGAGTTCAGGTCGGGGGAGTAGGGCTCGTTGTAGCGGCTGAACCACTTCATGAACTGGGGATCGCCGTTGTCCGCGCCGGCCCAGGAGCCGGGCTCGATGTGCACCACCTTTTTGGGGTCGGGCGGGAACATTTCCAAGTAGTCGCGGATCGAGATCAGTTCGAACCGGGGGTCCTGCTGCAGCCAATGCACCAGCGAACCGGTGTTGTGGTAGTAGTAGCTGTCCGCGCCGCCGCCGTGGTTGTCGCCGTCGGAATGCAACAGGAAGAACGGCGGGTGCTTGGGATCGTAGGTCCCGGTGTCCGCGACCTGGTCGTAGACCTGGCCCAGGACGTCCGGATACTGCAACGCGCCGAAGCCGCCGCGGGCGTCCTCGTTGCCGATGTAGCGTTCGGCGGGCACCGCGATGATCTTGTATTCCTTGCCGTCGGGATCGGTGTAGCCCACGTATTCGGGGCGCAGCATGGACGGCGCGATTTTCGATCCGGCCCAGATGTTGTTGAGCTGGAGCCAATCGTCCGCGGGTTCGTTCACCTGCTCGGCCCCGTTCGGCGGCAGCATGCCCTCGTTGATGCCGGCGTAGGGGTAGTCCTCGCAGGCCCGGAAGCGGTGGATGGAATCATAGATCACCGCGTCGATCCCGGCTTCCAGCAGCGCCGGGATCATGCGCACGTGGAACGCGGTTTCCGGCGGGAACAGAACGCGCGAGGCCTCGATGCCGAAGGCCTGCTTGACCACGTCGCGGTGCCAGTGGATCTGCTTGACGATGTCCCGGTGCGGGATCAGCGCCATCAGGGGATGGTAGAACCCGAAGGCGGTGAAGTCGCAGCGGGGGTTGCCGCGCTCGGTCTTGTGCTGTGCGAGGGAGCGCAACCCGCCGCTCCAGCCCCCGAAGCGGCCGCCGCAGAGCCCGTCGCGGGCGCAGCGGTCGAGCTGTTCGATCAGGGTTCCGCTCCAGCTGGTGGACAGGCCCGCGTGCGGCAGGCCGCCGTCCGAATACTGGCGCACGGCGGCGGGGATGAAATCGGTGTAGGGGCCGCCGCGCGACCCGAAGATCTCGTCCTTCTCTCCGTCCCAGTAGTTCAGGTCGGTGGTGTTGTAGTAGGGTTGGTGCATGTGCTTGTGGATGCCGAAGTAGATCTTCACGTCCCCGGCCTTGACCTTGGCGCGGGGCTTCTTCGGGGGCGCGATCAGTTCAAACGTTTTGAATTCCTTGACCCAGTCGTCGCCGCCGGACTTGCGCCAGTCCTCCTTCTTGCAGCCCTCGACCTGGACCGTGATCTCGCCGGGCCGCATCATGTCGGCTGGGACCGAGACCGCGTAGGTCTTGGTTCCCTTCTTGCCGCCGCGCTTTGGCTTGATGGCGTCGTCCTTGAGGATCTTCTGCTGGCCGTGGATGTGGAAGATCACCTGGGGGAACGGGATCGCGCCGTCCGCGACGATCTTGATCTCGAACGCGGGATTCTTGCCCTTGGCCCCGCACTTGAGGCTTTCGGGCATGTCGATGCTGACGAACCTTGAAAAAACGTCCATTTCGCTCCCCCCTTTTGGTCGTGTAGAACTGGCGCCGATCTTTCATACAAGGCGGGGCGTGTCAACGGCGAAGCGGCGATCTTGCCAATCGCGCAGGGTGCCGTATTGTCTTATCAGGGAGATTGGGGGGAAACCATGGACCTGGAGATCATTTCCGAGGCGCCGAGAGGCCAAGAAAAGCCCCGGCCGATTCTGTTCGTTCACGGCGCCAATTCCGGCGCGTGGGTGTGGGACGTGCATTTCATGCCCTATTTCGCCGAGAGGGGCTGGCCCTGCCACGCGCTCAGCCTGCGCGGCCACGGCAAAAGCGGCGGGGCCATGCGCCTGATGACGTCCCGCGTCGGCGATTACGTGGAGGACTTGGCGAGCGCCATCGAGAAAATCGGAACGCCGCCGATCCTGGTCGGCCATTCCATGGGCGCGATCCTGATCCAGCATTACCTGGTCGAAAACGACGCGCCCGCCGCGATCTTCATGGCGCCGGTGCCGCCCAGCGGGCTCTTCGGCGCGTCCATGGGGCTGATGATGCGCGATCCCCACCTGTTCGCGAGCATGGCGATGGTGCAGTCGGGCGCGTTCTGGATGGCGTCGCCGACCTCAATGCGCCGGGCGCTGTTCTCCGACGGCCTCGACCACGACCTGGTGCGGGAGTACTTCCAAAAGCCCCAGGCGGAATCCCCGATCGCGGTGATGGAGATGATGGGCCCCGGCCTGCCCCGGCGCGGCGAAATCGAGGCGGTGCGGGAGAAAAACATCCCCATGCTGGTCCTCGGCGCCGAGAACGACGCCTTCTTTCCCGGCCACCTGGTGGCGGAGACCGCCGAGGCCTTAGGCGTCGATTTCGAGGTTTTCCCGGGCATGGCCCACGCCATGATGCTGGAGCCCGATTGGGAAGCCCCGGCCGCCCGCATGGCCGCGTGGCTGGAGGAGGCCGTGGGAGGAAAGGAGGCCGCATGAAGATCGGAAACCCCATTTGGGGCAACGTGCTCAACCAGCGGCTCGCCTGGCTCGAGGGCGAGAACATGGAGGCCTTCAAGGACGGCTTCGACGGCCACGTCCCGGTCCAGATCACCCCGGACCACGTCATCGTTCGCGAGATGCTGGCGCTGTTCCCCGACGGCGTCGACACCCGGGAGCTCCGGTCCTACGAGCTCGGCTGCCTGATCGAGGGCATGGAGACGTTCCTGAAGCTGACGCCCCTGCTGATGGAGGACGGCGAGATCGGCCTCGAGGACATGGCCGAGGTCAAGCGCATGATGGCCGAGGTCGAGCCCATGATCACGCCGCTGAAGGGCGAACTGGCCCAGATGGTGCGGGACCTCGAGAAGCAGCCGGTGAATTGACGGTTATTGCATCAAAGCAATCCTAGGAAGCTTCTTTTTCTTCCTTCGAATTGTCCCGCATTTCTGCAAATTCGGCAAAGGAGACAATTGTTTGCCCCAATGCCATCAACATCTCAACATCAGGGTCGCGGTGGATGAGAGTGAACTCTATAATTTTGTCAATTTTGCTACGGTTTGGTAGCTTTTCTAGGGTTTTTTCCTTTACTCCAAGATAATAATAGAAAGTCAAAATGGAAAATGTCTGGTTTAACCTCAAGAACCACTCAGGAAGGTCTTCGTCTTCATGCGGTTTAGATAAGTTTTTTGTTTCAGTTGCTATGTTTAGCATTTTTGATAATCTGTCGGCCTTCATAAATGGCTCGGGGAAGCGCAGGATAATTGGCTTATGTTTAGCCACCAGCCGGCTCATATAGGCAGCTCTACGCACCTTGCTGCTTCCTCCTGAAAGCCCATGAGCTCCACGATCTCGCTTTAAGTCATTCATGTAATATTCACACAATTCTGTTGCAATCAATGGATTGTATTCATACGTACAAAATGCGGGGAGTTTCTGATTTTGTTCTTCGGCTTCTGATAGTTTTTCTAAATTATTATAGATGTTTTGAAGATTCTCTCGGCGAAGATCTATGATGTCCCGCTCATATTGACAAAAATATCCATATCCCGACGGTATCAATTCGCATGTCTGAGGTCGATCATCCACCATGCAAGGTTCAACCGGACTAATTTTCTTTGTCTCTTGGTCACAGGCAACAACTTTTTTACCGCTAGTGGAGTAATGATCATGTCCAGTCATTTGGGAAAACGCCCCCTACTCTATAGATTTACAACCATTTGTGTTGTGGCAAAGTAAAGCCCCATTAACATGGGGCCATACTTTATGCTGAATTCGTTTGGGTTTAGGTTGTGTGGCGCAGAGACTTCCAGACTCCCGAAGCCAAACTAGGAAGCTCCGCGTCCGCTTCCTCGTCATTGTGCTCTTCTTGGGAGTTTCCGAGGTTTGTCCTCGCTGCTTCCCGAAGCCCAGAATGTTTATCCATCAGTTCGCCTATCGGTGTGACCTTGAAGTCATCTGCTTTTAGAGGCTCAAAAAAGTGTTGAGCTTGAGCAGTTGAGGTCATATTGCCGTTCCCCTCTCCTGATTGTGCATGCGGACCGTGTGGAGCTGACGATGCAGTAGAGAACAGTCGGATTTTTCCGGCACCGAAAGCAGGCCTCTTATCGGACGTAGGCTTGAGAGGGTATTCATAATTGCGCCTCCTATTGCCGTCAATCCAAAAATACATTTTATACACTAACACGTGATTAACCGTTGCCACAAGGTTTTGATGGATTTTCAGATGCATAGACAGGACAGAATGCAGATGCTTTATCATCGGTCTCGCTCCAGCCAACACAATAGGAAATTTAACCTAGTGTGTCGGCTTTGTCAAGAACATATAGTGAACGTATGTTCGTTGCCTTAGTATCTTGCCTTAACCTCATGACGGCAATAATGTTTTCCTACCCCCCCAACACGTCCTTCACCTTTCCGGCCAGGTCCTTCAGACTGAAGGGCTTGGGCAGGAATTCGACGGTTTCGTCGCGGCTGATGTTTTCGGACAGCGCGTCCTCGGCGTAGCCGGAGATCAGGATCACCTTGACGTCCTGGAGCTCCTGGCGCACCAGCTGGACGAAGGTGTGGCCGTCCATGCCGGGCATGACCACGTCCGAGATGATCAGGTCGATCTTCTGGTCGGTCTGGTTGACGACTTCCAGCGCCGCCTCTCCGTTCTCGGCTTCGAGCACGTGGTAGCCCTTGTTGCGCAGCGCCCGGGCGCCGAACATGCGCACCGCCGCCTCGTCCTCCACCAGAAGCACCACGCCCTCGCCGGTCAGGTCGGCGGCGTCGTCGACCGGGGCCGCGTTGCGGGCGGCGAGTTGGCGGGCCTCGGGGCTGTCGGGCTTGGGCTCGAACACCGGCAGGTAGATGGTGAAGGTGGTGCCCTGGCCCACCGCGCTGTCGACGAAGACGAAGCCGTCGGACTGGCGAACGATGCCGTAGACCGTGGAAAGCCCCAGTCCCGTGCCCTGGCCCACCTCCTTGGTGGAGAAGAAGGGCTCGAAGATGTGGTTCAGGTTCTCCTTCGGGATGCCGACGCCGGTGTCTGCGACCTCCAGCACCACGTAGCTGTTGGCCGGAATCAGCTCGTGGCCGTGGTGGGTGGGCTCGTGGACTTCGACCCGAGAGGTGCGGATGGTCAGCGCGCCCCCGCCAGACATGGCGTCGCGTGCGTTGACGGCCAAGTTGATCAGCACCTGGTCGAACTGGCCCCTGTCGGCGCGGATCACGCCGACCTCGGCCTCGTGCTCCATCTTCAGCTCGATGTTCTCGCCGATCAGGCGGCGGATCAGGTTGGACAGGTCCGACAGCGCCTCGGTCGGGTCCATGATCACGGGCTGGAGTTTCTGCTTGCGCGAGAACGCCAGAAGCTGGCGCACCAGGTTGGTGGCGCGGTTGGCGTTCTGCTTGATCTGCATGATGTCGGCGAAGGACGGATCCTCGGGCCCGTGGCGCGCCAGCAAAAGGTCGCAGAACCCGATCATGGCGGTCAGCAGGTTGTTGAAGTCGTGGGCCACCCCGCCAGCGAGCTGGCCCACCGCCTGCATCTTCTGGGACTGGGCGAACTGGACCTCCAGGTGCTTTTGCTCGGTGGTGTCGATGACGTGGAGCACCAGGCCCTCCGGGTCGCCCTCGGCCCCGGCCACGGGACTGGCGTAGACGGTGGTGACCAGCTCGCGCTGGCCCGCGCCGGGGATGCGCACGTCCTCCAGCGCCACCGCGCGCATGGTGCCCATGACCAGTTTCGAGAGTTGCGCCGCGATGTCCTCGCGGGATTCCTTGTTGACCCGGTCCGAGAACGGGCGGCCCATCACCGCCTCCTGATGCAGGCCCAGCATTTTCAGGAACGAGCGGTTGCAGTCCGTGACCTCGCCCGAAAGGTTGAGGATGGCGATGCCCACCGGCGCGCCCTCGAACACCGACTGCAGCCGTTCGCGGGCGACGTCGGCCGAGCCCTCGGCGCTCGATTGCCGCCTCGGCATGCTCACGCTGCGCAGCACCACCGAACGGGTGTAGACCATCTCGCCCTTGTCGTCGTCCCGCTCGGACTGCGCCAGGACGGCGCGGAAGGTCTCGCCCGACGCCGCCTCGAGAACCACTTCGCCCTGGCTCCGGTCGCCGGACCCCTGGCGCTGCCCGCCATCAACCACGAAGTCCGAGAACTTGCGCCCCTGGCCGATCATGCTTTTCAGCGGCACCTCGAGCCAGTCGGCCAGCGTTTGGTTGGCGTACAGGATTCGCCCGTCCGGGTCGGCGGAGAAGAATCCGACCGGCAGGTGGTCGAGGAAGTCGGCAAGCATGTCCTCCTCTCGCCGACGCACGACCTCCAATTCGCGCCGCGCCGTGGCGTCCTCGGCCCGCCACAGCGCGTGGCCGGACATGCCTTGCAGGGGGAAGACGCTGATATGGCGCCATTCCGTGCCGCCGGACGGGATGTCCAGCGGGATTTCCGCCGAGTCCGACACCCCCGCAGACGCGCTGGCCCGAAGCCTGGCGAAGGCCTCGTACCCCTCGTCGCCGCCGACGATGGCGGCCACCGCGTCAAGGGAGGTGGCGAGGAGGAACAGGCGGTGGAAGGCCGAGTTGGCGTAGAGGAAATTCCCCTTGGAGTCGGTGATCAGGTGCGCCACCGGGCTGCCCTCGGCGGCGAGGATCAGAAGCTCTGACGCCTCCTCCTTGCGGATGTTGCGGGCTGCGGTCCAGCCCAGCCCCACCAGCGCCGCCGCCGCCGCCGCGCCCAAGGCGCCCGCGAGCGCGGCGAAGGACGGGTGGGCCACCGCGATGAACACCGCGCCCGCAACGCAGAGGAACACCCCGGCGACCCAGGGCGCGAGGCGCCACGACATCAGCCGCCGCCAGAAATTGGCGTCGGCCTCCATCAATGGACCCTTCTTTGTCCGTCGTTAAGGTTCATGACGTAGCCGATGACCTCGGCCACCGCGACGTAGTGCTCGGGCGGGATTTCGTCCTCGAGCTCCACGGCGGAATAAAGCGCGCGGGCCAGCGCCGGGTTCTCGACGATGGGAATCTCGTTGTATTCGGCCACTTCCTTGATGCGGTGGGCGATATGGTCCACGCCCTTGGCCACCAGCACCGGCGCGGGCATGCTGTCGATCTTGTACTCAAGCGCGACGGCGTAATGGGTCGGGTTGGTCACCACCACGTCGGCGCGATCGGACAGCGCCGAGAACATGCGCTGGCGGAAGCGTTCGATGCGCAGGCTGCGGATGCGGGACTTGATCTGCGGGTCGCCTTCGGACGACTTGTGCTCGTCCTTCACTTCCTGCTTTGTCATGCGCATCTGTTTCATGAAGGCGTATCGTTGGTACAAGTAGTCGAGAAACGCCACCGCCGCCATCACCGCGATGGTCGCCAGCGCCAGACGGATCGCGATGTCGTACAGCCTGTCGAGCGTGAACAGAAGATGGAAGCCGGGCACCAACTCGAGATCGGTCATCAGCGGGATAGAGGCGGCCAGCGCGATCACGGCCACGACGGACAGCTTGATGATGCCCTTGACGAACTCTATCACCTGCTTGAGCGAGAACACGCGCTTGACGCCCGCGATGGGGCTGATCTTGTTCAGTTCGGGCTTGAGCTTTTCCGAGGCCCAAAGCAAGCCGAACTGGGCCAGGTTGGACGCCACCGCGGCGACCGAGATCAGGGCGAAGACCGGCCAGAGGATGATCCCGAGATCCGAGGTGACGCTCGCGATCAGGCGCTGCAGGTCGCCGGGATCCAGGTCATAGGTGTGGGGACGCGCAAGGAAGGGCGTCACCGCGTCGGACACGTTGCCCATCAACCACGGCGACATCATGGTCAGAACCAGCGTGCCCGCGACCAGGACGGCCCAACTCCGGATTTCCTGGGACTGGGCGACCTGGCCCTTGTCGCGGCCCTTCGACAGTTTTTTGTCGGTCGGATCTTCTGTTTTTGATGCGTCGTCGGAGTCTTCGGACATGTCGCGCCTTTCCGCGTCCTCTCGCCAAAAGCCCTTGGGAGACTATTATGGCGTCAAAAGTGTAATAAATGTTTCCTGAAATTGGTTCAGGAACACGTACATTATACCCGACACCACCAGCGACATCGTCCAAATCTGCACCGCGATCTGGATCGGCAGGCCGAAAAAGAACACCTGCAACGTCGGCATCAGCCGTCCCAGAAGGCCGATGCCGATGTAATAAGTCAGCGCCGTGAGAATCAGCGGCGAGGCGAACTGCAGCCCCAGCGCGAAGCTTTCCGAGAGACGTCTGACCGCCATTTCGCTGAAGTCGCCGAAGGGCAGGGGGCGGCCGGGCTCGAACAGGCTGTAGCTGTCGATGGCCGCCGCGAGGATCAGGTGGTGCAGGTCGGTGACGAAAATCAGCAAAAGCCCCATGGTGCCGAGAAGGCCCGCGATCGCGGAGCTTTGCTGTTCGGCGATGGGATCGTTGATGAAGGCGTTGGCCATGGAGGAGAAGTAGGCAATCAAGGTGCCGGCGACCTGGAGCGAACTCATGACGATGCGGCCCAAAAGGCCGAAGAAGCCTCCGACGAAAACCTCGCCCGCCATCAGCAGAACCAGGGCCGACGGCGCCGCGGGCGCGACGGGCAGACCGGGCGTGAGGATCGGCGCGACCACGAAAGTCACCATCACCGCGAAGATCAGCCGGGCCCGCATGGGGATGTAGTTGGCCCCGAACCCCGGCATGATCGCGAGCAAGGTTCCCATGCGCGCGAAGATCAGAAAAAAGGCGAAGATGTTGACGGACAGGAATTCCTGAAGCATGCCCCGTCAGCCCAAGGCGATGATTCGATCGAACATGACGTGGGCGAATTCGATGACCGTCCTCATCATGTAGGGCAGGAACACGACGATGGAGATGAAGACCACGATGATCTTGGGCACGAAGGTCAGGGTCATTTCCTGGATCGAGGTCAGCGCCTGGAACAGGGCGATGATCAGGCCGATGATCAGGCCGGCGGCCAAAATCGGGCCGGAGGTCTTCAAGATGACCATCAGCGCTTCGCGCCCGACCTCTAGAACCGCTACCTCGTTCATTGGATATTCCCGCAGACGGAGACCACGCCCTACATGGGCATGCGGATGATCTCCTTGTAGGCCTCGAGCACCTTGTCGCGGACGGCGACGACGGTCTGCAGGGTGACTTCGGCTTCGGCCACGGCGGTGACCACCTTGTTGATGTCGGCCTTGTCCGCGATGGCGGCCATGGTCATCTGTTCGCCGCGCTCCCCGATCTTCTGGGCTTCCTTGAGCGCGGACTTGACCAGATCGGCGAATTCGTCTCCCTGATCGCGCGCGTCCATGGCCCCCGAGGACGCTTCGCCGCCGGACATGCGCGACGTGTTGGAGTACGCGGAAATCGCGTTGTTGATGCCGCCAATCGGGTTCGCCATCGTTTTGTCCTTTCCCTCGCGGTCCGGCTAATTGCTGTAGCTTAGCACATCACGACTATTTCAGCACGTCAATGGTGTTCTCGATCATGCCCCGGGACGCCTTGATCACGCTCACGTTGGCCTGGTAGGAGCGCTGGGCCTCGCGCATGTCCATCATTTCGATCAACGAATTCACGTTCGGCTTCAAGACGTAGCCGTTCTCGTCCGCGTGCGGATGCCCGGGCTCGTAGCTGCGCTTGAACCCGCCCTTTTCCTGGGCGATGCGGTGGACCCGGACGGTGTCGAGCCCGATGGCCTTGTCCAGCTTGTTCTTGAAGATCACCGTCTTGCGCTCGTAGGGAGAATCGCCCGGCGAGGACGCCACGTTGTTGGCGTTGGCGATGTTCTCGGACACGACGCGCAAGCGCGTGCCCTGGGCCTTCATCCCCGCGGCCGAAATACGAAATGTCTTCAGCAAATCATCCATGACCGGTTACTCCGATCCCCGGAAGCCGTAATCGCGTCAGCCCTTTCCGATCGCGATCTTGAACAGGTGCAGTTGCTTCTTGTAGAGCGAGGTGGTGACCTTGTGCATCACCTGGGTCTCGTTCATCTTGCCCATTTGCTCCTCGAGAACGACCGAGTTCTCGTTGGGCAGGGTTTCATGGGGCCGCTTGATTTCCTCGGACGCCCAGTCGCGGAGACGCTTGCGCCGCCCGCCGACGTGGCCGGCGTCCGACGACGCCATGTTCAGGTTCATCTTCTCGCGCCGCACCAGTTCGTCGAACTTGAACTTGGCGATGTCGCGGGACTTGTGGCCCGGCGTGTCCGCGTTGGCGATATTCGAGGCCAACACCTCTTGCCGCTGGGTCAGCCAGTCCAGGCGCCGCTTGACGATCCCGAAAAGCGGGAGATTGTTAAGCTCCATGGCGTAAGGCTCCCCATGCAAGAATCCAATGCACCGTATTCATTCTCCGCCGAGAAAGTTAATGAATCGTAAACGGGCCGTAAACCCCTGTTTGGGGCCGCGCGCCCAGGAATCCCAAGGGTCTTGACGATTTCGCGCCGTGGGAGTATGCGTTAACCAACGTGGTGATTTGGCGACCGGCTTGCGGCCACGTAAAAAAACCCCGCTAAAAGGTCCGAGGCGCACGACCCGGCTTTTTCGCGGCCGGGTTTTTTCTTGGGCCGCCCCGGCAAGGAGGACTTCATGGCCGACAACACGACTTCGCGCCGCCGCGCGACCACCCTGGTGCGCGGCGGGACCCAGCGCTCCGGCTTCTGCGAGACGTCCGAGGCCATCTTCATGACATCGGGCTATGTCTACGAGTCCGCGGCCGAGGCCGAGGCGGCGTTCACCGGCGAGAAGAAGCGCTTCGTCTACTCTCGATTCGCCAATCCCAGCGTCGGCATGTTCGAGGCCCGCATGGCCGCGCTGGACGGGGCCGAATTCTGCATGGCCACCGCCAGCGGCATGGCGGCGGTCAACGCGGCGCTGTTGGCGTCGGTCAGGGCGGGCTCCCGGGTGGTGGCGTCCAACGCGCTGTTCGGGTCGTGCCATTTCATCGTCGCCCAGCTTTTGCCCCGCTACGGCGTCGAGACCGTGCTTGTGGACGGAACCGACCTGGATCAGTGGAAGGACGCGCTCGCGACCAAGACCGACGCCATCTTCCTCGAGACCCCGTCCAACCCGACGCTCAAGATCATCGACGTTCCGGCGGTGTGCGAAATGGGCCGCGCGGCCGGGGCCCGTGTGGTGGTCGACAACGTGTTCGCGACGCCCGTCCTGCAACGGCCCTTGGACATGGGCGCGGACGTGACGATTTACTCCGCCACCAAGCACCTGGACGGACAGGGACGCTCCTTGGGCGGGGCCATCCTGACCAACGACGGGGAATGGATGGAAAACGAGCTGGTGCCGTTTCTCCGCAACACCGGACCGGCGCTGAGCCCCTTCAACGCCTGGGTGCTGCTCAAGGGAATCGAGACCTTGGAGCTCCGCATGGAGCGCCATTGCCAGAACGCGCTCGCCGCGGCCCATTTCCTGGAAGCCCGCGACGGGGTGGACCGGGTGCTCTATCCCGGGCTCGAAAGCCATCCCCAGCACGCGCTGGCCATGAAGCAGATGACGGCGGGCGGCGGCGTGGTCGCGTTCGAGCTCGCGGGCGGCGGGCGCGAGGCGGCGTTCCGGTTCCTGGATTCGCTCAAGCTGGTGGACATCTCCAACAATCTCGGCGACGCCAAGAGCCTGGCCACCCACCCGTCCACCACCACCCACCAGCGCCTGACCGAGGACGAGCGCCTCGCCATGGGCATCGACCAGAACATGGTGCGCGTCTCGGTGGGGCTCGAGCACATCGACGACATCAAGGAGGACCTGGACCAGGCCCTCAAGGCCGCCACCGGCTGAGCCCATGCCCGTCGATCTGCTCGAAAGGAACCTGATTCACGCGGCCGAGGCGGTGGCCGGGGCCGACGCGGTCCTGATCACCGCCGGGGCCGGCATGGGCGTGGACTCCGGCCTGCCCGATTTCCGGGGCCGCGAGGGATTCTGGAAGGCCTATCCCCCCATCGCCAAGATGGGCATGGATTTCGCCGACATGGCCAACCCGCACTGGTTCGCCCACGAGCCCGACTTCGCCTGGGCGTTCTACGGCCATCGCCTCGACCTTTATCGCAAGACCGAGCCCCATTCCGGGTTCGCCCGGCTGTTGGCGCTTGGCGAGTCCAAGCCCGGCGGCTACTACGTCTTCACCTCCAACGTGGACGGGCAGTTCCAGAAGGCGGGCTTTTCGGAAAACCGGATCGAGGAATGCCACGGCTCGATCCATTACCTGCAATGCACCAAGCCCTGCGCGCACGAGACCTGGCCCGCGGACGCGGTCAAGCTCGACATCGACATGGATCGCTTCCGGGCCACCAGCCCGCTGCCCCGCTGCCCCCACTGCCGCGAGGTCGCCAGGCCCAACATCATGCTGTTCGGCGACTGGACCTGGATCGGCACCCGCTACAACACCCAGTCGCGGCGCATGCACCGTTGGTTGGAGGGATTGGAGCGGGCCAGGCATTCCCTTGTCGTGTTGGAGTTCGGCGCCGGAAAGGCGGTGCCCACGGTCCGGCGCACGTCCGAAGCCGCCGCCCGGGGCGCGCGCGGCGTGCTGGTCCGGGTCAATCCCCGGGACCATGACGTCCCCAAGGGGCCGCACGTCTCCATCCCGCTGGGCTCCGCGGAGGCGATGGAGCGGATTATAGAGCTGCTGGATTAACCCTTTTTCTTCTTCCACGGCAATTCCACCGACGCCGTCATCATCGCCCAGCGGCCCTCGACCGGCTCGGCTTCGGCGAGCTTGGCCTGTTTCAGGGTTCGCTTGATCTTGGGGATGGCCATGGACTCGCCCGCCAGCGCCTCGACCATCTGGTCGGTCCATTCCCGGATCAGGCCGTCGGGACTGGACTTGAGCCGGGCGATAAGTTCGGAGCGGTCGGGCGCGTTGAAGTCTTCGCGCGTGAGGATCAGGTTCTCGCCGTTGCAGTGCTTTTCCAGAAGCCCGGGCTCGAACGCCAGCGCGCGCAAGGTCAGCGCGATCACCAGCATGGAGAAATGGTCGAGGTCCCCGTCGAAATGCTTGGCCTCGCGCTTGGGGTGCTGATAGTTCACGCCGCCGAGCAGGATCGCCGGAAGGCCGTTCAGCGCCGGGGTGTAGATGGACTCGCAATCGATCAGCATCAGCTTGCCCGACTTGTCGATCAGGATGTTGTCGTGTTTCAGGTCGCCGTGGGATATCCCGGCCGACAGCATGTTCAGGCACAGGTTCGCCCACGCCCGGCCGAGCCCGACCAGCGCGTCCCGCCTCGCCCCCTCGCAAAGGCGCTTGACCGTCGCGCTCAGGGTCTCGCCCTCGATCCAGGGCATGGTGACCACGGGATAGTCGCCGCTGTCCGCCACCTCGGAGCTGACGAACAACTCGCCCGGATGGAACGCCAAATCCGGAAGGTAGGGCGCGTCCAGGCTCTTGATGATGTCCGCAATCGCCGCGTGGCGGCGCTCCAGGTCCGGCATGTCGCGGATGAAGCACTTGATGGCCGAGGGCGTCTCGGCGCCGTTCAGCCGGCCCTTGAACACGCAGGCGAAGTTCCCGGCCAAAAACACCGGCTGGCCCTTGGACGTGGTCGCGGGATCGACCGTCAAGCTGGCGAAGCGGGCGGTCGGATTGCGCATGGCGGCTTTGTAGTCGTTGATCAGCGGATAGGTCATGACGGCTCTTGGGGCTCCGGTTCGGGTTCGGGCGCCGGTTCGGGCTCTTGCTCGGGTTCGGTTTGCGGCTCCTGTTCCGGAGGGGCCTCCAGCGCCAGCTCGAGCTGGGGCTCGGGCTCCGCAACCGCCGTCTCCTCGTCGTCGGAGGCCGTTTCCTCCTCGGGCTCAGGTTCCGGCTCGGGCTCGGGCAACGGCGGCTCGATTTCGATGATCACCAATGTGGCGTCGTCGTTGGGCAGAAGTTTTTGCGCGTGGCAACGTTCGGCCATGGCGGCGAAGCTCTCGTCGTCCTCCATGTTGTCGCGGATGGCGTCGAGCTCGCGCAGGATGCCGGGTCCCGGGGACGCGAGATGGGAGCGGACCAGGTTCGCCATCCGGCCCTGGGGCCGTTTCACGAAGCGGGCGAACTCGTCCATCAGGGCGGCCTCGCCGTTCCGTTCGCCCATGTTGCGGAACATGTCCGACAGGTGACGCAGCAGCAAGAATTGCCCCATGCCGTCGGAGGCCAAGACCACCTTGGCCGGACCCTTCAGGTCCACGGTCCCGGCGTGGAACTGGCTTTCGTCCGGAAGGTCCTTCCAGTTCAGAAGGTGCGGGGCGTGGTCGAAGGACGCCAGGGAATCGGGAAAGAACATGCGCGGCCCGTTCGCCTTGTCCTGGAAGATCATCAGCGGGCTGTCGCCGTAGGCCATCCAATAGAGTCTGGCCCCGCCCTCTATGGGCTTGACCCAGCAGGCGGTGAGCGTGGCGCACGAGCCCTCGCGCACGAACTTGTTGCGCTTGAAGGTCTCGGACGCCGACAGCATCTTGTACTTTTCGGAAAACCCCTGCCAGAACCCTTCCATCCAGTCGTTCAGGGCCTTGAAGTTCTTCAGGGGCTTGTTGGGCAGCTTGCTGACCAGGGTCTCCGCCCAGGCCCCGCAGTACATGCCGGACGATCCGGCGCCGTCGGACACGGCGCAGACAATGCGGTCGCCCTTTTGCGAAAGACGGAACCGATCCTCGTTGGCGCGCCATTTCGCCTTGGCGTTCTGGACGACGCGGTCGTTCTTGGGCTTGGCCGTCGTCCTGCCGTAAACGCGGATACGGCCCTCCGCTTCGATTTCCAGGTCCGGAGGCGTCATGGTCGGGCTCGCGTCAGGAGAAGCTCTCGGGCCCCTCGGTCGGTTTCTCCTCCTCGGGAGCGGGCTCGATCTCGACCGGGGCGTCGTTCGTTGTCAGGGAATCGAAGCCCGCGTCCGAGGGCAGCACGATCGCCTGGCGGGTGCCGATGTCGAGCACCTTGACCAAGGCCACCGCGTCGGCGTTGTAGGCCATGCCCTTGAGCATGGGGATCTGCGACGCGTCGCGGCCGAAGATCTCGCAGATCACGTCGCGCAGCCGTTCAGAAATCTCGCTCGACATCTCGAACAGGAGACGGGCGTAGGAATCCTTGGGCAGGTCCAGCGGGCTCCAGGGGAACACCACCGGTTCGTTTTCGCCGCCGGAAATGTGGCAGTTGATGAGCAGGACGTTCCCGTCGGTGGTCTTGAGGTCGGTGAGCCGTCGGGCGCTCGCCAGCAACTCCTCCTTGCTCTCCACGTCGTTGGCCATGCCGTCGGTGATGTTGATGACGATGGGCGGATAGGACTGGGGGTGGCGGTAGACCCATTGCTCCATGGCCTGATGCGCCAGTTGGAAGGCGCTGTTCATGGGCGTGCTGCCCACCGCCTGGGGGGTGACCCAGCGATAGACCGTGGCCCTTTCCCGCACGGTCTGGCCGCGGACCGTGGTCTCGATCTCCTGCTCCTCGACCGTGGCGTTGCGGGCGACGCGCGAGATGGACACGATGGACCGCTTGGCCATCTCGCCCTCCCAGCTGAACGCCGCTCGGTTGAACTTGCCGTAGCCGATGACGCCGACGTGGAAATAATCCCGCACGCCCTCGTCTCGGACGCAGCGGTTGACCAGTTCCTCCAGCGTGTTGTTCAGCGCCTCGGCCACCACTGCGGCGCGGCTGATCGGCTCGCCCGCGTTGTTGTGGGCGAACGGCTCCTCCATGGATTTGGACTGGTCGATCAGAAACAGGAACACGCCGGGCTGTTCGCGGCTGATCTCCTGAAGATATGGCATGGCCCCCCCCCTCGCCGGGTTTTCTGTTTTAAAAGGATTCGATCCTGATCATGCGCGGCGGCTCGACCACCGCGTCCAAGGCCTCGATGTCGACCAACGCGCCCTGGGCGGCCAGCTCGCGGGTCTCGTGGAAGGTCATGACCACGGGCACGGGCTCGCCGGGGCGGCGCGTGCGCTGGATGATCGATTCCATGGACACCTGGTGGTCGCGGAGAATCTTGGCCACGTCGGCGAAGACGCCCGGCTTGTCCAGCACCATCAGCCGCACGTAGTAGGCCCCCTGGTGCAGGTCCGTCGCCGCCGGGCGCGACGGCGCGAGATCGCCCACCGGAACGCCGAGCGTGGGCAACGAAAGGCCGCGCGCCAGATCGGCGATGTCGGCGACCACGGCGGACGCGGTCGGGCGCTCGCCCGCGCCTCGGCCCTGGTAGACCGTGGTGTCCACGTAATCCCCGTCCACGACGACGGCGTTGAACACGCCCTCGACCTGGGCGATGGGAGCGTCCTTGGGCGCCATGCAGGGCTGGACCCGCTGCTCCACGCCCGCGTCGGTCTTGGAGGCCACGCCCAGAAGCTTGATGCGGTAGCCGAGCTCTTCCGCGTATTCGATGTCCACCGGGGACACGTGGCGGATGCCCTCCATCTGGACCGCGTCGAAGTCGATCTCGCAGCCGAAGGCCAGCGCGGCGAGGATGGCGAGCTTGTGGGCCGTGTCCACCCCATCCACGTCGAAGGACGGGTCGGCCTCGGCGTAGCCGAGCTCCTGGGCCTCCTTCAGCACGTCGTCGAACTCCCGGCCCGATTCGCGCATCTGGGTCAGGATGTAGTTGCAGGTGCCGTTCATGATGCCGTAGACGCGCCCGATCCCGTTGCCCGCGAGCCCCTCGCGCAGGGCCTTGATGATGGGGATGCCGCCCGCCACCGCGGCCTCGTAACAAAGGCTCACGCCCTTGGCCTCGGCGATGCGGGCGAATGCGTTGCCGTGGTGGGCGATGAGCGCCTTGTTGGCGGTGACCACGTGCTTTCCGGCGTTGAGCGCGCTTTCGCAAAGGGTCTTGGCGATGCCGCCCGAGCCGCCGATCAGCTCCACCACCACGTCCACGTCGTCGCGTTCGGGAAGCTTGGACGCGTCGTCGAGCCGGTCGATCCCGTCAAGGGAAACGCCGATGTCCCGGCCCGCGTCCCTTTCCGCCACCGCCACCAGCTTCAACGGACGGCCGCAGCGCTTTTCCAGCAGCGCCGCGTTCTCCAGCAACAGTTTCACCGCGCCGCCGCCCACGGTTCCCAGTCCGGCGACGGCAATCCTCAAAGGCTCGCTCATGGTGCGTGTAATTCCCCCTCAACCGGCGGCGCGGTCGCGCTCCGCCCCTTCCAGCACTTTATCGTATCGGCTCATGAATGACTTGATGTTGCGCAGCGCCTGGCGCGTGCGGTGCAAATTCTCCACCAGGGCGAAGCGGACGTGGCCGTCGCCGTGCTCGCCGAAGCCGATGCCGGGCGAGATCGCCACCTGGGCCTCGCGCAGGATAAGCTTGGAGAACTCGATCGAGCCCAGGTGCTGGAACGCGGGCGGGATCGGCGCCCAGGCGAACATGGTCGCGACCGGAAGCGGAACCTCCCATCCGGCCGCCGCCAGGCCCTCGATCAACACGTCGCGCCGCTGGCGATAGGTCTCGCGGATTTCCTCGACGCAGTCCTGGGGACCGTTCAGCGCGGCGGTCGCCGCCACCTGGATCGGGGTGAAGGCGCCGTAGTCGAGATACGACTTCACCCGGGCCAAGGCCGCGATCAGCCGTTTGTTGCCGCAGGCGAATCCGATGCGCCAGCCCGGCATGTTGTAGGTCTTGGACAGCGAGGTGAACTCCACCGAAATGTCGCGCGCGCCCGCCACCTGCAGGATCGAGGGGGGCGGGTTTCCGTCGAAGTACAGCTCGGAATAGGCCACGTCCGACAGGATGTAGATGCCGTGCATGCGGCAGAAGTCCACCACCTCGGCGTAGAAGTCCAGGTCCGCCACCTGGCAGGTGGGATTGTTGGGGTAGTTCAGAACCACCGCCGTCGGTTTGGGCACGCTGTGGCGCACGGCGCGATCCAGGGCCTGGAGGAACTCCTCGCCCGGCGTAACAGGCACGTTGCGCACCACCGCGCCGACGATGATGAAGCCGAACTGGTGGATGGGATAGCTGGGGTTGGGCACCAGCACCACGTCGCCCGGGGCCGAGATCGCCGAGGTCAGGTTGGCCAGACCCTCCTTGGAGCCCAGCGTCACGATGGCCTCGGACTCGAAGTCGAGCGACACGTCGAAGCGCCGTTCGTAATAGGCGCAGATGGCCCGGCGCAGCCCCGGAATGCCGCGCGAGTTGGAATAACGGTGGGTGCGGCCGTCCAGCGCGGTCTCGCGCAGCTTTTCGACGATGTGCTCGGGCGTGGGCATGTCGGGATTGCCCATGCCGAAATCGATGATGTCCTCGCCGGCCGCGCGGGCGCGGCTCTTCATCGCGTTGACTTCGGCGAACACGTACGGCGGAAGCCGTCGTACGGCGTGAAATTCGTGCTCCATGCCTTTTATTCCCGCCACGCGGGCCCCGGTTTAGTTGATCAGGTAGATTACGGCCCGACGGTTTCCGGCCTCGCCCGTGGGCATGACCTCGTAGAACATGGGCACGCCGTCGGACTTGGCGGTGACCACCACGTCGTCGGGCTTGACCCCCATGCCGATCAGGGCCTGGGCGATGGCGTCGGCCCGGGCGGCCGAGATCTTGAAGTTCACCATCTGATGCCGGACCGGGTCCATGGGCCGGGTGCGGCTGCTGGCGTGTCCGACGATGTGGAAGCGGCCGCCGCGCTGGCGCTGGAGCCGGACCACGTCGCGCAGGATCGCCTTGTCGCGCTGGCCCAGACGGGACGAGCCGTTGCCGAACTGGATGGTCGCGACCTTGAGCGGCCCGCCGACCGGTCCGCCCGCGCTGCGGTGCAGACCGGGCGAGCTCGCGGGCGCGGGGGTGAGCTGGGCCGGGGGCGTGAGCATGCGGCCCATGGGCACGCCGACCGCGTGGTCGATGCCGCCCGACGACACCACGACGGTGGACATGGACGTTTCGCCCTGGTAGCCGCCGAAAAGGTCGGAGGTGGAGCGCAGCCGCGGCGGGCCGGAGCCCGCGCCCGGCGGCACCGGGTCGTTGAGGCGCTGGGCGAAGGTTTCCTTCACCGCCTTGACCGATTCCTCGGTGGTCAGGGGGCGAGAGGAGGCCGGGGCCTGA
The DNA here is from genome assembly GCA_964344345.1 of uncultured Hyphomicrobiales bacterium. Classification (GTDB taxonomy): domain Bacteria; phylum Pseudomonadota; class Alphaproteobacteria; order Rhodospirillales; family CAYFNC01; genus CAYFNC01. The sequence continues at coordinate 54,895 of CAYFNC010000011.1, read as the reverse complement.
AGCGGCGTGAGCCTGGGCTCGGGCCGGGGCTTCGCGGGCGGCGCCTTGGTGGGCATGGACGGGCGTTCGGGCGGGAAGGCGGACGCCGCTTCCTCGTTCAAGGGACGCACCGCGTCGCCTTGGCGGCGGATGTCGGCGCCGGCGTAGCGCCGTTCCTGGCGATCGGCCACCAGGCCCTCGGCGATGCGCTCGCGCTCGGTCTTGGACAGGGTCTTGGGCTTGTCCGGGGTCTCGCCCAGGTTGGGGAACGGCTTGTCGCCGCCGGGAGCGTCCTCGCCCCGCTCGGCGACCAAGTGGTTCTCCTTGTCGGAGCTTTCATCCACCTCCTCGTCGGTGAAGGCGTCGACGACCGAGTTCCTCCACTCGATCGGGTTGATCGCGTCCGGCACCTGGGAGCATCCGACGAGCGCCGCGCTCCCGGCGAACGCCGCGATTACGGCGTAAATCCCCCGCCAACGACGAAAGGCCGCGCGAGATCGCGGCGTGCGTTGCCTCGTCATGATGGCCGTGTTCTCCCTTTTCAAAACAGGCTCCCCGAAATCGGTCCCGGCCGCGGTTCTCCCCTATTTTAGTCCGCGCGGCCCCCCGAAAGCCAACAATTCTTGGTCCAACCGGAATTGAAGATTGCCATCAAATTCCTTAAGACTGTATAAACAACGCGTGCGCGCGCGGCGGGGATGGCGTTTCGGACTTTCACGGTGTCGATGAAGGGGGCGCGACCAACCGCACGCATACGTCCGTCAAGTATCTGTAAAACCTGAAGAAAACGAAGGATTGACCCATGGCAGAGCAACAGGGCGCCAACTTCCAAATGCCTGATCCTGCAAAGCTTTCCCAGTCCATGGCTGACATCGCCGAGCGCAGCCAGAGGATCGTGACCGAATTTCTCACCAAGCAGGCGGCCGAGGGATCGATCGGGATGTCCGATCCCCTGAACATCGGCAGCGCCTTCCTGGAAATGACCACCAAGATGATGACGGACCCCGGCAAGCTGGCCCAGGCCAGCATGTCGCTGTGGCAGGACTACCTGAACCTGTGGCAGAACACGGCCAGCCGCATGCTGGGCGCCGAGACCGAGCCCGTGATCGTGCCCGAGCGCGAAGACCGCCGCTTCAAGGACGAGGCCTGGAGCGAGAACGAAGTCTTCAATTTCATGAAGCAGTCCTACCTGCTGACCGCGCGCTGGATGCAGTCCACCGTCAACAACGTGGACGGCCTGGACGAGAAGACCGCCCAGAAGGTGGACTTCTACACCCGCCAGTTCATCGACGCCTTCTCGCCCACCAACTTCGTGATGACCAATCCCGAGGTTCTGCGCACCACCATCGAGACCGGCGGCGAGAACCTGCTGAACGGCCTGAAGAACATGCTGGGCGACCTGGAGCGGGGCAAGGGCTCGCTCCGCGTCAGCATGACCGACATGGACGCCTTCACCATCGGCGAAAACATCGCCACCACCAAGGGCAAGGTGATCTTCCAGAACGACCTGATGCAGCTGATCCAGTACACGCCGACCACCGACAAGGTGCTGAAGCGCCCGCTGCTGTTCGTCCCGGCCTGGATCAACAAGTTCTACATCATGGACCTCCGCGAGAAGAACTCGCTGGTCAAGTGGGCGGTGGACCAGGGCCACACCTGTTTCATGATCTCGTGGGTCAACCCGGACGAGCGTCTCGCGAACAAGAGCTTCGCCGACTACGTGATCGAGGGCACCACCGTCGCGATCGACGTGATCGAGAAGGCCACCGGCGTTCCCGAAGTCAACGCCATCGGCTACTGCATCGGCGGCACGCTTCTGGCCTCCACGCTCGCCTACTGCGCCGCCAAGGGCGACGACCGGATCAAGAGCGCCACCTTCCTCACCACCATGATGGACTTCTCCGAGCCCGGCGAATTGGGCGTCTTCATCGACGAGGAGACCATCTGCTTCCTCGAGAAGAAGATGAGCGAGCGCGGCTATCTCGAAGGCTCGGAAATGGCGGGCACCTTCAACATGCTGCGCGCCAACGACCTGATCTGGTCCTTCGTGGTCAGCAACTACCTGCTGGGCAAGGATCCGTTCCCGTTCGACCTTCTGTTCTGGAACTCGGACTCGACCCGCATGCCCGCCGTGATGCACAGCTTCTATCTCCGGAATTTCTACCAGAAGAACCGTCTGAAGGACCCGGGCGGGATCGTGCTGGGCGACGTTCCCATCGATCTCGGCAAGATCAAGACCCCGACGTACTTCCTGTCGGCCCGCGAGGACCACATCGCGCCGTGGCTGTCCACCTACAAGGGCACCCAGTTGCTTGGCGGCCCCAACCGCTTCGTGCTGGCGGCGTCGGGCCACATCGCCGGCGTGATCAACCCGCCCGCGGGCAACAAGTACTGCTACTGGGTCAACGACCGCAAGCCGCCCAAGGACCCCGACGCCTGGCTCGAGAAGTCGGTGGAGAAAGAGGGCTCCTGGTGGCCGGATTGGGACGCGTGGATGCGCAAGCTTTCGGGCAAGGACATGGTCGCCGCCCGCGAGGAAGGCTGTGGCGTCTACAAGCCCATCGAGCCCGCGCCCGGCTCCTACGTCAAGGAGCGTCTCTGAGTTGCGAGCCAAGGGCGAAAGCCGAACGCGCAGGGGAGGCCCCATGGGGCCTCCTCTTTTTTTAGGCCCTTCGCCGCGCGGAACGGCGCCCGCGCCCACCCGAACGGCGCAAGACCCGGGCGATGCGCGAACCGATCGCGTCGCTGGCGGGCCGAAGCGCCCGCAATTGCGGGAGATTGGCGTCCCCTAGGGGATTCGAACCCCTGTTGCCGCCGTGAGAGGGCGGTGTCCTAGGCCTCTAGACGAAGGGGACCTGTTGGGTCCCCCTTGGTACTTGAGATGATGGCGACAATCAAGCCTTCTCGTGGCCGCCGGGGATTTTGGGCCTCGAAGCGGAGGGCTGGCGCGGGCGGCTCGGAGTTCGAAGCGCCGCTACCGGCGCGCCACGGGCCAGGCGATCCTCGCGCCGATGAAGCGCCGTCGCCCGCTTCAAGGCCGAGCGGTCGTTTTATTGAACCGGCGCCTCAGATGAAATTCACGTGCGGCGGGGGCGCGTCCATGAGCTGGTGGAGGTAGCGGTTGACCTCGTCCATGCGGCAGTTGCGGCGGCACTGATCGATGTTCAACTCGTTGCGGACGAATTCGAAGTTCTTGCGGCGCTTCTCACCGATCCAGATTTGCTCGAAGGTTTGGTCCTGGATGTTTCCGAGATCGAACGTTTCGTCCAGCAGGTAGGCGCCGCACGCCGAAACCGTCCCGTCCGCCATCACGTAGGCCCACAGGAAAGGCACCGAATAGCAGCGGGGATAGCGGTCGGTTTCCGTGTACTTGCGCATGGTCGCGCTGCGGAAGACCAGCGAGAAATCGGCCGTGCTCATTCCCTCCAGGCCTTTTTCCAGGTCCTGGAAGGACGTGTACTCCAGGTTCGCGTATTTCTGGGTGATGGAGGAATGGTGCTGGGAGTAGGGCTTCACCACCAGGTAGTCCAGGCCCACGTCGTCGCGGCAGATCCGCGCCAGGGCCTCGATTTCGCCCTCGTTCTCGGGCAGCAAAAGAATCTGGGCGCCGAGAACGCAGTCCGAGCCTTGCGCGTTCCGAGCCGCGACCATGGTCCGCAGGTTCTCCAGGGCCTTGTCGAAATCCCGCGCCTTGGTCCCGTGTATCTTGGCGTAGGTGTCCGCGTTCCCCGCGTTGATCGACGCCTTGATCCACGAAATCCTTGGCAAGGCCTCCTCGGCGAAGCCGTCGGGCAGGACGGTCGCGTTGGTGGTGAACGAGGCGTCGATCCCCGCGTCCTCGGTGATGGCGACGATTTCGTTGATCTTCTTGTGCAACAGCGGCTCGCCCTCGCCCGCGTACATGACGCTTTTGACGCCGAGCCGCCCCATTTCCGGAAGCCGCTCGCGCAACAGATCGACGTCGAGCGCGACGGGCTTGTAACCGACGTAGTCGAAGGCGCAGAACCCGCAGCGGTGGTTGCAGGCCCCGATGGGGGTGATCTCGACGTAGATGGGATAGACGTGTTTCGCCTTCTCCCAATCCTCGCCCGCCGCTTGAAGTTGGGCGACCCGTTCGGGGTGGTAGATCAGCTTGTGGCTTTCGATGCGAAAAGCGTCGGGCATGGGCGTTACCGATCAGATGAAATTGAGGTGCTGGGGCGCCGGACCCGTGGGCGGCTCCAGGGTGATATTCCGTTTCATGTGGGCGTCCAGGGCCTCGTTGACCTTGTGCTGCATGCACAGCGTCCCGCACATGTTCTGCGCGTCGAATCGAGGCGAGGCCAGGTAGTTCATGACGTCCCAGTAACGGTCGGACGCCCAGATGTCCCGGAACCGCTCGTCGCAGATGTTGCCGATGTGGAGCTTCTTGTAGCGCTCGTTGAACAGCATGCCGCAGGGCGCGACCAGGCCAGAGCCCGAAAGCTGGATGATGAACGGCGGGCCGTAGCATCGTTGGTAGCTTCTGGCGTCGCCGTCCCTCACCTTGGACCACTTCACGATGACCTCGAACGACTCGTCCGAAAAGGCCTCCGCCTCGCGGAGCAGGTCGTGAAGGGCGTCGTAGGCGCCGTAATCGACGCCGAGCCCGCCGTCCTCGCTGTCCGAGCAGTGCTTGTACACCAGGTAGTCGGGGCGGAGCTCCTGGCCCAGCCGGGCCAGCGGAAGGATCTGGTCCCTGAAGTCGGGCATGAGGACCATCTGCATGCCGATGGTGACGTCGAGGCCCTTGGATCTCTTGATGTCCACCATGTCCTGGATGTTGCGGCGGACCCGGTCGAACCATTCGGGCTGCACGCCCATGATCTCGGCGTAGCGGTCGCGCTCCCCGGCCGAGATGTTGACGCGGATGTACGTCAGGTGCGGCATGATCTCCTCGAGCAGCCGCCGATTGAGCACGAAGGCGTTTGTGCCGCAGGCCATGGACAGCCCCAGCTCGCCGCCCCGGACGATGGTGTCCTTGAACACGGGGCTGATGGTGCTTTCGCCGTCCGAGACCAGGCTGATGCCCTTGACGCCTATCTCGGCGCAGTCCTCAAGGAAATCATGGATCACCCTCTGGTCGATGATCTTGCGCGCGTTTTCCTGCAGCATGGCGAAGCAATAGACGCAGGCGTAGTTGCACGATCGGGTCAGTGCCATGTCGATGGTGATGGGCGCGATGCGTTCGCCCCGCTCCCAAGCCTCGACGCGCTCCATGTGCCAGGCGATCTTGGTGCCGTCCAGGATCAGGCCGCCGTTTTCGCTCATGCGACCTCCTTGGCCCCGCCACGGGTCGCGCCCCCGATCACGCGGATCTTGTTGGCGTCCGCCTCGGTCAGGTTGTAGAGCTCCAGGCGGTCCTCGACTTCGGTCTTGAGCCAAGCCTCTAGCTCCCGGGAGAGAATGGGCTTTTGTTCGGAAGGGATCGCGTCGCCGAAGGCGACAAAGACGCGGACGGGTCGATGGAAGGCGTCGTCGTCGATATGGTCCGCCTCGACGGCGCTTGCGGGAAGGTCCCGGTCGCTCAGGAACGCCTGGACGCTTTTTGAAACCGCGGCCAGCCGCGCGTCGCGGCTTTTTCCCATCCAGGCGTCGGACGGGCGGGGTTTATAGACGGCGTCGATACCATCGAGGCTCCGGGACCGCAGATAGGCGTCCCGCGCCTTGTCGATCAACCTTTCCGGTGTGGCGAATGCGGGATGGACGGTCCGGGGCGTCATGATGCCGGGCGCGGGGCGCGCGGCTACTGGGGAAGCCAAGCGGTGAAGCGTTCTCAGGCTCCCATGGTCGCAAGCCTCCTGAAGCGGCAGGCCCTCGATCTCATGGCAGAAACAATCCAGGACGGCCCGCTCGACCGGATCCTTCGCCTTCGAATGGCGCGCTTCGATGACCGTGTGGTCTTTGGGATCGACGGCCAGGAACAGGGTCGCTCCGTTCTCGGCGGCTTCGATGGGAACGCTTTTGGGGCTCGGGCCGAGGGGGCCCTCGCGGCGCGGCGCCTCGGCGGCCCGGGACAAGCCGTCGCGGATGATGTCGGGCAGCTCCTGAAAACCGCTCACGCTCCATGCCTCCTTGGGACGCGTCCGGATGCGACCGGGGCGATCGCCCACGTCAACATACCCGCGCCGTCCTTAATATGGCGTTACCGGTGGAAACGCCAAGGGGGTCAGAACGGCCCCATGAACGCCGGGTTGGGCACGTCGATGGGCAGGGCTCGGCGCTCCTCCCGCAGCCTATCCTCGACCGCCCGGCGCGCGTCTTCGGGAAGGTCCAGCATGTCGGCGAGGGTGGACGCGATCTCCACCGAGGTGGGATAGAAACGCTCGGCCAGAACGCGGCTCGACGGCGTCGGATGGTCCCCGAGGCCGAGCCGCCTCGGCCTGCGGGCGAACAGCGACGGGTCGCGCTCCACCACCCGGGAGATGATCTCGGCGCCCAGGCCGTGCTGGACCCAACCGCTGTCAACAACCAGAAGCCGTCCGGTTTTCGCGACCGATCGGACGACGGGCTCCGCGTTCAGGGGACGCAGGACGGCCTGGTCCAGGATTTCGACCTCGACGCCCTGTTCCGCCAGGGCGTCCGCCGCCTGTTGCGCCTCGTAGCGCATGTAGCCGGTGGCGACCACGGTGGCGTCCCCGCCCTCGCGGACCCGGAACGGCCCTTCCAACGGCGTCGCGTAATGTCCTTTGGGGACATCGCCCTTGACGTAATGGACCCAGCGGTGCTCCAGCATGATGACCGGGTTGGGGTCCTCGACCGCCGCGATCATCATGCCCTTGGCCTCCTTGGGGCTCGCGGGCATGCAGACCTTCAGGCCCGGGACCGAGGAAAACAGGGTCTCCAGGCTTTGGGAGTGGGCCGGGCCTTGGCCCCAACCCCGGCCGACGATCATGCGGACCACCAGGGGAACCGTGTGCTCGCCCCGGGTGACGTAGCAGATCTTGGCCGCGTTGTTGAAAAGCTGTTCGAGGGAGAGCAGGGCGAAGTCCACCCGTTGATGGACGACGATGGGACGCCGCCCCATCATGGCCGCGCCGACGGCGACGCCGGTGAAGCCGTTCTCCGAGACAGGGGTCTCGAACACCCGCTCGGGCCCGTACTTTTCCGCCAGTCCCGCGGTGGTGCCGAAGATGGCCTTGGGATCGGCGACGCCTTCCCCCATCAGGAAGACCCGCTCGTCGCGGCCCAGGCAGATGTCCGTGGCCTCGCGGATGGCCTCAGCGACGGTCAGGACGGGCATAGGACCATGTCTCCGGCGGTGTCGGGGTCGGGGTGGGGGGACGCCTCGGCGAAGGCGAAGGCGTCCTCGATCTCGGTCTGGATGGCGCGCTCCATGGCGGCCTCTTCCGCCTCGGAAAGGCCCAGCGATTTTCGAAGTCGTTCGATGGGGCAACGGGCCTTCCATTCCAGGAATTCGGCCTCGGTCCTGTATCCGATGTCGTTGTCGTAGTTGGGGCCGCAGTGCTCGCGCCAGCGGTAGGTGTCGAACACCATCAACGTGGGCCCGCCTCCGGCGCGGGCCCGCGCCGTCGCCTCCCGCGCCGCGTCCAGGGCGAACCGGACGTCGTTGCCGTCGCCTTGGATGACGGGAACGGCGTGGGCCTTGCCCAGGTCGGCCAGGGGGCGGTCCGGCTGGCGGTCGGGAAGCCCGGTGTAGACCGAGTAGAGATTGTTCTCGAGCACGAACAGGATGGGCAGCTTTTTTAGCGCCGCGAAGTTCATGCTTTCGTGGAAGACGCCTTCCTCGACGGCGCCGTCGCCGAAGAACGCGGCGGCCACGGCGTCGGACCCTTGTTGGCGGAGCGCGAGCGCGACTCCGACTCCGATGGGAATCGCGCTGGCCACGATGGGCAGGCTCAGCATCACCCCGGCCTCGGCGTCGTGCAGATGCATGGAGCCCCCGCGCCCGCCGCAACACCCGGTCTCGCGGCCGAGCATCTCGGCGATCATCGGCTTCAACGCGCCGCCCTTGGCCAGGTACTGGGCGTGGCAGCGATGGGTGAGCGCGAATTTGTCGTCCGGGCGAAGCGCGGCCGCGACGCCCACCGGAACCGCCTCTTGCCCGATGGACAGATGCACGGGGCAGCGGATCGTCTGCTCGGCCGGGGTCGGCGCCGGATAGCGCTCGGCGATGGCCTCCTCGATCCGGCGGATGCGAAGCATGGCGCGGAACAGGTCCTTGGGCGTTGCGTTCGCCGTCATCCCCAGAGCTCCATGACCCGATGTTCGGGATAGGCCAAACGCGACGCAAAGCCGATTCCCAGCGGATCGGCGGCGGGGGGCGTTGGCGAAGCGGTCGCGGGACGATTGAGCATGATCTTCACGGCCTCGAGAATTTCATCGGATGTGTTGTCTATGACCGTTTCTTCCGGGTCCAGAATGTCCGGGCGGAGGTTCGTGAACCATGGCGGCTTCATGGTTTCCGGCATGGAGCGCTTCTTGAACGTTTTGTGTATGAGCATCTGGTTGTCGTCATAGAGCCACCACCCAAGCGGAAACCAGTTCGTTCCAAGAATCGGGGTTCCGAAATGGTAGGCCAGGGTGTAGGGGCCGGACGCCGTCGCCAAAAAAAACAGCGCGTTCGCCGCCAGGAACACATCGACCCAGTCGGGGCGGGGATCCGGCAACGTGGCGAGATCGAAAAAACCGGGCATGGAAGGCATCGCCGACATGCTCTTGTCCCCGATGCGGAACACCTTGACGCCCAGCGAGGTCAGGTGTTCGACGGCGGAGACATAGGTCATGGGATCCGCGTTGCGGAATTTGTTGGGCGTCCAGGGAATTTCATCTTCTTCGTAACTGGCGTTCTCGCGGACGTGCATGACGACAAAGGGGTCGCCGCGGCGAAGCTTCAGAAAATCCCAATGCGTCGATTCCCATTCCATCGAGATTAAGGGGCGTCCGGTGCGATAGGTGGCGTGGGCCAACACCCTCGGAAGCAACCGTCCATCGGCTATCGGCATGACGTCGACATGGATCTTGTGCCTCACTGCGTCGCCAACCCCCACGCCCGCTTGGGCCCAGATTTTTCGAAGGGTCGAATCCGCGAAGCGGCCTTGCGAAGGCAGCGTCAATTCGTTGTGCGGGGGGAGCAGGCCGAGTTGATCGGCCCTGAGCGCGGCGTCCACGTTGGCGGACAACTCCCCGAAATAGTTTATGGCGAGGCCGCCCGGGACAAGGGCCGTCGGCTTGCCGGGCTCGAGAGGGGCCGCGCGCGTCGCGATCTCATATGCGCTTTGGGCGTCTTCGTATCGTCCCTCGAGGAAATACACATTTCCAAGAGTGATCGAAGGCTCTATTTGCTCCAGGATGTTGGAAGCCTTGGAAAATTGGCCTTTATACGTATACAGCACTGCGAGAAGATTGCAGATCGCCGGGGGATTGCCGATGCGTCGATCCCACGCCTCTTCGAGCGGTTCCTGGGCATCCAAATATGTGGCGCGCTTGTTGATCAGGACACCTATCCTTTGCAATAGGTCGTCGTCGCTAATCGCCAAGCTCGTTCTCCCAGTCATTTCGCGCAACTGGCAGGTTGCGTTCTGGAATAATGCGGAACGGGGCTTAAGATTGTCTTATTGGGAAATGTCCGCGCCGAGACCGGCCATCAGGCCGGCGAAGCCGGGGAAGCTGGTCTCGATCGGCCCGGCGTCGTCCACCGCGACCGGATTCTCGGACGCGAGGCCCAGGACCAGGAACGACATGGCGATGCGGTGGTCCAACTCCACCGCCACGGTCGCGCCGCCCTTGGGCGGGCGGCCGGTCCCGTGGACGACCATCCAGTCCTCGCCCTCCTCGACCGCGACGCCCGAGGCGCGAAGCCCCCGCGCCACCGTGTCGATGCGGTCGCTTTCCTTGACCCGAAGCTCGCCGACCCCGTTCATGCGGGTTTCGCCGTCCGCCAGGGCGGCGGCGACGGCCAGGATGGGGAATTCGTCGATCATGGACGGCGCCCGCTCGGCCGGTGTGGAGACGCCCTTGAGCCGGGAGGCGGCGGCGGTGACGTCGCCCACGGGCTCCCCGGCCTCGGTGCGTTGGTTGTCGATCCGGATATCCGCGCCCATGTCCTGTAGCGTCTGCAGAAGACCGGCGCGAAGCGGGTTCAGCCCAACGCCCCTGACCGTCACCCGGGACCCCGGGACGATCAGCGCCGCCACCAGCGGGAACGCGGCCGACGACACGTCTCCCGGAACCACCACGTCGGCGGCGGCCAGTTCGGGCTGGCCCGTCACGGCGACGGCGCGCCGTCCGTCACCCAGGTCCCGGACCTCGATCTCGGCGCCGAAGTGGCGGGCCATCAGTTCGGTGTGGTCGCGGGTGGGCGCGGGCTCGATCACGCTGGTGCGGCCAGGCGCGTTCAATCCCGCCAGCAGAACCGCCGACTTCACCTGGGCCGAGGCCACGGGCATGTCGTATTCGATGGGCAGGGGATCCCCGGCCCCCATGACCGCCAGCGGCAGCCGTCCCCCCGAGCGCGTCCAGAACGCCGCGCCCATGGATTCCAGCGGCGTCGTGACCCGCTTCATGGGGCGCTTGACCAGGGAGGCGTCGCCGGTGAACAGCGTCGTGAACGGATGACTCGCGGCCAGGCCCATCAACAGGCGCGCGCCGGTTCCGGAATTGCCCATGTCCAACACCCGCTCGGGCTCGGCCAGACCGCCGACGCCGCGTCCCGCCACGCGCCAGATTCCGCCGTCGCCGCGCGAAATTTCCGCCCCGAAGGCGCGGAGCGCGTCGGCCGTGTTCAGGACGTCCTCGCCCTCCAGCAAGCCGCGGACGACGGTCTCCCCCACCGCCAGGGCCCCGAAAATCAAGGCGCGGTGCGACACGGACTTGTCGCCCGGCACGGTGACGTCGCCCGCAAGAGCGCCCGTTCGGGACGATTTCATGGCGGGCATGCTTTTTCCTCCTTGCGCCTCGCTTCGTGCGATGTAGCATGAAAGGAGCCGCGTCGATGGGCTTTTTTTCGCCGGTCCGGCCTTTTGGTTTTGACAGCGTTCGGCGAACATGGCAATTGGCTGGCTGAATGTTTTGTCGCAGACCATTTTTCGGAGGTGGAAGGTGTCCAAGCCGGACTGGGGAAAAAAACGGACATGCCCCAATTGCGGGGCCCGCTTCTACGACATGAAGCGACAGCCTGCGACGTGCCCCAAGTGCTCCCACGTTTTCGAGGTCGACATTCCCGTTAAGCCCAAGCGCGCCGCCGCGCCGCCGCCGCCGCCCGAGCCGGTCAAGCCGAAGCCGTCGGAAGAGGAGGCGGAAGCTCTGGAGGACAAGGACGCGATCGAAATCGTGGGGCTGGACGACGACGACGACAAGGACATCGAACCCGCCGAGAACGACGACTCGTTGATCGAGGACGCGTCGGACCTGGGCGAGGACGACGACGACATGTCCGAGGTCATGGAGCACATCGACGAGGAAGTCGCCGACAACTCCTGATCAGGAAATATCCCCTTCCCACGCGGGGCTGGGCACCCGGTCGAAAAGCCGGCGCAGCCCGTCGCCCCAATGGCTGCGCACCTCCTTGAAATAGGGGTCGTCGTCGTCGAGCCGTTGCCAGGTGGCGATGTCGAGGGCGTCGCGCTTGATCACCAGCAAATCCACCGGCGGCGCCACCGAGATGTTGGACCGGATGGTCGAATCCAGCGACACCAACGCGCACTTGGCGGCGCTGAGCAGGTCCAGTTCGGGCCGCAGGACCCTTTCGACGATGGGCTTGCCGTATTTGGTCTCGCCGATTTGGAAATACGGCGTGTCGTCCGTCGCCTCGATGAAGTTGCCGGCGGAATAGATCTGGAACAGGCGCATGCGCCCGCCCTTGATCTGGCCGCCCAGGATGAACGAGGCCGAGACCTCGGCCGATTGGGCCTTGAGGTAGGGCCCGTCCACGTCGTGGACGCGCCTGAGCGCCTTGCCGACCAGTTGCGCGGCCTCGTAGAGGGTGTCCATCTCGTCCAGGGTCGGCTCGCCATCCATGGCCAGGCCTTCCTCGAGCATGGCGATCACCGACTGGGTCACCGCCAGGTTGCCCGCCGACATCAGGACGATCACCCGCTCGCCCGGCTGGGCGAACACGTGCATCTTGCGAAAGGTGGCGACGCTGTCCACGCCCGCGTTGGTGCGCGAATCCGACGCCATGACCATTCCTCGGTCCAGCAGCATTCCCAGGCAGTAGGTCACTGGTTTTGCTCCACCACGACCTTGACGTCCATCATTTCCTCGCCGCCGCCGCGCCGCACGCCCCGAACCGGACAGGCCGAGGCGTAGTCGAAGCCGACGGCCAGGCGCACGTAGGCGTCGGTGGCGCACTGCTTGTTCGAGGGATCGAAGCCGACCCAGCCCAGCCCGTCCACCAGGGCGTCGGCCCAGGCGTGGCTGTGCAGGTGGGGATCGTCGCCGTCGCCGATTCCGCCCCACAGGTATCCGCTGACGTAACGCGCCGGAATTCCCAGCACCCGGCAGCAGGCGATGAACAGGTGCGCGTGGTCTTGGCACACCCCGCAGCCGTGGGCGAGAGCGTCCGAGGCCGTGCTGTGGACGTGGGTGTGGCCCTGGCGATAGGCCACCACCGCGTGAATATGGGCCATGAGCGCGTGCAAGGCGTCGAGCGCGCCCAAGGCCTGGAGCTGGTCGCGGAAGGGCGCGGCGAACTCCTCGATGTTGTCCTCCACCTTGGTGTATTCGGTCTCGCGTAGGAAGATCAGCGGAGGCATGCCGTCGTCGGCGGGCAGCACGCCGGACTTGTCCACGGTCTCGACCACGCCGCGCACGTGGACCGGCACCTCGTCGTGGAGGGTTTCCTGGACCGAGACGTGGGTCAGGTTTCCGAACCCGTCCACCCAGGAGCGCAGCCCGCCCGGCGTCGTCACCTCCCACTGGATCACGCGCTGGGACAGGTCGCGCCGGGGCGTCATGCGCAGGTATTGGATGCTGTGCTTGGCCTGCTCTTCGAATCGGTAGTGGGTTTCGTGCTCGATGGTCAGTCTCATGTCCCGGACTCCCTAAGCCGTCATCATGAAGTCTTCCTGGATCTGGGCGTTCAGCCCGGCGTTTCGCGCGACGAAGCTTCCAAGATATTCGGACAGGCCGCTGTCCAGGATTTCGTCGATCAGCCCGTAATGAAGCTCGCCGTGGAGCCGCCCCGCGACGCGAGCGCATTCCCCCTCGCGGTTGAGTCGCTCCAGGATTGCGCGGGTCTTGTCCGTGCAGGCGTGCAGCGAGCGCGGCACGTCCTCGCGCAGCACCAGAAGCTCGGCCACGTTGCGGGGCGCGATGGCCCCGCGATAGATCTCGCGATAGGACTTGAACGCGGACAGCGCTTTCAGGAGCGCGCCCCAGCGGTAGTAATCCACCGCAGCCTCGGTCCCGTCGTCCGCGCCGGACAGCAGGCGGTACTTGACGTCCAGCACCCGGGCGGTGTTGTCGGCGCGCTCGACGAAGGTGCCGAGGCCCATGAACGAAAACGCGTCCCCGCGCCGGACCGTGCCGACGGCGACGCCCCGGAACAGGTGGGACCGGTCGCGGACCCATTCGAAGAATTCGGAAAAGCCCCGCTCCATCAGCCGGGGGTAGGTGAGCTGCTGCAACTCCAACCAGGTCTGGTTGATGCTTTCCCACAGTTCGGTGCTGAGCAGGTGGCGGGTCTCGCGCGCGTTCTCCCGCGCCTTGCCGATGCTGGACCGGATGGAGGACGGGTTGTCCAGGTCAAGCGCCATGTAGCCCACCACGGTGCCGACGCCGACCGTTCCATAACGCTCCTGGAAGGCGTTTGCGTCCCCGCCGACGGCGAGAGCCGCCTCCCATTCGGACCCATCGCGGCTGCCGCCGATGGGCATCAGCGACATCTGGTAGGCGCTTTCCAGGATGCGGGCCACGTTCTCGGCCCGCTCCACGTAGCGGGCGATCCAGTACAGATGGTCGGCCGTCCGGCTCAGCATGTCACGCCTCCAACACCCATGTGTCCTTGGTCCCGCCGCCCTGGGACGAGTTCACCACCAAGGAGCCCTCGCGGAGCGCCACGCGGGTGAGCGCGCCCGGAACCACCGTCACCTTCTCGCCCGACAGCACGTAGGGCCTGAGGTCCACGTGGCGGGGCGCGACGCCCGCGTCCACCAGGGACGGGCAGGTGGACAAGGCCAGCGTGGGCTGGGCGATGAAGGTTTCCGGCGCGGCCTCGATCTTCTGCTTGAAGCGGTGGCGCTCCTCCATGGTGCTGGTGGGGCCCACCAGCATGCCGTAGCCGCCGGAGCCGTGGACCTCCTTGACCACCATTTCCTCGAGACGGTCGAGCACGTGGGCGCGCTGGTCCGGATCGCGGAGCGTCCAGGTGGGCACGTTCTTCAGGATCGGCGGCTCGCCGAGATAGAACCGGATCATGTCGGGGACATAGGGATAGACGGCCTTGTCGTCGGCGACGCCGGCGCCGATGCCGTTGGTGAGCGTCACCCGCCCGCCGCGGTATACCGACAAAAGCCCGGGCGCGCCAAGGATGGAATCCGGGCGGAAGGCCAGCGGGTCGAGGAAGTCGTCGTCGATGCGGCGGTAGATCACGTCCACGCGCTTGGGCCCCTCGGTGGTGCGCATGAACACCCATCCGTCGTCCACGAACAGGTCGCGGCCCTCGACCAACTCCACCCCCATTTCCTGGGCCAGGAAGGCGTGCTCGAAGTAGGCGCTGTTCAAGGGGCCGGGGGTCAGCACCACCACGGTGGGATCGTCCGCCTGGGACGGCGCCACGGACATCAGCGTTTCGAGCAGGACGTCCGGGTAATGGTTGACCGGCGCGACGCCGATCCTGGAGAACAGGTCCGGGAACAGCCGCATCATGGTCTGGCGGTTCTCCAGCATGTAGGACACCCCCGACGGCGTGCGCAGGTTGTCCTCGAGCACGTAGAACTCATCCTCGTCCACCCGGACCACGTCGACGCCGGACACGTGGGAGTAGATCCCGTGCGCCGGGTTCACCCCCAGCATTTCCGGGCGATAGGCGCTGTTGGTCAGAATCAGGTCGGCGGGGACGATGCCCTCCTTCAGGATTTCCTGATCGTGATAGACGTCGTGCAGGAACGCGTTCAGCGCCGTGACCCGCTGCACGACGCCGGACGAGACGATGTTCCATTCCGCCGCGCTCAGGATTCTGGGCACCACGTCGAAGGGGATCAGGCGCTCCGCGCCCTCGTCGCCGCCGTAGACGGCGAAGGTGATGCCGAGCCGACGAAACATGACGTCCGCCTGGCGGCTTTTCTCCACCAGACGCTCGACCGGCGCGCCCTGGAGCCACTTGTTGTAGCTCCGGTACGATTTCCGCACCCCGCCCCGGGGGCCGCGCATTTCGTCGAAGGCCTTCTTTTTGGCCATTCGCCCTTCTCCCTTCGGTCATCGACCTTGCGTGGAAAAGGGGGCGCAGCAAAAAGCGCGCCAAACGCGCGGTTGAAAACCGCCGCCATCAACCCTTTGTCAAAAAGGATGGATTCGGATCGACCCCCAGGCGCGTCGAGAACGGGCGAAGCGAATGGACAAGCTTGCCGACCAAATGATGGGCGGCAAATTTTCAATGCTTATAATTTGCTCATTCCGCGATCGGGCAGGGTGAAGAAGAACGCGCTGCCCTCGCCGGGCGTGGATTCCACCCAAATCCGACCGCCGTGGCGCTCGACGATGCGCTTGACCACGGCGAGGCCGATGCCGGTGCCGTCGTACTCCTCGCGCAGGTGGAGCCGCTGGAACACGCCGAAGATCCTGTCCGTGTTCTTCTCGTCGATGCCGATGCCGTTGTCCCGCACCGAAAACACATACTCTTCCCCGCGGCTTTCCGCGGCGACGGCGATTTCCGGCGGGCGGGCGGGGTCGCGGTATTTTACGGCGTTGCCGACCAGGTTCTGGAACAGCCGGACCAACTGGCTTTCGTCGGCCATGACGGTGGGAAGCGCGTCCTGGACCGCGAGCGTCGCCCCGGCCTCCTCGATCGACGCCTGCAAATTGGCGACGGCCTCCTCGACGGCCGCGCCGGCCGCGACGGGGACGGGCTCCTGGGCGCGGGACTGCACCCGCGAATACTGCAACAGGTCGCGGATCATGGCCGACATCCGCTCCGCGCCCTCGACCGCGAACCGGATGTACTCGTCGGCGTCGGCGTCGAGGCGTCCCTCGTACTCCTTGGACAGCAGGCTCATGAAGCCCGTGACGACGCGCAGCGGCTCCTGGAGGTCATGGGAGACCACGTGGGCGAACTCCTGAAGCTCGGCGTTGGAGCGCTCCAACTCGGCCGTCTTGTCCGCCAGCGCCCTTTCCGCGCGAGCCCGCTCCGTGATGTCCTGGGTGACGCCCAGGATTCGGTGCGGCGGCGCGTCCCCCAGGGGCGCGAACATGGATGCGAACACATGCGTTCGCCCGCCAAGGTCGGAGCGGAACTCGAAGTGCGACTCCTCGCCGCGATGGATCGCCCGGTCCAAAAGGATCGCGACGCGGTCGTTGTCCTCGTCGGCGACGTAGTCCACGTAATGCAGGCCCCGGATTTCGCTTTCGTCCTTGGCGCTCACCATGTCCAGGCCCGCCTGATTCATGGACTGAAGGTTTCCGTTGGCGTCGATTTCGTGGATGCAGTACGGGCTGGCCTGGATCAGGGAGCGCAGGTGGCTCTCGCTCGCCGCCAGCGCGCGCTCGGCCCGCTTGCGATTCGTGATGTCGCGGACGAAGGCGAAAGCCGCCACGGGCGCGCCGTCCGCGTCGCGCAGCGTGGTCGCGCTGAACCGGGTCTCCACCCCGTGGCCCGCCTTGTGGGTCAGGGTGATTTCATAGCCGCGGTGGTCGGTGTCGGCGATCTTCGCGGTTTGCTCGACGAAGATCCGCTTGTTGTCCGCGTCGGCGAAGTCGAGGGGCGTCTTGCCCAGCATCTCGTCCCTGGAATAGCCGAGGATGCGGAGCAGGCTGTCGTTGACCTCCTGGGTCTCCTTGGTCACGGGGTCGATGAGCCAGAAACCCTCCCCGGACGTCTCCACGAAGGAATGGTATTTCCGGACGCTCTCCAAGGCCAGCGCGTCGGCCCGCTCCCAGCGCCATCCCAGCTTCCACGCGACGTAGAGCCCAAGCGCCGAGACCGTCGCGATGGTGAGGATCAGGATGGCGACGTCCAGGGACAGGTTCCTTCTCGCCTGTCCCAGCGCCGCGTCGAGCGGCTGGAACAGCCCGAAGCCCCATCCGAATTGGAACTGGAAGAACCCGCCGATCATGCGTTCGCCGGTTTCCGGGTCCGCGTAGACGCCCCGGTTCTCGATCCGGCTTTCCTTGAAGAAGGGATGCGCGGTCAGCGAGACTCTCTCGTTTCCTTTGATCCAGTCCTTGTCCGTGTGGGCGATGATGTTGGCGTTCCTGTCCGCGATCAGGGCCTCGGCGCCCCGGGGCAGGCTGGGTTTCGAGACCAGCTCGGACAGCGTCGCCAGGTGGAACACCCCGCCCAGATAGGCGCGGCGCTCCCCCGCTTTGGAATCGATGGGGACGAGGATGGCGACCGCGGGCGCGCCGTCGGCCCCGACGAAACTGTCCGAGATCACCGTCTCGCCGGTTCGTTTCGCCTCGCGGAAATACACCCGATCGGACAGATTGTATTTCCTGAGCGAGCGCTGGACCGAAAACGGATGGGAAATGTAATGGTCCCCGTTCGGGCGCAGCACGAACATGACCGAGAAGGTCCCGGCCTGCTTCATCACCGCGTCCATCAGGCGGCGTTTTTCCTGGTCCAGGCGCTCCGGTATCCCGTTGATGGAGCGGTCGATGTCGGCCACGTGGGGCAGGTCCGCGAATTCCGGCAGGCTGGCGAGCGCGGCGAGGGTGTTCTTCGCGCCCTCCAACTCGCCCTCGACGCTCCGCCCGACGGCGAAGGCGAGCGCCGAGACGCCCTCGCGCCATTGCTCGACCGCGACCCGTTCGTTGGTCCGCCACAGGAAGGTCGCGGCCAGCGCGCAGATCAGGAGGCTTCCCAGCCCGAACGCCGCCAGCATCTTGTTCAACGGAGTCATCGGTCGCCACGCCACATCTAAACCATGAATTGATAAGCCATGGCGCGGTTGCGGGCAAGGGCGCGCCGCCAACCGACGGCCAATCCGGGATTTCGCGTAACGGCGCGTAAGCGGGCGGGGGATTGAAACACTCCGTTACCAAGTGGGCCCCTTTCGGAAAAACGCCGGAAACGTTCGGGGGCGAACCTGTCTCCATCGACAACGCATGAAACCCTTTGCAAGGAGACAGAACATGAAACGCAAGATCATCCTCGCCGCCGTCGCCGTCGGCGTCCTCGCCGCCGCCGCCGCCCCGGTTCCGGTCCTCGCCGTCACCGACACGCCCGGCGCCGTCCCGTCCTACGGCGGCCATTTCGGCCCCCCGCCCTGGGTCATGAAAAAGATCATGCAAGGCGGCGGCAAGGGCGGCTTCGGCCACCACGGCGGCATGTTCGGCAAGGGTGGCTGCATGAAGGGCGGAAAGCTCGACAAGCCCCTGACCATCGAGCAGGTCAAGGCCCAGTTCGAGCAGGGCGTCGCCCTTCGCGGCAATCCCAACGTGAAGGTGGGAACGGTCAAGAAATTGAACAAGGACACCGCGCTCGCCACCATCGTCACCAAGAACGGCTCCCTGGTGCGCACCTGGAAGGTGGACCTGAACACCGGCGTCCGCACCGCCGCCGACTAGAACTTTTCTCGGCTTCGGCCCCTCGCGGCCATTGATCCCGCCTCCCGATGGCGATACTTCTGGGGGGCGGGATCATTCGTTTCGCGGGGGGGAAACACGGCATGCAGCTCACGCCCGAACAGGAAGCCGAAATCGAGGCCGCGCGCGCGGAGCGGTCCGACACGCGCCGCGCCACGGCGCCGGAGCTGGAAGACATCCTGTACCAGCCGATTCCGATCCTGGATCACGGCTTCGTCCGGGTGATCGACTACATGGGCGACGACGCGGCCATCGTGCAGGCGGCGCGGGTGTCCTACGGCAAGGGCACAAAAAAGCTTCAGGACGACGCCGGGCTGATCAACTACCTGATGCGCCACCGGCACACCACGCCCTTCGAGATGTGCGAGATCAAGTACCACGTGAAGCTGCCCATCTTCGTGGCGCGCCAGTGGATCAGGCATCGCACCGCCAACGTGAACGAATACTCGGCGCGCTATTCGATCCTGGACCGGGAGTACTACATCCCCGCGCCCGACAAGCTGGGAACCCAGTCCCGATCCAACCGCCAGGGCCGGGGTACGGTCTTGGAGGGCGACGAGGCGGCCGAGGTTCTGCAAATGCTTCGCGACGACGCCGAACGCTGCTTCGCCGATTACGAATCCATGCTGAACGAGGACGCGGACGGGAACCCGGTTGATCCCGACCGGTCCGGCCTCGCCCGCGAACTGGCCCGCATGAACCTGACGCTCAACACCTACACCCAGTGGTACTGGAAGATCGACCTGCATAACCTGCTGCACTTCCTCAGCTTGCGGGCCGACAGCCACGCCCAGTACGAAATCCGGGTCTACGCCGAGGCCATGTTGGAAACGTTGAAGCGTTGGGTGCCGATCACCCACGCCGCGTTCATGGACTATCGCCACGGCGGGTTCAATCTTTCCGCCAAGGCGTTGGCGGCGGTGCGCGCCATGCTGAACGGCGAGGCCATGGACCAGAAATCCAGCGGCATGAGCAAACGCGAATGGCGCGAACTGATGGCGGCGCTCGGCCGGGAGGCCTGACCATGACCAAACTCCGGGACCTCCTGTGGCGAACCATGGCGCTGTGGTTGCCGGTCCTGGTGATCGCCGGCGCCGGCGTCGCCCGGGTCGAGGACCCCTTGTTGGTCAGCACGCTGCGCAACTCCGTGTTTGACGCCTACCAGCGCTGGAAGCCCCGCGAATACCAAGAGATGCCGGTCAAGATCCTCGACATCGACGAGGAAAGCCTGCGCCGCCTGGGCCAGTGGCCGTGGCCGCGCACCTTGATGGCCGACATCGTCCAGCGTCTGGGGGACCTCGGCGTCGCGGTGGTGACCTTCGATATCGTGTTCGCCGAGGAGGACCGCACCTCGCCGTCGCGGCTGCGGGGCGAGTTGCCGCCAAGCCGCGATCTTGAACGATTCCTGGACGCCCTGCCCGACCACGACGAGGAATTCTCCCGCGCGCTTCAAGGGGTTCCGGCGGTCGCGGGCTTCGCGCTCACCGATGCCGAGGGCGCGTCCGACCCGCCCAAGCCCAAATGGGGCGTGGCGACGGCGGGCGGCGATCCGCTGCCCTACCTTCTGACCTTCGACAACGCGCTCAGCCCGCTTCCCAAGATCATCGAGGGGGCCGCGGGCCTCGGCGCCATCAACTTCGTGCCCACCGTGGACGGGGTGGTGCGCCAAGTTCCCCTTCTGCTCGCGTCCCGAGGCCAGATCTTTCCGTCGCTGTCCGCCGAGACGCTCCGCGTCGCGCAGGGAGCCAAAACCTTCATCGTCAAGTCCGTCGGCGCCAGCGGCGAGGGCGGCTACGGCGCCGCGACCGGCATCACCCACATCAAGATCGGCCAGCTTCCCGTGCCCACCGACGCCGAGGGGCGGGTGTGGATCCACCACTCCTACCACAACAAAAACCGCTACATTCCGATCTGGAAGCTGATCGACAACGAGATTTCGCCCGAAAAGCTGGGCGGCGCCATCGTGCTCGTCGGGACGTCGGCGGTGGGCCTGCACGACCTGCGGCTCAATCCGCTGCGCGAGGCGCTGCCGGGCGTGGAGATACAAGCCCAGGTGCTCGAACAGGTCCTGTCCGGCCAGTTCCTCACCCGACCCGATTGGGCCATTGGCGCCGAGATCGTTTTGCAGACCCTGCTCGCCATCGTGATCATCGTCCTGGGGCGGCGCTTCGGCGCGCTGCCGACGGCGCTGGTGGGCGGCGCGGCGGTCGCGGGCGCGGTCGGGACGTCCATGTGGGCCTTCGCGTCCGAGGGGATTTTACTCGATCCCCTGTTCCCGTCTTTGACGGCCGTGGTGGTTTACACCACGGGCTCGCTGCTTCGCCACGTGCAGGCCGAACGGGAGCGAGGCTACATCCGCAAGGCCTTCGCCAGCTACGTCTCGCCCAACCTGGTCCAGGCCCTGATCGAGAACCCCGACCATCTGAAGCTCGGCGGCGAGCGCAAGGAGCT
The DNA here is from genome assembly GCA_964344345.1 of uncultured Hyphomicrobiales bacterium. Lineage (GTDB taxonomy): Bacteria > Pseudomonadota > Alphaproteobacteria > Rhodospirillales > CAYFNC01 > CAYFNC01. The sequence continues at coordinate 33,745 of CAYFNC010000011.1, read as the reverse complement.
GTCGTTCATCTTCTCCGACCTCGCGGACTTCACGCCGCTGGTGGAGCAGTTCACGCCCGACGACCTGATCCCCATGCTGAACGAGTACCTGAACGAGATCATCGCCATCGGCTTCAAGCACGGAGGCACCCTGGACGCCATCATCGGCGACGCGACCACGTTCTTCTTCAACGCCCCGATCGAGCAGGCCGACCACGCCGAGCGCGCCATGGCCTGCGCCCTGGAAATGGACGACTTCGCCAACGCCTTCCAAAAAAAGAAGGTCGCCGAGGGCATTCCGCTCGGCAAGACCCGCATCGGCGTGCACACGGGCCCCGTGATCATCGGCAACATGGGGGGCAACGTGATCTTCAACTACTGCGCCCACGGCGACGCCATCAACACGGCCGCGCGCCTCGAAAGCGTGAACAAGCATCTTGGAACCCGCATGTGCATCAGCGGCCACACCGTGGATCGCTGCGCGGAATTCTCGGGCCGCCCGGTGGGAAGCCTTGTCCTCAAGGGCAAGTCCGAAGACCTGCCCACTTTCGAGCCCATGCCGCCGGACGAGGTGGCGTCCGAGCGCGTCCAATCCTACATCCAGGCCTTCCGCGCCATGGAGAACGAGGACCCCATGGCGCTCGGCATGTTCCAGACCCTGCATCAACACTATCCGGACGACCCCCTGATCAAGCTTCACCTGCGCCGTCTGGAGGGGGGACGCCGGGGCGTGGTCATCGTGATGAGCGAAAAATAACGGCTCCTATCCGGCGCTTTAATATGGCGATGCTTTGGTTCGTCATGTTTTTGAAGCTTGCGGAACGCCCCCGAATCGCCTCTAATTAGTCAAAAGTAAATCACCCCTGGGTTTTGCGACAACCCTTGGAGCACGCCCATCGAGGCGTCGTCAATCGAACAGGGAAATGGGGGAGTTCAATGATGCGCTGGCGATCGAAGTTATCGAATTTGTTGAGCATTCGCGCGCTCGCCGCCATGGCCATCGCGCTTCTGGTCGCGACGGCGGCCTCGGCCGAGAGGCCGGGCAACAAACTCGGCAAGGAATGGGGCGAACAGGGCGAGCGGTGCGAGAACTGCCACCGCACCGAAAGCCCCGGCCTGTTCTGGCAATGGAACAACTCCCAGCATGGGCAGAACGGCATCACCTGCCTCGACTGCCACGGGGCCGAGAAGGGCGATCCGGATTCCTACATGCACAAGGAATCCCTGATCACCGAAATCGTGAGTCCCAAGGACTGCGGCCAGTGCCATACGACCGAGGTGAAGGAGCACCAGCGCTCCCACCACGCCAGCGGCGGCGAGATCCTGGCTTCGCTTGACAATCTCCTGGGCGAGGTGGTCGGGGGACCGGCGGCGGTGAACGCCGGTTGCCGCCAGTGCCACGGCTCGGTGATCGAGGTCTTCAAGGACGGCAAGCGCAAGGGCCATCCCACGCCCCAGACCTGGCCCAACACCGGCATCGGCCGCATCAATCCGGACGGGTCCAAGGGCACGTGCTCGGCCTGCCACGGCCGCCACGGCTTCTCGCGCGCCCAGGCCAGGACGCCGGACACCTGCGGCAAGTGCCACATCGGCCCCGACCATCCGCAGATCGAGGTCTACAACGAATCCAAGCACGGCATCATCTACCGCGCCAGCGTGGACCAGATGAACATGGACAAGGACAAGTGGGTCGCGGGCATCGACTACGTGGCCGCGCCCACCTGCGCCACCTGCCACATGAGCGCCTCGCCCGACGAGGGAAAAACCCACGACGTCGGCGAGCGGATTTCCTGGAACCTGCGCTCCCCGATCTCGAAGAAGATCAACCTGGTCCGGCTCGACAACGGCCATCAGTACGACGTGCCGGAAGGCAAGCCGCTGCCCAAGAAGGGCGACAAGCCCGACCATCCCAAGGCCCATGGCGGCACGGTGGTCGAGATTCTGACCTGGAAGGATCGACGCGACAAGATGCAGGACATCTGCTACGCCTGCCACACCTCCAGCTTCGTGGACGGCCATTACAAGCAGCTCGACGACTTGGTCGATCTTTATAACGAGAAGTTCGCCAAGCCCATAGCCGCGATCATGAGCGACCTGAAGAAGGCCGGAAAGCTCTCCAAGGCGCCGTTCGACGAGAAGCTCGAATGGGTCTGGTGGGAAATCTGGCACCACGAAGGCCGCCGCGCGCGCCACGGCGCGTCCATGAACGGTCCGGACTACACGTGGTGGCACGGCATCTACGACGTGGCCAAGCACACCTACTTCAAGTTCATTCCCGAGCTGAAGAAGAAGGTGGGCGACAAGATGGCGGGCGAACTGCTGGACAAGCACTTCCGGCTCATCCCCGGCCACACCTGGTTCTTCGAGGGCATGAGCAAGGAAGCCATCGACAAGGTCCGCAAGGGCTATGAGGAGCGCTACGGCAAGGGCTCCTTGAAGTAGGCTTTCATCAAGACTAGGCGAGCGCCTCCCGCCAACGCGGGGGGCGCTTCCGATTCCCGAGGCGATTATCCGGAGCGATCCATGCGCGGACTGTTTCTTTTCTTCTTTCTCGCGGTGTTCGCCGCCCCGGCCGCGGCCGCCGATGCGCCATCCCTGCTGGCGAAGGGCGACGCGCTTTGGGCCGAGGGGAGCCTGGACCAGGCGGAGAAGGCTTACGGGCGCGCGGCCGAACTGGCGCCCGAATCCCCCAAGCCGTTTCTGAAGCTCGGCGGCCTCGCGCTCGCGCGCCAGCGCTACGACCAGGCGATCGAGAACTTCCAGACCGCCATCGGCCTGGACCCAACCGACGCCAAGGTCTTCGCCGTCCTCGGCATGGCCTACATGCACGTCGGCGCCCTCGGCCCCGCCAAGGCCGCCCTCGACCAGGCCCTCGTCCTCGACCCCGAGTTGGAAAGCGCCCGGCTGCTGGCTGGCCAGCTTCAATCGCGTATGGCGGGCGAGGGGCGCTGAACCTTACGGCATGAACTGTTCGCGCAGGATGCGTTCATCCAGATTGTGCTCGGGATCGAACAGGAGCGTGGGGCTGAACGAGGCGTCCTCGCGCACGATCACCCGGTTGGCCTCGCGGATTTCGGTGTAGTCGGCGACCGCGCTGACAAGCCGCATGGTGGCGTCGATGATGTCGAAGGTGACGGTGGCCCCCCTGGGCAGCAACGCGCCTCGCCAACGCCGGGGACGGAACGCGCTGATGGGGGTGAGCGCCAGAAGCTCGGCCCCCAATGGAACGATGGCGCCCTGGGCCGAGAGGTTGTAAGCCGTGCTGCCCGCGGGCGTCGCCACCAGAACTCCGTCGCAGATCAGCTCGTCCAGCCGGACGATGTCGTCCACGGAAATTCGGATCTTGGCGGCGAGCCGGGTTTCGCGCAGCAGCGAGACCTCGTTGATGGCGCGGGCCTCGTGCTCGGCCCCGTGGGTGTCGATGGCGGTCATCTTCAGGGGGTGCAGCACGATGGGCTTGGACCGGGCGAGGCGCTCGATCAGGCCGTCCTCGTCGAAGTTGTTCATCAAAAACCCGACCGAGCCCCGGTTCATGCCGTAGATGGGAATGGGCCGGTGCATGAACCGGTGCAGGGCGCGCAGCATGAACCCGTCGCCGCCCAGCGCCACGATGACGTCGGCGTCGTCCGGCTCCACGTGGGCATAGCGCTCCTTCAGCCGATCTCCGGCGCCGAGCGCCTGGGGCTGGCGGGCGGCGACGATGGCGATTTTTTCGAAGTCCATGGCGATGTGCGGTATACTGCCGCCCTCCCGGTTCGCGTCGCCGACATGCTAGACCAAAGACGCGCCGGCGGCAAAAAGGGAGTCGCGCCATGTGGGCCATACACCCCAAGAAAGTCACCATGCCGAGCCCGTCCGAGGCCCTTTCGGGCCGAGCCGAGGCCATGGCTGTGGCCAACCGGCACTTCGTCAACGGCAACCCGATCCTGCCGCCGTTCCCGGACGGCATGGAGCTGGCGCTGTTCGGCATGGGGTGCTTTTGGGGGGCGGAGAAGCGGTTCTGGCCGCTGGCGGGCGTGTTCTCCACCGCCGTCGGCTACGCCGCGGGCCACACGCCCAATCCCACCTATCAGGAGCTCTGCACCGGCATGACCGGCCACAACGAGGTGGTCCGGGTCGTCTTCGACCCCGCCGCGATTTCCTACCGCGACCTGCTCAAGGCGTTCTGGGAGGAGCACGACCCGACCCAGGGCATGCGTCAGGGCAACGACGTCGGGACCCAGTACCGGTCGGGCGTCTACGTCTATTCGGAAGAGCAAAGGAAAGAGGCCGAGGACTCCCGCGATTGGTTCCAGGAGGCGTTGAAGGTGTCGGGCTACAAGGCAATAACCACAGAAATCCTCGACGCGCCGGAATTCTATTACGCCGAGGACTACCACCAGCAATACCTGGCCAAGAACCCCAACGGATACTGCGGGCTCGGCGGGACCGGAGTGGCGCTGCCGGGGGAATAGCCTCTACGACCCGTTTCCCGAACGCCTGGACTTCTCGCGCCGTTGCTCGGCCCTGGCGCGGATTTCGGCGGCCTGGTTCTTTTCCGGGGCGTTGGCGAAGGTGAATCGGCCGCTCAGCACGCATCCCTTCATGCCGGGGTCGCATTCGCGCCCCTTGACCTGCGCGCACTTGCCGTCTTGTTCGTGGGGGCAGCCCCAGCCCGAACTCATTCCGCGCCTCGGGTGGAGGTGGCGCGGCCGGGGAAGACCTTGCGCTTGCGCTGGGGAATGGGCAAATAGGCGCGGCGGGGGTATTCCTGGGCCTGGGGCTGGCCGGCGTAGAGCTGCTTGGCGGCTTCGGTCATCACCACGCCGGAAAACGACGTGAACCAGCGCGAGCCCAGCTCCTCCCACGCCGGCGCGGACGACAGCAACATGCGCGACTGGATCGGCGGCACGAACAGCGCCGCGTGGGATTCGATCGGGGTGAAGAGCGTGTCGCGCAAAAGCCGGGACAACTGCCCCTGCGAATAGGGCCGCCCGTGGCCGAAGGGCGTGCGCTCGAACCGGGACCACAGCCCGTTGCGGTTGGGCGCGATCACCACCAGCCGCCCGGCGTCGGACAGCACCCGCCAGATTTCGCGCATCAGGGGCTGGACGTTCTCGGCGAATTCCAAGGTGTGGACCAGGACCGCGAAGTCCATGGAGAGATCGGGGAACGGCAGTTCGTTCTCCTCGCAGAGCGTGGTCAGGCCAGGGGATTCGGCGGGCCAGTGCAGGACGCCCTGGCGCGCGGGCATGGCGGCCAGGACCCGATCGGCTTCGGTCAGGAACGGGGACAGGAACGGGGTGGCGTATCCCACGCCCAGAATGCTCCCCCCCTTGACGTCGGGCCAGACCTGGCGGAGCCGATGGCGCACCAGCCGCCTGGCCGCCCGGCCAAGCGACGTGGCGTAAAAATCCCTAAGGTCCACGGCGTCCATCCACATGGGGTCATTGTACGTGAAACAGGGGGGATTGCGGAGAGATTCCCGCGCCAATCAGCGCGGTGGAAAATGCTTATAGAAATCACCCCGTGAACCGGCGAAATCCATCACTACCAGTTTCCGTTTCTCATCCAGGAACACGCCGACGCGCACCGCGCCAAAGCGCAGCCGATATGCGTCCTTATGGCCCTTGAGCTTTTTCAGCCGCGCGATTTCGGAAGGCGAGGCCAAACCGACCTCGTGTTCGGCGAGAAACGCGAGGATGGCTTCCTGGGCGTGGGAGGGAAGGCGGCGGAAGGATTTCTGGAATACGCGGGTGAGGTGAAGCTCCCACATGCGGCGCGGCTCAAATCTCCCCGCGCTCGCAGGCGGCGAGGAACGCCCCGGCGCTCATCCCGTCCTCGGGGTCGAAGGCTTTCCTCGCCTCCTCGACGGAGCGGGCGATGCAGGCCTCCAGCACCGGGTCGTCCGGGTCGGCGAGCATGAGGGCGAGTTCGTCCTCGGGAACGGTTTCCAACAGGCGCACGAGACGGGGGTCGCGAAAGTCCCTTTGCACATGCATGGCTTCGTCCTCGAACGGTTTCGTCTTGCGCGCCTGACGACTGTACCACGCCGCGCGGCGTTCATCATCTTGGAAAAACAAGGGCCGCCTCGCATTCGAGACGGCCCTCGTCGGTCAGATCGAGGATGATGAAGTTTCTTACTTCATCTTCATCGCAAGCTCTTTGATCTCGTCGAGAGTCTCGGAGATGCGGGAATTGATGGTCTGGGTCGCTTCGGTGTTCGACTTGGCGACCAGCTCGGCCAGTTCGCGCATGTTGCCCAGGGCCTTCTCGAAGGCGCTCTTGGCGAACTCGGCCTGGTTGGCGGCGGCGTCTTGCGGGCTGCCGGCCTTGGTCAGCTTGTCCATGGCGGCGGAAGCCTCGTCCATGGTCTCCTGCAGGATCTCGGCCTGGCGCTTCGCGACGGCCTGCACGCCTTCGATAGCGACGCGGTTCGCGTTGGTCAGGGCTTCGAGGTTCTTGCGCTGGCTCTCGACGACGGCGTTCATGTCGACGCCGGGCAGCTTGTACTTCGCGGCCATCTTGGCGAATTCGTCGGCCATCTTGGTCGGGTCGAACTCACCCATCATCTTGGTGACGTCGAAGTTGAAGAAGGGATCGGGGGTCTTGGCCATTGTGTCGCTCCACTGATCTAGAAGGGTTCGTCGCGCGGTTGCTCGCGGGTTCATGTTGCGAGACACAATATGCCAAAAGCGCCGCCGAGAGTCAAGTTTTATGTTGCACTGCACAAAAATAAATTTTCCCAATATTTTGCAGTAAGTTACGGCATTTATGCTGCACTGCACAATGGCCGGTTTTCGCTATTTTGCTGCACCGCGTCACGGGGCGTCCGCCGTCTTGTCCGGCGTTTCCCGGCGGCGTCGCCGCCGCGGGGAGAGCCCGCAAAAAAAGCGCTCCGCCCTTTCCGCCCGTCCCAGTCCCTTGTCGAGCGCCGCCATGGTCCGGGCCATGTCGGGGCTGTCGTCGTGGAGCCAGACCCGGAAGGCGCGGAGATAGACGGCGCCGAGCCCGGGAACCCGGAGCGCGCCCCGGGCGCCGTCGGCGGACACGCCCGCCGCCTCCAGCATCCAGGCCATGGATTGCAGGAACCGGGGCCCCCAGGCGAGCGCGGCGAGGGGGTCATCGCGAAGCCCCTCGATCAGCGCACGGACCCCCGCCTTGCGGGGCGCGAGCGCGTCGAAGCGGCGCATCAGGACGTCGAAGAGGCGGTCGCGGGGCGGCTCGTCCTCGAAGGCGGTGTCACGCCAGGCCGCCATGACCTGTTCGTCGACGCGGGCGAGAAGGCCGTGAACGATGGCGGACTTGCAGGGAAAGGCCGCGAGGACGTCGCCCAGGTCCGCTTCGGCCTCGCGGGCGACGGCGGCCATGGTCGCGTCGGGCCACTCGCCCTTTTCGGCTAGGTCCAGGGCGGCGTCGACGACGCGCGCGCGCAGGTCGCGGCCGTCGGCGGCTTTGGTCTTCGTCTTGCGGGCCATGGCGGCTTCCTCCGTCCCAGGATTGGATAATATGCATTTAAGTATTATCCTGGCGAACGCAACGCAATCCGCATGGAAGTTCGCCATGTCCGAATCCCCGGCGTCGCCCTTGCGGCGTCTATTGCGCGAGGCGGCGCGCCAACCGATGCTCGACGCCGAGCAGGAGCGCGATCTCGCGCGCCGGGCGGGCGACGGCGACGACGCGGCCGCGGGCGCGCTGGTGTCCAGCCACATGCGCATGGTGGTCAAGATCGCCAAGCGCTATCGCGGCCACGGGCTGCCCATCAGCGACCTGATCCAGGAGGGGGCGCTCGGGCTCATGCAGGCGGTGCGGCGGTTCAATCCAGAACGCGACACCCGGCTGTCCACCTACGCCATGTGGTGGATCCGCGCCGCCATCCAGGACCACGTGGCGCGGTCTTGGTCCATGGTCCGGGTGGGAACGACCAAGGCGCAGCGCTCGCTCGGCATGTCGCTGCGTCAGATGAAAGGCGAAATTTCCGAGGAGCTCGCCGCCCGGTTGGCGGGCCGGTTCAACATCTCGGCCGCCGACGTGGCCGCGACGGCGCGCCGCCTCGCGGGCGACCTGTCCCTCGACCTTCCGGCGGGCGGCGGCGACGGGGAAACCTGGCTCGACCGCCTCGCCTGCGCGCGGGCCAACCCGGAGGCCGCGCTGGACCGAAGACGCGTGATCGAGCTGATCTCCCGGGCGCTCCAGGCGCTTTCCGCGCGCGAGCAGCTTGTGATCCGGCGGCGCTACCTGGACGAGGCGCGCCAGACGCTCGAGGCCGTGGGCCGCGAACTGGGCGTGTCCAAGGCCCGGGTCCGCCAAATCGAGGTCCGCGCCCTCGCCCGCCTGCGCGAGCTTCTGTCCCCGGCCCTGTCGGGCGCTTCCGCCTAGCCCGCGCTGTCGATGCGCGTGAGCACGACGACGAGCAGGATCGATCCGATCAAGAACCACCCCCCGCCGAACAGCCAGAGCGAAAACGGCAGCACGAAGTAATAGCCCCGCATGCCGAGCGTGTAGTGGGCGGCGCCGTGGTTGAAGGCTTCGGCCACGGGTCGAAGCGCAACGTGGACCTTGGGCAGGTTGTTCATCTTGATGAACAGGCCGGGCTTGTGCAGGTTGCGGGCGTCGTCCTCGGCCGGATAGACGTTGATGAACACGGCGGCGTGGTTGTAGTAGCGCACCGACAGCATGAAATTGAAAAAGCTGAAAAAGAAGGTGCCGCTGAGGAACAGCAGCTTGATCACCCACAGCTTGTCCGCCGTCATGACGTCCTCGGACAGAAGCCGCAGGGTCTCGTCCCTGGCTCCCTCGCCCAACAGCGCGTTCATGGTTGCGAGGCCCAGCATGATCGCGGTGGTGGCCAGGAAGCTCGCCGCCATGGTCAGGTTGCGCAGCGTCTGGACCGCCAGGATGTCCTTGTTCTCCGTCATCAGCCGCTCCACCCACTGGGCGCGGCGCTGGTTGGCGAGACCGATGGAGGTCTCGGCCGGGCTGACGCGTAGCTTTCGCCACAAGAGAATGTGGTAGACCAGCAGCAACAAGCCCGCCAGTAAGGAGAGGAATAATTGTTCGCGCATGCGCGTCTCGACGACAGAAACGGTTTGATCCATCTTATTAATGACTTGGCCTTCTGTCCATAATCCGTGCGGACGACGAGCGGATTGCGACGAAGCGCTTTACCGGCGCTGCAATCCCTGGTTCAATACCGCGACCGGAAAATGTTGACCGGCGGTGGAATTGCATGGCCGAAATTTTCTCTATCCTGACGCCCGTGACCTACTGGATACTGATCGTCCTGTGGGCGTTGATCCTTGCGTTCTATTACAAGCACCGCAAATCGAGCGGGGACATCGGCAAGGCCTTCGCCGTCCTGCTTCTGGTGCTCGCCATCGACGCCTTCCGCAGCCTGTTCGAAAGCGCCTTCTTCGGGACCTGGTACACCGCCAGGGTCGGGATGCTGCCCAAGGAGATTTTCGACTTCCTGGTCCAGCCCCACATCGTCTTCATTCCGAAAATCCTGAACGTCATCGTCGCGGTTCTGGTGATCGGGCTTCTGTTCCGCAGGTTGATCCCGGCGATCCTCGAGGAGCGCCGCCGCCAGGAGGAGCAGATCCATAAGCTCAACACCGAAATCGCCGTCCGCAAGGAGGTCGAGGAGGACCTGCACCGCCTGATCCAGGAGTTGGGCCAGATGAACCGGGACGTGCCGCGCTACGCCAGCATCGTGTCGCACGACCTTCGCTCGCCGCTGGTCAGCATCATCGGATTCGGCGAGATCGCGAAATCCAACCTGGACGAAGCGCGCAAGCAGTTGGACGAGATCAAACAGACCCTTTCCGACAGGCAGCGCGCCGCGATCGGGAAATGCCTGGACGACGAACTCGCCGAATCGCTCGGCTACATCGCCAGCTCCTCCGCGCGGATGATGCATCTGGTGGATACGATTCTGGACTACTCCAAGGCCGGCCAGCGGGAAATGCGTCCCGAGACCATCGACATGAACGCGCTGGTCAAGGAAACCCTGGACGCGCTCGCCTTCCAGATCGAGGAAAAGGGAATCACCGTCGACGTCGGCCCCTTGCCCCCGGTCATGGCGGACAGGACCGCCATGGAGCAGGTCGTCGGCAACCTGCTCGGCAACGCGGTCAAGTTCATGTCCGCGGACGGCTCCCGGGAAATCTCCGTCATGGCGGAGCGGGAGCGGGAATACCAGGTCTTCCGCATCCGCGACACCGGGCGCGGCATCGCAGAGGCGGACATTCCCCACGTGTTCGAGGTTTTCAAGCGCGTCGGCAAGCAGGACACCGAGGGCGAGGGCATGGGGCTCGCCTACGTTCAATCCCTGCTCAGGCGCATGGACGGGCATATCCGGTGCGAGTCGGCCTTGGGCGAGGGCAGCGTCTTCTCCTTTTCCCTTCCGGTGACGGCGACGGCGGACGCGAATACCCATATAATGGCCGAAGAGTCCGCCCAGGTTCACTGATCCGGCCATGCAGACGCGCGCCAAATTCCACGTGGGGCAGTTGATCCACCACCGGCTATTCGGATACCGGGGCGTGGTGCTCGATGTGGACCCGTACTTCAAGGGGTCGGACGACTGGTACGACCAGGTCGCCAAGACCCGCCCGCCCAAGGACCGCCCCTGGTACCACGTTCTGATGGACGGCGCGGACGCGCGCGCCTATGTTGCCGAACGGAACCTGGAGCCGGACGAGACCCGCGGCCCCGTGGACCATCCGGACGTTTCGCGCCATTTCGAAAAGCTGGGCGCGGACGGGTACCTGCCGAGGCGAAAGGGCCATTAGGGCGTGGAGATTTTCAAGGAATTCACCTTCGAGGCGGCCCACCACCTGCCCAACACGCCGCCGGGCCACAAGTGCCGCCGCCTGCACGGCCATTCGTTCCGGGTCGCGATCCACGTCGCCGGGCCGATGGATCCCGACGCCGGATGGGTGATGGACTTCGCCGACGTGAAGGCGGCGTTCAAGCCCCTTCTGGAACAGCTCGACCATAATTTCCTGAACGAGATCGAGGGCCTCGAGAACCCCACCAGCGAGGAGATCGCCCGCTGGATCTGGCGGAGGCTGAAGCCCGGCCTGCCCGGTCTCTCGCAAGTCGGAATCCGGGAGACCTGCACGGCCGGATGCGTCTATCGCGGCGAGGACGAGTAGGTCCGTCTTTCAGGGGAATAACGCCAATAATAGGCTCCTCGACGTTGATAAGGAATTGCCGGATGGATTGCCGCCGCATCGGCCCGCATTTCCGGCGTCGGTCGCGAAACGCGTTGGGGTCTGGTGATGATCCAAGGGAGATGCTTCCGCGGATCCTCGGGGGCGCCTTGCGAATCCCCTCTCACCTTCTTATAGGATAATAGGGTAGGCTCCTCTGAAGACCTATTCGTCGGCGCGCCGGCCAAGAGGGGAATCGGTTTGGGGTTCTCGAATTTCCCGACCAAGTGGAAAGTCCTAATCGGCTCATGCGCGCCGTTGGTCTTTCTTCTGATTTTGGGAGCCGTCACCATCACTGGCCTTGGCGGCCTTCTGCATGCGGTGAAGTGGGTTCAACATACCCATCGGGTGATGGGGACCGCCGAAGAGATCAGCCGCGCCGCCGTAGATATGGAAACCGGCCTGCGAGGTTTCCTGCTGGCGGGGAAAGAAGAATTTCTCGAACCATACCGATCCGGGGAGAACGCCGTATACGGCGAAATCGCGACTTTGCAGGAAACGGTTTCGGACAACCCACCGCAGGTCGAACGCCTCGCGCGAGCGGAAGGAATTCTGCGGCAATGGCAACGCCAAATCTCGGAGCCCGCCATCGAGCTCCGGCGTCAAGTCGGCGCCGGAATGAGCATGGATGACATTGCAAATATGGTCGCGCAGACCAAGGGAAAGCAGTACTTCGACAAATTCCGCGTCGTCATGTCCGAATTCCGGGCGGAGGAGGAACGGCTGCTGAATGAACGCCAAGAGGAAAACGCGACGACCATCAACATGACCTACTCGATAGTCGGCATTAGTATTATCGGCGGCGTAATCGGCGGCGTCGTGTTGGCGTTCTGGATTGGCTCATTGATCGCCAACCCCATCGACGCCATGGCGGCGTCCTTTCGGGCGCTGGCCGAGGGAAACAAGGATATCGAAATACCCTCCACGGAGCGTCGCGACGAAATCGGGGTCATGGCCAAGGCGGCGAACTCGTTCAAAGAAGCATTGAATGAAATGGAGGAGGTAGCCTGGGTGCGGTCCAATGTCGCGTCGATTTCAGTCGAGATTCAACAGGCGAAAACCACGGAAGAGGTATCGGGAATCGCGATCCGGCGAATTGCGCGACTGTTGGAATGCGGTTATGGGATCTTTTTCGTGGTCGATGAGGCTTCGGAGGCTTTGATCCCGGAGGGATCGTATGCGACCCGCGGTGAACGCTTGTCCGTCGGTCCGGTCGCCATGGGCGAAGGCCTCGTCGGACAATGCGCTCGCGAAAGAAAGGAGATAAGCCTTAAAGAGATCCCGGAAGCTTATCTCCAGGTCCGCTCCGGGACAGGCCATGCCGCTCCGACTAAGATCACCATGCTGCCTGTAACGCATCTCGACAGTCCTCTCGGCGTAGTCGAGCTTGCGCATTTCAAGGAGTTTACGGAAGTTCAGAAGAACCTGCTGCGGGAGCTGACGCCCGCTCTCGCGATCATTCTTCTTACTCACCATCGCTCGTAAGCCCGCGCGGCGTTTGTGCGGCCGAAGGCCAACACGGAGCGCTTCATGGTTTTTGCGAATATTGATCACGGAGGGAATTCGGCGTCTTCCGCCGCAATACCGAACACGCAACGCCGAGGAACCAAAAAAGAACCCCGCCGGAGGCGGGGTTAATTTCAACGCATCGGTTTCCCTAAACAGGAGATCTTTACTATAGCCCCCTTTGGGGGGCGAGTCCAATGCTGGTTCAGGGTTGCTGGTAAGATTCGGAGGGAACGGCGAGCTCGTGTGACATGGAAGCCACGAAATCGTCCACGGAGCCCTGGCCGTAGCCATGCGCCGCCTGCTGCTGGGCGGACCAGGGCAGCACGGTCTGGCCGGTCGACGCCGGTTCGGGCACGGGTTCCGGGTCCATCACGTAGTAGCCGACGTCCTGGGGCGCGTAGAGTTCGGGTTCCGGAAGCGGGGCGGGCTTCTCGTAGCGGGACGGCGCCGGGCCGAAGTAGTTCACCAGCCGCGCCTCGCGGGTGTGGTCGGGTTGGCCGTGGCAGGTGATTCCGCCGATGGTGCGATAGCAGTACACCGGCTCCATGTCATGAACGTGCTCTTCGTACTTGGAAACGTAACCGCCGCAGCCCGACAGCATGATCGCGGCGAACCCCGCGAGGGCGATAATCTTGCGCATTCTGCATCTCCCGTTCCGTCTCTTTGGCGCGGGATGCTTCGTCCCGCATTGGTTCGGAAGAATATTCTGCAATCTCCGGGCCAGAACGCGCCCGGCGGAAAAGAATCAGTTTCGGCAGATGGTTAACGGCGCGCCCGGTCAGGCGTTGACGTCGATCACGGCCCGGCCGCGCACCTCGCCCCGGAGGATTTTGCCGCCCAGTTCGGGCACATCGGCAAGAGATGCCTCGTGAACCGTCGCATCCAGCTTGTCCAGCGGAAGGTCTTGGGCGAGGCGTCGCCACGCCTCTTCCCGGCGGGGACGCGGGCACATCACGGAATCGATGCCGAGCAGGTTGATCCCGCGCAGCAGGAACGGAATCACGTTGCCGCCGAAGTCCAACCCGCCCGCGTTGCCGACGGCGGCGCAGCTTCCGCCGTAGCGGATGGAGGCGAGAACGGCCGCAAGCCCGTTGCCGCCCACGTTGTCGATGACGCCCGCCCAGCGTTCGGCCCCCAGCGGGCCCTTGGGCGGGGCGTAGGTGTCCTCGCGATCGACGACCTCGGCCGCGCCGAGATCCTTCAGGTAGGATTTCTCCTTGGCCCGCCCGGTCGACGCGGCGACCTTGTGCCCCAGCTTGGCGAGGATGGCCGTGGCGACGCTGCCGACGCCGCCCGCGGCGCCCGTGATCAGGACCGGGTCTTCGCCGGGGGTGAGCCCGTGTTCCTCCAACGCCATGACCGACAGCATGGCGGTGAAGCCGGCGGTTCCGATGGCCATGGCCTGGCGGGTGGAAAGCGCGTCGGGAAGCGGCACCAGCCAGCCGGCCTTCACCCGCGCGCGGCTCGCATGTCCGCCCCAATGGATTTCGCCGACGCGCCAGCCGGTGAGCACCACCTTGTCGCCCGCTTTGAACCGGGGCGAGGACGAATGCTCGACCACACCCGCGAAGTCGATGCCGGAAACGTGGGGGTATTCCCGCACCAAACGCCCAAGCCCGCCCAGAACCAGCCCGTCCTTGTAGTTGACGGTGGAGTACTCCACGGCGACGGTGACGTCGCCTTCGGGAAGCCGGTCGTTGGAGAGGGTGCGGATTTCGGACGTGACGCCGTCGTCGCCCTTTTCCAGGACGACGGCGCGAAAGCAATCAGTTTCCATTGTCCTGCCCGGTCGCGAGATGGTGGTCGGAAATCGGGCGGCGCGACCCGCGCTTGGTGTTCTTGCCCATGTTGTCGATGAACTTGGCGGTGTCGGGGAACAGAGGCCCGCCCTTGCCGCGCCCGCGATAGGCGTGCAGGCAGTTCTTGTCCTCTTCGGAACACTCCGAGAAGCCGAGGCAGAGCGAGCCGAACATGCAGGTCAGGTTGACCGCGCTGACCAGACCCAGGATCGCCAGGTTGATCAGAATATTCTCGCGAACCCATTCCAGGATCTCGAGCTGGTAGTCGATGGACACCCAGATGGTGGTGACGAACAGGGCCGCGCCCACGAACGCGAAGGCGTTGCGCGCCCATTCGTGATCGATGCAATACTGCCGAAGCCCATTGCAAGCGGTAAAGATGGACATGCGACCTTCCGTGCCTGACGTTTCCACCCGTAATATCGCCCGCGTCCGCGTCGCATGCGGCCTGTTGGGCGCGCCTTATATTATCTTATTCTAATATTTTAGGCGCTTCTTGGTAAAGAGCTTCCTTGAATCGACCGGAGGAATCAACCGCTATTTTTTCCCTAGAGGCATTCAAGGAAACGGACGGCGTCGCCGATCGGCGAGCCCAGAAGCTGGCCGTCGTGCATCACCGGTTGTCCGCGCACGATGGTGGTGATCGGCCACCCCGTGACCTTGCGTCCATCGAACGGGGTCCAGCCGCAGCGGCTGACGATCCAGCGGTCGGTGATGGTCTTTTGCGCCTTCAGGTCGACGACGGTGAAGTCGGCGTCGAGGCCCAACGCGATCCGCCCCTTGCGCGCGATGTTGTAGATGCGCGCGGGCCCGGCGCTGGTCAGGTCCACGAAACGCTCGAGGCTGAGCCGCCCGGCGTTGACGTGGTCCAGCATGATCGGGACCAGGGTCTGGACGCCCGGCATGCCGGACGGGCTCTTGGGATAGGGCTCGGCCTTTTCGTCCAGGGTGTGCGGCGCGTGGTCGGAGCCGATGCAGTCCACCAGCCCCTGGCTCAGCGCCTTCCACAGGGCGTCGCGGTGGGACGCCTCGCGGATGGGCGGGTTCATCTGGGCGCGCGCGCCCACGGCCTCGTAGGCCTCGGGCGCGGCGAGGGTCAGGTGCTGGGGCGTGACCTCGACGGTGGCGATGTCGCGGTAGCCGGGCAGCAGCTCCATCTCGTCGCCGGTGGTCACGTGCAGCACGTGGACCCGACGCTTCATGCCCCGCGCGAGGCTCAAGAGCCGCTGCGTCGCCAGCAACGCGGTCTTGACGTCGCGCCAGTCGGCGTGGCGCGCCACCGGCGCGCCGTCCTCCACCAGGGGGCGGCGTTCGCGCAGGCGGGGCTCGTCCTCGCAATGCACCGCCATGCGGCGCGACCCGTTGGCCAGGGCCTGGGCGAGGGTGGTGTCGTCCTCGACCAGCAGGCTTCCGGTGGAGCTGCCCATGAACACCTTGACGCCCGAGCAGCCGGGCAGGCGCTCGAGCTCGGCCAGGTGCTCCACGTTTTCCGGGGAGCCGCCGACGAAAAAGGCGATGTCCGTCCAGGCCCGGCCCTTGGCCCGTCGGCACTTGTCGGCCAGGTCGCGGGCGGTCAGGGTGGATGGGTTGGTGTTGGGCATCTCGAACACGGCGGTGACGCCGCCCATGGCGGCTGCCGCGGTGCCGGATTCCAGGTCCTCCTTGTGCTCGAGCCCCGGCTCGCGGAAATGGACCTGGGTGTCGATGACGCCGGGCAGCACGTGCAGCCCGGACACGTCCATCACGTCGGCCGCCTTGGCCCGGCCCAGATCGCCCAGCGCCGCGACGCGCCCGGCGCGCACGCCGACGTCGGTCTCAACAAGCCCCGCCTGGGTGGCGCACACGCCGCCCTTCAGCACCAGATCGAAGGTTTCGTCGCCGCTCATGATCCTAATTCCCCGCCTAGAAGGTTCCGCCGTTCCAACCCCACATGTGGCGGGGCGCGTCGGCGAATTCAATGAAGACCCGGTCGGGCGGAACGTCCAGGAACTCCTGGACCAGCCCGCACAGCATCTCGGACAAATCCCCGGTCCGGTCCGGCGGAAGCCCGATGCTTTTCAGCTCCATGAAGGCGCAGGGCCCGTTGTCGGCGGAAAAGCGCATGGCGAGCCCGGTCTCGACGGCGACCATGACGTAGCGCTCGGGCTTGCCGAGCGCCTTGGACACGCGATTGGACGCTTCGGCCATCAGGGGTTCGGCGTCGTCGATGTCCTGGTTGGTGCGGATCAACAGAAACGGCATGGTCTCCCCCCTTGGAAATTTCCCTGGCGCTCACATCTTCTTGGGGCAGTATAAACCATCGCCCGCCGCGACAGGAAGAAACCATGCCGTCTCCCAACCGCCAGCCCGGCCCCTGGTCCGAACCGCCGCCCAAAAGTCGACGCTGGCCATGGCTGGTCATTCTGGGCGTCGCCCTGGCGGGGCTGGTGGTCTGGCTGTTGTCCGTTTTTCCCGAGGCGGTCCGGGACGAGGACGACGGCATGGCGCTGTTCTTCCGCCTTCTGCTGGTGGCGGGGGTGGGAACCAGCCTTCTGGTCCATCACCGCATCCGGGCGGGCCGGGCGATGAAGTACATGGCGGCCTGGGTCGGGATCGCGCTGGTGATCTTCCTCGGCTACAGCCTGCGACACGAGCTGTCCTGGATGGGTGGGCGCATGGCGGGCGAGCTTTTGCCCCACCGTCCCGAGGTCACGGCGGACGAGGTGGTTCTCCGCGCCCGCTCCGACGGGCATTTCGCGCTCGAGGCCGACGTGGACGGGGTGCCGATCCGGTTCCTGGTGGACACGGGGGCGAGCGACGTGGTGCTGAGCCCCCGCGACGCCGAAAGGCTCGGCTTCGAAACGGCCGATCTCAGTTTCCACCAGCGCTACAACACCGCCAACGGCGTGGTCCACGGCGCGCCGGTGCGGCTCGGCCGGGTCGCGGTTGGGCCGATCGCGCTGGAAAACGTCCGGGCCTCGGTCAACGGGGCGGACATGCGCATGTCCTTGTTGGGCATGAGCTTTCTCGGCCGCCTCAAGGGATTCGAGGTGAAACCCGGGCGAATGATTTTCAATCGCTGATGATTTTTTTATTGTATATAAGGAAAGTCTGATATATTAAGCGCGCTCTTTTGACGATGCGGGAGAGAGACATGCCGGTGGCGGGATCGTGGCTGAACGTGGCCGTTAACGACATGATGGGCTGCAAGGAAGATGGTGACTTGGGCTGTCCGGGGCTGGCCAAGCTGCCCGAGGACCTGGCCGAGAACTGCGACATCCTCGGCGAGTCGGACGCGGACACCCTAGACGAAATCAAGCAAATCGCCATTAACTGCACCCACCACCGCAAGAAGGCGTGCATGGTGCCCTATTTCCTGAACGTGGCCAAAGTCGCCATTCCTCCCTCGAACGAGGACCGGGCCGAGTAGGCCGCGCGTGAGCAAACCTTCCCCAGAAATCATCGACGTTCATTCCGAATTCACCCGGAAGCCGGGCCTCGGCGCCGGGGTGCCGGTGACCTTGCTGGTCAAGTATTCCCAGACCCGCGACATGCTGGTGGAGCACCGGCGCGAGTTCCGCGAGGCCCGCAAGCGCGGCCGCTTCGCGCCGCTGCTGCTGCCCCTTCGCGAAACCAAGTGGGGCGGGGGGTTCATCGCCGCGCTGAAGCTCGACGCCTTGGGCCAGGCGGAAAGGTACGACTGGATGCGCGAGGGGGACGAGGTCCGGGGATACGCGTCCGAGGGCGATACCGCCGTCGTCGCGCTCGCCAACGCCCTGGTGGTGGTCGAGACCGCCACGGGAAAGACCGTCCGGACCATCGAGCGGACCGAGTTCCGCAACCTCCACAGCGTCGAGTTCACCGGCCCCGGCCGGGTCCTGGTCAGCAACACCGGCTTCGACGGAATTATCGAAGTGGACCTGGACGACGGGGAGATTACTTGGGAATGGCAGGCCTGGGACCATGGTTTCGACGTCAACCCGTTCGGGTTCCGCCTGCGCCGCAAAGGGCGGCCCGCCGACGGCGTGGACCGGACCCTGTCGCTGGAGGACGCCTACGCCCGCATGCGGGACGACGAACCCGTCCCCAAGGGCGAGACCTGGGGCGTCGAGGTGGATTTCGACCGGGTGGACCACCCCTTGGGCCTGGACAAGTGGCTGAAAAGCGTCGAACCCAACTGGGCCGGCGCGGGCGCGGAACCGGGCGAGATCTTCACCACCTTCTTCGTCGCAAACCAGTTGGCCCGGGTCGATCGGGACACGGGCGCGGCGACAATCCTGGTCGACGAACTCAGCCGCCCCCACGCGGCCCCGACATTCAAGGACTGGCGCGTGGTGACCGACACCCGCAAGGGCCAAGCCCTGTTCGTAAAGGACGGGGTCGAGCGGATCTACGATTTCTCCACCATGCCCCATCCGGTGGACATCGCGCTGGATACGGGCGAATGGCTGCAGTTCACCGCGCCCATCGCCGACGGCGCTCTGCTCGCCAGCGTGGATTCGCGCCGAGCCGCCCTATTTGTTTGGGATCCGGAAAGGGGGGAATACTGCGACTACGCCTGCGACCCGGCGTGGGCGGTCCAGTCGGTGCTGGCCTATCCCTAAAACGAAAGCGCTCTAACAGTCGATGTCGTCGAGGGTGAGGTCGGTCTCGCCGATGGAGCCGATGATCAGGCTGGTTCCCTTGGAGCCGCAGACCGGGCACGCGCCCTTGGCGCAGTGATTGCAGAACTCCTCGTGGCAGGTCTTGCAGAATAGTATGACCGTCCCCTTCGACGTCTCGCCGCACTTGGGGCATTTCTTGTATTGATGAAGCATGCCTAAGCCCGTCCCCTCCCAACGTGGTATGGGGACTATAACGCCATATCGTTAACGCATCCCTACCCCACGCTCCACGACTGGCGCTTACGGTAAATGGTCGAGGCGCTGATGCCAAGCCTTGCGGCGGCCTGGGGCACGTTTCCGCCGCAGATCGCGATGGCGTTCTCGATCGCCTCGCGCTCGACGTCCGCCAGGGGGCGGATTTCGCCGTCGCCCACTGGGGCCGTCGGCGCCTGGACGGAAAGGGCGCGCGCCGCCTCCCCTTTCGGAGCGGCCCGGTCCAGCGGCGCCGGAAGCATCGAGGCCTCCACCACCTCGGCGTCATGAAGGACCACCACATTGCGGATCACGTTCTGCAGCTGGCGGATGTTCCCAGGCCAGTCGTACCCGGCCATGACCGCCTCGGCCTCGGGCGAGAAGCGCTGGAAGGACTTGCCCTCCTCCTTCGCGAACCCGAGCAGGACGGAGCGGGCGATCTCAAGAACGTCGTTCTCACGCTCCCGCAGCGGGGGGAGCGGGATGGGGATCACGTGAAGGCGGTAGAACAGGTCCTCGCGGAAGCGCCCGGCCTCCACCTCCTCCTGCGGGTCGCGGTTGGTGGCGCAGACGATGCGGATGTCCTCCTGCTCCTGAGCGGATCCGCCCACCTTCTGAAACGTTCCGGTCTGGACGAAACGCAGAAGCTTGGTCTGCAGGTCCAGGTCCATCTCGCAGATTTCGTCCAGGAACAGGGTGCCGCCGTTCGCCTGGCGCGCGGCGCCGTCGCGGTCGGACGCGGCGCCGGTGAAGGCGCCCTTCACGTGGCCGAAAATCTCGCTTTCCATCAGATCGCGCGGAATGGCGCCGCAGTTGATGGGGACGAAGGGGCCCTTGGCACGGGGGCTTCTTTGGTGGACGGCGGCGGCGCAGACCTCCTTGCCGACGCCGCTTTCGCCGGTGATGAAGACGGTGGCCTTGCTGGGCGCCGCGCTCTCGACGATGCGGTAGACCGCCTGCATGGGCAGCGACGCGCCGATGAAGCCGCAGTATTCGCTGCGGTCGATGTCGTTGCGGTAGACCTCGACGATGCGCTCGAGCTCCTGGCGCTCGAAGGCGTTGCGGACGGTGACCAGCAGCCGGTCCTTGTCGAAGGGCTTGATCAAGAAATCGAAGGTGCCGAGCCGCATGGCCTCGATCGCCGTGTTGATGGAGCCGTGCGCCGTAATCACGATGACCGAGACGGGAATCTGCTCGTCGTGGACCTTGCGCAGGATGTCCAGCCCGTCCATGTCCGGCAGAACCAAGTCGAGAAGCATGACGTCGGGAATGCGCTTTTCCAACGCGGCGAGCCCGTCCGCGCCGGTTTCGGCGGTGGAGATTTCAAAGGGCTGATCCTTGAGGTACGCCTCGTACGCCCGCGCCAGGGAGGGCGTGTCCTCGATCAACAGGATGGTCCGCTTGCTCCCGGAACCGCTCATGGGCCGCCCTCTCCTTCATTCCTAGGATAAGGTAGGGACTGGCGCGGGCCTATCGCAACCCCTCATGAACGCGGGACGCCACCTTTTTCATCACCGTTGGTAGCGCTTCCCCGTCCAACAGACCGATCCCGACCCATTTGCCGTCCTTCACGTGTTCGCGTCGCGCATTCCCGATCCAGACCTTCAGTTCAAGATTGAAATGGGTGAACCCGTGGCGAACGGCGCCGGGCAGTTCCCGCCACTCGGCCGCAATCGGGGCCTCGCGCCGGGCTTCCTCCTCGCTCCAGGGCGTTTCCCGCCAGGGCGTGGATGGGAACTCCGCCATCCCGCCCAAGAGGCCTTTCTCGGGACGCCGCCGCACCAGGACCGCGCCCCCGCGCTCGGCCCAGAACGCGACGCCGTAACGATTGGGCTTGGGCGGCTTTTTCTTTCTTGGGGGGTAAGCCTCCGCCTCGCCTCGGGCGCGGGCGGCGCAGGGCGCGTTCAAGGGGCAGTTGCCGCAATCGGGAGCCTTGGGCTTGCAGACCGTTGCCCCTAGGTCCATCAGCGCCTGGACGAAATCGCCGGGCCGCGCGTCCGGGGCCAGCCCCCTCGCCAACGCTTTCGCCGCCTTGGGATCGCGTTCAGCGAACAGCCGGGACGCGACCCGGGCCACGTTGGCGTCGATGGCGACCACCGGGCGCTCGAAGGCGATGGCGGCGACGGCCGCCGCCGTGTATTCGCCGACGCCCGGCAGTTTCCTGAGTTCGTCCTCCGTGTCCGGAAAACGCCCGCCCATCTCGAACGCCACCACCCGGGCGCAGGCGTGGAGGTTCCGGGCGCGGGCGTAGTAGCCCAATCCCTTCCAGGCGTTCAGAACCGCGTTCAGCTCCGCTTGGGCCAGGTCCTCGACCCCGGGCCAGCGCGCGAGGAACGATTCATAGTAGGGGATCACGGCGGCCACCGTGGTCTGTTGCAGCATGATCTCGCTCAGCCACACCCGATAGGGATCCCGGTCGGCGCGCCAGGGCAGGGTCCGGCCCGCGCGGTCGTACCAGGCCAGAATCCGCTCCGCCGCATCGCGTTTTATGTTTCGGCTCGCCATGGGAAACCCTCTTCGATTTCGCCGGGATCGCACCCAAAATAATCAATTGCGCAAATATGTGGCAGAAGTTCAATGGGAATGTTGTATTTCAACCACAGGGGCGCGCCGAATCCAGGAAATCCCTTGGCTTTTCTTGACCCCTCTCTGTCGGCGTTCTTACCTTCCACTTGGAGTAAGGAACGGGGTGGATCGAACACACCGTCTTGGGCGCGAAAAGCGCGGGGAAAAACCCCGGCCCAAGATCGAAAGCAGGAGAGAGGGAAAAATGCGCAACCTGAAGATTGGACTGTACGCCTCGACGGCCCTTGTGGCCGCCGGCCTGCTCGCCGCCCCGGCTTCCGCCGCCGAGCCGATCACGATCACCGTCGGCGGTTTCATGGAGCAGTGGGTCGGCTGGGCCGACAGCGACGGGGATTACGAGCGGGCGACGAACACCGACGTGTCCACGATGGACCAGAAATCCGACACCGAGATCATCTTCACCGGCTCGACCAAGCTGGACAACGGCATTTCGGTCTCGGTCACCGTCGAGTTGGAATCCGACAACCCGCAGGGCGCCGCGGGCACCAACATCGATCAGTCCTTCATGGAAATCAGCTCGGACATGCTGGGCCGCCTGCAGCTCGGCTCGGTTGACGCGCTGACCGATCAGGTTCGCCATTCGGCCCCCGAGGTCGGGATCGAGAACCAGTTCGGCGATTACGGCCTGTGGGTCGCGGCCCCGGCCACCTTCACCGATTACGGCGCGACCTTCTGGAATCCCGGCATGGGCAACAAGGTCGTCTATCACACGCCTCAGTTCTATGGCTTCACCATGGCCGCGATGTACGCCTCCGACATCGCCGGCGGCGCGGACGGCCAGGCGCAGCCGGCGCAGCCGACCCAGAATAACGCTTTTGCGTTCGCGATGACCTACGATGCGGAGATGGCGGGCGTCGCCATCGGCCTTGACGGGTCTTGGGGCCGCGCCAACAGCATCTCGGGCACCACTTACGCCCAGGAGGCGATCCAGGCCGGCGTCAGCCTCGGGTTTTCCGGCTTCACCATCGGCGGGACCGCCCTGTGGCTCGAGGACCGCGGGTACAACCCCGGCGTGGCCTCCAACGAAGGTTTGAAGTTCGAGGTCGGCGCGTCGTACGAGACCGGCCCCTACGCGGTGAGCGTGAATTATTACCAGGGCGAGAGCGAAGGGTCGGTGGTGACGACCGGCGAGGACGATGTCGGCTCGGCCATGGTGTCGGGCTCCTACAACATCGGCCCGGGCGTCGACGTGAAGGGTTCGATCTTCTTCGTGGACTACGACGGCGAAGCCTCCGGCGACGCCAACGACAACGACGGCTGGGGTCTGGTCGGCGGCGTCGTGGTCGGCTTCTGAGCCCCGCGTCATTCTTGATTTCCCGGCCCGGGCCGTTGTGGCCCGGGCCGTTTTTGTCTGGCGGGACCGGACGGGCGGGCCTACCATCCAAGCCATGAAGAACGGCGAGGCGGACGCGGGATTTCGAACCGCCAGGGGGCCCAGGGCGATTTCGTCGTCGGTGGCCCGCCTGACCAAGCCCCTGTTCCGGCGACGGGGATTCGCCGACGGGGCCATCGTCGCCGAATGGGAGCGGGTGGTCGGGGCGTTCCTCGCGTCGCGCGCCGCGCCCGAGCGGGTGGTCTATCCCAAGGGCAAGCGTCGCGACGGGGTCCTGCGGCTTCGCGTCGCCGACGGCGCCCTGGCGCTGGAGCTTCAGCACCTGGCCCCCCAGCTTGTGGAGCGGATCAACGCCCATTTCGGCTACGGCGCCGTCGCCGAGATCAAGATCGTCCAGGGACCCCTGCCGAAAAAGCCGGAAAAACGGCGCTCGGTCCGTTCATTGGACAAGATGTCCGAACAACGCTTGGCCCGGGAGCTTGACGCCGTCGATGATGACGAGCTCCGCCGGGCGCTCGAGAGGCTGGGGCGAGCGGTCCTGTCGCGGCCGAATAGGGACGGATAAGGCTTGAGCGAAGGCCGCGCCGGTTCTATAGTCCACATCTTGTGCGCAAGGAGGTCGATGTGCCGAAATTCATACTAGGTCTAGCGTTCCTGATCCTGCTGCTGCCTGGCTTCGCCCGGGCGGTTGGGACGGTGTCGTTGGAGGAGGCGCTGTCGAAAAAGGTCCTGGGCCGCGACGACGCGCCGGTGGTGATGGTGGAGTATTCGTCCCTCGGCTGCCCGCACTGCGCCGACTTCCACGAAAAGACCCTGCCGCTGATCAAGCGGGACTACATCGACACCGGCAAGGTCCGGATGATCTACAACGACTTTCCCTTCGGCGCGCCCGCGCTGGGCGCCGCCATGCTGGCGCGCTGCGTCGGCGAGGAGAAATACTTCGCCACCCTTGAAATCCTGTTCCGCGGACAAAAGACCTGGGGCGCGTCCAAAAAACCGCTCGAGGCCTTGGGCAAGACCATGCGCTTCGCCGGAATGTCCAAGGCGGACTTCGACGCCTGCCTGAAGAACGAGGCGTTGATGAAGGGAATCCAGGCGAACCAGAAGAAGGCGCAGGAAGCGCTCGCCATCACCTCCACGCCCACGTTCTTCATCGATGGCGTCAAGGTCGAGGGCGCCCAGCCCTACGAACACTTCAAGAAGGTCATCGACGCGGCCCTGGCGAAGGCGCGTTAGGTCCGGCCACGGGGGGGCTTGAGGGTTGCTTCGCTTCAACAGGATCCGGCTGACCGGCTTCAAGTCCTTCGTCGATCCCACCGATCTGCATATCGAGCCGGGCCTGACCGGCGTGGTAGGCCCCAACGGCTGCGGCAAGTCCAATCTGGTCGAAGCCTTGAAATGGGTGATGGGCGAGACCTCGGCCAAGCAGATGCGCGGGTCCGGCATGGACGACGTCATCTTCAGCGGCACGTCCGACCGCCCGGCCCGCAACCTGGCCGAGGTGCTGCTTCGGCTCGAGAACCCCGACCGCACCGCTCCGGCGCAGTTCAACGACCAAGAGGAGCTGGAGGTCGTTCGCCGCATCGAGCGCGACCGGGGCTCGCTTTATAAGGTCAACGGGCGCGAGGTCCGCGCCCGCGACGTCCAGCTCCTGTTCGCCGACAGCGCCACCGGCGCCCGGTCCACCGCGCTGGTCAGCCAGGGCCGCGTCGGCGCGGTCATCGCGGCGCGCCCGACCGAGCGGCGTCTGCTGCTCGAGGAAGCCGCCGGCATCACCGGCCTGCATTCGCGCCGCCACGAGGCCGAGCTCAGGTTACGCGGGGCCGAGACCAACCTGGAGCGCCTCGACGACGTGCTCGGCACGCTCGAGACCCAGCTTGCGCATCTGAAAAAGCAGGCGCGCCAGGCCACCCGCTACCGCAACCTGTCCGACCACATCCGCCGGGCCGAGGCGACGCTGTTTCATCTCCGCTGGCTCGCCGCGACCGAGGGCCTGGGCGTTGCGCGGAAAAGCCACGAAGAGGCCGAAGCCCAGGTCAAGGACCTGACCGTCGCCGCCGCGGGCGCATCGACAAAACAGGCCGAGGCCGCCGCGACCCTGCCCGAGCTCCGCCGGAACGAGGCCGAGGCGGCGGCCAAGCTGCAGCGCCTATTGCTCGCCCGCGACGGGCTGGAGGCGGAGGAAAAACGCATCGAGGCCGCGACCCAGGACGCCCGGACCCGCCTCGGCCAAATCGACGCGGACTCGGAAAGGGAGCGGACGCTTTCCGCCGACGCCGCCGCCGCCGCCAAGGGGCTGGACGACGAAAAAGCCGCCATCGTCGCCGAGCGCGAAGGCGAGGCGTCCGCCAAGGACGAGGCCGAGCAAGCCTTCGCCGAGGCGTCGGCCAAGGCCGCCGAACAGGAAGCCCGGGTCAACGCCATGGCCGAGCGCATCGCCGCCGACGAGGCCCGGCGCGTCAGCCTGGAGCGCGCGGCGAACGACTTGGCCGAGCGCAAGACCCGCCTGACCGAGCGCGCGACCCAGCTCGACGACCAGATCGAGGCCCTGGAGCGCGAGTCCGACGACGGCGGCGCGTTGGAGGAGGCGGAGCGCAACGTCGCCATGGCCTTCGAGGCCGCCGAGGCCGCCCGCGCCGACCTGGAGGCGGCCGAACGCGCCCGCGCCCGCGCCCACGAGGAAACCGCGGCCGCGCTCGCCGCCCGCCACGACGCCGAGGCCGAAACCGCGAAGCTGGAGGCGGAGGAAGCGGCGCTCGCGGGCCTGCTGGAGGGCGGGGAAGCCGAGACCTTCCCGCCGTTGCTCGATTCCGTCACGGTGGAGCATGGGCTCGAGACCGCTCTCGGCGTGGCCCTGGGCGAAGATTTGAACGCGCCCCTGGACGAGCCCGCGCCCATGCATTGGCGCACCCTGTCGCCCTTGGACCCGCCGCCGCCGCTGCCTCACGGGGCCGAGCCGCTCGACCGCTTCGTCCAGGCTCCGCCCGCGCTGGCGCGACGCCTGTCGCAAATCGGGCTCGCGGACGGCGAGGACGCGGCGCGGGGCATGCTGGACGCGCTGCTGCCCGGACAGCGCCTCGTCACCCGCGAGGGCGCGTACTGGCGCTGGGACGGATACACCGTTTCCGCCGGCGCCCCCACCGCCGCCGCGACCCGGCTGGCGCAACGCAACCGATTGGTCGAGGTCCGCGAACGCCTGGAGGACGCCCGTCCCAAGCGCGACGCCGCCATCTCGGCCGCCGACCAGGCCCGCGCCGCCGAGCAGGCGGCGGCCGAGACCGACAAGGCCGCCCGGGAAGCGGTCCGCGCCGCCGACGCCGCCCTCACCGGCGCCCGCGAGGTCCACGCCCGGATCAAGGAGCGCCTGGCCGCCCAGACGTCGCGCATCGCGGCCTTGAAGGATTCCGCTCAGTCCGTCACCGCCGACCTGGAGGAGACGGACGGCCGGGCCGGGCGCGCCGCCGCCGACCTCGCGGGCCTGCCCGACACGGCGGCCCAAAGGGAGGACGTGCAACAACTCCGCATGGAGCTGGCCGAGCTTCGCGCCGTCCAGGTGGAGCGGAAAAGCGCGCTCGACGCCGTGGTCCACGCGGGCGAGGCGCGGGAGAAGCGGCTCGGGGATATCGAACGCGACCTGTCCGGCTGGCGCGAGCGGGGCGCGGGCGCGGGCCGCCAGCTCGAACAACTCGCCGAGCGCAAGGCCGCCCTGACCGAAGAGCTGGAGCGCCTGGCCAAGCGCCCGGCCGAAATCAAGGCCCAGCGGGACTCCCTCGCCGGAAGCATCGAGACGGCGGAAACCAAGCGCAAGGCCGCAGCCGACGCGTTGGCCCAAGCCGACACCGCGGCCACGGAGGCCAACCGCGCGCTGAAGGAGCGGGAATCCGCCCTGGCCCAGGCGCGCGAGGCCATGGTCCGGGCCGAGGGGGCCGTGGGCCAGGCCAAGGCCGCCATCGAGTCGCTGACCGAGCGGGTGGCCGAGCGGCTGGAATGCCATCCGTCCGAGACCTTCGCGCTGACCGGGTTGGAAGAGGGCGCGGACCCGCCCGAGCTCGACGCGGTCGAGGCCCGCCTCGCCCGGCTGCAGCGCGAGCGCGAGACCATGGGTCCGGTCAACCTCCGCGCCGAGCAGGAGGCAGAAGAGCAATCCGAGCAAATCGAGACCCTGAACGGCGAGCGCGACGACCTGGTCCGCGCCATCGACAAGCTCCGCCAGGGCATCGCCGAAATCAACCGGGAGGGCAGGCAGCGCCTGTTGGCCTCGTTCAAGCTGGTGGACCGGCATTTCCAGGACCTGTTCGTGCGCCTGTTCGGCGGCGGCCGCGCGCACCTGACCCTGACCGAGTCCGACGACCCGCTGGACGCCGGGCTCGAAATCATGGCGAGCCCGCCGGGCAAGCGTCTCCAGGCGCTCTCGCTCTTGTCGGGCGGGGAGCAGGCGTTGACCGCGCTCGCCCTCCTGTTCGCCGTGTTCATGACCAACCCGGCCCCCATCTGCGTGCTGGACGAGGTCGACGCGCCCTTGGACGACGCCAACGTGGACCGGTTCTGCACGCTTTTGGAGGACATGGCCGAGGCCGGGCGCACCCGCTTCCTCATCATCACCCACCACCGCATGACCATGGCCCGCATGCACCGCCTGTTCGGCGTCACCATGTCGGAGCGCGGCGTCTCGCAACTGGTGTCGGTGGACCTGCGAAGGGCGGAGGAGATAAGGGACAGCGCGTGAGCGCGCGGCTCGGAGCAAGCCCGGCCACCACGACGAATGGAAGCGTGAACCCCTTTAAACCATGCCTGCTCCATGCGCCAAGGGCCAGCTTCGTAAAACGCTATTCCGACGCCGCATGGCGTTGGTCTTCACGTCGTGTCAAAAACGTCGATAAACGCTTGAACACAAGTAGAATCAATGCCATGCGCTATATCCAGAAATCTTAACCGGACAGAAGTGGGTTTGAACCGGCCATCCAATGGCCCCCCGGGTCAAGCCGGGAGGTGACGAAGACGGCTTGCTTCAAGCAGGGCTTTGTCCTCTTTGGGATTATTCTTCCTCGACGATCTCGTCCGCGGCCATGACCGGGGCCGTCTCGCGAACCGCCTCGATGGTCGCGCCCGGGAACGTTTCCATCACCGCCTGGACCAACGGATGGTCCGCCGCGCGCGCCTTGGCCTGTGCTTGGGACGCCTCGTGCTGCTGGTGCAGGGTCTGCTCCCCAGGCGCGCGGGACACCGCCACCATCCATTGCCGCGCCGTGTGATCGTTCAGAAACTGGCGCAGTTCGTTGGCGAGGTTGGCGTCGGCGTTCTCGTTCGGATGGAATTCGATCAGCCCGGGTTCGAACCGGACCAGGTGGACGTTGTTGATCAGGTTGCCGCGCAGCACGCTTTCCCTGTGTTGTTCGGTCAGGGCCACCACGTCTTCGAAGCTTCTGGGGTTGGCGAGGCCGTCTCTGGCCTCGGGCGCGGGCGGGGCGTGCGCGGGGATGGGGGCCGGCGCGAGCGCGCCTTGGGCCTGGGGTTGCGGCGGCGGCGCGGGCGGAGAAGGAGGCGTTTGAGGCGGCGGCGCGGGCGGGGCGCCCACGCCGTCCTTCAGGGCCTTGAGCGCGTCTTCGGGCGTCGGCAGGTCCGAGGCGTAGGCCATGCGGATCAAAACCATTTCCGCCGCCTGCAACGGCGACGGCGCCGCGCGGACCTCGCCCAGGCCCTTCAGCAGCATTTGCCACGCCCGGGTCAGCACCGGCATGGAGAGGGTCCGCGCCATCTCCTTGCCCCGCGTGCGCTCGGCCTCGGGCGCGCCGGGCGCGTCGGCGGTGGAGGGGGCGACGCGGATGCGGGTCAGCCAATGGACCAGGTTCAACAGGTCCTCCAGAACCACGGCCGGGTCCGCGCCCGCCGCGTACTGTTCGGCCATCATGTCGAGCGCGTCGGCGGCCCCGCCCCGCATGACCGCGTCCAGAAGGTCGAAGGTGCGGGTGCGGTCGGCGAGGCCCAGCATGTCGCGCACCTGGTCTTCCGAGACCTCCCCGGTCGCGTGCGCGATGGCCTGGTCCAACAGGCTGAGCCCGTCGCGGACGCTGCCGTCGGCGGCCCGCGCGATCATTGCGACCGCGCCGTCCGCGACCGCCGCGTCCTCCATCTTGACGATGGACTTGAAGTGGGCGGCCAGCGTCTCCGCGTCCACCCGGCGGAGATCGAAACGCTGGCAGCGCGACAGCACGGTCACCGGCACCTTGCGGATCTCGGTGGTGGCGAACACGAACTTCACGTGTTCGGGCGGTTCCTCCAGCGTCTTCAACAACGCGTTGAAGGCGTTGTTGGACAGCATGTGGACCTCGTCGATGATGTAGATCTTGTGGCGCGCGGACGTGGGGCGATAGCGAACTCCGTCGATCAGTTCGCGGATGTCGTTGACGCCGGTCCGGCTGGCGGCGTCCATTTCCAAGACGTCCACGTGCCGGTCCTCGGCGATGGCCTGGCAGTGCTCGCAGACGCCGCAGGGCTCGGCCGTCGGGCCCTCGGCGCAGTTGAGCGCGCGGGCGATGATGCGGGCCGAGGTGGTCTTGCCGACGCCCCGCACCCCGGTCAGCATGAAGGCGTGGGCGATGCGTCCGGACCCGATCGCGTTGGTCAAGGTGCGCACCAGCGCGTCCTGGCCGATCAGTCCGGCGAAGCTCGTGGGCCGGTGCTTGCGGGCGAGAACCTGATAGTGGCCGTCGGCCTGTTCGGACATGGGATCGGCCCAATGACGAGATGAGGGGTGGGAGACCGGCGAGCGACCCGAACCGGAACTCGTTACGGCTGCTTCCTTCCGGACCTGACCGGGTTGGCGAGGGGCCCGTCCGCAGCCAGCCTCCCGCCGGGACTATAGCAGGTTATTGGTCGGAAGTGGCAACCCCGATTGCCTTGGGCTTCGTGTATTCGATCACCATTACGCCCGCGGCGGGGAGGGACGGGTGCAAATCCATGGCCGGCAGGGCGTCCTTGAAATCGTAGCGGCCGTCGCGAATCGCGACGAATTCGATTTCCGCCTCGCCCTCGCCGGGAATCCAAACCGAGCGGATGCAGGTGGATTCATGATCCTCGCCGCCAGTTGAAACCCGGCGGACCGCGACGGCGTCGCTCAGGAAATCCCACGACGAGAAGCCGCGGGGCCACCAGTCGCCGTTGGAAATGGACAGCTTGTAGGTCTTGCCCTGCTGCATGGTCAGGATCATCGGATCGTATTGGCCCTGGCGGATGCGTATGCCGATCTGGCGCATCTTGTCCCAGTTGGCCTTTTCGACCTGTTCGGAGGCGTCGGATCGGCAAGTGAAGCTTGGCCATGCGTACACGCCTTGGGCGTTGGGCGCGACGCACCCGCCAAGGGTGAGCGCCAGCAGGGCGGAAAGAAGCCGAAGACGCATGATCCCATACTCCCGAACGGGCGAAGACAGTGGGAAAAACGTAACAAGAACCCGGACGTAAACCAAGGAAAAACTGTGGTTAATCAATTCACCGCCACGGCTTTCGGTCCGATCCCGAAGAACTTGCGGATGTTTCCGAGGATGGCGCGGCCCAGGGTTTCGCGTTCGGCTTCAGGGTCCTGGGCGCCGATTTCGCTCAGCTTCGCCGCGTTCGCCATCTGGCGCCGCGCCAGGAAATCGCTGAGGCTCGCCGCCACTTCCTCGCGCCGATGCAGCAAGGGCGCGAAGTCGGCCTTGGTCACCTCGAACAGGTAGCTGTCCACGGCGGGCGTCACCGTCGCGCCCCGCTTGGCCCCGGTCAGCAAGGACATCTCCCCGAACACGTCGCCGGATTTCAGGTGGGCGACGGCGTGTTTCGCGCCCTCCTCGTCGGCGCCGACGAACACGCCCAACAGGCCCTCCTTGACCACGAAGAGCGAATCGCCGTCCTCGCCCTGGCGCACCACGGGCTCCCCCGCCCGCCAGACCTTGGCGGCGAGCGCGCCCGCGAGCTCCGCCAACTCGTCGCCGGTCAAAGCTTCGAACAAGGGGAGGCGGCCGAGGAACGCGTCCGCCGTCGCCATGTGGTCCACTGGCTTCATGGCGACGCCGGGCTCGAAGGTTTTCCAGCTGGGCACGGGGATTTCGAGGCCAGCGAAATAGAGATTCCGGAGAATATTGCGCTGCACCTGATAGCGCAGCAAAGACATGGCCCAGTAATCCGGAACCCAAAACCGGAGTTGCCACTCCACGCCGTGGTCCTTGAACCCCGTAATCCGCGCCTCGGCGGGTTCGGGGCCGCCCAGGGTTTCCGCCACTTCGTTTGCCGCGGCGAGCAGCAGCCGTTCGGCCTGATGGCTGGTGACGTCGTAGCCGAGCGTGATGTCCACGTGCGCCCGCCACCATTTGTCCGGTCGGTTGAAATTGCGGAACACGGCCCCGGACAGCATGGCGTTGGGCGCGACCACGGTGATGTTGTCGCGGGTCACAAGACGCGTGGCGCGCCAGGTTACCTCCTCCACCTTGCCAATGGACCCGTCGCTGAGCTCGATCCAGTCGCCGACGTGGAAGGGGCGCTCCAGACTCATGGCGATGCCCGAAAACAGGTCGGCGATCATGGAGCGGAGCGCGAAACCGATGACCGCGATGGTGACGCTGGAGGTGGCGACCAATCCCGTTACCGGCAGCTCGAAGACGAAGGCGACCACGCCGATGGCCGCGACCATCCAGATGACGAGGTCGGCGAGGTCGCTTAGGATTTGTGGAGTGGGCACGCCCCAGCGCCGGGGCACCAGCCCGTCCCACACCAGATCGTCCAAGGCCCGGACCAGAACCAAGGCCGCCCCGAACCAGACGACCACCTTGGCGGCGACGGGAAACCAGGCGGCGAAAGCCGAATCCGGGCTTATCCCAAGCCGGGCGGCGAAATGTCCCCCGTGAACGAGTCCGAAGACGCCCGCGGCAAGAACCGCGATGCGCCAGGCCCAGGCCTTCAAGAACAATTTGGCGACGGGAATATCGGTATTCCCCTGCATGACAGGCTCCCCAACCCGAACGCCGTGTCGTTTGGGGCATCATAAATATATCTGTAACAATAATAAAGTGGGGGGCTACGCCTCGTCGGCGAACGCCTCCATCTGCTTCAGGAGGTCGTCCAGGGCTTCGTTCTCCTCGGGCGCGTCGTCGTTGCGGGCGGGCTTGGGTTTTTCCTCTTCCTCGGCGTGGAGCTCCGAGCCCACCCAGCGGCCGATCTTTTCGAACAACTGCTTGCGATCGACCGGTTTTCCGGCGTAGTCGTTCATGCCCGAGCGCATGTACTTCTCGACGTTTTCCGGCATCACGTCGGCCGACAGCGCGATGATCGGGATTTCGGCCATGTCCCCGCCCATCTCCCGGATTTTCCTCGTGGCGGTCGGGCCGTCCATTTCCGGCATGCGGATGTCCATCAGGATCACGTCGAAGGCCCCTTCCTGGACCGCCTTGACCGCCTCGGCGCCGTTTTCAGCGATCGCCACTTGGCCCAGCGGGGCGAGCAGGGCGGTGACCACCTTCTGGTTCACCTTGTTGTCCTCGGCGAGCAGGATGGAAAGCGGCTCGGTCGGCGCGAGGGCGGGGGCTTCCTCGCCACGCTCCAGCGCGCTCGCGGGGGTGGAGCCGAGGCGGCACCAGACGGTGAACCAGAAGGCGCTGCCCCGACCCGGTTCGCTGTCGACGCCGATCTCGCCGCCCATCAGTTCGACCAGGTTGTTGCAGATGGCGAGGCCCAGTCCAGACCCGCCGTATTTCCGGGTGGTCGATTTCTCCGCCTGGGTGAACTTTTCGAACAGCTTGCCCTGGACGTCCTTGGAGATGCCGATGCCCGTGTCCTCGACCGCGAAGCGGAGCTTGACTTGGTCGTCCTTGCTCTCCTCGGCCGCGACCTTGACGGAGATGCCGCCGTTCTCGGTGAACTTGACCGCGTTTCCGGTCATGTTGAACAGAATTTGGCGCAGCCGATGCCCGTCGCCGCACAGCACCTTCGGCGCCTTGGGGTCGATGTGGACGGCGATGGCGTTTTTTTTCGCCGCCGCGCGCTCGCGGAAGATGGAGATCACGTTCTCCATCACCTCGGCGAGAAGGAAGTCCGCCTCCTCGATCTCCAGCTTGCCCGCCTCGATCTTGGAAAGGTCCAGGATGTCGTTGAGGAGCGTCATCAAGGTTTCGCCGGATTCCTTGATGGTGGTGATGATCTCGCGCAGATCGGGGCCCAGGGGGTGGCACAGGGCCAGCTCCGCCATGCCGAGGACGCCGGTCATGGGGGTCCGGATCTCGTGGCTCATGGTGGCGAGGAATTCGGACTTGGCCCGGTTGGCCTCCTCGGCCTTGCGGCGAAGCCCTTCGGCCTCCTCGGCCAGGCCCGCCATGTCGGCGGCCTGCATCTCCAGCACGCCCCGGGTGACTTCCGACTCCTTGGCGTGTTGCTTCATCTGTTCGTCGAAAATCTTGAACGCGGTGACGTCGGTGCCGACGCCCCGAAAGCGTAACACCGGCAAAACCCCGGGCGGATGGCTTCAGGGCGCGGCGACCATGTCGG
>CAYFNC010000010.1:0-101983 GCA_964344345.1 uncultured Hyphomicrobiales bacterium | reverse complement strand
TCAGCCCGCGCGCGCTAGGTCAACAGGGAGATGCGCGATTCTGCAACAGGCTCTCCAGGGGCTGAATTCCGGAAAGAAATATTCAACGCGCGTCGCTTCGGCCGTATCGATTGGGCCGAAGCGGGGATCAGTTTTGATGTTTCGTTTGTTCATTGCAAACAGGGGAACAATGCGCGCGCGGCGCCGGAGCTTCCGGATCGGCCTGACCTTCGGCCGCGTTTTCGTCTTCGCCTCCGTCCTTTCCCTTTCCACGCCCACCGAAGCGGCGGACTTGGCGGCTGGCGGAGGGCCTCCGCTTATCGCAATGGCGCTCGCGGCTCTGGCCGGGGCGGCGGCCATGGGGCTCGCCTGGATCGTCTCCCGGCGCCGCTCGGCGAAGGAAACGGGCCACGCTCTGTCCGAACGCGCGGAATGGTTCCGCAGCCTGTACCTGAACGCGCCCCTGCCCTACCAGTCCCTGAACGAGGACGGCACCTTCCGGGAGGTGAACCAGGCCTGGCTCGACCTGACGGGCCTCGGCCGCGACGAGATCCAGGGCCGGTCTTTCGGGGACTTCCTGGCGCCGTCCTATCGGGACTCCTTCAAGAAGAATTTCAAGCGCTTCAAGGAAATCGGCGTGGTCAGCGACGTGACCTTCGAAATGATCCGCAAGGATGGGACGTCCCGCTTCGTGTCCGTCGACGGCCGGATCGGATATGACAGCGACGACGGATTCGCCGGCACCCACTGTATCCTCACCGACATCACCGAGCGCAAAATGACGGAACAGGCGCTTCGGGAAAACGAGGAGCGGTTCCAGGCCCTGGCGGGCAACATCGCCGAGGTCCTGTGGCTGTCCAATCCAAAGACCACGGAAATGCTTTATATCAGCCCGGCCTACGAAACCGTCTGGGGCCGAACCTGCGAAAGCTTGTACGCGGACCCGTCCTCGTTCCTGGACGCCATCCACCCCGATGACGTTTCCAAGGCCGAGGCGGCGCTGGATCAATTGCCGGAAACCGGACAGTACGACATCGAATACCGAATCATCCGCCCGGATGGATATTTGCGCATTATCAGGGATCGGGCCTTCCCGGTGCGGGGCGAGTACGGCGCCCTGATCAGGGTCGCGGGCGTCGCCGAGGACGTTACCGAACGCAGGGCGGCGGAGGAAGCGCTCTGGGAAAGTGAAAAGCGAATGAAAGCGATCATCGAGACCACGTCCGAGGGGTTCTGGCTGATCCATCCGGTCACGAAGGCAACCATGGGCGTCAACGACGGTCTATGCGGATTGCTGGGCTATTCGCAGAACGAAATGCTCGGCAAGACGCCGTTGGAGTTCGTCGACGAGGAAAACCGGAAGATCTTCATCGAGCAGACGTCGAAGATCCCGACGACCGAACACCGGAACTACGACATCACCCTGAAAACCAAGACCGGCGAGGACGTCGAGACCCGTTTCAACGCGACGACGCTCCGCAACGAGCGGGGCGAGGCCGTCGCCGCCTTTGCGTTCGTCACGGACATGAGAGCGAGAAAAAAAGCCGAGGACCTTGTCCGCAAGGAACGCGACTTCTCCCGCCACGCCATCAACAGCCTGCCGGGCGTGTTCTACCTTATCGGCGAGGACGGGCGTTTCCTGCTGTGGAACGACAACTTCGAAACCGTCACCGGCTATGGGCCGGAGGAACTGGCGGTCATGCATCCGACGGACCTGTTCATGGGCGAGGACAAGGAACTGATCCGCGAACGCATCGGCGACGTGTTCGCCAAGGGAGCTTCGGACGCCGAGGCCCATTTCGTCTCCAAAACCGGCGCGCGGCGCGCCTTTTATTTCACCGGACGAAAGATCGAGGTCGATGGAAAACCCGCCCTGATCGGCACCGGGATCGACATCTCGGATCGCAAGAAGTGGGAGTACGCGGTCATCCGAAAGACCATGGCGCTGGAAAGCTCGAACCAGGAGCTTCAGCAGTTCGCCTACGTCGCATCCCACGACCTGCAGGAGCCGTTGAACCTGATCGACGGCTACCTCAACCTGCTCGCCGACCAGTACAAGGGGAAGCTGGACGGCGACGCCGACGAATTCATCGGTTTCACCTTGGAGGCCGCCGGGCGGATGAAGGGCCTGATCAAGGATCTGCTGGCCTATTCCCGGGTCGAAAGCAAGGGCGCGCCGTTCAAGACCACGGACCTGGACGGCGCGTTTGACGAGGCCTTGACCAACCTGCGAGCCCGTATCGAGGAAGCGGGGGCGCAAGTGACCCACGACCCGCTTCCAACCCTGGAGGTGGACCGGTCCCAGATCGTCCGCGTGTTCCAGAACCTGATCGGAAACGCCATCAAGTACCGCAAGCCGGACGAGGCGCCGGTCGTTCACGTGTCCTCGGAAAAGCGAGGCGATGAATGGACGATGACCGTCCGCGACAACGGCATCGGCATCCCCAAGGAAGCCATGGACAAGGTGTTCGTGATCTTCCAACGCCTCCACCCGCTGCACGAATATCCCGGATCGGGAATCGGGCTCTCCATCTGCAAGCGCATCGTGGAGCGCCACGGCGGACGCATCCGGGTGGAGTCCACGCCCGGCGAGGGCAGCGCGTTCGAGTTCAGCCTGCCCGTGAACCGCCTGGAGGACCCGCTCCTCTGATCGTCGCTATTTCGTAAGCAGGGTTTCCGGCGTCTCGGTTTTCGCGGGCGGCGTCGGTCGTTTCGCCCTCCAGGTCTTCCAGTCCCGACACGCCGCTTTCTTCTTTTTCGCGCCCACGCCCTCCCCGGTTCGGCAGCCGGCCATGGCGGCTGCGCGGACCTTGGCGAAATCGCCGGTCGCGAGCCCGCAGGCCGCGCCCCAGCCCTTGGCCCCGCGCGCGAGCGCCGCGTGGGCGCTTCGGCTCGGGTTGCGGCAGTGCGAGAACGAACGGCAGGTCCGCCCGGGCTGGGCGTTCTTTTCGCAGAGCTTGAGCGCGCAGCGGACCGCCGCCTCCCGGTTGGGCGCGACGCAATAGAAGGCGGGAAGCGCGTTCCTGCGCTCCCCGGCGGTGGCGAGCACCGTGGCCTTGGCCGGGGCCGTTTCCTGCTTGAGCAGGTCGATCTTGATCGCGCCCGCCTTCAGCCGCTCCTCGATCGCGCGGGCGAGCGCGCCTTCCTTTTGCTCGTCTGGGAAGGCCGAACCCTTTTCGAGCCCGTTCATGTAACGCCCGAGGCATTCGGCGTAAGCGAGGGTGCGGCGGAAGCCGTCGAGCCATTCGCGGGCCGCCTGGCCGTGGTGGATCGCCTGGACCTCGCCGCCGTCGGGCGCGTATTCGATGCTTCCGGCGTCCGTCAGCATGCGGCTGTATCGGCGGTGATCCATGCGGAACCGGGACAGGTATTGATCCCAGTCGTTGGCGTGGGCGCGCGCCACGCCCTTGATCATGGCCCGGGCGCTGACCCCATCGCGGCTGCGCCGTCCGCAGGCCTTGCGCACGTCGTCGCTCCGCGCGATGCGGAGAAGCGCGTTGGTCTCCTGACGGTCCGCCTTGGCGGCCTCTCTGCGGCAAAGCGTCGTGGCTTGATCGCGACGGCGCGCGCAGGCGGCCTCCACGGCCCCCTCCCCTTCGCAATACGCCTCGGCCGCCGCCTTGGCCTTGGCGCAATCGGCCAGGGCCTCGGACGAAAACGCGAGAACGAGCCCGAACATCAAAAGGAATACCGGTTTCATCGGAAACCGAGAATACCAGAAGCTCCGGAAAAGGGGAGCCCCGCGCCGCTGTGCGAGGGGGGGGGAGGGAGGGGGGAGGAGCGGCGCGGGGCTTGGTAACCGTCGTTGATGAATCCATGAATACCCCAGACCCGGTTTTCATTCCGTGACGGGGCTCACAAAACCGGCCGAAAGGCGTATGATTTTGGAAGGAGATACGCCCATGACCGCCAATCCCGCGCCCCCGGGCCTGCCCAACCCCATGTCCAAAACCATCCGGGTCTCCGGCATGTCGCGTTCGGGCTGCGAGGACAAGATCACGGGCCGCCTCAATGGTATCGACGGCGTCCTTAAGGTGAAGGCTTCGGCGAAATCGGGCAAGGTCAAGGTGTCCTACGACCTGCGTTTCGTGCGTTTGGCGGCGCTGGAGGCGGCGTTGGCGGAATTGGGCTATCCCCTCGCCCGGGGGTTCCTGGCGGACACGCTCCGCGACTGGGGCCGGTTCACCGAGCAAAACCGCATCGACGCCATGAAGGTCGATCCCCACTGCTGCAACAAGGATCCCACCGGCTCCGCTTGACAAATCCCCCGCTTCCGTGTGCATTCCCTCCGCGCTCCGCCGTCCCGGCGCGGGCGCCCAACCGCCATTCACGAACCAAGAGGCCAGATCCCATGCATCCCTATCGCACCCACACCTGCGGCCAGCTTCGCATCGAGGACGCGGGAACCGAGGCCCGGCTTTCCGGCTGGGTGCATCGCAAGCGGGATCACGGCAACCTTCTGTTCATCGACCTTCGGGACCATTACGGGATCACCCAGTGCGTGATCGACGTGTCCAGCGAGCTGTTTCCCCTGGTCGAATCGCTTCGCGCCGAAAGCGTCATCACCGTGGACGGCAAGATCGTCAAGCGGTCGGAAGACACCATCAACACCGCCATCCCCACCGGCGAGGTGGAATTGCAGATCGCGGCCATCAACGTCGAGGGCCGGGCCGACGTGCTGCCCATGCCCGTGTTCGGCGAGGCCGACTATTCCGAGGAGGTGCGGTTGCGCCACCGCTACCTGGACCTTCGGCGCGAAAAGCTCCACGCCAACATTGTGCTTCGAAGCCAGGTGATATCGTCCATCCGCCGGCACATGACCGACCAGGGTTTCCTGGAGATGCAGACCCCGATCCTGACCGCCAGTTCGCCCGAGGGCGCGCGCGACTTCCTGGTGCCGAGCCGCATCCACCCCGGCCACTTCTACGCCCTGCCCCAGGCGCCGCAGTTGTTCAAGCAACTTCTGATGGTCGGTGGGTTCGACCGGTATTTCCAGATCGCGCCCTGCTTCCGCGACGAGGCCGCCCGCGCCGACCGCAGCCCGGGCGAGTTCTACCAGCTCGACTACGAGATGGCCTTCGCGACCCAGGACGACGTGTTCGAGGCCATCGAGCCGGTGCTGCACGACGTGTTCACCGAATTCGGCGGCGGACGCGAGGTCACCCCCCTGCCCTTCCCGCGCATCCCCTATGACGAGGCCATGCTGAAATACGGCTCGGACAAGCCGGACCTGCGCAATCCGCTGATCATCGCCGACGTGACCGAGGCGTACCGCAAATCCAACTTCGGCCTGTTCGCCAAGATGGTGGACAAGGGCGCGGTGGTCCGCGCCATTCCGGCCCCCGGCGCCGCCGACCGTCCGCGATCGGGCTTCTTCGACAAGCTGAACAACTGGGCCCGGGACGAGGGCCAGGGCGGGCTCGGCTACATCATCTTCGGGGCCGAGGGCGCCAAGGGCCCCATCGCCAAGAACCTGGAAGCCGACCGCATCGACGCCATCAAGGAGGCCGCGGGCCTGGACGCGGGCGACGCCGTGTTCTTCGTCTGCGGCCAGAAGGGCGACGCGGAAAAGTTCGCGGGCGTGGTGCGCGAGCGGGTCTGCGACGAGTTGGAGATTCGCGAGGACGGCGTGTTCAAGTTCTGCTGGACCGTGGACTTCCCCATGTTCGAGCTGGACGAGGACACCAAGAAGATCGAGTTCAGCCACAATCCCTTCTCCATGCCCCAGGGCGGCATGGAGGCGCTCCAGTCTCAGGACCCGCTGGAGATCAAGGCCTTCCAGTACGACATCGTCTGCAACGGGATCGAGCTGTCGTCCGGCGCCATCCGAAACCACAGCCCGGAAATCATGATCAAGGCCTTCGACATCGCGGGCTATCCGGCGGAAACGGTCGAGGAGCAGTTCGGCGGCCTTCTGAACGCCTTCCGCTTCGGCGCGCCCCCGCACGGCGGCTGCGCGCCCGGCATCGACCGCATCGTCATGCTTCTGGCCGACGAGCCCAACATCCGCGAGATCATCGCCTTCCCCATGAACCAGCAGGCCCAGGACCTGTTGATGGGCGCGCCCGCCATGGTCGATCCCATCCGGCTCCGCGAGCTTTATCTGAAGCTCAATCTGCCCAAGCCCAAGAAGGACAAGGCCGAAGGGGACAAGGGCGAAAACGCGTAAGGGGCGGACTCTCGTCCGCCCCTTCGGCTGTTCCGGCAATCCCGGAGCTTAGTAGATGACGTCCCAGACCTTCTTGGCCTCGGCCTCGGAGCCCGCCGCGGTGGCGAAGCTGGCCGGGTCCGCGCTCTCCCGAACGAAGCGGCTGTAGCGGCCGTTGTCGTCCAGCTCGAAACCGGGCTTGGCGTTGATCGACCACTCGGTGTGGCCGCCGCCCCGATACGGGCTCGCGTGGCCGTCGAGCGAAACGTTGAGATCGCCGTCGGACGCTTGGGCGCCGGTGGTGGCGAGAGCGCCAAAAGCAAAGGCGGCGGCGAGGGCGATGTTGCGGATCTTGGTCATGATGTTCTCCTGTATCTTTCAAACCGTTTTGCGTTTTCCGTTTCGTCTTGCGGATTGTTCCGCGCTTCGTTGAAAACAGACTTACGCCTTTGGACGTTCACCGTCCAATCACCTCTCCGTGATCGGTTTGTTACTAGGAAAAACAGCTACTTGCTGGTCGCGACGAACACGCCGTCCCATTCGGCGCCCGGCGGGTCGGCTTCGTATTGCGCGATCCGCTCCTCGTACACGTCGTAGAACGGGGCGAGATTGAAATCGCCGATCAGGCCGCGCGCGGCCTGGAGCCTCGCCTTGGCCGCGGCCCAGTCCTGGGCGCGATAGGCGGCGAGCATGCCGTCGTGCTCGGACTTGAGCGCCTTGAAGCCGTCGCTCTGCGCCACTTGGTCGTCGCCCTGCAGGGTGAAGATGCGGACCGCCTCGGTCTTGCCCTTCACCTTGATCAGGTCGAGCTCCAACGAAGCGAGGTCGGTGGCCTGGGCGTGGGTGTTCTCGCCGATGACGATGTCCACCGCGTAGGTCTTGCACTGCCCCTCGAGCCGCGACGCCAGATTCACCTCGTCGCCGAGGATGGAGTAGTCGAAACGCTGGTCGGACCCCATGTTGCCGACGACCACGTCGCCGGAATTGATGCCGGTGCCGATCTTGAGCGGGATGTGCTTGCGCCCCTCGGCGATGGCTTCCTGCTCCAGCTTGTCGTTCAGGGGCCCCATCTTGGAGAACATCTCGAGCGACGACAGGCAGGCGTGGCGGGCGTGGTTCTCGTCGTCCAAGGGCGCGTTCCAGAACGCCATGATGCAGTCGCCCATGTATTTGTCCACCGTGCCCTGACGATCCAGGATCACGCCGGTCAGCGGGGTCAGAAGCTTGTTGATCAGCTTGGTCAGGCCCTCGGCGTCGAACTGCTCGGAAATGGTGGTGAATCCGCGAACGTCGCAGAACAGCATGCTCATGTTGCGGGTCTCGCCGCCGAGCTTGAGCTGGTCCGGGTCCTCGGCCAGCTTCTCGACCATGGCCGGGGCCAAATAATGGCCGAAGGCGGACCGCACCTGGCGCCGCTCGGCCTCTTCGCGGGCGTAGCCGGTGTAGGTCAAAAGCATGTAGAGGAACATGGCGGAGGCGATGCCGTAACTGGGATCCAAAAGGATCCGTTCGTTGACGAACATGTGCCACGACGTGCCGCCGATGCCGCCCGCCGCGCCTACGAACAGCAGCAAGGTCCACTTGGCCCCCACCCACGGCACCAGCCAGATCAACATCAGGCCGACGCCCAGGATGAAAAGGAACTCCGCGCCCGCGATGTATCCGGGTCGGCTGAGGAACTGGTTGGTGACGGCGGACTCGATCAGCTGGGCGTGGACCTCGACGCCTGGGATGACCTCTTCGGTCGGGGTCGCCCTGATATCCAACAGCCCCACGGCCGAGGTGCCGACGAGGGCCATCTTGCCCTTCAGCTTTTTCGGATCGGCCGTGCCCGCCAGAACCTCGCGGGCGGAAACGTATTTGTCCTCGTCGCTTTTCGAGAAATAGGGCCAGACGCGCCCCCTGTTGTCCGTCGGCAAAATCAGGCCCTTGCGCACGCCGATCGACTTCACGCCCAACTGGTTGGCGTCGACCAGGATCGTCGGGCGCTGGAACACCACGCGCATCATTTCCACCGACAGGGTCGGATAGTACTTGCCCTCGTGCTGCATGATCAGCGGCACCCGGCGGACGATGCCGTCCGGTTCGGGCAGCAGCGAGAACAGGCCGTGGCCCGCGGCGACCTTCTCGATCTCCTCGATATTGCGAACCATGGTCCTGAATTCGGGCACGAAGATGTCCGGCTTCGGCCCCTTGAAGGCGATGGACTTCTTGACCGGCGGGCCGACGCTGCCGGTTTCCTCGACCTCCCAGTAGGTGGCCTGGCCCAGCACCACGCGGGTCTGCTTGATCACGTCGGCGAACAGCTTGTCGTTGCCCGGAAGCTCCTTGAGCTTCTCCTTGATCTCGTCATCAAGGCCGTAAAGATCCTCGGCCACGGATTGCGGACTCATCCTGTCGGGCTCGGCGAAGACGACGTCGAAGCCGACCACCAGAACGCCCATCTGAAACAGGTTGGCCACCATGCGGGCCACGGTGCTGCGCGGCCACGGCCACTGGCCGAGCTCCGCCAGACTGGGTTCATCTATGTCGATAATGGCTACGCGCAAGTCCTTGATGCCCTTAATTTTGTCGACGGGCGGCAGGAACTCGCGCGGCTTGATGCGCTGGTACTGGTCGAAGATCTTGGCGCGGAGAAG
This sequence comes from uncultured Hyphomicrobiales bacterium, assembly GCA_964344345.1. Classification (GTDB taxonomy): domain Bacteria; phylum Pseudomonadota; class Alphaproteobacteria; order Rhodospirillales; family CAYFNC01; genus CAYFNC01. Next base: position 93,217 of record CAYFNC010000010.1, on the reverse strand, counting down.
CTGAAGGGGATACGGGTCCACCCGATAGACGGCGAGCAAAGCCACCAGAAGCGCGAAGCCAAGCACGCGGTCGAGGCTGAAGACCCGCCGCAAAAACGACTTGCCGCCTTTCTTGCCGAACAGCCGTCCAAGCACGGGCTGTTTCCTTTCCCCCGGGATCGATCCGCCGGACAGCTTGACCCCACGAGGGGGGCGCGTCAAGTCTCTGGCGCGAAAGGGGCGAAACGGTTTATAGTCCCCCGCGAACACGGAACAAGACGGCCATGACCGACAAACCCAACACCAGAGAATGGCTCAAGCCGGTTCTCGCCCCGCTGAAGCAGACCTTCCGCGAGGTGCTGACCATGTCGTTCTTCGTCAACCTGATGGCGTTGGCGGTGCCGGTGTTCACGCTCCAGGTCTATGACCGGGTGGTGTTCCACGCCGGAATCAGCACCTTGCAGGGCTTGGTCATCGGCATGGCGTTGATCGTGACCTTCGACTACGTGCTGCGCCAGTCCCGGTCCCGGGTGATGCAGACCGTGGCGCTTCGCGTCGATGTCGAGGTCGGGCGCAAGCTGTTCCGCAAGCTGATGGCTCTGCCGCTGGCCGTCCTCGAAACCCGGCCCGCCGCCCACTGGCAAGCGCTGTTCCGCGACGTGGACGTGGTGCGCAACACGCTTTCCGGCGCGTCCGCGCTGCTGGTCGCCGACCTGCCCTTCGCCCTGTTGTTCCTGGGGCTGATCTTCGTGATCGCCGCGCCCATCGCCTGGGTTCTGCTGGTCATCCTGCCCCTGTTCATGTTCGTCGCCTGGCGGTCCGGCAACGTCATGGCCAACGTGAACAAGCAGGAGCGCGAGACCACCATGTCCCGCGACGCCATGATCGCCGAAATGATCGGCGGGCGCACCACCATCAAGGCGCTGGCGCTCGACAACGCCATGCGCCCGCAGTGGGAGGACAAGCACGCCGACAACATCAAGCGATCCGTGACCCGGGGCAGCAAGACCGACGCCTTCTCCAACCTCGGCGCGTCGCTGAGCACCAGCACCTCGATCGCGCTGACCACCGTCGGCGCCGTCGCCATCATCGACCAGGACATCACCATGGGCGCGTTGATCGCGACCAACATGCTGAGCGGGCGCCTTCTGGGCCCGCTGAACCAACTGGTCAACCAGTGGCGCACCTATTCCAGCTTCCGCGAATCCGTCGATCGCCTGGGCGAGACCTTCGCCATCGAGGGCGAGCGGGAGCTCAGCGAAGTCTCCATGCAAAAACCCAAGGGCGAGCTGGAGGTCGAGAAGGTCTCCTTCGCCTATTCCGAGGGCGCGCATCCGGTGGTGGATGCGGTCGAATACACCATCACCGCCGGCGGCATGCACGCGCTGGTGGGGCGCAACGGCAGCGGCAAGACCACGCTGTTGAAGGTCCTTCAGGGCCTCTACAAGCCCCAGGAAGGCCGCGTGACCCTGGACGGCGCCGACATCGCCCAGTTCACCCGCACCGAGCTGGCGCGCTGGATGGGCTACGTGCCCCAGGAATGCGTGCTGTTCCAGGGCACGGTCCGCGACAACATCGCGCATCGCTACCCCGACGCCAGCGACGACGAGATTATCGACGCGGCCAAGCATTCCGGCGTGCACCAGTTCATCATCGACATGCCCGACGGCTACGCCACCGACATCGGCGAGGCCGGGCAAAGGCTGTCCGGCGGCCAGCGCCAGCGCATCGCCATCGCCCGCGCCCTGGTGGGCGACCCGCCGGTGCTCATGCTGGACGAGCCGTCGTCGAGCCTGGACCGCCAAGCCGAGCAGGAGCTCCGCGCCACCCTGGTGGAGATCGCCAAGACCCGCACCGTCATCATCGTCACCCACAGCCCCATCCTTCTCGCGGGTTGCGACGACCTGGTGGCCTTGGACAAGGGCCGCATCGCGCTGGCCGGACCGGCGCAGGAAATCCTGCCACGACTGTTCGGCACGGCGGCAAAGCCCCAGGGCCCCGCCGCCCAGCAGCCGCCCCAGGGCGCGGCCCCGTCGCCGCAACCCCGGCCCCAACCGCCCGGCCCGCCCCCGGGCGCGCCGCCAAGGCCCCAGCCGCCCAAGGCCGCCCAGCCCAAACCCGGCCAGCCGCCCAAGCCTCAGTCCGAGGCCAAGCCCCAGGCCCCCGCCAAGCCGCCGGAGAAGCCTGAATGACCGATCGCCTCGCCGAGATTCAGGACAGCCATCCCTTGCCCACTTGGCGGGTTATCGCGTGGCCTGCCATGCTGTTTCTGACCATCGCGCTGATCTGGGCCAACTACGCCGAGCTGGACGAGGTGACCATGGCCATGGGCGACGTGGTGCCCCAGGGCAAGGTCAAGGTGATCCAGCACCTTGAAGGCGGCATCATCGAGGATATCTACGTCACCGAGGGCGCCATCGTGAAGGCGGACATGCCCCTGATCCAGCTTGACCTCGGCGGCGTCGGCGCGAACCTCGAGGAACTTCAGATCCGGCTCGACGGCCTGTTGCTCCGCCGCGCCCGCATCCAGGCCGAGGCGGAAGGAATCGACTTGGAGTTCCCCAAGGAGGTGGAGGAGCGCCAACCCGCCATCGCCCAGGCCGAGCGCGAGGCGTTCGACGCCCGCAAGACCGAATACACCGCCACCATCAACGTGCTCAAACAGCAGGTGCTCCAACGCGAGTTGGATGTGGACGAGTTGAACAAGAAGAAGTCCGTGGCGGAAAAGAACCTCAGGCTCGCCAAGGAACGCTTCCGTATGTCGGGCGAGCTGTTGAAGGAAAAGCTGGTGCCCAAGATGGAGCACCTGGAGCTCGAGGCCGAGGTGGAGGATCTGGAGGGCCAGTTGCAAAGCCTGGGTCCCGCCATCCCCCGCGCCCAGGCCGCCGTGGACGAGGCCCAAGAGCGCCTGCGCGAGGGCGAGATCCGCTTCCGCCGCGAGGCCAAGGAGCAATCGGGCGAGGTGGAGCAGGAAATCGCCCGGGTCCGCGAACTCCTGTCCAAGGCCACCGAACAGGGACTGCGCACCGAGATCAAGAGCCCCATCGAGGGCGTGGTCAAGAACATGCGCTACAACACCATCGGCGGCGTGGTGAAGCCGGGCGAGCCGATCATGGAAATCGTGCCCACCGGCGACAAGCTGATCATCGAGGCCAAGCTCAACCCCACCGACCGCGGCTACGTCGAGGCGGGGCAGAAGACCGTGGTCAAGATCTCCACCTACGACTTCGTGCGCTACGGCGGCCTCGACGGCGAGGTGGTGCTGGTGGCGCCCGACTCCAGCACCGACGAGGAAGGCAATCCCTACTACCGCGTGGTCGTGCACACGGACAAGACCCACCTGGGGGCCGAGGCGGGCGCGTTGCCCATCATGCCCGGCATGCAGGCGACCGTGGACATCCACACCGGGACCAAGTCGGTGATGGACTACCTGATCAAGCCGGTGCTGAAGCTGAAGCACGAATCCTTCCGCGAGCGTTGAGCCGCCCTCCCCTTACGAAAGACCCGCCATGTCCCAAGTCCCGCCCCTGAACGGTCCAGCCATGCCTCCGTCCACCGGCGGCGCGCCCAAGCAGCTCGTGTTCTTGCTCCACGGCGTCGGCGCCGACGGCAACGACCTGATTTCCCTGGCGCCCCATTTCCAGGAGATCCTGCCCGACGCGCTGTTCCTGTCACCCAACGCGCCCGAGGAATTCGACATGGCGCCGTTCGGGTATCAGTGGTTCAGCCTTCAGGACCTGGAGCCCGACACCCGGCTCAAGGGCGCGCGGGCCACGGCCCCGGTCCTGCAATTCTTCATCCAGGAAACCATGGCCCGCTTCGGCCTGGCCGAGAAGGACACGGTTCTGATCGGTTTCTCCCAAGGCGCCTGCATGGCCATGCACGTGGGGCTCCGGTGGGAGACGCCGTTCGCGGGCATTATCAGCTATTCCGGCATTATGGCCGGGCCCGAGACCCTGGCCGACGAGATCAAGTCCCGCCCGCCCATGCTGATGACCCACGGCACCCACGACCCGGTGCTTCCAGTCCAGAACCTGGACGAGGCCGTCGCGGCCTTGAAAAGCGTCGGGATCGAGCCCGACCACCACCGCCGCCAGGGCCTGGAGCACGGCATCGACTGGAGATGCATCGAATATGGACAGGAATTCCTTAAACGCGCGTTCGACGCTTGAGGTTCGTTCAAAGAAATGTCACGAAATAATCTTATAATTCAAAACTCTGCAAGAACAAGCAAACGTAATAAATAATAACAGACCGGCCCCGATCTGGTCGGGACCGGCCTGCCGCTCCACCCCTATCCGCTTGGCCTTGCGGTATTGTTGTCATTGTCATGGCCTTTCCTTACTGCATGATTCCGATCGCCAACATGTGGCCTCCGCCGGTGATCAGGAAAACGCCGGTGGCGAATGCGCCCCAAGCCAGGCCGTTGATGGTCTTCTTGATAGCAATGCGTTCCATTGTTCGATCTCCTATATTAGTGATTTCTAATTTAGCTGTGACTTATATATGGCGGCCTACGCATGAAGTCAATCCCAAAAAACATCAACTCCCGGTTGGGTCCGGGCGCGCCTGGGGCCAACATCGTGGACGCGGCCCCGTGGGTGGGTTATGAATGCGCCGCCTCGTCCGGGGGACCGGGCGCCCTTCGATCACTTATTCCGGAAAAACGCACATGGCCGACATCGTCATCCACTTCCTGAAGCCCGCCGACTGGGGCGACACCGTATACATCCATTTCTGGGACGCCAATCCGGGCGGCAAGGCCACCGAGTGGCCGGGCGAGGCCATGAGCGCGGGCGACGACGGCTGGTATGAACACCGGTTCGAGAACGCGGACGCGGTCCATTTCGTCTGCAACGACGGCGGATGGGGCAAGACCGGGGATCTTTGGACCGATCTCGGCGGCTGGTTCCAGATCGACGGATCGTGGAGCGGGACCAAGCCCGACGCCACCCAGACCCCGTCCCAGGCCGCCATGGCCGCCGCGCCCCCTCCCCCGCCGCCGCCTCCGCCGCCGTCGAAGAGGCCCGACCACTGGGACCCCAAGCTTTCGGGGACGGACTTCCGCGAGGAGACCATCTATTTCCTGATGACGGCCCGGTTTTATGACGGCGATCCGTCCAACAATTTCTTCTGCCGCGACCGGATCAAGTTCGACGAGAACGGCAACGCGGTCGATCCCCACTGGCGGGGCGACTTCAAGGGGCTGATCGAGCGGCTCGACTACATCAAGGATCTCGGCTTCACCGCCATCTGGATCACGCCGCCGGTGGAGAACCGGTCCGGGTTGGACTACCACGGCTACCACGCCTACGACTGGTACAAGATCGACCCTCGGCTCGAAAGCCCCGACGCCACCTACCAGGACCTGATCGACGCATGCCACGAGCGCGGCATCAAACTGATCCAGGACGTGGTGGTGAACCATTCATGCCAATACGGCATCCGGGGCCAGGTCCACATCGACCACCTGCCGATCAAGTACTACCAAGCCCAGGGCAAGCAGCAGGGCGAGGAGAATCACGGCCCCTACCAGGGCAACCTCGGCAATTACGCCTGGAAGAACCGCGACGACATCGACAACCCTGTGGCGCCCGACTGGTACCGCGAGCGCCACGACCGCGACCCCGAAGGCGTCGAGCCCCTGGTCGATCCCCTGACCGGGGAGACCGTGCCCAAGGAAGGCTACAACCCCGGCCGCTTCTTCGGAATCGACGCCCAGGCCCTGGACCCGGCCTGGTACATGCAGCACGGCTTCATCTGCGGCGGCGACTGGGAATCGGGCGCGGTGCAGCAAAAGCACATCGCGGGCGACTGCATCAATCTGGAGCTCGAGAACCAGAACGTCTTCGAATACCTGAACGGCGCCATCAACATGTATCTGGACATGGGCGTGGACGCCATCCGGGTCGACACCGTCAAGCACGTGCCCCGCGACACGCTTTTGAAATACGTCAACGCCTGGAAGGCTCACAAGCCCGGCACGTTTGTGTTCGGCGAGAATCTGGTCAAGGGATTGGGCTGGGGCGACCTCGGCGGCGGCGACAACGGACCGTCGTTCATTCGGCCCTGGTGGTACACGCGCCTCGGCCACGATCCCCAGGACCCGAACTCGGGCGGGGATTCGGGCTTCGCCGTGCTCGACTTCGGCCTGTTCTCCACCTTCCGCGACAACGTGTCGCGCGGGCATTACGGGCAGATCGGCCAAGCGCTCTCCATGGATTGGATCTACGGCGATCCCACCACGCTGGTGACCTTCCTGCAGAACCACGACATCGGCCCGGACAACGACTTCATGTACCGCTACAAGGGCGACCAGTGGATGGCGGCGGCGGCCTACAATCTGCTGTGGACCGTGCGCGGTATTCCCTGCCTGTACTACGGCGAGGAGATCGAGTTCATGAAGGGCGCGCCCCAGGACGTGATTGGGGAAAAGGACACCCTCGACATGACCGGCCGCGCCTACTTCGGCGACCACCTGACCGACGAGCGCATCGGCGAGACCCAGTCCCACCCGCTCTACCAGCACATCAAGCGCCTGAACCAGATCCGCCGCGCCATCCCGGCGCTGCAGAAGGGTTATATGGGCCACGTGGGCGAATGGGGCAGCGGCGTTTCCTTCACCCGCGACTTCAACGACGGCGAAAGCTACGCCGTGGTCGGCCTCGCCATCGGCGGCGACCAGGGGATCAACGTCGGCGGCGTGCGCAACGGGACCTACCGCGACTGCGTCACCGGCAACGAGGTCTACGTCGGCGACGGCAACATCGGCTTCCACGTCAACGGCAACTCGGCCGGGATCTACGTGCTCGAGGGTCCGGGCAAGATCGGCGAGGACGGGATGTATCTGCGCTGACGCGGAGGCGACATCGGGGCAAGTCCCGGCGTTTAATGTCGCCGCTGGCGTTGGCGTGGCGGACCATTGATGACAAGCATTTCCTTCAGGGCAAGGGGTGAATGGAATGCCAGACATTCAGTGGGAAAAACGTTTCGAAGTCGGGCACGAACGGATCGACTTCGAACACAGGATATTCCTCGGATTGATTCAAAATCTCGACAAGGATTCCAAAAGCGGTTGCGACACCGAGAAGATCAAACGGACGCTTACGGAAATCCTTCGATACGCCGAGTTCCACTTCCTCAGCGAAGAGAACATCATGATCGATGTCGGCTATCCGGAATATGAAAATCACCAGACCATGCACTTGGATTTGACTAAGGACTTGCTCGAAAATCTACGCGAATATGGGCAGGGAACGCGGGATATCTCTACGATAATTGCATTCCTGTACAACTGGTTCGTTAATCACACCGTCCACGAAGACATCGAGATCGCCCGCTTCATCCAACAGGAATAATGCTCCAAGCAACTTTTGGACGACGCTCCTCCTACTCCACCGTCACGCTTTTCGCCAGGTTCCTCGGCTGGTCCACGTCCGTGCCCTTGACCACGGCCACGTGGTAGGCGAGCAACTGGGCCGGGATGGTGTAGAGCACCGGGGCGACGAAGGGATCGACGGTGGGGAGTTCGATGGCCGCCGCCGCCATGTCGCCGAGCTTCTCGATCCCCGCCTTGTCGGAAAAGAAGATCACCCGACCGCCCCGGGCGATGACTTCCTGCATGTTGGACGCGGTTTTTTCGAACAGTTCGTCGGACGGCGCGATCACGATGATGGGCACGGCCTCGTCGATGAGCGCGATGGGGCCGTGCTTCATTTCGCCCGCCGCGTAGCCCTCGGCGTGGATGTAGCTGATTTCCTTCAGCTTCAACGCCCCTTCCAGCGCGATGGGGAAGCCGGTGCCGCGCCCGAGATAGAGTACGTCGCGGGCCTCGGCGACCTCGTGCGCCAGGGCTTCGAGCGTTTCGTCGTGGATTAGGACGTCGTTGGCGCGGGACGGCACCTCGGTCAGCGCCTGGCAGAGCGCGGCCTCGCGATCCCGGTCGATGGCGCCCCGCTCCGCCGCCATGGCGATGACCAGGCAGGCGAGCACGGTCAACTGGGTGGTGAAGGCCTTGGTGGAGGCCACGCCGATCTCGGGCCCGGCCTGGGTCAGCAGCACCCCGTCGGCTTCCCGCGCCATGGTGCTTTCGGGCACGTTGACGATGGCGAGCGTGTCCTGGCCCTGGGCCTTGGCGTACCTTAGGGCCGCAAGCGTGTCCGCCGTCTCGCCGGATTGGGAAATGAAAAGCGACAATCCGCCCTGGGCCATGTCCGCGCCGCGATAGCGGAACTCCGACGCGATGTCCACGTCGGCCGGGACCCGGGCGATGCGCTCGAACCAGTACTTGGCCACCAGCCCGGCGTGATAGGAGGTGCCGCAGGCGACGATGGTCACCCGGCTGACCCGGGTCAGGTCCACGGGCAGGTCCGGCAACGTCACCAGCCGGTTCCACGGGTTCAGGATGGCGTGGAGCGTGTCGCCCATCACGGCCGGCTGCTCGTAGATCTCCTTGAGCATGAAGTGCGGGAAGTTGCCCTTGCCGATCATGGCGCCCGAGGCGGCGGTGAGCTTGACGTCCCGCTCCACCCTGTTTCCGTCGGCGTCGTGAACTTCCGCGCCCTCGCGGGTGACCACGGCCCAGTCGCCTTCCTCGAGATACGTGATGCGCTGGCTGAGGGGCGCGAGGGCGAGGGCGTCCGAGCCCACGTACATCTCCCCGTCGCCGTAACCGATGGCGAGCGGGCTTCCGCGCCTGGCCCCGATCATCATCTCGTCGTGGCCGGCGAACAGAATGGCGAGGGCGAAGGCGCCCTCCAGCCGCTTGAGCGCGGCCGCCACCGCGTCGGCGGGCGCGAGACCCTGGTCCATCAGACCGCTGATCAGGTGCACGATGACCTCGGTGTCGGTCTCGGTGCCGAAGGCGTGGCCCTTGGCCTCCAGGTCGCGCCGCAATTCCTGGAAGTTCTCGATGATGCCGTTGTGGACCACCACCACCTTGCCGTCGGAATGAGGGTGGGCGTTGGCGGCGGTGGGCGCGCCGTGGGTGGCCCAGCGGGTGTGGCCGATGCCCATGGTGCCGCCGATGGGTTTTTCCGAGACCAGGGCGTCCAGGTTGTTCAGCTTGCCCTCGGCCCGGCGGCGCTCGATCTTTCCGTCCACCAGCGTTGCGACCCCGGCGGAGTCGTAGCCCCGGTATTCAAGCCGCCTGAGCGCGTCGATAAGCAGGGGCGAGACATCGTTCCGCCCGATGATTCCGATAATTCCGCACACGCGCGATCAGCCCTTTCCCTTCTTGGAGGCTTCCTTTTCCGCCGCTCGCTTCTTGCGGAACCGGCCCCCCCAGCCCTTGAACTCCAACTGCTGCGCGCGGGTGACGGCGAGCGCGTTGGCGGGCACGTCCTTGGAAATCGCCGAACACGCCCCCACGTAGGCCCCGTCGCCGACCTTGACCGGCGCCACCAGCGCCGTGTTGGAGCCGATGAACGCCCCGGCTCCGATGTCGGTGTGGGACTTGAAATATCCGTCGTAGTTGCACGTGATGGTCCCCGCGCCCACGTTGGCCTTGGCCCCGACACGGGCGTCGCCGATGTAGGTCAGATGGTTGACCTTGGCGCCGTCCTCGACCGTGGCGTTCTTGATCTCGACGAAGTTGCCGATGTGGGCGTCCGGGCCGATATCGGCCCCCGGGCGCAGGCGGGCGAAGGGGCCGACGATGGCGCCGGATTTCACCGCGCAGCCCTCGAAATGGCAGAACGCGCGGATCTCCACCTCGTCCTCGACGGTGACGCCCGGCCCGAACACCACGTTGGGGCCGACGACGACGTCGCGGCCGAGCTTGGTGTCCCAATTGAAATAGGCGGTCGAGGGATCGAGAAGCGTCGCGCCGCCCGCCATCGCCCGGGCGCGGAGTTGGCTCTGGACATGGAATTCCGCCAGGGCCAGTTCGGCGCGGGAATTGACGCCGAGAAGCTCGCCCTCGTCCCCTTCGACCAACAGGCAGCTCGCGCCCGACTTGTGCGCCAAGCCGACCGCGTCGGTCAGATAGTACTCGCCCTTGGCGTTGTCGTTGCCGATTTGGGTCAATAGCGACCAGATGCGCTTGCCGTCGAAGGTCATGACGCCGGAATTGCAGAGCCCGATCTCGGCCTGGATGGGGGTGGCGTCGGCGGCCTCGACGATGCCGACGATCTCGCCGCCCTCGCGGTCGTAGACCAGGCGGCCGTAATTGCCCGGGTCCTCGGGATAGAAGCCGAGCACCACCACCGCCGGATCCAGCTTCTTGCGCCGGGTCTCCACCAGCTTGCTCAGGGTTTCGGCGGAAATCAGCGGGGTGTCGCCGTAGAGCACCAGGATGTCGCCCTCGAAGCCGCGCAGCACATCGCGCGCCGCAAGAACCGCGTGCCCGGTGCCGAGACGCTCCTTCTGGATCACGGTGGGATGGGGCTTGACCGCCTCGGTCACGTCGTCCATGCCCTCGCCGACGACCACGACCACCTCGTCCGGGGACAGGGTCTCGACCGTGTCCATCAGATGATTGATCATGGGGCGTCCGGCCAGGGGATGCATCACCTTGGGGCGGCGGGTCTTCATCCGCGTTCCCATTCCGGCGGCGAGGATGATTGCGGCGACTTTTTTGTCAGACATGGGGCGTCCCCCCTCTTATAGGGCCATGCTTATAATGTAGTACGCTTGGGCCTCCCGCGCCAATCGATGCCCCGGAACCGGGGGTTGCCAGGGGACGGGGAGCGTGGTTATCTCCGCCCGCCCGAGCCGAAGGAGCCGAATCCATGACAGCCCCCCTGCCCTATCGCGCCGTCGTCTTCGATCTTGACGGCACCCTGATCGACAGCGCGCCCGACCTGCACGCGGCGTTGAACAAGATTCTGGGGGAGCGCGGGCGGCGTGAATTGGAGCTGCTCGAGGCCACCTTGATGATCGGCGACGGCGCGCGGAACCTGGTGCTCCGGGCCTTCACCGCCACCGGCGAGCCGCCTGTCGACGACGACGAACTGACGGCGCTGACCGAACGGTTCCTGGAAATCTACGAATACGGCGCGACGGCGTTCACCGTCCCTTACCCGGGGGTGGAGGAGACCCTGCAGGTCATGCTGGATCGGGGCGCGGCGCTCGGCGTCTGCACCAACAAACCCCACCGCGCCACGGTGAAGATCCTGGAAGAGCTCGGCATGGACCGCTATTTCGCCAAGGTGGTCGGCGGCGATTCCATCCCCGGCGTGCGCAAGCCCGACCCCCGGACCCTTCATGAAACCATCTCGGGCCTTGGAGGCGAGGCGGCGGACGCGGTCATGGTCGGCGACAACGCCAACGACGTCGGCGCCGCCCGCAACGCGGGCGTGCCGGTGATCCTGATCGAGGGGGGCTATACGGGAACGCCCGCGTCCGAACTGGGCGCCGACATGGTGGTGGCGCGGTTCTCCGATCTGCCGGACGCGATGGCCCTGCTTCGGGGCTAATCCCTAAGAAACACCTTCTTTTCCACCAGGCGAAGGGTCGACGGGCACATTTCGCAGATGGGCTCGTCCTCGGCCGTGGCGAGGGCCTCCAGCTCTTCGTCCGACGCGTCCAGCCCGTATCCTTCATAAGCGAGATACGGCGCCCAGCGGGGCTCCCGGTCCAGATCGAACATGGCCGCGACCCGGCCGAGATGCGCGATGGGCGGGCATTTCCACAGGCGGTTTTGATGCAAGACGACGCAATAGCGGCTGGTGCAGAACGTCCAGCTCGCGCGGCGGTCGCCGTCCTCGAACGGCAGCATGTCCCGCCCCTCGCCCCGATACATCTTCATGAACCGGATCGAGTCCAGGACCTTGAGCTCGAACCCCCATTCCGCGCGCGCGGCTTCGATGGCGTGGAGCCCGGGCAGGATCTTGTCCTGGTAGGCTTGGTCCCGGGAATGGATGCTGATTTCGAGGCGCGTGCCGGTTTTGGCCAGCGCCTCCCACAATCCGGGATGGCGGTCCAGAATCAGGCCGTTGGAGACCAGCACGCGCTGCCGGTCGGGCCAGGCCTCGTGGACGGCCTCGACGAAGCCCGGAAGTTCGGGGTTGAGCGCGGGCTCGCCGCCGAGGATGGAGAAGGAATCCGGCGCCACCCGCTCGCGCCACGCCTTCAGCCATTCCCGCCCGGTTTCGAGCGGCAGCGCGCCTGCTTTCTGTGGGTAGTTGGAGTAATGGGTGCAACCGTCGCAGTGAAGGTTGCAGCCGAAGGCCAGGTCCAGTTCGATGGACTTGAGCGCGATCACGATTCCACTCCGCTTTGGGGCTTGGCCAATGTGGGATCGATTCCCGCGCTTGTCCAGGCGCTCAGGCCGCCTTGCGGCCCATGCTGGCCGCGAACTCGCGCAACGCCTGGGTGGAGCGGGCGTAGCCTTCGCGCTCGAGTTGGGTCGCGACGCGCAGAATCTCGTTCATGCGCTCGTTCAGGTCCTGGGGGACGTTTCGTTTCATGGCCGGTTCTCCTTGTTGACCATGGGCACCTTACCAAGGGGCCCGCCGGATTTCCGTGACGGGGGACACAAAGTGCGAATTGTTCTCAAGCATCTCCCCGGCCCGTTAAGATTCACTGAATCGCCGAAAACCGTATCCCCCGTCTTCCGGCCGCGTTACCATGAACCCCTGTCCAACCGCCGGGAGGACGCGGCCATGGCCAAGCTGAAGATCAACGGCGAGTTCGAGTTCGAGGGCTCCTCGGTCAAGCTGAAGGACGGGGTTCTTTACATCGACGGGGAAAAGGCGATGGACTTCCCCTATGACGCGCTTCGTGTCGAGGCCGACGGCGCCGTGGATGACATCACCGCCGACAAGCCCCTGAGCATTTCGTCGGTCGCCAAGGGAGCGCCGGGCGCGAGCGCCGCCGCCTTCGCGTCCGCTTCGTCGGGTGAAAATGCGGCGGCGGCCGCCGCCGCCGCGAACGCGCCCTCTGGAGACGATATCGCCAAGTCGGTCCAGGACACCCTTGCGAAAACGTTCTCGAAAGGCTTTCCGTTCAAGTGAAAGACGCCGAGGCGTTCATCCCCGGTTTCCGGGCGCTCCGCGATCTGGCCGGGCTGTTGTTTGAGCGGGACTTGGACCGGCGCGCCGAAATCCTGACCTTCGGCCCCGACGCCGGGGCTCTTGGCCTTGACGCTCGCGGTCCGGAATGGCGCGTCGCCGCCGCCGAACGCCTCGACGCCCAGCCGGGGGCGGGCTCCTTCGACGGCGCCGTGGCCTTCCAGGCCCTCTCCCGCCTTTCGGACCAAGAAAAGGGCGCCGCCCTGACCGAAATCGCCCGGGCGCTGAAACCCAAGGCCCCGGTGATCGTCATCGACGTCTTCGGCGACAAGGGCTCGACGGAATTCGCGCGCATGGCCGACGCTTGGCGCAACTGGCGCTTCCTTTCCGGCGCCAACCCGAGCGTGGTCGAGGACACCTTCTCCCTGGTCCTGAGCGACAGCCATGTCTTGCCCGAGGACCGTCTGGCTGGTCTATTGGAGGACGCGGGCTTCGGCCCGCCCGAGCCGTTCTTCCGCGCGCTCCTGTTCGGAGGATGGCTGAGCAGGAGGACCGCGCCATGACCGACCTCGCCGCCCAGAAAGCCAAACTCGACGCCCTGCGCGACGAGCTGTTGCGCCTCGCCGAGATTTCCGAGGAAAGCCGCGACGCGGTGGAGCTGGACCAGACCCGGGTCGGGCGTCTGTCGCGCATGGATGCGCTGCAGGGCCAGGCCATGGCCCGGGAAACCGACCGACGGCGCAACGTGGAGCTGGCCCGCATCGACCAGGCCCTGAAACGGATCGCCGAGGACGAATACGGCTATTGCGTCAATTGCGGGGAGGAGATCGCCGAATCCCGCCTGGCGCTCGACCCGGCCGCGCCGACGTGCATCGACTGCGCGCGAGGCGGTTGAGGGTTAGAACATATCGCGTCTAATGAAATTCGCCCCGTTTTTCCACGTCACCCCCGGGCTTGACCCGGGGGGCCACGAAAAAAGCGTGGGTGGCCGGGTCAAGCCCGGCCAAGACGAATGAAAGAGTTAACTCCTTAAACCAGGCCTGCCCTAAAACCGCACGCCCCCCCACCAGTTCTTCGCCTCGCCCGCGGTCCAGTGCGGGCCGTGGCCGCTGAACAGCACGGTTGCGGGGGGGACCGTGTCCAGAAGGCGGGTGATGGAGTTGGACAGCTCGCGCCCGTTTCCGCCCGGCAGGTCGGTGCGGCCGACGCCGTGGTTGAACAGGGTGTCGCCGGTGATGCAGAAGCCGTCGAAGATGAAGCACACGCCGCCCGGCGTGTGGCCGGGGGAGTAGAACGCGGTGACCGGCTCGCCGCCCAGCTCCAGCGTGGGCTCGCCCTCGAAGTACTCACAGCTTTTGGGTCCGCGCGTGGACGAGCCCGCCAGCGCCATGGAGTAGCTGGACACCCTGTCGATCACCGTCTTTTCGTCGGCGTGGGCGAAGCAGTCCAGGTCGGTGAGCTGCTGGATCTCGAACACGCCGCCAATGTGGTCGGGATGGCCGTGGGTGAGCCAGATGGCCTTGAGCTCGCCGCCCGCCGACTTGGCGTGTTCGACGATGCGTTTCCCGTCGCTGCCGGGATCGATGATCACCATCTCCTTGCTCGGCTTGTGCAGGACCAGATAGGCGTTTTCGTAATACGGCGGCGCGGTCACCAAGGTGGTGACGACGAAATCGCCGATCATCGTGGACTGTTCCATGGAAAATCACCGGTGTTGACGTGAACGCTAGGGCCGGACTCATAGCCGAATTCGCCGGGAGGTCCAAGGGGGTTGACGGCCTCGACGGCGAAAGGGAGTGCGGACGGCTACGCGGAATGGGCCTTATTGAGGCCCCTCCATAAGGATAGGGCCGGGCGCGGGAGCTTCATCAAAGACATCGGGAATGGATGCCCGCCCGTCCCTCGTTCACGCCATTGTGATTGGCCCTCCCCCGCATCCTCCCGTACAGTCCCTTCCATGAAGACGCCCGTCGCAACCTTGATTCTCGCCCTCCTCCTGGCTCTGCCCGCGCGGGCCGCCCAGGAACTGACGGTGGTGGAGCTGTTCACCTCCCAGGGCTGCTCGTCGTGCCCGCCCGCCGACCGGTTTCTGAACGAGCTCGCCGACAAGCCCGGCCTGCTGGCGCTGTCGTTCCACGTGGATTACTGGGACTACATCGGCTGGAAGGACCCCTTCGCCAGCCCCGAGCACACCCGCCGCCAGCGGACGTACTCCAAATACATGGGGCTTCGGGGCGTCTACACCCCCCAGATCGTGGTCCAGGGCCGGACCCACATGACAGGGTCCGACCGGCGCCGGGTGACCAAGGCCATCCACGAGGCCGCCAAGGGCGACATCCTCGCCGTCGACCTCTCGCAAGCCCCCGACGGCGCCGTCACCGTCCGCCTGCCCCGATCGGACAAACCCGAGCCCGCCACGGTCTGGCTCGTCACCTTCGACCGCGAACACGCCACCAAGGTCCGCCGGGGCGAAAACCGGGGCCGCGAGATCAAGAACGCCAACGTGGTCCGATCCCTCGCCGACATCGGAGAATGGACCGGCGAGGCGGCCGAACTCCAAGCCAAGGTGGAGCCGAACGGCGCCGACGGCTGCGCGGTGATCGTTCAGGCCAAGGGGGATGGACGGGTGCTGGGCGGGGCGAAGATGGGGTTGCGGTAGGGTCGCGCGAACCATGGTGCGGACGGCCGGACTTGAACCGGCACGGGCTTGCGCCCAACAGATTTTAAGTCTGTCGTGTCTACCAATTCCACCACGTCCGCACGATTAAGCGAAACCTACCTTCCTCCATGGGGAGCATGCAAGGGTGTTGCGGCGACGGGCCGGTTCGGGGCCGGGGACATCTGTTCCTTGGGGCGATTGTTCGTGCTATGATCATTGGCGCGCGGCCCCGAAGGGGAAACATGGGATGGAAGGCAAGCGCCTGCTCGTCGTCGACGACGAACCGGACATCGCCGAACTCGTCTGCGCGATGGCGGAACAGGCTGGCTATGAATGCCGGGCGACCACGCTGGTCGCCGATTTCCTCCACGCGCTCGACGATTTCATGCCCACCGTGGTGGTGATCGACATCGTCATGTACTCGGTGGACGGGATCGAGCTCACCCGCTACCTCGCCGACATGAAATACAAAGTCCATGTGGTCCTGATCTCGGGCTACAACCCCAAATTCATGGAAGAGGCCGAGACCCTGGGCAAGGCGCGCGGCCTCGCCTCGATCAACAAGCTGAAAAAGCCGTTTCGCAAGGAGGAGATGTTGGGCGTTCTGAGATCGTTGTCTTGACGCCAAGGGACATTCCGCCAGCCATGACGTCCCGCGTTTGCGAAGCTTGACGCCCCCGAGAACCTAGCTTGGCCGCGCCGCCCAGCGTAGCACCGCGTATCCCGCCAATCCCGATAGCAGCGAACCCGACAGAACACCAAGGCGCACGGCGGTCGCGTGTTCGAGGCTGGTGAAGGCGAGGGCGCCGATGAACAGGCTCATGGTGAAGCCGATCCCCGCCAAGAGCGAAGCGCCGTAGATCTGACCCCAGGTCACGCCTTCGGGAAGGCGGCAGAGCCCGAGCCGCACCCCCGCCCAGGCAAAACCGAAGACACCGATCTGCTTGCCCAAGAAAAGCCCCAAGGCGATACCCAGCGGCGCCGGCGCGACCAGATCGGCCAAGGACAGCCCCCCCAGATGCACGCCCGCGTTTGCGAAGGCGAACACCGGCATGACCACGAAAGCGACGAACTCGTGCAGGGCGCGCTCCGCCCGCTTCAATGGCGGCGTTTCGTCGACGTCATTGGATTTTAGCGGCACGGCGAGCGCCACCACGACGCCCGCCAGGGTTGCGTGAATCCCCGACTTCAGCACCGCCACCCACATAACGGCGCCCACGAGGAGATAGGGCCAAAGCCGCATCTGGCCCGACAGGTTGAGGCCCAGCAATACGATCGCGCCCACTCCTGCAACGCTGAGCGACGAAATCGAAAGATCGGACGTGTAGAACAGCGCGATAATGATGATGGCGCCCAAATCGTCGATGATCGCCAGCGCCAGCAGGAAAATCTTCAAGGCGGGAGGCGCGTATTTTCCAAGCAGGCTCAGCACCCCGATGGCGAAGGCGATGTCTGTCGCGGACGGAATCGCCCAGCCTTTCAACGCCACCGGGTCGTCCGCGTTGAGGGCAACGTAAATGGCCGCCGGGACCACCATGCCGCCGACGGCGGCGAGCGCGGGGAGCGCCGCCTGACGCCACGAAGACAGACGGCCCTCCAACAACTCGCGCTTGATCTCAAGGCCGACAAGGAAAAAGAACATGGCCATCAGCCCGTCGTTGATCCAGAGCAGCAAGGGCTTATCGATGGCCAACGGGCCCACCCGGATCACCACTGGCGTCGCCAGGATGGCGTCGTAAAGCCAGTCGAGGGGCGAATTGTCGAGAATTAAGGCCAAAGCGGCAGCCAGCATCAATAGCATGCCACCCGCCGCCCCATGATGAAATAGATGGGAAAGATGCCGCCCGATGGTCCACATGCGCGTTTCGGTTCTCCCGTTGGTAGGCGCTTTGCGCCTCCTTCAAATGGGTCTGGAACGAGGAAGGTCAACGACCTGTCCGCGTCCTTCGGAAGAAACCGTTCCGATGAAGTCGTGGACTTTTTTGGCGGACCGTTAGCTCATCCTCGGCCTGTTCACCGCCTCCGGTTCTTCCGGATCACGAACTGAAGCTTTCTCAGCGCGAACCGCTTCAAGATCTCCTCGCCCTGGTTGGGGTCGCCGACCATGGTGATCTCGGTGTTGGTGCGGGGGTCGATGGCGCAGACGCGGACGTAGTTCCCGACGCGGGAGAACTCGTAGAGCACCTCGGGCAGATAGACGTCGTCGTCACGGGGCATCGCAGCCTCCCGGCCCGCAGGGGCCCGCGAGAATCTCGACGATGACCGGGCGGTGGTAGTTGGTCATGGTCCGCACCCTGTATTTCTCGCCTGTTTTCAAGACATCGTACTGCTCTTGGGAATTGAACAGGAACGGACCCTTGACCTCTTGCAGCAATATCCGTCCCTCGCCCTCGCCGTCGACATAGAACCGGGTCTCGCCCTCGGGGCTGTCGAGCGCGGCCTTGCCCTTGACCCGGATGGTCCGGACCTCGCCCGCCGTGTTCAGGTAGTAGGTGTAGCCCGAAAGCCCCACGGCCAAAACCACGAACACCAGAACCACCAACGGCTCGAACCGCACCAGCCGCAGCACCGCGCCGGGCCCCAGCATGACCCAGGCCCGGACGGTCGGCCAGACCTTGCGCTCACGCCCGCGCGCGTCGATGTGGCCGGAATCGTAGGCCTGGCGCTTCTCCCGGTCGGACAAAAGCTCGAAGGCGGCGGCGAGCTCGCGGAACTTCTCCGCCGCCTTGGGGTCGCCGGGGTGCAGGTCGGGATGGAACAGGCGCGCGCGGCGGCGGTACGCGTCCTTTAGGTCGCGCGGCCCGGCCTCGCGGGAAACGCCCAGAATCTTGTATGGATTCCTCATCGCCACTCCAGGTCGCTTGACTTGGCCCCCGCCCAGCGATCATGGTCCGGGACGCAGTCGGGGATTTTATCGATCATGACGGCGACGGCAAAGGCCCTGATGCTCCAGGGCACGGGTTCGGACGTGGGGAAGTCGCTCTTGGCGGCGGGGCTGGCGCGCGCATACGCCAGGCGCGGGCTTCGGGTCGCGCCGTTCAAGCCCCAGAACATGTCCAACAACGCCGCCGTCACTGCCGACGGCGGCGAGATCGGCCGCGCCCAGGCGCTCCAGGCCCGGGCGGCGGGCATGGAGACCACGGTCCACATGAACCCG
Source organism: uncultured Hyphomicrobiales bacterium (assembly GCA_964344345.1). Classification (GTDB taxonomy): domain Bacteria; phylum Pseudomonadota; class Alphaproteobacteria; order Rhodospirillales; family CAYFNC01; genus CAYFNC01. The sequence goes on along the minus strand of CAYFNC010000010.1, from coordinate 74,469 downwards.
GTGCTGCTGAAGCCCACCACCGACGTGGGCGCGCAAGTGGTGGTTCGGGGCAAGGTGGTGGCCAACGCGTCCGCCCGGGACTACCACGCCTTGAAGCCCAGCCTTTTGAAAACCGTGCTGGAGAGTTTCAACATCTTGAAGGAGCAAGCGGACCTGGTCCTGGTCGAGGGCGCGGGCAGCGCGGCCGAGGTCAACCTCCGCGCCGCAGACATCGCCAACATGGGCTTCGCCGAGGCCGCGAACGTCCCCGTGGTCCTGATAGGCGACATCGACCGGGGCGGCGTCATCGCATCCCTGGTCGGCACCCACGCGCTGCTGAGCGAGAGCGAACGGGCGCTGGTCAAGGGTTACGTCATCAACAAGTTCCGGGGCGACGTCTCCTTGTTCGACGACGCCATCGACATCATCCGGGACAGGACGGGGATGGAAAGCCTCGGCGTCATTCCCTATTTCGAGCAGGCGCGACTGCTGCCCAAGGAGGACGCCTTCGCGCTGGACAACGCCGGGCCCGGGGCGAAAAAGGAGGGCGACCCCATCCGCGTCGCCGTCCCGAGGCTTGCCCGCATCGCCAACTTCGACGATCTCGACCCGCTGGCGGCCGAGCCCGACGTGGAGGTGGAAGTGGTCGAGGCGGGCGAGCCCCTGCCCTGCCACGCCGACGTGATCGTGATCCCGGGCTCCAAGGCGACCATCGCCGACCTCGCGTTCCTCCAGGACCAGGGCTGGGACGCGGACATCGCGGCGCACGCGCGCCGGGGCGGCGTGGTGGTGGGGCTGTGCGGCGGGTATCAAATGCTGGGCCGGCGCCTAACCGATCCGGACGGAGTCGAAGGCCCGCCCTCCGGGATCGAGGGCCTCGGTCTTCTCGACGTGGAAACCACCATGACCGGGGACAAGACGCTTGAAACCGCCCACGGGACCGAGCTGGACACGGGCGAACGGGTCGCGGGCTATGAAATGCACATGGGACTCACCTTGGGCGCCGACCTGGCCCGGCCCTGGGTTGCGCTGGACGACGGTCGCAAGGACGGGGCCCGTTCGGCGGACGGACGGGTGATGGGATCGTATCTCCACGGAATCTTCGCCGCCGACGGCTTCCGACACGCCTTCCTGAAGCGTATCCGACGCGGGCGGAAACGATCCGGACTGGCCTACGAGGACCGGGTGGACCGGATTCTCGACGAGCTGGCGGGACATCTCGAAGGCTGCATGGACCTGGACCGGTTGATCTGAATCAGGCCGCGTGGACCGTCGCCAACTCTGCTCGGCCATCGCCCCGGACCCGCATCTCGTCGGTGGCGCCCATCTCGTCATAGAACATTTGGTATCGATGCGCCTGCGCGGCGTCGACGTCGAGATCGGACTCCGCAAGCCGGACATCGACGTTCTTGAAATGAATTGTTTTCACGAATCTTATCCCGATCACGAATTGACACGGTCTCTCGCGGTGGGCGGTCTTCGCCGCAAACCATTGCGCGGTTTGGTTCGAAGGGGCAAAATCGGTTTCGGGGAATCCTTGGAATAGCGTCCCGGGAAGAACGATGATGGGCCGACGACAATGACCGCCGCGCGCCGCTGCAAGATGGCCTTCGCCGCCGCGTTCGCCCTGGCTTGCGCCGCGTGCCTGCCAGCCTCGGCCCAGGACGCGCCGCTGTTCAAGCCGTCTGGGGCGACCATTTCCGTCCAGGGCGTGGACCCCACCGACCCGGGCCTCGCCCGCCACCGCATGGCCAGCCTGGACGCGAACGCCTTCGCGGCCCAGATTTCGACGCTTTTGGACGGGACCCGCCGCTTGCCCGCGCGGACGACGCTGAACCTGTTCGAGGACAGGGCGCTCGCCGTGGTCCTGACCGACGCAAGCCTGGACGCCGCCGCCGACGCGCCCCGGGGAATCCTGAACGGATACGTGGACGGCGTGGACTTCTCCATCGTCACCCTGCATATCGACGGGGCCGCGATCACAGGTATCATCTGGGCGGGCGACAGGCATTACCGCGTCATCCCCATCGACCCACCCCGCCACCGCATAGAAGAGGTGGACCCGAACCGCCTTCCCGGCCGCGAGTTGAGAGACTGAGAGGACAGCATGCCGAACCCGTTCCGCCTTTCCGCCATCGCCATGGCGTTCGCTTCCGTCCTCGCCGCGCCCGCCCTAGCAGACGGACTCTTCCAGGCGGCGCCCGGCATGGGGATGATGGAATCGGGGCCGAGAACCATCGGGGTCACGCGCTCGCGCGCGGTCACGCTGGACGCGGGCTACCTGACCCGCCAGGCAGGGGGCATGGGGTTGCAGTCCACGGGCGTAAACCTGACGTTGAACCTGTTCGACGACGTCACCTTGACCGCCAACCTGAAAGACGAGTCCGGCGACCTCGGCATGGGCGTTATGAGCGCTGGCGGCCGCGTGCTCTCCGGGGGCATCGACGGCGACCCGTCGTCGGTCGCGGCGCTCGGCGTCAACGGGTCCGAGATGACCGGCGACGTCTGGACCCGGGGCCGCCATTTCCGCATCCATCCGGGACCCGGCGGCGGCCACGTCATCGAGGAGGTGAATCCGAACGCGCTTCCCGACCACATCGACGACGTGCCCCCGCCGCCCGGCGGCATGCGCTTGAAGGCCAACGTCACGCCCCGCCCGGGCGAGCCCGTGGACATCCTGTTCCTGTTCACCAAGGACGCCATGGCGAGCCAGCGGAAAAAGAACCCCAAGGCCAGCGCCGACACCCTGGCCCGGACCTGGACCGCCTTCACCAACAAGGTGTTTCAGTTGAGCAAAGTGACCGGCCCGAACAAAAAGGCCTTCCGACTGGTCGGGGCCCAGGTGGTGGACTACAAGGAAAAGAACGACGTCGCCGCCATCCTCGCCGACATGCAGAACGCCAACCACCCGGTGTTCGGCCCGGTGCAAAAGTCCCGCGACAAGCTGAACGCCGACCTGGTGGCCCTGGTGCTGTCCAAGCCCACCAACGGCAACCAGGTCTGCGGCATGGCCAGCGGCATCCCCGACCGCAAGACCGCGACGCCGGAAGACGCCTATTCGGCGGTGGCGTGGCAGTGCGCCATCGGCAACCTGAGCCTGCCCCACGAAATCGCCCACACCATGGGCGCGCGGCACGACGTCCACGTGGACCCCACCAAGGGAACCAACCACGGACTGGTGGACCTGCAAAAGAAGTGGCGCTCGGTCATGGGCTACAACACGCACTGCGCCCGCAACAACACCAGTTGCGCGCGCCAGCCCATCTTCTCCAATCCCAACGCCCGGCACCAGGGCTGGACCAGCGGAACCGTAAACGCCAACAACGCGCTCCGGCTCCGCGAAAACATGCCCTACATCGCCGCGTACAGAAGCCAGGAGAGCGGGGCGACACAGCCTCAGCCTCAGCCTCAGCCTCAGCCTCAGCCTCAGCCTCAGCCGCAGCCGCAGCCCCAACCGCAGCCGCAGCCCCAACCGCAGCCGCAGCCGCAGCCTCAACCGCAGCCTCAACCCGACGACGGATGGGAATCGATTACGAATTAAGAGAGCTCGGTCTCCGCTTCTCGTCACCCCCGGGCTTGTCACGGGGAGCCCTGGATTGCCGGGGCAAGCCCGGCATAGACGGAATTCGCTGGACTTGAGGAGCCTTGGCGACGCGCTCCCCCATTCCCCCTTCAGTCTCCCGCCCGCCCGTCCTATGCTCCTCCCATGGCCGACCTTGATTTCACCGAGGACCAAATCCAGCGCTATGCTCGCCACATCCTGTTGAAGGAGGTGGGCGGCAAGGGCCAAGCGCGGCTGTTGGGATCCAAGGTTCTGGTGGTGGGCGCGGGCGGGCTGGGCTCGCCGTTGCTGTTGTATCTCGCCGCCGCCGGGATCGGGACCATCGGGGTGGTGGACGACGACGTGGTGGACCTGTCCAACCTGCAGCGCCAAATCGTCCATTCCACCGCCGCCGTCGGGCGGCCCAAGGTGGACAGCGCGGCCGAGACCGTGGCCGCCGTCAACCCGGACGTCAACGTGATCAAGCACCAAGGCCGCGTCACCGCCGCCAACGCCCTGGAGTTGGTGTCCGGCTATGACGTGGTGGCGGACGGGTCGGACAATTTCCCCACCCGGTTCCTGGTCAATGACGCCTGCTATTTCGCGGGGACCACATTGGTCAGCGGCGCCATCCTGCGCTTCGACGGCCAGGTCGCCACCTACAAGGCGCACGAGCCCGGCGAGGACCGGCCGTGCTATCGCTGCATCTTCCGGGAGCCGCCGCCGCCGGGGCAAATCCCGTCCTGCGCCGAGGCCGGGGTGCTGGGCGCGCTTTGCGGAACCGTGGGGTCCTTGCAGGCGACCGAAATCCTGAAGGAGCTTCTGGGCGTGGGCGAGACCATGGCGGGAAAGCTTCTGATCTACGACGCGCTCGAAACCACGTTCCGCCGCATCAAAGCGCGCCGGGACAAGGGCTGCCCGCTTTGCGGCGAAAACCCAACCATCAAGGACCTGTCCATTCATGACGACGCCGACACGGCCCCAGTCTGCCGGGCCCCCTGACAAGCTGTCCCTGGTCGTGTTCTCCGGCCGGTTCGAGAAGGTCCATTACGCCCTGGTCATGGCCTCGGCCGCGCTTGCGGTCGGCAAGCCCGCGACGCTTTTTTTCACCATGGAGGCGACCCGCGCCCTGCTTCGCCCCGGCCCCGACGGCGCGCCCGCCTGGCGGGCGCTTCCGGCGACCGGCGGCGGGACCGGCGGCGCCGTGGACGACGGCTTTCGCGCCCGGGGCGTCGGCGGGTTCGAGGAATTGCTGGAAGCCTGCGCGTCGCTCGGCGGCCGCTTCCTGATCTGCGAGATGGGATTGCGCGCCATGGGCCTCGACCGCCAAGACCTGCGCGTGGACGTCCCGGTGGACGTCGGCGGCGTGGTCACGTTCCTGGAGGACGCGTCGCAAGACGGGCAGATGCTGTTCATATAATGAAAAACCGGCGGGGAGGAAATCAGCCTCGCGCCGCCGGTCCAAGGAACGGTCCCGCTTTGACAATCATTTAGGTCTCCCTCGATAACGAACGCCTACTTGTTCAACGCCGCGACCTCTCCACCGCGCGCTCCAACGCGTTCGGACAGGCCAAGGGCCGTTCCCTCCTCGTCCAGGGCGTCGACAATGGCGCCGCCCAACGCCTTCGCCAGTTGGTCGGCGTGGGTGAGAACGAGCCTGCGGGCGCAAGCCTTCTCGCATGGCGCCGCGGTGGCGATGTGCTGATCGGGCACGCTAAAGACCCCGATCACCCTGCCGGTCGCTGCGTCAAACAGGCTCCCGTGCATGGTGACGGTCAGGCTTTGCGTATCCTGGCCGAGAACGCCCATGCGAACGAGCGAAACGATCCCGACCCCTTCATCCTCACAGCAGACTTCGTTGGCTTTTCTGGCCAACTTGATCAGTGTGTCCCTGGTGCGCCATGGCATGCAGTGCGCGCCCGTCATGGCCTGCAGGTCGCCTTCCTCGAGCACTTCCAGGCCGCCATGCTTGGCCGTGGCCTTGAGAGCAGGCGTCAACGCCTTGAAGCCCCATGGCTTAACCGCGATATCTCCTGAAATGTCCTGAACGCCCATTACGGCGACGCGAGTCGTGGCGCCATCCTCGGCAGCGGCCGAAGGCGCGAACATGAGAACAAGGCACCACGAAATCAACGCGAGGAGAATGGGCGTTGGACCACATCGAATGATCCGCATCTTCTCCTCCTTTTCCTAACGCATCCGACCCCAAGACCGGAGGTGAGGAGAAATCATGATACACGCGCGCCCCGCATGCGCGCGGACTCTTTCATTTCTATTCCCGAGAAAAACGGCGCACCCCCTTGGGGTCGAATTTCTCATCATGTTGCTTAACCTGGAATTATACACCCAAATGGTTTTTTTCGCAATCGCGGCAATCGTCGCAACGCGTTTGCGAGGCTTGCGAAGCCCAATCACCATCATGGTTTCAGGATTTTTTTGGCGCTTAAGCGTAGATATCGACCAGCGAGCCCCGGGGCAGATCGTTCAGGTTGTCCCTGTGGATGGCCTGGTCGGTCAGCTTGCGCTCGAAGTTGCGGTCGGCCTCGGCGCGGATTTGGCGGTCGGCGTTGTCGATTGAGCGGGAGACGTCCTTGTCGTGGTTGCGGACATCGGCGGCGCGGGTCTCCGCCTTTTGCTCGCGCACGGACTCCAGGTTGGCCTTGTTGGAGGCGACCTTGGCGCGCTTGGCGGCCAGGGATTCCTTGTGCCCGGCGTTCAGCGAGCGCGTTTGCGCCCGTTCCCTGCCGATCTTGGCGAGGGAGTCGCCTACAGACGGACCTGCCGCTCCGATTTCCATTAGTCCCAATCCCCCGGGTTCATGGTTAACGCCATTATCATTTAAGAACCGTTCTTAGTCAATCGCGCAACGCTCATGCCGCCTTCATTCCTCCTTGCGCCGCCGCTATCATGTCGTCGGTTTTCACCTTCAAGGACGCCCCCATGCCCCCTCTGGAGGAGCTCGCGGCGGAAATCGCCGAACACCCGACGCCCAGGGTCTTCGCCCCGGCCGTGGATTGCGGGCTGGAGCCGCTGGCCGCGCATCTGGAGGCGAGAGGCATCCCCCTGATCCGCGTCGGGTCCGAGGAGACCGCCGCCGTCATGGCGGGCGTGACCGCAAGGCTTTCGGGGGTGGCGTGCGCGGCGCTTTCCGGGCGGGGACCGGGGTTGGCGCGCATGGTCCCGGGTCTCGCGCTTTGCCTTCTGGAGGGCCTGCCCGTCGTCGCCGTCGCCGATTCCCCGCCGCTGGACGGCGCGGGGGCGGGAGGATACAGGCGCCTGGACCAAGGCGCGCTGGTCCGGGCCGTGGTCAAGGGATCGCGGTATCTTGCGCATGAGGGCCCGGGATTCGCCGCCATGGCCGCCTGGGCCGGGGACGAGGCGCCGGGACCGGCGATCTTAAACCTGACCGAACCGGTGGAGGACGCGGAGGACGACGTCCCGCCCCCCCCCGACCCCGGATTCGCCACGGGCGGAATGGCGCGGGCGATCCAACGCGCGAGCCGCCCGGTCGCGATCGCGGGCGCCTTGGCCGAACGGCGCGGTTGGGGCGACCGGCTGGCCCGGATTCGCATTCCCGTCCTCGCAACCCTGGGCGCCAAGGGCGTGGTTGACGAGACAGCGCCCAACGCCTGGGGCGTCTTTCAAGGATTCCCGGCGGACCAGGAGACCGAGGCCTTGTTCGAACAGGCGGACCTGGTGGTCGGGCTCGGGCTCCACGCTCGCGAGGTTCCGCGCGCCGCCCCCTTTCCCGCCCCCGCCGTCGCCGTGCTCGGCTGGGACGACCAGACCAGCCGCGACGCGTTCGACTTCGCCGAAACCACGGGACCGAACGGAGCCGACGCGGCGCTGCGGGCGCTCGAGGCCAAGGCCTGGACGCCCGACGCGCCCCGCGCCCCGTGGAGCCCACCCGCGATTTTCCGATTGCTGGACGCCCGCTTCGACGGCGCGGTCCGGCTGGTCCCGGACGCGGGCGCGGCCATGGAGGAGGCGGCCCGGGCGTGGCGGGCCCGGCGCGCCTCGTGGTTCGTCGGCTCGGGTTCGGGACGCTGTTCCGGGGCGGCCCTGGCCATGGCGGTCGCCGCCGCCCTGCATGATCCCTCGGTTCCCACGGTTGCGCTGTTGGACGATTCGGGAATCGGCGCGCAACTGGACGCCCTGCCCCTCGCCGTGGAGCGGCGCCTCCCCTTGATTTTGTCCCTTGGCGCCAAAACGGGCGCGCATTGGCCGAAAGTGCTGGATGGGCTGGGCGTTCCCTTGGCCAGCGGCGGATCGGCCGAGCGCGGGCTCGAGGCCTGGAAACCGGAAAATGGCCCCGTTTGCATCGTCACCGAGCCATTCAATGATTGCCAAGTCCCCGGAAAAACGTAATTATGGTTTCCCATATCGTTAACCATGATGTGAGTGCTTTCTCGAGGGAGGACAACATGGCCGAACCAACGGATACCTACGACGATCTCTCCGTGACCGAGCAGGACGCCTACGCTCTGTCCCGCGCGGCGGTCATGATCGACCAAGCCAAGGGGGACCAAGCCGCCGTCGCCGCCGCCCTCGACCATAACCTGGAGCTCTGGACCACCATCAGCGCCGTGGTGTCCGCGGACGACAATCCCCTGCCCCAGGAGATCAAGGACAACCTGATCAAACTCAGCAAGTACGTCGCCGACACCACGTTCAAGAACGGCTCCGACGCCACCGAAGGCGTCCTCGACTCGCTGATCAACATCAATCTGCAGATTTCCCAGGGACTGCTGGAAGGCCAAGAGGCCTCCTGATCTCCCGCGCTGGTCGGCGGCGCGTCGCCGACCGCCAATCCGCAAGTCAATTATGAGGTCGCGGCTCTTGTTTCCAGGGCCGCGACGATTGCGTCCACGCATTCGTCCACGCCCAGCGCGTCGGTCTCGATCACCAAGTCCGGATCCTCGGGCGGGCGATAGGCTTGGTTGTAGCCGATAAGGGTGTCGATCTCGCCGTCAATGGCCTGACGGTAAAGGCCCTTGGGGTCCCGCGCGATGCAGGCGTCGATGGCGCACGACACATGGACGATCATTGGCCTTGGGACCATGGCGCGAACCCGTTCGCGGGCGTCGTCGTGGGCGGTGAGCGCGGCGACGACCGTGACCAGACCGGCATCGGCCGTGCGCTCGGCGAGATCGATCAGGGTGGACACGACCCGGATGCGGTCGTCCGCCCCGAATCCGATCAGGTCGCCGAAATAATCGCGCACCTGGTCGCCGTCGTGGAGGATGGCGCCCCTCCCCCTCCCGCGCAGGCGGGCGACCAGGCTTTCGGAAATTGTGGTCTTGCCCGCGGACGTAGGCCCCATGAGCCATAGGATCGGGGCGCGCGCCACGCTCACCGTTCAAGGACCCCTTGGGTCAGACCCAGGGCGAAACGTGGGAATAGATGCTGAGATAATCGACCGACGGATGGTTCCAGGAATAGTCGAACGCCATGGCGTTACCCATCAGACGCTTGAATTCCTTGGGATATTCGTACCAAAGCCCGATGGCGCGGTCCATGGCGTGCTCCAACGCGCCAAAGTCGGCGTCGTGGAAGACGTAGCCGTTGCGGTACTCCAGAGGCTTGTCCGAGAAATCCCGGTCAAACACGGTGTCGGCCAGCCCGCCCACGGCGCGCACGATGGGAACCGTGCCGTAGCGAAGCGCGATGAGCTGGGTCAAGCCGCAGGGCTCGAACAGGCTGGGCACCACCACCATATCGGTGCCAGCGTAAATCAGGTGCGCGAGTTGCTCGCTGAACCCGAGTTCCAGATGAACGTCTGGGTTCTCGTTCATGTGGTTCTTTAGGTTCCAGAAGTCGTTGCTGATGTCCTGGTCGGGGCTGGAGCCCAGAAGGATGAACTGCGCGCCCCGCTCCAACGCATGGAACATGGCGTGGCGGATAAGATGCACGCCCTTCTGATGGTCGAGACGCCCGATATAGGCGACGATGGGGCTGTAGTCCTTGCGCATCATCAACCGGTCGCGTAGCGCGTCCTTGTTGGCGTACTTCCCGTCCAGGTGCCACACGTCGTAGTGATGGGGCAGAAAGCGGTCGATTTCCGGGTTCCAGATATCGTAATCGACGCCGTTCAGAACGCCGCCAAACTTGCCCTGATGGACCGCGAGCGCGTGGCCCAGGCCCTTGCCCTGGTCGGTGTAGCGCGCTTCCCAGGCGTGCTGGGGCGAAACCGTGGTGACGAAGTTCGAGTACGTGACCCCGCCCTTCATCAGGTTGATGGCCTCGACGTTGTGGTCGTCGCCCATGCGGTCCCGGCTGAAGTAGTAGTCGGGCCGGTTCAAGCCGGTGGCGTAGAGCACGGGCTCCCCATGGATGCCCTGGTGCTGGAAGTTGTGGACGGTGTAGCACACCCGGCACCCATCCATGCCGAAACGGTGGTAGATCTCCCACTGCAGCACCGGAATCAGGCCGGTCTGCCAGTCGTGGCAATGGATGATGTGCGGCCGCTTGCCGGACTTGAGCAGGAACTCCATCGCCGCGCGCGAGAAGAACGAGAACCGCATGATGTCGTCTTGGTTTCCGTAAAAGACGCCGCGGTTGAAGAAGTTGTCGTTGGAATGGGGCTCGATGAAGAAGACCTTGCGCCCATGCACGGAGCCGAACCACACCGTGGTCGGAATGGAGCCGCCAAACCATGGAACGTGGAGGTCGTGGAAAACGGGATGAAGGCCCCAAATCTCGTCGTACCAGAGATTGTCGTACTTGGGCAGAATGATTTCGACGTCGTTGCCCCGGATTTCGAGTTCGCGGCTCAGGCCGAAAACCACGTCGGCCAATCCACCGACCTTGGCGACGGGGGCGAGTTCGGACGATACGTGAACGATGTACATGAGCAGCCTGCCAAATCAGGTCCCGCCCCGGCGGTGGCCGAAGCCCAGCGACCCTTCCCGAGTATCTCCACATTTGGTGTCCGAGAGGCGCCGGGCTTGAGCACCCGTTCGTGAAATCCCCCCGAAATCAACCGTGTACGCGTCCCCACGCGGTTGAGTCCAGGGCAGTATGATTGTGGGGCGCAACGAAGTCCACCCCGGAATCGTTTCACATCCCTTGTTTGGGCGAACCGATTGCAAACAAAGGGTTTCCGTTTTTCCTTCTTCGCCAAGGCTCCTTGGAACCCTGGCGCCTGAAACGGCTCCCGGATTCCGGATTCGCGCGGCCTCCCGCGCCGGAGGGAGGCCTTGGGAAACGGCGAGTCTTCGGGTTTTGAGCGGTTCGGGAGTCTAAGGTTGCATTCAGGGTCAAGGTCGGCGAATGTGATGCGACTTTCGACACGCCGGATTTCCAGGGGGGAGGGGCACATGGCCGCCAAGGAAGGTTCTAAGAGCGAGAGCGTCGCCAAACCGGCGAAGAAGGCTGCGGCGAAGACCGCCAAGCTGGCCGCGAACAAAGCCGCGCCCGCCGCCAAGGCGAAGCCCGCCCCCAAGAAACCCGCGGCGAAGAAGACGGCCCCCGCGAAGACCGCGGCCGCGAAGCCGGCTCCCGCCAAGGCTCCCGAAACGAAGCCGGAACCCGCCAAGCCCGCCGCCCCCAAGGCGGCCCCGCCGCCCGCTCCGCCTTCGCCCGCCGCCTTGGTTCCGCCCAAGCCTCCGAGCGTCCCGGTTCAGCCCGACAACAAGCCCCTGCATCCCGGCATCGACGCCCTGGCCGTTCTGGAGCAAGCCGACGACGAGAAGGAACGCAAGGAGGAGGCCCGCGCCGCGCGCCGTCCGTCCGGCGCCCCCATCTCGGCCGCCGAGGTCACGGCGCGCGCCGCCAAGCGCGACCATCCCGACAGCGCCGCGAAAAAGGCCAAGCCGAAGAAGCTCACCCCCGATGTCGGCGCCAGAAGCCCGGCGAAGAAGGCCAAGCCCAAAATCCAAGAGCGCGTGACCGCCGCCGAGGCGCAGTTGATGGTCCCGGCCCAGGTCAGCGGCGAGGACGTCGCCGCCATTCTGAACGCCGAACATCCCAACCCCTTCGGCTTTCTTGGCATGCACCAGGACGGCCAGCGCGGCGCGGTGATCGTTCGGGCGTTTCTGCCCCAGGCCAAGGGCGCGCGCGTGATCGACAACGAAAGCGGCGCGACCGTCGCCGACCTCGCCATGGTCCACGACGAGGGCCTGTTCGTCGGCGAGATCCCGGGCCGCAAGAGAAAATTCGCCTACCGCCTGCGGCTCGCGACCATCAGCGGCGAGGTGGAGATCGACGACCCCTACCGCTTCGGCTCCGTCCCGTCCGCGGCCGACATGAGAAAACTTGCGGACGGCCAGCAACTGGAAGCGCATGAATTCCTCGGCGCCCACCCGACGACCCACGAAGGCGTTCGCGGGACCGCGTTCGCCGTCTGGGCGCCGCACGCCACCCACGTCTCGGTGGTCGGCGACTTCAACGACTGGGACGGACGTCGCCACGGCATGCGCAAACGCCACGAAGCGGGTGCGTGGGATATTTTCATGCCCGGCGTTTCGCCCGGAGAACTTTATAAGTTCGAGATCAAGGGCCCCGACGGCGCCAACCTGGAGCCCAAGTCCGACCCCTACGCCTTCCACGCCGAGGGCCCGACGGGGACGGCGGCCATCGTCCACGATCTGAAGGGATACCGCTGGCGCGACAAGGACTGGATGAAGGACCGGGCGAAGGCCAACGCCCCTGCCGCGCCCATGACCTTCTATCAGGTGCACCTGGGGTCCTGGCGGCGCAAGCCCGAGGAAGGCGACCGCATGCTCACCTACCGCGAACTCGCGGACGAGTTGGTCGCCCACGCCAAGGACATGGGGTTCAGCCACATTTCCCTGCTGCCCTTGAACGAGCACACATGGGACGGAACCCAGGGCTTCCTGCCGTCCAACCCCTACGCCCCCACCAGCCGCCACGGCTCGCCGCAGGACTTGCGGCACTTCGTGGACCAGTGCCACCAGGCTGGCATCGGCGTGGTGATGGACTGGATCTGCGACGTGATCTCGGAAGAGCCCCACGGCATGGCTTGGTACGACGGCGGCCCGCTTTATGAAAATCCCAACCACCTGCACACCCGCGACGTGGACTGGGGCTTGCCGGTCTACGATTACGGCAAGCCGCAGGTGAAGGATTACCTTCTGGGCAACGCCAACTATTGGCTCGACAAGTACCACCTGGACGGGCTGCGCATCGGAAGCCTGGCCAAGATGCTCTACCTCGACTACGGCCGGAGCGAGGGCGGATGGACCCCGAACGTCCACGGCGGCAACGAAAACCTGGAGGCGGTTGCGTTGGTCCAGGAGCTCAACGCCATGGTCGCCAAGCGCCATCCCGGCACCTTCACCGTGGCCGAGGATTCCTCCCTGCGCCAGCGCATGACCAAGAGCCCGGATCTCGGCGGCATGGGATTCGGATACCGTTGGAACACCGCCTGGGTCTGGGACACGCTGCGCTACCTGCGCCGCCACCCGGTGCATCGCAAGTATTACCAGTTCGAACTGACCAACCCCCTGATCTACGCGTTCGACGAAAACTTCATCCTGCCCCTGTCCTTCGACCATGTGTCCATCGGCCAGGGCTCCATGCTCGACAAGATGCCGGGGGACCACTGGCAGAAGTTCGCGACGCTCAGGGCGTGGTGCGCCATGATGTACGGGCTTCCGGGCAAGAAGCTGATGTTCATGGGGACCGAGTTCGCTCAGGACCGCCAGTGGAACAGCGACATCAGCCTGGACTGGCACCTGTTGGACGACCCGCTCCACGCGGGCGTGCGGAACCTGGTTCGCGACCTGAACCACATCTACAAGATCAACCCGGCGCTCCACCAACTGGACGGCAAGCCCGAGGGCTTCCACTGGGTCGACTTCCAGGACGACGACCAGAGCGTGGTGTCCTGGGTCCGGCGCAGCGAGGACAAGGACAAGTTCCTTCTGTTGGTCAGCCACTTCACGCCCGTCGTGCGCCAGGAATACCGCATCGGCGTTCCGGAAAAGGGCGTCTACACCGAACGGCTGAACACCGACGCCGGGCCCTATGGCGGCGGCGACGTGCGCAACGAGGCCGGACTGGTGGCCGAGGACATCCCGGTCCACGACCAGCCCTACTCCATCGCGCTGACCCTTCCGCCTTACGCCACCTTGGTGTTGGAGCGCGTGCCGGGCTGACGCCCCCAAACGCGGCCAGTTAGGAAATGGTAAGGGAAATGGCCTATATTCCAGATAGGCCAAAGCCCTTGGGGAGTCCCGCCATGAAGACCATTCTCGCCGCCGCCCTTGGCTTGACGATCCTGTCCCAGTCCGCCCTGGCCGAACAGGCGGGCGATGCGGGCATGCCGCTGGCCCAGTACTGCAACACGGTCCCCGCGCTGCAGGTCCAGCGCCGCGATTCCGTGGACAACTGGATTCGGATCTGCACCGTCTGGCTCAACGCCCGCTGCAAGGCGTCGGACCTCCGCGCGCCACGCCCGACCAACGCCCCATCGAAACGATAAGGACAATCCCGGCGCATTTATTGTTCTCGCGCGGCGCGATGGGCCGTCCACGCTCATCGCGACTCTCGCACGGCCATTACAAAAACAAATGGTTATTTACAAAAGCAAACAATTTTTCCCATTGAAAAAATGTACATCGCGGCCAACAATATCATTCTTGAACATTGTTGGAAAATGAGAGCTTTCCCTTGCTGCCAAGGCTCACGAAACGGGCGTTCGTCGATCTCGCGATTTGGATGATCGGCTTCGGACTTCTTGCGGGCGTCATCTTTCCCTTCTTCGTCATCGCGCTCGGAGTCGATGCGGACCAGGTCCTGACGGTCCCCTTCTTCGCCGCCACCCACGTGGTCGGGCTGCTGGTCGGCGCGATCAATTTCGGGTTGGCGAAGATGGTGTTCGGCTCCCGCCTCCGGCTTCTGTCCAGCAGCATGGAGGAGGTGGAGCGCGACCTGCGCGAGGCCATGTTCGACGACGAATTCACCGCCTGCAAGACCGAAGACTGCATGATTCCCGTCGATTCCGAGGACGAGATCGGCGCCAGCGCGCAGGCCTTCAACCAACTCGTCGGCACCCTCGGCCGGGCGCAGGAGGTCGAGTCCGCGCTCAACGGTTTCGCGAAGACCCTGTCCAGCCATCTGGAGTTCACGCCGCTTTCACAGAACGCGCTGAACCTCTTGCTGCAATACTCGGGCGCTTCCGCCGGGACGATCCTGGTGGAGCACGAAGGCGAATTGCGGGTCGCCGCCAACCACGGCGTGATCGGCGCGGACAAGCTCGCGGCCAGCATCCACCTGCGCGAGGCCATGCGCCATGGCGAATGCCAGCACCTCGCGGTGCCGCCGGACCTGATGGTCGAGAACGCGTTGGTCGATTTCCGTCCGCGCGAGATTCTGGTCGCCCCGGTGGAGTACAACAACGCCCCCTTCGGCGCGGTCGCGCTCGCCACCGGCGACGACTTCTCTTCGGAAACCATCCGTCTGTTGGATTTGTTCCGCCAGGGCTTGGGACTCGCGCTGCAACACTCCATGGCGCACGAACGCCTGCAGCAGATCGCCGCCATGGACCCGTTGACCGGCGTGTACAACCGCCGTTTCGGCCTGCGCCGCCTGCAAGAGGAATTCTCCCGCGCCTCGCGCAACAACGGGCACCTCGGCTTGGTCATTTTCGACCTCGACCATTTCAAGAAGATCAACGACACCTATGGCCATCTTGTGGGCGACCGCGTCCTGATCCGCGTCGCCAACGCGGCGCAGAGGGTGTTCCGCGACGGCGACATTCTGGTTCGGTACGGCGGCGAGGAGTTCTTCGCCATCCTTCCGGGCGCCGCCTCCAACGACGTGATGGAGATCGGCGAGCGCCTGCGCCACATTGTCGAGGAAACCCAGATCAACGACGGCGACCAGAAAATCCAGGTCACCGTAAGCCTGGGCGCCATGTCCTTCCCTGAATTCCACGTGGAGAAGGAAGAGGACCTGATCCGCAAAGCCGACGAGGCGCTCTACGCCGCCAAACGGGCCGGACGCAACCGCGTGGTCCTGGCGGCCTGAGGGCTATTGCCCCTTAATCGTCGGGCGGTCGCGGGCTTGACGCAATCAGGAAACGGCCCGTTCGGGCGGGAACGTGATGGTGACCGTGGTGCCGACGCCGACGGCGCTTTTCAGCGTCAGCTCTCCACCGTGCCATTCGATCAGGGATTTCGCCATGGACAGGCCGAGCCCCGCGCCCTGGTGCGGCCTGGACATGATGTCGGCCGCCTGGCCGAAAGGCTCCAACACGCGGGAGATTTCGTTTGCGGCGATGCCGATGCCGGTATCCTTGACGTCGATGATCATCCACCCTTCTTCGTTTCGGGTCGCGGCGATGGTCACCGTCCCTTCCTTGGGCGTGAACTTGACCGCGTTGGACAACAGGTTCAACACGATCTGCTTCACCCTGCGCTTGTCCGCGAACAGCCAAGGCAGGCCGTCGGCGACCTCCATCCGCAATGCGATGTCGGCGTCGTCGGCGAGAACCTTCACCAGCCGGACGCAGGAATCGATCATCTGCTCCACGTTGAAGCTCTCCTCCTGGAAATCGAGTGTGCCATGCTCGATCTTGGCGATGTCCAGGATGTCGGTGATCAGCCCCAGAAGATGTTGGCCGGACTCGCTGATGTCGCAGACGTAGTCCTTGTAGTGCTCGTCGGCGAGCGAGCCGAACACCTCGTTCTTCATCATCTCGGAAAAACCGATGATGGAGTTGAGCGGCGTGCGCAGTTCGTGGCTCATGTTGGCGAGGAACTGGCTTTTCGCCTGATTTGAGTATTCCGCCTCTTCCTTGGCCCAACGCAGGTTCTCCTCCATGCGCTTATGGCGCACCACGCCCGCGAGCGTGCCCGCGACCATGGTCAGGCATTTTTCCGACGACTTGTCGAAATCGAGGGCCTCGGGAATGAAAAGGTTCAGCACCCCAAGACGTTCGCCCTGGCTTTCGATGGGCAGGCAGTAATGGTCCAGGAACGTCCCGCCGACGTGGATGATGCTCCCGTCGTCCAGGGGGCGCCCGCACATGCATAGGCCGTCGGGAACCTGGGTGGCCTGTTCGACGACGGAACGCGGCAGCCCCCGCTGCACCGTCATCACCTGGGTGTTTCCGCCGGGCTCGAGAAGATAGATGCAGCCCTTGGGCGCGACGGCGGGAATGGGGCCCTTGAACACCATGTCCAGCACCCGGCCGAGAATGTCGTTCAGCGGCAGCGGCAGCAGGGAAATGCTGAGGATCGCCGAGATGATCTCCTGGTTGCGCAGGTTGCACTGCAGGGCTTCCTGCATGCGGTTGCGGTCGGTGACGTCGCGGACGATGGCGATGGCGTTCCATTTCTCCCCAAGCCGGAAGGCGGCGACGGACAGCTCCACGAGAAACTGCTCGCCGTCCGCGCGGACGCCGGTCCGCTCCATGATCCGGCTGTCCAGCGGACCCGCGCCGGTTTCAAGCAATTCATGAATTTCCGCGTCGAACCGCCCGCCGTCGTCGCCGCCCTTGATAATGCCGCAGAACGGGGTTCCGACGATTTCCTCCTCGGAATAGCCGAACATCCTTTCCCCGGCCTCGTTCCAGAACGCGACGTTTCCGACGTTGTCGATCACCACCATGCTGTCCTGGGCCGAGGACGCCATGACGCGGAACCGCTCCTCGCTTTCCCGCAACGCCTTTTCGGCGGCCTTGCGTTCGCTGATGTCGCGCATGGTGACGACCTGGAACCCCTCGCCCATCGCCGCCGCGTCGGTGGCGTGCAGTTCGATGGGAAAAAAGCCGCCGTCCCGGTCGCGGGCGATCATTTCCTCGCGCACGAAACCCGACCGGGGCCCATTCCCCCGCTCGCGGGCGCGAAGGTATTCGTGGAAGGAGCCATCGCCGTGGATCAGGCCGTCGGCGGTTTCGCCGATGACGTCGTCCGCAATCCGCCCGAACAAGTTCTCGGCGCTTGGATTGAACGCCTCGATCACGCCGTCGGCGTTGAGGACGAGCAAGCCGTCGGCCATGGTTTCCAGAATGGCCCTTTCGCGCGCCTCGATGATCTCGATCTCGGCCTTCTGGCGCGCCAGCTCCTTGCGGGCCTCCTCGTTGCGCTCGGCCATCTCGACCAGTTGGCGCCCCTGCTCCTCCAGGATGACCTTGGCCATCTCCAGCTCGTCGTTGGCCTTTTGCAGGGAATGGCCGCGGAAGGCGTGCTCCCGCTCCTTTTCCTTCAGCTCGGTCACGTCGGTGATGGTGGAGACCGTGCTGCCGTCAAGGGCGCGCTTTTCGCGGAAGATGAAATATCGGTCGTCCTGGTATTCCAGGTGGCTCTCGAAGGTGGGAAGAATGTGGCCCATCAGGTGCCGTTTCAGCCAGGGCTCATGCTCCTCCTCGATCTTGAGCGCGCCGGACTCCACCAATCCCCTGAGCGTCTTCTCATAAGTCCGGCCGACCTCCGGCCGGCCGTCGACGCCCGCGAACCGCGCGGCGAACTTGTCGTTCAACATGTCGAGACGGCCGGTCTGGTCCCAGGCGGCGAAACCGTCGGCCAGATGGTCCACCGCGCTTTCCAGCCGCAGTTGGTGCTTCACTCGGTCTGTGCCGTCGGTCCACATGCAGATCACGCCGCCGTCGGCGAGCCCGCGCTCCTTGACGTCGATCCAGCGGCCGTCGGTCAGGCGATCGGTGACGAAACTCCACTTGGCGCCGCGCCGCGCGATGCGCTCGCCGATCCAACGATCGGGATCTTCGATGACCTCCTTGCCCGCGATCTCGTGGTTTTCGATCAGCAGTCGGTAGATGTCCTCGAAGCCGAGTCCGACGACGTCGTGGCCGTTCCGGAAGGTCTGGAAGAGAAAACGGAAGTGGCTGTTGCAGTAGATCAGAACGTCGTTCGCGTCAAACAGGGTGACGCCGACCCTCAACTGGTCGAGCGCGTCGCGCACGGTCCGGTCCGAGTCAGTTGTCCGCCCCATATACGAGCCCCGAACGTAACGAAATAGATAATCTACATTTGGTGCTCGGCCCCGCCCTTGGCAAGCGCTATTTCGCTTTTCAGACGCATGGAGCCATGACGGTGGAAAGCTGTCGTTTATGAGGGTTGAAAAGGTCGGCGCTCTGGAAACCGCAGCTTCTTCGCCGGCTCGCCGGAAATCTTCCGAAAGCTTGGATCGCCGATCGTCGCCGCGTAGGACAACCAATTTCGCATGACCAACGCATCACGCGCGGTCAAACCTTCATGGTTGTGGGTTTTGTAATCGGGAAAGCTATGTTGCGCCAAGGCGCCATCGGCCTTTTCTTCGATTGCGCGCCATTTTTCAACGTACTCCATGGGGCAAGCACGGTTTTCCACTTTTCCAAACTCCGGGAAGGCCAATGGAAATTCAGAGCAGCCACGCCTCACGAGCGGCTTTATGCCTTTCCTTATGCGCGTATCCAGAATGTCCTGGAGCGTCTCGTGAATGGAATACGCTTCGTCCAAATCCATAGTGAAAATGATCCCCTTATACGTCCCGCTTATTTCCGGCCTTATTTCCACAAAGCATTTCCTTGAATTGTCATTCGGAAGATCAATCTCATCAAAGATAATCATGAGCTTTAACAGCTCGACGACATTATCCACATCGATTCCAATCTTATAACAGGAAAAACAATATTTAGGGATAATGTTGAATTCCTTGAACATGGCGTGGTATCGATCACACCCCTTGAAATCAATTTGGCCTCTGTAGATTTGCGAAAGAGAAACATCCACGTCCAAGCCATGCTCCATCAGGATCGCGTTGGCGCGTTGGTAAAGATCCCGCACGGTTTCATCGGCGATTTGCCCGGAACCGCCGTTCTCGGGGTTGACCCGGCTCAAAGCCAGTTGCGCGTCGACGATTTCTCCGGCGGCGCCTTCGGTTGGCGTATGAAAGTTCAGGTTGTCGAACAAGGCGTCCAAAATGAGCGTGTTGCCGGGGTTGTGCTCCAGAGCCGTCCGCAGAATCCTAACGGCCTCCTCCAGATTCCCTTTGGACTCGTGAATGGCGGCTAAGTTTACATGGGCGGTCACAATCCTTGGCTCAATTGAAACGGCCTTGCGAAAACATTCCGCCGCTTCATCCAGCCTTCCCAACTCATATAAAGCGGTTCCCATGCTGTTGTGGGCTTGGTGAATGCGAGAATTGAACTCGAGCGCCTTGCCGAAGCTGGCGACCGCCGAAATACGCTCTCCTTTCTTCGCCTGAACATTCCCGAGATTAAAGTGGGCCTCGGCCAAATCCGGTTGAAGAGCGATGGCGTTTCGATAGCTTCTTTCGGCTTTGTCCAGATCTCCCAAGGCTCTATAGGCATTGCCGAGGATGTTGTGCGCAACGACATGATCCGCCTTAACGGAAAGTGTCTTTGAGAGGATTTTCACCGCATGTTTGTTGTCGCCCGTCTGATGGGCGAGCAACCCCAACAGAAACAGCGCATCGGGGTGTTTGGGATTGACGCTGAGAATTTCCTTGTAAACGCGCTTGGCCTCTTCCGCGCGACCGGCGTTATGATGTTGCGCGCCAATGTTCAAGGCGTGCTGGATATCCATCGCTCGTCGCGCGTTCGGAGCCGCATTCCGCGCATTGTTCCGCTTTCCATGCGAACCAGATCCGTTCATTGGAATCTCCACATGAATTTCGTTCGATGACAGTTCACGACCAGACCCCGATACGGTAAAAAAGAAACTATCGGAAATTTAACCCGGAATTTCTCCGAGGCATTGCGAAATCGCTTTCGGGGTTTTCTATGCCGGTGGTAGAAAAAACCAATTTGGGTGAATCAAGCTAAGTTATTGAAAAAATGGGGCGAGAGAGGGGATTCGAACCCCCGACCCCCTGGACCACAACCAGGTGCTCTAACCAACTGAGCTACTCCCGCCATCGGGAACGGTCTCCATAGCCCCTGGCGTCGGGCGCGTCAAGCGATTGCCGGTCTTCGCGCCTCCTTGGATTGGTATAGACCCCGGAAAGATTCTCTTAACCCCTGAATGGGAAAATATGACTCGTAAGGGTTGCGTGCGCTTTTCGAGGACCAAGAGGCGAGAATGCTTAACAAGATCGGAATCGTAGCCGTCGTCCTACTGATCATCTCGGGCGTCGCCGTCACCGGCGACATTCGAAGCGATCAGAGCCCAAGCGCGGAGGCGCCGACGCAGTGGCCGTGGCTCGCCGACGAACTGGGAAGCGCCGATCTCGACATGGCCCCGGCGAGCGGCCCTGATGAATGGGGCGCGGAGATGACCCATCCGACCCCCGAGCCCGCGCGGGTTACGACGGAAAAGGATTCGGCCCCCTCCGCCTCGATCTGATATTACCGTACGCAGCGCGCCTGGCCGTTGAACTTGGCGTCCCCCGCCGATTTCTGGCAGAATTCCAAGGCCTTTGCGTTATCGACCCCCTCGATCCACTGGCGCATGTCCTGGAAGGTGAGATAGGGCCAGCCGATGGGCTGGTTGTCGCGCATGCTGGCGGCGCGGCCGGAAATCTTGGTGGAGCAGAACTGCCGCGTCATGGTCCAGTCCGAATGCTGCTGCTGGAACACCTGGGCGCGGTCGTTCAGGGCCTTCATGCAGGCCGCACGACTGGGATAGTCGAAATCCACGATCAGCATGCGGCCGCGTCCGGCCATGTCGTAGGTCTGGTAGTTGTACAAGTCCGACGTCTGGGAATACGACGGCGACGTCCCCAGAACCAAGGCCCCTAGGCCCAAGGCCAGCCATCCGCGCATGTGTCATCCCCTTCCTATCCTTTTCTCAGGCCCGCCTATCCCAACGCCCCCCGGCCCCAAGGTCAAGCCCCAAGGTGGACCGCGCATCGCCTTACCCGCATACTCCCGCCCGAGAAAGACAAGGAGACCGCCGTGCCCGCGCCCAAGGGGCTGTTTTTCGGCCTGACCACCATCGACCTGCAATACCTGGTGGACGACTACCCGCCCGCCAACACCAAGACCAAGGCGGGCGAATTCGCCATGCAGACCGGCGGACCCGCGTCCAACGCCGCCATCGCGTTCGCGCATCTTGGCGGCGAGGCGGCGCTGTTCACCCAAATCGGAACGCACGGCTTTCGGGACATGATGATCGACGAATACCGCTCGCTCGACGTGGACGCCGTCGATCTTTTGGACGGGCGGGAGACCCAACCGGTGCTGTCCAGCGTGGTCAGCGCGCGGGCGGACGCGAGCCGGACCATCTTCAATTCCCCCCTGCCCTACCGCTTGGAAATCGATTCGACGCCGTGGAAGGATCGCGCGGCGGACGTGGCGCTCATCGACGGGTTCCTGTTCCCGGCGTGCCGCGACTTCGCCCGCGCCATGCGGGGGCGCGGCGTCCCGGTGGTGTTCGACGGCGGAAGTTGGAAGGACGCGACCCGCGCCACGTTGGAAGAGGTGGACGTGGCCATATGCTCGGCAAATTTCCTGCCTCCGGGAGTCGGGAATTCGAAAGAGGTCATGGATTTCCTGGTTCAAATCGGGATCAAGTCCGTCGCCGTCACCCGTGGTGAGCAACCCACGCTCCATCACGACGGCGAAACCATCCGGGAAATCCCGGTCCCCAAGGTGAACGCCGTGGATTCTCTTGGCGCGGGCGACATTTTTCACGGCGCCTTCGCCTATTATCACGCCCAGGGCCTTGGGTTCGCGGACGCCCTGAACCGGGCGGCGACGGTGGCGTCCCGGTCGTGCGAGACCCTGGGCACCCGCACCTGGATGTCGGCCTGAACAATCCCGACGGAAGTATATTGACTAATAAATTAGATACTTCTAATTTAGCGGAACAGCGCATGCGATTCCGTCGCACTCGCGCGTCGGAACCAGGACGGAAGAAGGAGAACTCCCATGATGTCCTCGGACCGAATCGTTTTGTTGCTCCATGGCCTCGGCATCGGCGCCGGCTTTCTTCTGACCGGCGTTCACCATGAACTCTGGGTCTGGCCCACCATGGCCTTGGCCATGAACCTGGCCCGCGCCGCGATGACCGGCTATTGCCCGTTGGCGAAGACGCTCAGAAGCCGGGGCGTGCCGGCGGGCGTGGTGTTCGACTGACCGCGTGATACAATCGCCCGACCGTCTACCAAGTCAGGAATGAACGTTTCATGCCGCCGACCAAGCACAACGCCGTCCAGGTCGCCTTGCACTGGATCACGGCCGCCATGATCGTGTTCCTGCTGGCCATGGGCCATTTCGTGTTGGAGGAGTTGCCCAATTCGGACCCCATGAAGATGGTCGGGCTTCGCGGCCACATGGTCGTGGGCGGCGGGGCGCTCGCCCTGATGATCGTCCGCATTTTCTGGCGCGCGTTCACCCCCCAGCCGCCCCACGCCCAAACCGGAAACGCCCTGATGGACAAGGCGGGCGTCGCCGCCCATTTCGCGCTCTACGCCGTCGCCATCCTGGTCGGCGTCAGCGGCGTCGGCTTGGCCAAGATGTCGGGCCTGCCCGACATCGTGTTCGGCGGCCAAGGGACGTTGCCCGAGAACTTCTTCGGCTATCCCCCCCGATTCGCCCATGGCGTTCTGACCAAGGTCCTGGCGGCGCTGATCGTCCTCCATGTCCTGGCGGCGCTTTACCATCAATTCGTCCTCAAGGACGGTCTTTTCCGGCGCATGTGGTTTGGAAATACCGAAGGCTGAACCGGCCTTTTTCTCTATTTGTTTGATTCTCAATCGCATTTACGAATTCGAAAGAACTCGGCGCAATAATTCCAGACAGGCGAGGACATCGCCCATGGAGGTTTTGGCGGCGACGCCACAGAGGAAAGACGATACTTCATTGGGGACTGGCGTAATGAAGACACACATCCCTTCGAGGGAGGACGGACGCACCCGTCTGTCCTACTGGATCGCCGAAACGGAATTCCAGGCCGCGCAGCAGGACGGCCTCGGCGAAAAGCCCGCGCACGTCATCATCAAGCGACGCGACGACGAACACGCCAAGGCGCGCAAGTCCGCGGCGTAGCGTTACTTTCTTTTCTTCCCACCCTTCTTCTTGGCCTTGGCCCGTTTCGCGGGCTTGATCTCGCCGAACACGATTTCGGCGACCTGGGCGTATTTGGTCGCGAAGTGGACCTTCAGGCCATCGCGGAGGTATTCGGGAAGTTCGTCGAAGTCCTTGCGGTTGGCGTCGGGCAGGATCAGCTCCTTGACGTCGATCCGCCGGGCCGCGATCACCTTCTCGCGGATGCCGCCGACCGGAAGAACCCGGCCGGTCAAAGTCAGCTCCCCGGTCATGGCGAGCGGGCGGTCGAGAAATTCGCCCCTGGCGAGCGAGGTGAGCGCGGTGGCCATGGTGACGCCCGCGCTGGGGCCGTCCTTGGGCGTCGCGCCCTCGGGCACGTGCAGATGCACCAAGATGTCGTCGAAGTATTCCGGGTCCGCGCCGAGCTCGGCCGCGTGGGACAGCGCGAAGCTATAGGCGATCTCCGCCGATTCCTTCATCACGTCGCCCAACTGGCCGGTCAGCTTGAAGCCCTGGCGCTGGTCGTGGACGCGGGTGGCCTCCACGTCCAGGGTGGCGCCGCCCATGGGGGTCCAGGCGAGTCCGGTGACCACGCCGACGCCGGTCTGTGGCTTTTCCGGCAGGAAGCGGGGCTGGCCCAGGAAGTCGGTCAGGGTGTCCACGCCGACCTTGATCGGGGGCTTCTTCCCTTCCAGGATCTTGACCACGGATTTCCGAATGATGCGGCCGAGTTGTTTTTCCAGGTTGCGCACGCCGGATTCGCGGGCGTAGCCCTCGACCACCTGCTCCAGCGCCGCGTCGGACAGGCGGACGTCGGCTTTCTTGGCGCCCGCCTTTTCCAGTTGCTTGGGCCACAGGTGGTTCTTGGCGATGGAGACCTTTTCCCGAGTGATATAGCCCGCCAGGTGGATGGACTCCATCCGGTCCAGCAAAGGTCCCGGGATGGTGTCGAGCTGATTCGCGGTGCAGACGAACAGCACCTTTGAAAGGTCGAACGGCAAATCCAGGTAATGGTCGCGGAAATCCACGTTCTGCTCGGGATCCAGAACCTCCAGCAGGGCCGAGGCCGGATCGCCCTGATACGACGCGCCCACCTTGTCGATCTCGTCGAGCATGATGACCGGGTTCGCGACCTCGACCTCCTTGATCGCCTGGATGAACTTGCCGGGCATGGCGCCGATGTAGGTGCGGCGATGGCCCTTGATCTCGGCCTCGTCGCGCATGCCGCCGAGGCTGAAGCGATAGAACTTGCGCCCGAGCGATTCGGCGATGGACCGCCCGATGGAGGTCTTGCCCACGCCAGGCGGGCCAACGAACAGAAGGATCGAGCCCGCCACCTCGCCCCGGTTGGCGCCGACGGCGAGGAATTCGATGATGCGGTCCTTGATGTCGTCGAGGCCTTCGTGGTCGCGATCCAAAATCTTGCGCGCGCGTTTCAGGTTCAGCTTGTCCTTGGAATGCTTGCCCCATGGCAGCCCCGTGGCCCAGTCGAGGTAGTTCCGCGTCACCGCGTATTCGGGCGAGCCCACCTCGAGCATGGCGAGCTTGTCCATTTCCTCGTCGATGCGCTCGAGCGATTTTTCCGGGACCTTGGCGTCATCCAAACGTTTGCGGAATCGGTCCAACTCGGCGGTCTTATCGTCCTTGGAGATGCCGAGCTCGCGCTGGATTTCGTCGAGTTGCTGGCGCAGGAAGAACTTGCGCTGCTGCTCGGTCATGGTGGTCTCGACGCTTTCGCGGATCTTGGCCTGGATGCGGGCGACGTCCATTTCCTTCTTGGTCAGGTTCAGGACCTTCTCCATGCGCCGGAGCACCGGGACGGTCTCCAACACGTCCTGAAGCTCCTCCTGGCTCGCCGACGTCATGCTGGCGGCGAAGTCGGCGAAGGGCGACGGGTCGTTGGGGCTGAACCGGCCGAGGAACATCTTGAGCTCCTCACCGTAAAGGGGATTGAGCGGAATCAGTTCCTTCAGCGTGTTGATGATCGCCAGGCCATACGCTTTGATCTGGTCTTCGTCCTCGGGTCCCGGCTTGGGGTAGCTCACATGGGCGGCGAGCGGCGGCTCGGACGACAGCCACTCGTCCACCTCCATCCGCGCCACGCCCTCGCACACCAGATGGATCAGCCCGTCGGCGTGCTTGGGCTCGTGCACCTTGGCGACGGTCCCCATGGCGAACATGTCGTCGGGTGTCGGCATTTCGGACCCGTCGCCCTTGGCCAGCACGATGCCGACGGTGTGGCCGGGAACCTCGCCGATGCGTTCGATGGTGGGCAGCCAGGGATCGGCCTTCAGCACCAGCGGCATGACCTGGCCCGGAAAGAACGGCCGGTCGGTGACGGGCAGGATGTGCTGGATGCGCGAAAAGCTGACGTCCGCCGTCGGAAGCCCGGCGAAGATATCCTCCCCGGGCCCTTCCAGGTCTCCTTCGACGACACCGGAATCCTGTTTTTTCTTTTTTCTGTCAGCCATACGTTCGATCCCCTGACGGCGTTATCGCCCGGGGGATATATGTCGCGGGTGGAAAGATTCGCAAGGGGCTTGGGCTTTGTTTGTCATGCCCGCGCTTGACACGGCCATCCACGGAACCGAAGGGTCGCAAGAGAGAGAGCCAGAAAGAGCGTGGATGCTCGCGTCGAGCGCGGCCATGACGTTGTGGGGGTGATTGCATCAGTGGACGCTCAACCTAACAGCCACCCATCAAGCCCGGACGTTACGTATGGGAATAACCGGAAAACTACCGCTTGAACGCCTTCTTGAGCCGGGAGACCAAGCCCTTTTTCTTCGCGTCCTGGTCGTCGAACAGGCCGACCTCGTTGTACCAGTCGCCGGACTTCTTTTCGTCGGCCGGAGGCTCCTTGGCCTCGGGCTCGGGTTCGGGGGCTTTTTCCTGTTGGCCGAGAAGCTGGGAGGAATGGACGCCCGCCGACGACACGGCGGATTCGCCGCTGCGCAGCGTCGCGACCTCGGCCTCCAGCTCGCGCACGCGCTGGCGCAAGGCTTCCAGCTCCTCGTCGCGGCCCTGGACGTTTTTCAGCTTTTCCTTCATGCGCTGCCGGTAGCGGCGCTGGCGCTCGGCGTTAAGACGCCGTTTCCTGGCTTCCTTGTCCTCGCCGGTATCGTTACGAGCCACGTCCGCCTCCTCGCGCTCCCAATGGGAAGGGATCGGGCGTTATCCTACACCAAAACAACCCTGTTGGAAACGACGGTGATGGCGCGTAACGCCGCCAATTCGGCCGCCCCGAACAGGAAAGGGGACCCGAAGGCCCCCTCGCCGTTCATAACGCTGTAACCGGCGCTTACTGGTTGCCGGCTTGCTCCAGCTCCACCAGCGTGCCGAAGAAGTCCTTCGGGTGCAGGAACAGAACCGGGTTGCCGTGCGCGCCGATCTTGGGCTCGCCGGTGCCGAGTACGCGTGCGCCCTGCTCCTTCAGCTGGTCGCGGGCCGCGATGATGTCCTCGACCTCATAACAGATGTGGTGGATGCCGCCGCCCGGATTCTTTTGCAAAAAGCCGACCATGGGCGACTTGTCGCCCAGCGGGCGCACCAGCTCGACCTTGGTGTTGCCGCAGTCGATGAACACCACGGTCACGCCGTGCTCGGGAATGTCCTGGGGCTCGGACACCTTGGCGCCCAGAACGGTGCGATACTTCTCGACCGCCGCTTCCAGATCCGGAACGGCGATGGCCGCGTGATTGAACCTTCCGATCATTTCGTCTCTACCTCCTGTCGGTTTCCTCACAATTATAGGCGAACCAGGTGAACCTGGACCACCGGCTTCTTGTTGATGGACTTGCGGAACGCGCGTCTGACGTTGACCCTTATGGCCTCCTTGACCGCATCCTCGTCGCGAAGCGAGCTTCGCCGCAAGCCATCCACCGCATCCATGGCGGCGTCGATAACAAACTCTTTTATGTCCTCTTCGTCCGCTCCAAGCAAGCCCGGCGCGGAAAGCTGCGGCTCGGCGGCCAGTTGGCCCTTCCGGTCCAACACCACCGTCACCACCACGAAACCCTTCCAGACCACGCGCGAGCGCGAACGCACCACGTCGCCGTCCATCCGGACCGCCCGGTTGCCGTCCACCGCCAACCGCCCCACGGGGACGTTGTCGACGATTTCCGGCTCCCCGGGAGCCAAGCGTACCACGGAGCCGTTTCCGGCGACAACGGCCTCGGTCCCCAATTCCCTCGCCAGATCCACCTGGGCCTTGACGTGAACGGCCTCGCCATGGATGGGGATGACCACGGGCGGGCGGATCAGCTCGTACATGCGCCGGAGCTCGTCCCGGGCCGGATGGCCGGACACGTGGATGAAACGGTCTCGGCTGGTGATCACCTGGACGCCCTTGCGGATCAGGTTGCTCTGCAGCCGGGTGATCGCGGTCTCGTTGCCGGGAATAACCCGGGACGAGAAGATCACCGCGTCGCCCGGGTCCAGCGCCACCTGCGGATGGTCGTCGATGGCGATGCGGGCCAAGGCGGAACGCGCTTCGCCCTGGCTTCCGGTGCAGATGATCAGGCATTTGTCACGGGGAATGGACCCGACGTCGCGGGGCGAGGCGAACTGGGGCAGGTCGGCCATCAGCCCGACGTCCTTGGCCGCGCCTTCGATCCGCCAGAGCGACCGGCCGACCAGCGCCACGGTGCGGTCGTTGGCCATGGCGGCGCGAACGATGGTCTCGACCCGGGCCACGTTGGTGGCGAAGCAGGCCACCGCCACCCGGTTTTCGCATTCGGAAATGACCTGGGTCAGGCTTTCCAGCAGATCGCCCTCGGAGCCCGAATGGCCGTCCGAGACCGCGCCGGTGGAATCGCAGACCATGGCGAGCACGCCCTCGTCGCCGACGGCGCCCAGGCCCTTCTCGTCCGTGGCCTCGCCCACCACCGGGGCGGGGTCGAGCTTCCAGTCGCCCGTGTGCAGCACCGAGCCCAAGGGCCCGCGAATCGCCAGCGCGTTGGAGTCCGGAATCGAATGGGTGACGCCGATCAGCTCCATCATGAAGGGGCCGACCTTGAAGCGCTCGCCCGGATCGACCACCGTGATCGGGACGCTGTCCACCTCGATCCCGTCGTCGCGGAGCTTGCGCCTCAGCACCGAGGCGGCGAACGGCGAGGCCCAGATCGGACAGCGGAGCAAGCGCCAAAGGTATGGAATGGCGCCCAGGTGATCCTCGTGGGCGTGGGTGAGCACGATGCCGCGCAAACGGTCGCGCCGCTCGACGATGAAGCCCGGATCGGGCAGGATCACGTCCACCCCCGGCGGCGAGCCGTCGGCGAAGGTGATGCCGAAATCGACGATGACCCATTCGGGATCGTCGGCGGGACCATGGCCGTAGAGGTACATGTTCATGCCGATTTCGTCGGCGCCGCCCAAGGGCGCGTACAGGAACTCCACGGGCCGGTGCGCGTCCATCAATTACGGTTCCGCTTGAAGATGATCTGCAGGCCCCTAAGCGTCAGCTCGGAATCGGCTTGGTCGATATGGTCGGTGTATTCGTTGAAGAGATCCGCCAGTCCGCCGGTGGCGACCACCTGCATCGGCTGGCCCAGCTCCGTCTTGATGCGCGCGACCATGCCCTCGATCATGCTGACGTAGCCCCAGAAGATGCCGGACTGCATGGCGCCGACGGTCTCGCGGCCGATAACACTTTCGGGGCGGTGGATGGCGACGCGGGGCAGGCGCGCGGCGGCCATGTGCAGCGCCTCCAACGACAGGTTGATCCCGGGCGCGATGGCCCCGCCCATGTAGTCGCCGTTCCCGTCCACCACGTCGAAGGTGGTCGCGGTGCCGAAATCCACCACGATCAGGGGCCCGCCGTATCGTTCGTGAGCGGACACGGCGTTGACCAGACGGTCGGCGCCGACCTCTTCGGGGTTGTCGAGCAGGACCTTGACGCCCAGCTCGACCTCCGGATCGCCGACGATCATGGGGTCGCAGTGGAAGTACTTTCGGCTCAACGTCTTCAGGCTGAACAGGGTCGCGGGCACCACGGTGGCGACGATGGTGGACTTGATGTGGGTCCGGGCGATGCCCTCCAGGTGCATGAGCTGGGTCAGCCACACGCCATATTCATCCGCCGTGCGGTTGGTGTCGGTGGACGAACGCCACTCGCACAGCACCTTTTCGCTGAACTCCTCGAAAACGGCGAACACCGTGTTGGTGTTTCCGGAATCGATGGCGAGAAGCATTGGGTCGGTCTCCTACTCTTTCTCAGGCCCCGGACGGCTTCAAGAACACGTCGCCGGCGGCGACGCGTCGGCGGCCGGACGGGGTAACTAGGAGCAACGTCCCGTCTTCGTCAAGGCCTTCGAAGGTTCCCTCGACGGTTTCTTGCGCCAACCGGACGGTGATTTCGTCGCCCAGGCCCTCCGCGCGGGCGAGCCAGGCCTCGCGCGCGGGGGCGAACCCTTGGGCCCGCCAAGTCTCGAGGCCCTGGGCGAAATGGTCCGCGCAGGCCTCCAGGACCAAGGCGGCGTCCACGTCCCGCGCGCCCTCCTCCATCAGCGAGGTCGCGGGGTACATGGTCTTGGGCGGATGGCCGACGATATTGACGCCGACCCCGACCGCGAGCCAAACGAGGCGCCCGGCCTCGGCCCCCGCTTCCAACAGGATGCCCGACGCCTTGCGCCCGCCGATCAGCACGTCGTTGGGCCACTTGCAGCGAACCGGCGGCGCGCCGGGCGGAAGAACGGCCTCGAGGGCGCTCGCGACCGCGTTGGCGGCGACGAAGGTCAGGGTCATGGCCTGGTCCGGCGGCTCCTCGGGCCGCAACAGAACGGAAAAATACAGGTTGCCGTCGATGGATACCCAGGTCCGATCCCCCCTGCCCCGCCCGGCGGTCTGGACCTTGGCCCAGATCAGCTCGCCGTCGGGCGCGCCCGCGGCGGCGCGGCGCTTGGCTTCCTCGTTGGTGGAATCGATGGACTCGAGCGCGACCAGCCGAAAGGCCGGCGTCGATGGGACTTCGGGCATGTCAGCTTGCGAACAGCGCGGCCGCCGCCGCCTCGGCTCCGGACATCACCGGGCCGGGATAGATGAAGAACAGCAGCACGAACACGCCCGCCGCCGCGACCACGAGGCCGATTTCCTTGCGCACGGGGCGGTTCAGGGCCTCCACCGCCTCGTCGAAGTAGGCGATCTTGACGATGCGGATATAGACGAAGGCGGACACCACGCTGGCGAGAACGCCGATGACGGCCAGAACGTACAGCTCGGCCTTGATCGCGGCCATGAAGATGTAGAGCTTGCCGAAGAACCCGGCCAGCGGCGGAATGCCCGCCATGGAGAACATGAAGATGGCGAGCGCGAAGGCCAGCATGGGATGGGTCTTGCCCAGCCCGGCCAGGTCGTTGATATCGTCCACCATGCGCTCGCCCCGGCTCATGCACAGGATGATGGCGAACACGCCGATGTTCATGAACAGGTAGATGGACAGATAGATCAGAAGGCCCTGCACCCCGACCTGGTCGCCGACGGCGAGGCCGATGAGCGCGTAGCCCACATGCCCGATGGAGCTGTAGGCCATCATGCGCTTGATGTTGGTCTGGGCGATGGCGGCGAAGGCGCCGAGAACCATCGAGGCCGCGGCGATGAACATGACGATCTGCTGCCATTCGGACACCAGGTCCCCGAACGGCCCGACCATGACCCGGACGAACAGGCCGATGGCGGCGATCTTGGGCGCCACGGAGAAGAAGGCGGTGACCGGCGTGGGCGCGCCCTCGTAGACGTCCGGCGTCCACATGTGGAACGGCACCGCCGAGACCTTGAAGGACAGCCCGGCCAGGATGAACACCAACCCGATGATCACGCCCACAGGCGCGCCGTCGCCGCCGTGGAAAGCGTCGGCCAACGCTTGGAACCCGGTCGCGCCAGCGAAGCCGTAGACCAGGGACGCGCCGTAAAGCAACATGCCGGACGCCAGCGCGCCGAGCACGAAATATTTCAGCCCCGCCTCTGTGGACCGCACCGTGTCCTTCTGAAAAGCGGCGAGGACGTAGAGCGACAAGCTCTGGATCTCGAGGCCCAGGTACATGGACATGATGTCGTCGGCCGAGATCATCATCATCATGCCGAGCGTCGCGAACAGCATCAGGATCGGGAATTCGAACCGGGTGATGTTCTGGCGCTCCATGTAGTCCTGGGAAATGATCAACGCCAAAGTGGACGCGATCAGAATCAGGACCTTGAAGAACACGGCGAAGGAATCCGACACGAACAGCCCCGAGAACGTGACCATCCGCCCGCCCGTGTTCACGGTCAGCACCAGCAATAGCACCAGGATCAAGGTGATGGCGCCGAGGGGAGAGATCAGCTTGGCGGCGCTGACCCGGTCGTTGTCGTTGCGGTCGCGCTGGAACACGCCCAGCATCAACAGCGCCATGGCGAGAACGGCGAGAAGGATTTCCGGCAGGGCCGGGATCATGTTGGGTGCTTGCGCGAGCGGCATGGACCGATCTCTCCCTTATCGCCTACTGGGCCGCCACGGACAGGGCCTCGGCCGCGGCGCGCGCGGTCTCGACCTGGCTCAGCAGATTGTTCACCGACACGTGCATGACATCCAGGAACGACGCCGGGTAGACGCCCATCCAGATGGTCAGGACCACCAGCGGCGCGAACACCAGGATTTCGCGGGGGCTGAGGTCCTTGAGCTTCATGAGGTTTTCCTTGGTCAGCTCGCCGAAGATGACGCGCCGGTACAGATACAGCATGTAGGCCGCGCCAAGGATCACGCCGGTCGCCGTCAGCGCCGCGACCCAGGCGTTGACCTTGAACGCGCCGACCAGAACCAGGAACTCGCCCACGAACCCGCCGGTGCCGGGCAACCCGACCGACGCCATCATGAACACCATGAAGATCAGGGCGTAGCCCGGCATGCGGTGGACAAGGCCGCCATAGGTGTCGATCTCGCGCGAATGCATGCGGTCGTAGACCACGCCGACGACCAGGAACAAGGCGGCGGAAACAACGCCGTGGCTCAGCATCTGGTAGATCGCGCCCTCGATCCCCTGGGCCGTCAGGGTGAAGGCGCCGACGGTCACGAAGCCCATGTGGGCCACCGACGAATAGGCGATCAACTTCTTCATGTCCTGCTGCACCAACGCCACCAAGGATGTGTAGATCACCGCGATGATGCTGAGCGAGAAGACCAGCGGCGCGAAGGCCAAGGTGGCGTCGGGGAACATGGGAAGCGAGAAGCGCAGGAAGCCGTAGCCGCCGAACTTCAGCAGCACGCCCGCCAGGATCACCGAGCCCGCCGTCGGCGCCTCGACATGCGCGTCGGGAAGCCAGGTATGCACCGGCCACATGGGCACCTTGACCGCGAAGGAGGCGAAGAAGGCGAGCCAAAGCCAAGTCTGCAGCCCCTTCGGGAACGCGTGGCTCATCAACGCCGGAATGTCGGTGGTGCCGGCGTCGAAGTACATGGCCAGCATGGCCAGCAGCATCAGCACCGAACCCAGAAGGGTGTAGAGGAAAAACTTGAACGCCGAATAGACCCGACGCGGACCGCCCCAGACGCCGATGATCAGGAACATCGGTATAAGCACGCCCTCGAAGAAGACGTAGAACAGGACCATGTCCAACGCGCAGAACATCCCGACCATCATGGTTTCCATGATCAGGAAGGCGATCATGTACTCCTTCACCCGCTGCTTGATGGTGTCCCAGCTCGCCAGCACGCAAATGGGGGTCAGCAACGTGGACAGCAGCACGAAGAACAGCGAAATGCCGTCAACGCCCATGTGGTAGCTGATGTTGAACATCGGCATCCACTCCGCCTTCTCCTCGAACTGGAAGGCGGCGTTGGTGGGATCGAACCAGGCCCACAGCAGAAGCGACAGCAGGAAAGTGGCGCCCGACGTCAACAGCGCGACGTTGCGCGAGTTCCGGCGCATGGTCTCCTCGTCCCCGCGCACGAACAGGATGAAGCCCGCGCCGACCAAGGGCAGGAAGGTGACAAGGAAAAGGATCGGTATCTGCGCCATGTCCGCCTACCCCGCGCCGTGTATCACATACCAGGTGATCAGCCCGACGACGCCGACCAGCATGACAAAGGCGTAATGGTACAAGAACCCGGTCTGGAACCGTCCGGCGCGGCGGGCGATGTCCCGGGTGGCGGCGGCGATCCCGTCCGGACCGACGCCGTCGATGAGCGCGCCGTCGCCGCTCTTCCACAGGCCGCGCCCCAGAACGAAGGCCGGACGCACGAACAGGAAATCGTACAGCTCGTCGAAGTACCACTTGTTGAGAAGGAACAGATAGACCGCCCGGAACCGCTCCGCCAGCATGCCCGGAATCCCCGGCGCCATGGAATACAGCACGTAGGCCAGCCCGATCCCGGCGACCGCGACCACTGTCGGCGACCACTTGACCCAGAGCGGGACATCGTGGGCGTTCTCGAGCGCGTCGTGTCCCGGCAGCACGGTGATGGCCCGGTCCCAGAACTCGGCGGCGTGGTGGCCGACGAAGGACTCGTATCCGATCATGCCCGCGAACAGCGCGCCGGCTGCGAGCACGAACAGAGGCAGGATCATCACCTTGGGCGATTCATGGACGCGGCTGAGCACGGCTTCCTCGGCCCGGGATTCGCCGTGGAAGGTCATCAGCAGAAGCCGCCAGGAATAGAACGCGGTCAGGAACGCGGCCAGGATCCCCATCCAGAAGGCGTACAGGCCGACCCCGCTGTCTGCGGCGAAGGCGGCCTCCAGGATCACGTCCTTGGAATAGAAGCCCGCGAACCCCCCGAGCCCGGGAATGCCTAT
The DNA here is from genome assembly GCA_964344345.1 of uncultured Hyphomicrobiales bacterium. Taxonomy (GTDB): domain Bacteria; phylum Pseudomonadota; class Alphaproteobacteria; order Rhodospirillales; family CAYFNC01; genus CAYFNC01. The sequence continues at coordinate 40,268 of CAYFNC010000010.1, read as the reverse complement.
GCCCGCCAAGGCCAGGCTGCCGATCCACATCAGGGCGTAGGTGACCGGTATCATCTTCCAGACCCCGCCCATCTTGCGCATGTCCTGCTCGTCCGACATGGCGTGGATCACCGAGCCCGCGCCCAGGAACAAAAGCGCCTTGAAGAAGGCGTGGGTCATCAGGTGGAACACGCCCGCCGAATAGGCCGAGACCCCGCAGGCGAAGAACATGTAGCCGAGCTGCGAGCAGGTGGAGTACGCGATCACCCGCTTGATGTCGTTCTGCACGCAGCCGATGGTCGCGGCGAAGATGGCGGTGGAGCCGCCGACGATGGTCACGACGGCGAGCGCGGTTTCCGACAGTTCGAACAAGGGGGACAGACGCGCCACCATGAACACGCCCGCCGTCACCATGGTGGCGGCGTGGATCAGGGCGGAGACCGGGGTCGGCCCCTCCATGGCGTCGGGAAGCCAAGTGTGCAGCCCCAACTGCGCCGACTTGCCCATGGCGCCGACGAACAGCAGAAGGCAGATCACCGTCATGGCGTGGAACTCGCCGCCGAAGACATGCATGACGTCGTTGGCGTGGTCCGGCGCGGCGGCGAAAATGGCGTCCAGGTTCACCGTGCCGAACACCACGAACACGGCGAAGATGCCGAGCGCGAAACCGAAGTCGCCCACTCGGTTGACCACGAAGGCCTTGATCGCGGCGGCGTTGGCCGAGGGCCGGTTGTACCAGAACCCGATCAGGAGGTAGGACGCGAGGCCGACGCCCTCCCAGCCGAAGAACAGCTGGATCAGGTTGTCGGACGTCACCAGCATCAGCATGAAGAAGGTGAACAGGCTGAGGTACGACATGAACCGAGGCTGCGACGAGTCGTGGTGCATGTACCCGATGGAATAGATGTGGATCATCGCCGAGATCAGCGTGACCGTCGCCACCATCACCGTGGACAGCGTGTCGAAGCGCAGCGCCCAGGAAACGTCCAGATCCCCGGACTGGATCCAGGTGAAGATCGTGATGGTCCGAGGATTGTCGCCCAGCACCACGTCGTTGAAGATGACCATGGCGATCGCGGCCGCCAGCACCATGGCGCCGCACGTGACCCAATGGGAAATCGTGTCGCGGCCGTGTTTCTTGTGCTCGTCGTCGGGAAGAAGCGTCAGGATTCCGGCGATGATCGAAGCGATCAAGGGCAGGAAGATGGCAAGCGCGTACATGGTCTCTCCCTACCCCTTCATCCTGTTGATGTCCTCGACGGCGATGGACCTGCGGTTGCGGAAGAACACCACCAGGATGGCGAGCCCGATGGCCGCCTCGGCCGCCGCGACCGTCAAAATGAACACCGAGAACACCTGGCCCACCAAGTCGCCCATGAAGGACGAGAAGGCCACCAGATTGACGTTCACCGCCAACAGCATCAATTCCACCGACATCAGAATCACGATCATGTTTTTCCGGTTCGCGAACACGCCGAGCACGCCCAGCGCGAACAGTATCGCCGCAACGGTCAGGTAATGGGAAAGACCGATGTCCATGTCAGATCCCCTTCCCCGACTCGACCTTGCGGACTTCCAAAACCTCCTCGGGTCGGCGCGCAACCTGGTCGGCGACCTTCTGGCGGCGCACGCCGGGACGGCGGCGGTGGGTCAGCACGATGGCACCGATCATGGCGATCAGCAGAACGATCCCCGCGCCCTGGAACAGATAGATGTAATGGGTGTAAATCAACTCGCCCAACGCCTCGGTGTTGTTGATGTCCGCGGGCGTCGGAGCCGCGAAATGCTTGTCCTGGCCCTCGGCGACGACCCAGCCGCCGAAGACGAGGATCAGCTCCACCAACAGGATCGCAGCCACCAGAAGGCCCATGGGAAGGTATTCAAGGAACCCTTGGCGCAGCTCGACGAAATTGATGTCGAGCATCATGACCACGAACAGGAACAGCACGGCCACCGCGCCCACGTAGACGATCACCAACAGCATGGCCAGGAACTCCGCGCCCAGAAGCACGAAAAGGCCGGACGCGTTAAAGAACGCCAGCACCAGGAACAGCACCGAATGCACCGGGTTGCGCGCGGTGATGACCATCGCCGCCGAAAACACGGAGACGCCCGCGAAAAGGTAGAAAACCAAACCCTGTAAGATCATGGTCCCCCCAGCTCCCACGCCTAGCGATACGGCGCGTCGGCGGCGATACGCGCCGCCAGTTCGGTTTCCCAACGCTCCCCGTTTTCGAGGAGACGAGCCTTGTCATAGTACAGCTCCTCGCGGGTTTCGGTGGAATATTCGAAATTCGGTCCCTCGACGATGGCGTCCACCGGACAGGCCTCTTGGCAGAAACCGCAGTAGATGCACTTGGACATGTCCAGGTCGTAGCGCGTGGTCCGACGGCTCCCGTCCTCGCGGGGCTCGGCCTCGATCAGGATGGCCTGTGCAGGGCAGATGGCCTCGCACAACTTGCACGCGATGCAGCGCTCCTCCCCGTTGGGATAGCGGCGCAGGCAGTGCTCCCCCCTGAACCGCGGGCTCAGCAGCCCCTTTTCGTAGGGGTAGTTCAGCGTCACCTTGGGCCGGAACATATAGCGCAAGGTCAGCGCCATGCCGGACACCAGCTCCCACAGAAGGAAGGACTTGATATTGCGTTCGATGTATCCCATCTCTCGCCTTCCCTCCTCAACCCGCGCCCGGGATCAGGCCGGTGGCCATCAGGAACCCGGAATAGGCCACGACCGCCACCAACGAAATCGGCAGGAACACCTTCCAGCCCAGCCGCATCAGCTGATCATAGCGATAGCGGGGGAAGGTCGCGCGCAGCCAGATGAACACGAACAGCAGGAACGCGATCTTGGCGATGAACCAGATCGGACCCGGAATCCAATTGAACGGCGCGATGTCGATGGGCGGAAGCCAGCCGCCCAGGAACAGGATCGCGGTCATGCCCGACATCAGGATCATGTTGGCGTATTCGCCAAGGAAGAACATGGCGAAGGTCATGGCCGAATATTCCACGTTGAAGCCCGCCACCAGCTCCGCCTCGGCCTCTGGCAGGTCGAAGGGATGTCGGTTGGTCTCGGCCACCGTGGAGATAAAGAAGATCACCGCCATGGGCGCCAGCGGGATGACGAACCACATGCCCTTCTGCGCCATGACGATTTCGGACAGGTTCAAGGTCCCGGCCCACAAGAGGACCGTGATCAGGACGAAGCCCATGGAGACCTCGTAGGACACCATCTGCGCCGCCGAGCGCAGCCCGCCCAGGAACGAATATTTCGAGTTGCCGGCCCAACCCGCCATCAGGATGCCGTACACCCCAAGGCCCGACACGGCGAACAGGTACAGGATGCCGACGTTGATGTTCGCCAGCACCAGCCCCTCCCCGAACGGCACCACCGCCCATCCGACCAGCGCCAGGATAAAGGTCAGCGCGGGCGCGACGATAAAAACGCCCCGGTTCGCGCCGGACGGGAACACGGTTTCCTTCAAGAACAGTTTCGCACCGTCGGCCATGGGCTGCAGCAGCCCGAACGGCCCCACCACGTTGGGGCCCCGGCGCAGGTGCATGGACCCGATCACCTTGCGTTCGGCGTAGGTCAGATAGGCCACGGCCATCAGCAACGGGCCGACGATGACCACGATGCCCACCACGATGCGGAGGATGGCGTATTCCTTCCAAAGATCGAGGACCAGATCAACCATCCGTGCCCGTCCTCCCCTCTTCGACGCCGAGAATGACTTCCGTACAGCGGGCCATGGTCTCGGACGCCCGGCTGATGGGATCGGTCATGTAGAAATTTTCGATGGTGGGAACGAACGGAACGAACTCCATCTCCCCCTTGACGCCGAACGCCCCCCAAGCGGCGTCCATGCGCTCGTCCATGGCGGCGAAGATCGGGCTGATCTCCGCCATGCGCGCGCGGACATCCGCCAGCGTATCGTAACCCAGCGGCTTGCCCAGATGGGCGGACAGCGCGCGGACGATCTTCCAGTCCTCCCGCGCGTCGCCCGGCGGGAAAACGGCGAGCTGCGCCTGTTGCGCCCGGCCTTCGGTGTTGACGTAGGTGGCGCTCTTTTCGGTGTAGGCCGCGCCGGGTAGGATCACGTCCGCCCTAGCCGCCCCGACGTCGCCGTGGTGGCCTTGATAGATCACGAAGGCGTCCCCGAGCCCGGACGCGTCGATCTCGTCCGCGCCCAGCAGGTAGACCACCTTCAGGTCGCCAGACGCGGCTCCCGCGACGATGTCGGCGACGCCGCGCCCGTTTTGTCCCGGGACGAAGCCGAGATCCAGGCCCCCGACGCGTGCGGCGGCCGTGTGCAGCACGTTGAAGCCGTTCCAGCCCTCCTTGACCAGCCCATGGGCCTCCGCCAAGCGGTGGCAGGCCTCCATCACGGCGGCGGAGTCCTTGCGGGTCAGGGCGCCCATGCCCACGATCATCATGGGCCGTTCGGCGGCCTTCAGGATCTTGGCGAATTCGTGCTTGCCGTCTGCCAAATTCCCAAGAGTTCTCGGGCTTTCTCCGAGTTGGTTATAAGGATACGTCAAGTCCTGGGACAAGCCGATCAGGCCCACCGAAAGCTTGCCCGTCATCCAGCGCTTGCGGATGCGCGCGTTCAGGACCGGGGCCTCCCAACGGGGGTTGGTTCCGACCAGCAGCAACGCGTCGGCCTCGTCGATGGCGGCGAGGCCGCTGTTGAACAGGTATCCGGCGCGGCGCGTCGGATCCAGCGCGGCGCCGTCCTGGCGGCAATCCAGATGCGGCGAGCCCAGCGCGGCCATCAGGTCCTTCAGCGCGGTCATGGACTCGCAATCGGCCAAGTCGCCCGCGATGGCGCCGATTCTGGGGCCGTCGAGGCCGTCGAGCGCGCCCTTGATGGCCGAGAAGGCCTCGTCCCAACTGGCGGGGCGCAGCTTGCCGCCGTCCTTCACCCACGGCTGATCGAGCCGGCGGCGCAGCAGGCCGTCGCAGGCGAAGCGGGACTTGTCCGAAATCCATTCCTCGTTCACGTCCTCGTTGACGCGGGGCAGCACGCGCATGACCTGGCGGCCACGCGCGTCGATGCGGATGTTCGAGCCCATGGCGTCGAGGGCGTCGATGGACTCGGTCTTCTTCAGCTCCCACGGACGGGCGGTGAAGGCGTAAGGCGCCGACGTCAGCGCGCCCACCGGGCACAGGTCCACCATGTTGCCCGAAAGCTCGGAGCTGAGCGCCTTGGAGACATACGTTCCGATGGACAGATGCTCGCCCCGTCCGGTGCCGCCCATCTCTGGCGTTCCAGCGACTTCCGTCGAGAACCTGACGCATCGGGTGCAGTGGATGCAGCGCGTCATCACGCCCCGGATCAGGGGGCCGAAGTCGATGTCGGAAGCCGCGCGCTTTTCATCGATGTAGCGGCCCTTGTCCATGCCGTATGCAAGGGCCTGGTCCTGCAGGTCGCATTCGCCGCCCTGGTCGCAGATGGGGCAATCGAGGGGGTGGTTGATCAGCAAAAACTCCATCACCGAGCGGCGCATCTTGCGAACCTTCTCGGTGTCGGTATGGATGACCATGCCGTCGGACACGGGCATGGCGCACGACGCGATGGGCTTGGGCGCGCGCTCCATCTCCACCAGGCACATGCGGCAGTTGCCGGAAATGGACAGCTTTTCGTGATAGCAGAAGCGCGGGACCTCGATCCCCGCCTCTTCGCAGGCCTGGATCACGGTGAGGCCGCTTTCGACCTCAAGTTCGATCCCGTCGATGGTCACCTTCACCGTCATCGCCGCCCCCTACTCCGCCGCCGCGCTTTGGCGGTCGAGGATGCGTTGCTCCATCTCGCCGCGGAAGTGGCGGATCAGACCTTGGATCGGCCAGGCCGCCGCGTCGCCCAACGCGCAGATGGTGTGGCCTTCGATCTGCTTGCTCACTTCCTCCAAAAGGTCGATTTCCTCGATGGTTGCGTCGCCTATGCTAATGCGCTCCATCATCCGCCAAAGCCAGCCGGTGCCTTCGCGGCAGGGCGTGCATTGGCCGCAACTTTCATGCATGTAGAACCGGCTGAGCCGGGTGATGGCGCGGACCACGTCGGTGGATTTGTCCATGACGATGATCGCCCCGGTGCCGAGGCCGCTTTTCACCTCCTGCAGGGCGTCGTAGTCCATGGTGACGGTGTCGCACACGGCCTTGGGGATCACCGGGACCGAGGACCCGCCCGGGATCACGGCCTTCAGGTTGTCCCAGCCGCCGCTCACGCCGCCCGCGTACTTCTCGATCAATTCCTTCAGCGGGACGCCCATTTCCTCTTCGACGGTGCAGGGGCGCTCCACATGGCCGGAGATGTTGAAGAGCTTGATCCCGGTGTTGTTGGCCCGACCGAGCCCGGCGAACCAATCGCCGCCCCGGCGCAGGATGGTGGGAACCACCGCGATGGACTCCACGTTGTTCACCGTGGTCGGGCAACCATAGAGGCCCACGTTGGCCGGGAACGGAGGCTTCAGCCGTGGTTGGCCCTTCTTGCCCTCGAGGCTCTGGATCAGCGCGCTTTCCTCGCCGCAGATGTAGGCCCCCATGCCGCGATGGACATAAAGCTCGAAGTCCCAGCCCGACTTGCAGGCGTTCTTGCCGATCAGCCCGGCGTCGCGCGCCTCGTCGATGGCTGTCTGGAAGGCCTCGGTCTCGCGGTAGAACTCGCCCCGGATGTAGATGTAGGCCGCGTGCGCCCCGATGGCGTAGGAGGCCAGAAGCGCGCCCTCGACCAGCTTGTGAGCCTCGTGGCGCAGGATTTCACGGTCCTTGCAGGTGCCGGGCTCCCCCTCGTCGGCGTTGATCACCAGGAAGTGGGGCTGGTCGCCGGAATCCTTGGGCATGAACGACCACTTCATGCCGGTGGAGAAGCCCGCGCCGCCGCGCCCGCGGAGCCCGGACGTCTTCATCTCCTCGATGATCCAGTCGCGGCCCTTGTCCATCAACTTTTTCGTGCCGTCCCAGTCGCCTCGGGACTTTGCGCCCTTCAAGGAGCAATCCTCGAAGCCGTAGATGTTGGTGAAGACGCGGTCCTGGTCTTTGATCATGACGCGCCTCCGTTCCCCTTGGGGCCGACGCCCACGGGCTCAGAACACTTGCGGCCGTTCTGCGGGCCCGTCGCGGGCTTTCCGCCGTCGCGGAGCGTGTTCAGGACCTTTTCCGTCGAGGCCTCGTCCAGGTCCTCGTAATAGTCGTCGTTGATCTGCATCATCGGCGCGTTGGCGCAGGCGCCCAGGCATTCCATTTCGGACAGGGTGAACTTGCCGTCGTCCGAGGTGCCGCCCATGTCCACGCCCAGATTCCGCTTGCAGGCCCCGACGATTTTGTCCGACCCACGCAGCCAGCACGGCAGGTTGGTGCAGACCTGGACGTGGTTGTCGCCCACCGGGGCCAGGTTGTACATGGTGTAGAAGGTCGCGACCTCGTAGACCCGGATCGGGGCGACGCCCAGTAACTCGGCCACGTAGTCCATGGCGGCGCGGGGCAGCCAGTTGCTGTGCTGGCGCTGTGCGAGGTCGAGGAGCGGCATCACCGCGCTGGCCTGCCGGCCCTCGGGATACTTGGCGATCACGGCCTTGGCCTTTTCCAGGTTTTCCGCGGAAAAGGCGAAGGTTTCCGGCTGTTCGAAATCGTGTTGTGCGCTGCTCATCTGTCGATCTCGCCGAAAACGATGTCAAGGGCGCCCACGTTGGCCACCACGTCGGCCAGCATGTGCCCCCTGCTGATCAGGTCCAGGCCCTGAAGGTGCACGAAGCCGGGCGGGCGAATGTGGCACCGATAGGGCCGGTTGGTCCCGTCGGAGACCAGATACACCCCGAATTCCCCCTTGGGCGCCTCGACCGCCGTGTAGGTCTCGCCGGCGGGAACGTGGAAGCCCTCGGTGAAAAGCTTGAAGTGGTGGATCAGGCCTTCCATGGATTCCTTCATCTCGCGCTTGGGCGGGGCGCAGACCTTGCGGTCCTCGGACCGGACCGCGCCCTTGGGCATCTCGTTCAGGCACTGGCGGATGATCTTGAAGCTTTCGCGGCATTCGGCCATGCGCACGAGATAGCGCTCGAAACAGTCGCCGGTTTTGCCCACCGGAACATCGAAGTCCATCTTGTCGTAGACGTCATAGGGCTGGGACTTGCGCAGGTCCCAGGGCACCCCGGCCGCGCGCAGGTTGGGACCGGTGAAGCCCCAGTCGAAGGCCTGCTCGGCGGTGATGGCGCCGATGTCCACGGTGCGCTGCTTGAAGATGCGGTTTTCGTTCAGAAGGGTCTCGATGTCCTCGAGCGTGTTGGGACAACGCTCGGTCCAGGCCCAGATGTCGTCGGCGAGCCCGTCCGGCATGTCGAAGGAGACGCCGCCGGGACGGAAATAATTCATGTGCATGCGGGCGCCGGACACGCGCTCGCAGAACTCCATCAGGTACTCCCGCTCCTCGAACGCCCACAGCATGGGCGTCATGGCGCCGATGTCCATGGCGAAGGCGGTGGTGGTGAACAGGTGGTTCAGCAACCGCCCGATTTCCGCGTACAGGACCCGGATGTACTGGCCGCGCGGCGGAACCTCGACGCCCAGGAGCTTTTCCGTCGCCAGGCAGAAGGCGTGCTCCTGGTTCTGGGGCGCGACATAGTCCAGGCGGTCGAAATAGGGCGTGGCCTGAAGGTACGTCTTGGTCTCGATCAGCTTTTCGGTGCCGCGATGCAGCAGGCCCACGTGGGGGTCCGCGCGCTCGATCACCTCGCCGTCCATTTCCAGCACCAGACGCAAAACGCCGTGGGCGGACGGATGCTGGGGTCCGAAGTTCAGGGTCAGGTTCTTGATGCTGCTTTCGGCCATGGCGTCAGCTCTCCCCCTTCCCTTCGGCCTTCTCGTCGCCGGGCAGGGCGTCGGGCATGCCCTCCCACGGACTGAGGAAGTCGAAACGGCGGAATTCCTGGGTGAGCGACACCGGTTCGTAGACAACGCGCTTCTGCTCGTCGTCGTAGCGCACCTCCACATAGCCGGAAACGGGAAAGTCCTTGCGCAGAGGATGGCCCTCGAAACCATAATCGCAGAGCATGCGGCGCAGGTCCGGATGGCCGGAGAACATGACGCCGAACATGTCCCACGTCTCGCGTTCGTGCCAACCCGCCGACGAAAAGACCTGGGTGACCGACGGCACCGGCGTGTCCTCGTCGGTGCGGACCTTGACCCGAATGCGACGGTTGTGGGTGAGGCTGAGCAGATTGTAGACCACCTCGAACCGCTCCTCGCGGCCGGGATAGTCGGCGCCGCAGACGTCCATGAGCTGGCGGAACTGGCAGTTCACGTCGTCGCGCAGGAACGCCATCGTCTTGGCGACGGTCTCGCGGCGGACGACCGCCATCAGCTCATCGCGCTCGATGCTGGTCTCGATAATCTCGTCGGCCAAGGCGATAGACAGGTATTCGCCCAGGTCTTGAAGCGCCAGATCCATGTGTCCCCCGGGCCGCCGAAGCAACCCGCTACCCTCTTGCCGTTTTCCCCATTCGAACCGAGTTTAACGCCACAGCGTGCCGGTTCGATTAATTTTTTTCTGCAGTTGCATGACCCCGTAGACGAGAGCCTCCGCAGTCGGCGGGCATCCGGGGACGTACACGTCCACGGGCACCACCCGGTCGCAGCCTCGAACCACGGAATACGAATAGTAATAATACCCGCCGCCGTTTGCGCACGAGCCCATGGAGATGACCCAGCGGGGCTCCGCCATCTGATCGTACACGCGGCGGAAGGCGGGCGCCATCTTGTTGGTGAGCGTTCCCGCGACGATGATTACGTCGGACTGGCGCGGGCTGGGCCTCGGCACCACGCCGAAACGGTCCAGATCGTAACGGCTGACGTAGGCCTGGATCATCTCGACCGCGCAGCAGGCCAGCCCGAAGGTCATGGGCCACATGGAGCCCGTGCGCGCCCAGTTGACCAACTTGTCAAGGTTGGCGACCACGAAGCCCTTGTCCTGGATCTCGCCGGTGACCTTCTTCAGGATTTCGTCCTGTTCGGGACCGGGAGGCAGAGGAGCGCCGGATGCGGAGATGTTCGCGCCTATTCCCATTCCAAGGCTCCCTTGCGCCATTCGTATATGAACCCGATCGTCAACACGGTCAAAAAGACCATCATCGACCAGAACCCGAACACGCCGATTTTGCCAAGGGTGACCGCCCAGGGAAACAGAAAGGCGACTTCAAGATCGAAAATGATGAAAAGAATGGCGACCAGATAGAACCGGACGTCGAATTGCTGGCGGGCGTCTTCGAAGGCGTTGAATCCGCATTCGTACGCGGCGTCTTTTTCAGGGTCGGGTTTTTGCGGAACGACCAGGATGGACATGACCACCATCCCGGCGGCCATGGCGATGGCGATGCCGAGGAAAACCAGAATGGGAAAGTATTCTGACAGTAATGTTTCCATTCCTGCGTTCCCCCTCGTCCAGCCGATTCATTCCGACCAGAGCCGGAACGCGGATGGAATATGGCGGGAGTGACGGGACTCGAACCCGCGGCCTCTGGCGTGACAGGCCAGCGCTCTAACCAACTGAGCTACACCCCCCGCACTTTTTTATTCCGCCCCGGTTGGGACGGCGTTCATCTAATCGCCGCGTCAGACAAGTGTCAAGTCATCACCGTCAAGAAACGCGGAGAAATAATCAGGAATTTGGATTTCAGGCGGTGCGCTGGATGAGGTGATAGCCGAAGTCGGTCTCCACCACGCCGCTGGTCTCGCCCACCTCCATGCCGAAGGCGGCGTCCTCGAATTCCGGGACCATTTCGCCGCGCCCGAAAGTTCCAAGGTCGCCGCCGCTCTTGCCCGATGGGCAGTCGGAATGCTCCTTGGCCAGTTCGGCGAACTCGGCGCCTTCGTCGATTTTGGCCTTCATGCCCTCGATTTGGGACAGCGCGTCGTCCTTGGACCGCGTCGCCGTGGATCGCATGGAGCCTTCGTACATCAAAAGGATGTGCGACGCCCGCACCTGGTCAGCCATGTTGTTTCCTTTCGTCAGAAATCCCATTCCGCGCCGACGCGGACATAGTGGTTTCGCCGCCAGCGCCCGAATTGGGTGTCCGTCTCGCCGTCGAAGTGGACGAAGTCGGCGAACGCCTTGAGGTTGTCGCTGTGTTTGTATTCGCCATGAAGGGCCAGGGTGGCGTCCTTGTCGATGAAATTGTAGGCGCCGCCGATGTTGAAGCGCCAGGTGTCGTTGACGATCACGTCCAGCCTGCCAAGGAAGGATTCGCGGTAAGGCCTTGCGTTCGTTGATTCCAGCAGGTTGTTCGCGCCGGACTGCTCGTCGAACCGGACCTCGTGGGCGTATTCTATGATCGGCTTGATCTCGTCCAGGCCGATCATGTTCGCGAAGTCTGTTTCGCGGTAGCTGCCCCCGACCACGTATTTCATGATGTCCTGGTCGTAGTCATGATGGGTTTTCTGGCCCGAGGCCTCGCCATGGACCTCGAAGGAGCCGAAGGTGGCGGACACGCCGCCGGACAAGGTCAGGGCCCTGGGATAGACGATAAAGAATTCCCCCGTGGTGGGCTTTTGGCGGATGATGGGGTACTTGGACCGCCCCCAGTGCGCCGCGCCGAAGAAGTCGTACCCCGACCGCGTGCCCTTGTAATGCAGCAGGTAGCCCCAGTTGTCCGGGGTCGGGTCGTTGAACTGGTCCTGCAACAGCGACGCGTCGGTCAGGCCGGGAACCGTGCTGACGTCGTTGAACAGATAGTTCCCGCTGCTTCCCGCCCATCGCGAGGTGCGGTCTGGGATCGATCCGCGCTGGTCATAGGGCGTGATCGCGAACGACAGGGTGTCGTCCATGGTTTCGTCCTGGATGTAATAATCCACGCGCGCCTGCCAGACGCCGATGGAATCCCCCACCGTGGGGTTGGCGCCGTAGGCGCCGTTGTAGCGGTCGGCGGGCGAGTAGAGCGTCGAGATTCCCACCGACAGATCGTCCTTGCCGACGAGAACGGCGAAATCGTCCTTCTCGAACGTCAGGGACACCCGGTCGAAATCCACCCATCCGGCGCGTTTGGAGCGCGACGACGGCTCCTTGAACGTTCCTTGCTGTTCGTGGAAGTCGGTCGAGGCGATGGTGCGAAGATCGCTCTTGAACGAGAAGCCGCCGCCCAGCTTCAGCCGGGTCTTGGCCAGAAGGCGCGACCAACCGTGGTACTTGTCGTCCTCCAAATCGCGGCTGTGGTAGGTGCCGGGCAGGTAGCTGCCCCAGACGGTCCATTTGAAGCTGGTGCTGTCCTTGATCCGGGCGACGAATTCGTTCTCGGGCTCTTTGTCTTCGACGGCCTTGGGCGCGTCCGCCTCGCCCTCTCCCGGCCCCATCATCTCGTCCACCATGTCGTCGATAAGGTCGTCGGTGCTCGTGGACGCTGGTTTTTTCGCGGCGCCGTCGCCCTCGACCATTTCGTCCATCATCTGGTCGAAGAATTCCTCGTCGGCGGCGTGGCTCGCCCCGGACGAAAGGCCGAGAGCGAGCGCCGCCCCGACCCCGATCAGCATCCGTTTCCGTCTCGCGGCCATGGCGCTAACTCCTCGAATGCACGTCGCTGGACGCCGCGTCGCGCGACTGGGCGACGAGCTGTTCGGTCGAGGCGAACAGCTTCTCGCCAAGGATGCGGCTGAGATTGCGGTAGAGCTTGGCGGCGATGGAGGAGTAGGAGCGAAGCGCCTTGCGGGTGCCCTCGGCGTCCAGGATCAGCACCTCGGCCTCGGTGACGGCCTTGACGCTCGCCGTGCGTTCGGTCTTGGCGACGAAGGCGATCTCGCCGAACACCTGGCCCGGTCCGACGGCGACGATGAACATCTCCTGATCGTCCACCTTGCGATAGACGCCCACCTGGCCCGACAGGACCACGAACAGGTTCTCGTCCACCTCGCCCTCGACGATGATCGCCTCCCCGGGCTCGAAACGCGCGGTCTTGGACAGAAGGATGGTCTTCTTCACCTGCCAGCGGCTCATGCCCTGGAACAGCGGGCTTTCCTTGATCACCTCGGCGGCGAGCTTAAGGGTGACGATTTCAAACACGCTGACCAGGCCCACGCGGCGGAGGATCATCGGCGTGATCAACAGGTCCGCCACCAGCGCGTACATCATGGTCAGGCCCGCCAGCAGGCCGAACTGGGCCACGATGGCGAAATTGGACAGCATCAGCGTCGAGTACATGATCATGAGCGAGATCGAGGTGGTGATGACCGCCACCGCCTCGCCCCTGACCGTGATCTGCGCGGCCTTTTCCGGATCGCCCGTGTTGCGGATCTCGTTGCGGAAGCGGGTGAACAGGTGGATGGAGTCGTCCACCGCGATGCCGAGCGCGATGGCCGCCACCGACGCCGTGCCCGGGTTCAGCGGAATACCCATCAGCACCATGGCGCCGAAGTTCATCAGAACCGGGATCATGTTGGGGATCAGGAACATGACGCCCGCGAACACGGACGTGTACATGAACGACATCAGCACGAAGATGATGCCGCCGATCAGAACCAGCGACTGCGCCTGGCCCGAGAACAAGCCCTCGGCCGCCCGGTTGATCATCAGGTTCTCGCCGGTCAGCCGGAAGGCGATGGTGATGCCCAGGATGTCGCTCAAATAGCCTTGGACCGTGTCCAGATAGCCGTTCAGCTCGTGCGAATCCGAAATGTTGTGCCGCACGATGATGTTGGCGTAGCGGTAGTCCGCGCTGACATAGCGCTCCAGGTCGCTGCGCTGGAACATCAACAGATACTGGTCCACCAGGTTGCGCGTGTCCGGAACCCGCCAGTACTCCGGCCGGGCGTCGTGCATTTCCTGGTTGACCAGGGACAGATGGTCGGACACCCCGATGACCTTGTCGAACACCTTCATGGTCTTCAACTCGGCCACCACGGCTTCCAGCTTCTTCAGGTTGTCGGGCTCGCGGAAGGCGTTCTCCTCGCCCCCGTCCAGGGTCACGTAGAACACCTGCATGCCCGACAGGTCCCGATGCAGGGTGTCGGCGTCCAGCACCAGGGGATGGTCATCGGGGAAATAGGACAGCGGGTCGTTGCTGACGTGCACCCGGACCGCCAGGACGGCGAAGACGAACACCGTGCCGCCGACCACGATGGCCACGGTGCGGCCGTGCTTCTCCACCAGCCACTCCACCAGGCGGACCAGGACGCCCATGATCCCCTTCAGGTCGTGCTCCGCCCCCTCGTCGGCCTTCAGCGGGTTGCTCTTGGGCCCGAAGAAGCCCAGCAGCACCGGCACCATCAGGACCGTGCACACCAGGTTGGCGATCATGCCGAACGACGACGCGAAGGCGAAGTCGCGGATCAGCGGGATCTCGTTCACCGCGTTGGAAAAGAACCCGGCGGCTGTGGTGAAGGCGGACAGGAAGATGGCGGCGCCGATGTGCTTGGACATGATCCGGACCGCGACCTTGCGGATTTTCGACTTGTCCTTTTCGCCTTCCGAGACCCCTTCCAGATAGCCGGCCATCAGATGCATGTCCTCGGTCGATCCGATGACGATGATCAGCGAGGGCACGATGGCGGTGAGCAAGGTCAGCTTCAGGTCCATGTAGCCCATGAAGCCGAAGGTCCAGAAGATGCTCGTCCCCGCCGTCATCATGGGGATCAGCGCGGCCACGGGAACCCGCATCAAAATAATGATGCAGATCACCAGAACCGTCGTGGACAGAGGCGTCAGGATGGTGAGGTCGGCGAACATGCTCTTTTCGATTTCCACGTTCAGCCGTGGGGGGCCGACCTGGAGCATGACGTCGAAGCGGTCGCGGATGGGCTCCAGCGCCTTTTCGATCTCGGCGTGGACCCGATGGTTGAAGCGCGCATCCGACATGTCGCGGATCACGGTCACGTTGATGGCGGTGACCTTGCCGTCAGGGGACAGCAGGTTGCGACGGACAAGCGGGCTGTAGATGGCGTCCTCGCGGATGCGGACCGCGTCCTCGATCGTGTCCGGCGCCACGTCCATCAGGGGCCCGGAATCCAGAACCCCGTCCCGGTCCCGGATGTTGACCACGGAAAACAGGCTGTCCACCCCCTCGACGCCGTCGATCTCTTCGAGCGCGGCGACGGTGTCCTCGAGGTCGAGAAGCCGGTCCGGATCGAACAGGTCGCGGCTCTTGACGTAGATGATGGTGGTGTTGTCGGAGCCGAACAGGGCCACGGTTTCGTTGTAGGCGGCCTTGCCCGGGTCCCGCTCGCTGATAAGGCTGTCGTAGCTGGTGTCGATTTTCAGTTGGAGCGCGCCGCCGAGCGCGATCATGCTGAGGGCGGCGAGCCACACCACCGCCAACAGGCGGTGATGGACCGGATATTCCAGAATCCTGGCGAACACCCTTGCTTACCCCCTCTTGGCCGGCGCCCCCCGGCGCCGGGCGCGACGCTACTGGACGTGCTGTCCGGACGTGACGTGGCGCTTGGAGAACACCTTCAACGGAACCTTATCCTCATCGAATGAACGCTCCGTTACCTTCACGGCGGTGATGTGCTTTTTCCGAAGGTTCTGCATCACCGTGAGATCGGACCGCCACGTGTCGCCGTCCAGATGGACCAGCTTCTTTTGGACCTGGCGTTTCACCAGCCGCTCGCGGCGGTCGTAGTAGTCGGTTTTCATGATGTAAAAGATATCCTGGCGGATCCACATGACCTGGCGGGAATAGCCGGTCTGCTTTTTCAGGTTCGTGTCGGTCGCGCGGGATTCGACCACGAAATGGGGCTTGCCGTCGACTTCCTCGTCCGGCAAGCGCTTGAATTCGAACTTGTCCTTGTTCTCGGACGTCAGGTCCTCGTAGGTGTAGTCGGTTCCCATGAAATAGTTGCGCTTGCCGCCCTCGGCGATGCGCTTCAGCTTTCCCTCCATGGCCGGAAGGTAGAGCCACTGGTCGTCGTCCTTCTCGTCGTACTGCCAGGTCAGGAGCGCGGTGCCCTTGACGCCCGACGGCGAGGTGAAGGCCAGGAGATAGCGCCCCCCCCCATCCACGTCGCGCTTGAAACGCCGGAGTTCGCGCTCCTCCTTGTTCTTTTTCTTGTCGATCAGGGTCATGGTCTGGCGTTCGAACTCGAACGCCTTGTCGTGGCGCTTGGAGACCTCGTCGACGATCTGGCGCCCGGTCATCTCCTCGGCCCGAAGGCCCGCGGGCGCAATCAGCGCCAATACCGCCAAAACGAATACAACGCGTCCTAAAATCATAAGCCTCTCCCCTGTCGATGAGGGATTAATTCGAATTCCATTGCACCAGTTCGATGTCGCCGTCCTCGATCCTGAGGAAGCATGGCTTGCCGACCCAGCCGCCGGGATTGAAGTAGGTCTTGTCCTTGTCTTCGGTCAGCGGGATGATCCCCGCGCGGTGCGTGTGCCCGAAGATAACCACGTCGAAGCCCCGGTCCGCGATCTCCCTGGCCGCGTCGAGGAAGGACTCGCCCTCGGTCTCGAAGTTCGTCTCCTTGGCCGGGTTCTTGCCGTAACGGAGCTTCAAGTAGGCGAGGTGGAAATTGTACAGCCACGGCGCCGTGTTCAACAGCCAGCCCGCGAACCCGGTCATCCACTGATATATGGCCGGGATAGAGTAGAAAACCGGATCGTACAGGTGTCCGTGCTCGATCCGGATGCGCTTTTCGCCCGAGGCCACGTTCAGGAACGGGGCGAGTTGGATGATGTCCCAGTTCTCCAGGAAATACTCCAGCACGATGTCGTGGTTGCCGATGACGTAATAGGTCTTCAGCCCGCTTTTCTGCATGTTCTTGAGAACCCGGAACAACTCGGGCGCGTCGCTGGCGAGACGCCTGGTCGGCGATTGCGCGATATCGATCACGTCGCCGTTGATGCAGACGTTGTATCGGTTTTCCAGCGCGTATTGGAAGAAGTCGAGCGTGCGCCATCGTCCGCTGAAGTACGGACTTCCCAGATGGACGTCGGAGATGACCAGCAGGCGGGACTCGTCGACGTTGGTGATCATGGGCCGTCGCCTTGGGCTCCCTCGACCTGATTCTCGTCGGTCAGGTTGTCGGTGATCTGGCGCAGCTTGTCGAGCCGGTCGCGAAGCTTCTCGATGGCGACGGATTCCAGCCGCTCCACGTCCAGGTCGTCGCCGTTGACCAAGGCCGCAACCTGCTCGTTCACACGGCGCAGGCGCGAACAGAGCTGCTGGATGATCTCGTAGGCGAAGGTGGGGTCGCGGCGAAGCTTCAACAGGAACCCGCCGGGCTTCAGGATCAGCACCTTGGTCTCGCCCGACGCCCGCACGGTGGCGCTGCGCGGCAGGCTCTCCATCATGCTCATTTCGCCGAAGAAGTCGCCGCGCTCCAACGAGCACAGGTGGACCTCGCCGTTCTCCACCTGCTTCCACACCGTGGCTCCGCCCGATTGGATGACGTACATCTCGCGGTCGTCATCGTTCTCGCGGATGATGACTTCGTTGTCCTTGAAGGTCCTGTAAAGGGCGTGGTCTCCCTTTTGGATCTTCTTGTTTCTTTTTAAGCGGCTCATGACGTCGAACGAAAACGCTCCTCAAACCGCGTCAAGGCGCGCGGTTCTGAATTACGCGGACGCCGCGTCAAGCGCCCACCCCCCAAGAGGTTTACGAGGATACGTCTTCGAGGCGAAAATACAAGCGGTTCATTTGTTTTGGACGCCCGGTTTCCGCCCACTCCGAACCGCTTCCGGCCGGTTTGGGACTTGCGCGGCGGTTTCTTCCCGGTTAACGTCCGCCGATTGTTTTCGATTTGCATCTTTCGGGCCGCGGAGAGACGGGATGAAGATCGCAAGGACCATCGGCGCGCTCGTGGGCGCGGCCTTGATCGCGCTGGCGGCTGGAGACGCGCGCGCGGAGGGGGAAGTCGCCTACCAAACCAAGGACGACGCCATCCCCAAGGCCCTGACCGACAAGCCCGGCGACGCCGCCAACGGCCGCAAGATGGCGGCCAACCGCAAGAAAGGCGGCTGCCTCGCCTGCCACGTGATGCCCATTCCCGAAGAACAGTTTCATGGCCAGATCGGCCCGTCCCTTTACGGGGTGGCCAATCGGCTGAGCGAGGGCCAGATCCGCCTTCGCGTCGTCAATCCCAAGCTCGCGAACCCGGACACCATCATGCCCGCGTTCCACCGGACCAAGGGATTGCATAGGGTCCTGAAGAAGTGGGAGGGAAAGACCTTCCTTTCCGCCCAGGAGGTGGAGGACATGGTCGCCTACCTCATGACCCTGAACAAGGATCAGCAATAGACAACCGGAAACGTCCGCCCCGAGGGTGGAGTAATCAGGGAGACACCGCACATGTTCCAATTCAAGAAGACTGAGGCCGCTCTCGGCCGCCGGGATGTGCTCAAGGCCGCCGGCTTCGGCGCCCTCGCGCTCGCCGGCAGCGGCCTGGCCGCCAACAAGGCGTCCGCCACCCCCGAGGACGCGGCGGCCAAGCTGTCCGAAATGACCGGCGGCGCCGCCGCCAAGGAAGGCAAGGTGACCTTGGTCCTGCCCGAAATCGCAGAGAACGGCAGCACGGTTCCCACCACCATCAAGGTGGAGAGCCCCATGACCGACGCCGACCACGTCAAGCACATCCACGTGGTGTCCGAGGGCAACCCCATTCCCGACGTCGCGAGCTTCAACCTGAGCCCCGCCATGGGCAAGGCCGAAGTCAAGACCCGCATCCGCCTGGGCAAGACCCAGAACGTGGTGGCCGCCGCCGTGATGAGCGACGGCTCGGTCTACATCGGCAAGAAGTCGGTCAAGGTGACCGTCGGCGGCTGCGGCGGCTGATCAGGAAAGAGGGAGAACAAGACAATGGCTATCAAGCGACCCCGCGCGAAGGTTCCGTCCAAGGCCGCCAAGGGCGACATCGTCAACATCAAGACCCTGGTGGGCCACCCGATGGAGACCGGACGCCGCAAGGACAAGGGCGGCAACGTGATTCCGAAGAACATCATCAACAAGTTCAAGGTGGACTTCAACGGCAAGGAGGTGTTCAGCGCGGACATCCGCACCGGCATCGCCGCCAACCCGTTCTTCGAGTTCCCGTTCAAGGCGACCGAAAGCGGCGAGTTCGTCTTCACCTGGACCGAAGACACCGGCGAAACCGCCACCGCCAAGAAGAAGATGGAAGTGGCCTAAGGCCCTTCGGACGCGCCAAGGCGGCCATGGAGCGATGACATGAGGAACTACGGCAAAGCTTTGTTGGTCGCCGCGGGCGTCGGAGCCCTGGTTCTCGCCGGGCTCCTTCCGGCCGGGGCGGAGGAGGAGTCCAATCCGGACGCCAAGTCTGGATACACCTTCGCCGAGCCGGAAACCCGCACCATCCAGGACGACGACTTCGAGAACCCCGCATTCATGTGGATCGAGGCCGCGGCCGAGGCGTGGTCCACCCCCGACGGGGAGTTGGGCCTGTCGTGCGAGGCTTGCCACGCCGACCCGTCATCCTCCATGACCGGCGTCGGCGCGCGCTACCCCGTGTTCGACCCGTCCCGAAACAAGCCGGTCAACATCGAACAGCGCATCAACCAGTGCCGCACCTTCAACATGAAGGCCAAGGCCTGGAAGTACGAGTCCGACGCGCTTCTCGGCATGACGTCTTACGTGAAAATGTTCTCGCGCGGGATGCCGGTCGAGGTTTCCATCGACGGCCCCATGAAGCCCTGGTTCGATAAGGGCAAGGCGTTCTACTACGAGCGCCGGGGCATGTACGACATGGCCTGCAAGCACTGCCACGAGGACAACGCCGACAACTACATCCGGGCCGAGCGCCTGTCCCAGGGGCAAAGCAACGGCTTCCCCACCTATCGCCTGAAATGGCAAAAGCTGGGCTCGCTGCATCGCCGGTTCCGGGGCTGCAACAAGAATATCCGGTCGGAGCCCTTCGCCTATGGCGCCGACGAATACCTGGCGCTTGAGCTGTATCTCGCCTGGCGCGGACGCGGCCTTCCGGTGGAGGCGCCGTCGGTCCGCAAATAGCGAGGCGCCGGAACCATGAACAAGGGGAGCGGGGAAATCCGCTCCCTTTTTTATTGAACGAGCGAATGGGGATTTGGGCATGCTGACTCGTCGGGATTTTCTTCAGGTGGCCGCCGCCGCCGCCGTGGCGACCGGCGCGGGCGCGGGCGGGCTCGCGCATGCCGCCAGGTCGGGGGGCCTCACCCAGGACAAGCTTCTGGAGTTCGACGCCCTCGGCCAGGTCACGCTGTTGAACTTCACCGACATCCACGCCCAACTGGTCCCGCTCTGGTATCGGGAGCCGTCGGTCAACATCGGCGTCGGCGAGGTCCATGGCCTCCCCCCCCACTTGACCGGCGAGGACTATCTGAAACATTTCGGCCTCCGCGCCAAATCGCCGGAGGCCCACGCGCTCACCCATCTGGATTTCGCGGCGCTGGCCCAGGAATACGGCCGCGTCGGCGGGCTCGACCGCATGGCGACGCTGGTGAACGCCATCCGGGCCGAGCGCCCGGGCAAGACGCTGCTGATCGACAACGGCGACACCTGGCAGGGCTCCTACACCGCGCTGATGAGCCGGGGCGAGGACATGGTGGACGCCATGAACCAGCTCGGCGTCGACGTCATGACCGCGCACTGGGAGTTCACCTACGGCGAGGATCGGGTCCAGGAGCTGATCGGAAAGCTGAAATTCCCGTTCCTGGCCGGCAACGTGAAGGACACCGAATGGGAGGAGTACGTCTTCCCGGCGATAGAGTACTTCGAGCGCGGCGGCGTTAAGATCGCCGTCATCGGCCAGGCCTTCCCCTACACCCCCATCGCCAACCCGCGCCACTTCATCCCCAAATGGTCCTTCGGCATCGACGAGAACCGGGTGCGCGAGAACATCGCGCGCGCCAGGGAGAACGGTGCGCAACTGGTGGTCCTGGCCAGCCACAACGGCTTCGACGTGGACCGCAAGCTCGCGTCCCGGGTGGACGGAATCGACGTGCTGCTGACCGGCCACACCCACGACGCGGTCCCGGACGTGGTCAAGGTCGGCGACACGCTGCTGGTCTCCACCGGCTCCCACGGCAAGTTCCTGGGACGCCTGGATTTGAAGATCGACGGCGGCCGGATCGCCGACCACCGCTTCAAGTTGATCCCGGTGTTTTCCGACGCCATCCAGCCCGACCCGGACATGGCCAAGCTGATCAACCGCATCCGCGCGCCCCACGCGCCCATCATCAACCGGGTGCTGGGCCGGACGGAACAGGCGCTGTACCGGCGCGGCAACTTCAACGGAACCTTCGACGATCTTATCCTGCAAGCCATCATGGCGGAAAGAGACACCGAGATCGCGTTTTCGCCGGGATTCCGTTGGGGGTCGAGCCTGCCTCCGGGGGAAAACATCCTGGTCGAGCACGTCTATAACCAAACCGCCATCACGTATCCCAACTGCACCCGGACCGAAATGACCGGCGAGCAGATCAAGACCGTCATGGAGGACGTGGCCGACAACCTGTTCAATCCCGACCCCTACTACCAGCAAGGGGGCGACATGGTGCGGGTCGGCGGCATGGGCTACGCCATCGACGTGGGCAAACCGGCCGGAAGCCGGATTTCCGACATGATCCATTTGGCCACCGGCAAGCCCATCGATCCCAAGAAGACATACGTGGTCGGCGGATGGGCCAGCGTGCGCGCAGGCGCCGAGGGCCCGCCGATCTATTCCCTTCTCGGCCATTACATTCAACGCAAAAAGGTCATAGATATAGAGCCCAACCAGGCCATCAAGGTGAAGGGCGGCTGAGGACATGAACCCACTCGACGTTTCCTACGCGGGCGCGTTCGGCGCGGGGATCCTCAGTTTCGCGTCGCCTTGCGTGCTGCCCCTGGTTCCGGCCTACCTCTGTTTCCTCGGCGGCGCGTCGCTGGATCAGTTGACGGCCGAGGACGGCGTGGACGCGCCGGTGGCCCGGCGGGTCTTTATCTCCGCGCTCGCCTTCGTGTTCGGGTTCGCCACCGTGTTCGTCGCGCTCGGCGCGACCGCGACCGTGGTCAGCCAGTTCATCGCCCAGCACCTGGACGTTCTCGGCAAGATCGCGGGCGCGGTCATCATCGTCTTCGGGCTCCATTACATGGGGCTGTTCAAGATCGGGTTCTTGAACTTCGAGAAGCGGTTCCACCTCGAACAGGCCCCGTCTGGCGCGGTGGGGGCCTACGTTCTCGGCCTCGCCTTCGCGTTCGGATGGACGCCTTGCGTCGGGCCGATCCTGGCCACCATCCTGATGGTGGCGGCGACCGGCGACTCGGTCCTGTACGGGACCTCGCTTCTGGCGGTCTACGCGCTCGGGATCGGCTTGCCGTTCCTGGCCGCCGCGCTCGCGGTCAAGCCGTTCATGGCGTTCATGGGACGCTTCCGCCGCCACATGCGCAAGGTGGAGATCGCCATCGGCCTGCTGCTGGTCTTCGTCGGGGTGTCGTTCATCGCCGGATGGGTGAACGACGCGGCCGGATGGCTGCTGGACGCCTTCCCGGTGCTGCTCAAGCTGGGCTGAGGCTCACCAGATCTCGAATTCCTTGCCCTGCTTTCGCAGTTCCTCGCCCTTTTCCGACAGCCAGGACTGGAAGCCCACCTCGTCTTCGTAGCCCTTTTCCTTCACGTACATAAAAGAATGCATGAAGTGGAAGGGCTTCCAATAGCCGATCAGACGCCAGGATTCGGGCGTGTCCTTGCCTATCTCGCGGGTTTCCGGAAGGAACTGGACGGTGGGCGTGAAGTTGATGCGGTGCTTGCGGGCCATTTTCTTTTCGGACAGGACCTCGCCGTCCAGATCCGTCACCTCCTTGTCGCCCCAGATGTTGAGCTGAATCACCTCGAAATTGGCCCGGACGTAATCCACCACCTCGGGGATTCGCAGGTTTTTCTGGTGCAGCTCCCGGCAATAGGGGCAGCCCCGCTGCTCCCAGATGATGGCGACGCGCTTCCCGGCCGCGCGCGCCTCCTCGACGTCATCGCCGAGGTCGAGGAAGCTCTCCAGGAACCAGGACTGGCGATAGAGGCCGTCCTCGCCCAGATCGGGCATGGACAAAAGACCGTCGGGCTCCGCCCGCGCCGCGCCCAGAAACGCCCAGACGACAACAACCAACGCCGCAAAAAACCGCACCGCCATGACCGGGTTCCTCTTTCGCCGAAAACGATTGTGAATGAGTCTACACCATTCCATCGTCCATGAAAGTCGTTCGCGCCTTCTTGACACCGGCAAATTCATTAGCTAAGCCTAATATTAGGGATAGGCAATAAACGGGATCGTCCGACCATGGCTCCGGCAATGGACGTCGAGCGTTTTAACGAACAAGCGCAAGCCGCGACCGACATGCTCAAGGCGATGAGCAACGAAAGCCGCCTTCTGATCCTTTGCCAGCTCGTGCACGGCGAAAAGACGGTCGGCGAGCTGGAAACCGTCATCGGCCTCAGCCAGTCCGCCCTGTCCCAGCATCTGGCGGTGCTGCGGCAAAGCGACCTGGTCAAGACCCGGCGCAACGCCCAATCCATCTATTACTCCCTCGCGGGCCCCGAACCCCAGGCGCTGATCAAGGCGCTCTACGACCTGTTCGGGAAATCCACGTAAATCCTAGTGTCCTGTGCGAAACAGGCGCGCCCGGCCCTGGGGGGGGATGGGCCGGGCGCTTGTGGCTCCTTGAGGAGCCGGATGGCAGGGGAACCATCCTGTGGGGCCGGCCCTGTTGCGGCTGGAGCCAGCCCATAGGCTATAGGTGGGCGCGTCCGCCTGTTTCGCCAATGCGCTGGACGCGATGCAGGCATGCAAAAACCGCATAACTGCGTCGCAGTCCTAGGAACTCTAGGAGCGCGGCGGGGAAACCTCCGGGCAATCATTTTCGTGATATGGTGTCGTCCGGATCGGAGTTCAGGACGGAGCACGCCGCCTTGACGATGGACAACGCCCCCTTGCCGCCCCCGGCCCGCGCCCTCGGGCGCGACCGCCCAGGCCCGGTCATCGCCGCCTTTCTGGGCCACCAGACCGTCGGCGACTTCGCGGTGCTGAACCTGGCCGCCGCGTCCTACGCCCAGGCATCGCCCGGCTCCAGGCTGCTGGTCATCTACCGCGACGACCGGCCGTACAAGAATTTCCTGGTCCGGCTCAACCCCTGGATCACCAGCGTCATCCGGCTTCCCGACGACCCCAGGGCGATCTTTCCGCTGAACTGGTTCGACGGAACCGGCGGCGGCGTCGACGGCCCCTTCACCGAGGCGCAAAAGGCCGAGGGGCTCCACCGTCCGGACATCCTGCTGGTTCCGGGCATGACCGACGTGAAGGAGACCTCGTTCCTTCAGCCCGCCCCGGCGCTCCGGATCCCGGACGACGAGGCTCCGCTCTTGGCCGAAAAGCTCGCGCGAAGAGGCGTCGATCCGGGACGCTGGTTCGTCTGCCTGCACATGCGCGAGGGCGAATACATGTGGCGCAAACGACCGGATAAGGCCAACGACAGCGAAGAACTGAAACGCGCCTTCAAGGTGCGCGAGGTCGATCCCATGACCTATCTTCCCATGGTCGAAAGCGTCATCCGCGACCATGGGGGCCAAGTGGTCCGCATCGGCGATCCGTCGATGATGCCCTTGCCGGAAATGGACGGCCTCGTCGATCTGTCCCAGGACGGCGACAGCTTCGAAGAGCAGGTCTTCGCCATTAGCCGCGCCCGGTTCTTTTTCGGCACCGCGTCGGGCCCCGTCGCCATCGCCTGCGCCCTGAAAACCCCCGTCGCCGCCACCAACGCCCAGGACCTGGCCGCCTGGAACCCAGGCGACGTGATGAAGATGAAAAAGGTGATCCTGCCCGACGGAAGCTCGCCGCCGCCCCGGGATACGGCGCGGGTCCTGGGGCCCCTGCCCTTCTGGATCGCCGAGATCGACTACGAAGACAACACCCCCGAGGAATTGCTGGAAGTCGCGGACTACATGCTGGCCCAAACCACGGATGTCACCGCCTGGCGCGAAGACCCGCCGCCCGCGACCGCGCCACGCCCCGAAAGCGGGATCGAGCTGCCCCATCCCTACTGGACCATCGACGACATCGACGGCCTCGTCTGGATGTAGTCACCCCCATATCCGGATCAGGACACTGTCGCGCTCCGGCAAGGGGAACGCGATCTTTTCCGTGGGCTCGCCCTTGGAATACTCGTTCAACGGCCGCCAACCTTGGCAATCTTCGGTTCGATCATGCATTGCGTCGGCGACGGCGCATAGCGCTTCGGGCCCGCTGTCGACGAAGCGCGCGCCCAAGGGGGGGCCGTGTTCGAGATAGCCGGCCTCGAAGGCGTCCCCGGCCCCAACCTCGCGCCCGTCGTCGAGGATGATGCGCTTGGGGAACGCGATGTCGCCCCGGTTCCAAATCCTGCGCCCGACGCCGATCAGATCGACCCCGGCCGACGGAACCCCAAAGGCCGACGCCAGGGCCAGGGGCGCGGCGTCCGAGCCGATAAAGTAGCGCCCCCGGGCCAGGATCGCCGTCAGGATTTCGAACGGAGCATTCATGCGGGCGCAATCGATCACGCCCTCCATGTCCGGCAACAGGGGGTCGCCCGGGGCGGCGAGGCGAACGACCCGCCCGCCCTGCTCCTCGACGATGCGCCGGATCATGGGGATGTAGTTCGTCGGATCGACGGCGCGGTGGCGGTCTTCTCCGACGCTGGGCGCCGCGTTGGGCGACAGCGCGTGAACGCAGGCGTGCCATCGGTCGGGCGCCAGGCCGACGCGGACCAGGGCGGCGTCGAGCGCGTCCCGATGCTTCTCGGGAAGCAGAAACAGCGGTGGGTCTTCCGCCAGGCCTTCGATGCGGGCCGCGTTCCCGCGCAGCATGGTGGGCGCGAGAATCAGCTTGGGCGAATGGAAGCCTCGCTCGTACCAGAGCGCGTCGGGGCATTTCGAGGGCGCGTCCACCCCGACGTCGAACCAGTCGAGCGGGAAGTCGTGGGGAGCCTCTGGCGGGGTCGTCATCATCGCGCCGATGTGGGGGTTGCAATCGACGATGAAGCGCCGGTAGGCGGGACGCTCGCGGAACAGCCCCAAGGCGTTCGGGATGGAGAACCGGCGCGCGACAAAAGCGGCGAGGACGTTCTGATGAATGAAGTCGGTCAGTCCGCGCCCGGCGAAGCACGCGATGATCGGCCGCAGGGAGACATCGACGTTGGTCTGGGTTATCAAGTGTTCATATTTCTCGAGCATATTGTCCTCTGGGCCCCGTTCCACCCTTCTCCCTTTCCTCTGGGAGCGGCGTCAAGGAAGACGGGAAACATGGGACCCCACGGCGGGTTACGTTTGCGTTAAGTATTACTATGGACCGGACTGCGAGGCCATGACAGCGAACCAGGAAGGAAGTCTATTCTGCATTGCGTCCAACGGACGCTCGGGAAGCGTCTATCTCTCGACATCCTTGGCGCAGGTCCCAGACGTTGGTTGCGAATACGAGCTTCAGTGGGAGCGGGCGTCCGGCTTTGGCCCGTCCGACGAGACCATGGTCAGGCGCTCCCTCACGGTCGAGGACATCGACGTCGCGACCTTTCTTCGTGAGCTAAAATATGACGCGAAACACAGAGGCTCGCGGCTCGTCCTGCCGCCAGGCGGCGCTGGGATATTGCACAAACAGCATTACATCGACGAGCTTTGCGCCCGATTCAAGAAGGATATCAAGATCATCCATCTTTCCCGGAATTACTTCGACGTGCTCAAGTCGAGCCTGGCCAGGATCGGCCTGACCGCTCTGACCGAACGCGGCCTAAAGCTCGCCGAGAAAATGCAAAGCAAGGAAGAGGGCGTGGTCCCCAACATGGATTTTGTGAACTCCATTCATGATTCCTATCAGAACGAGGACGACACCCTTAGATGGGGAATCGAGCCGGCGCGTTGTCAAGCCGTCCTCGCCCACATCATCACCAACGAGATCTCCCTTATCGCCCTGGCGCGTCACGTCGATGAAAGCATGCATGTCGAATTCCACGAAATCGGGGACCGCTTCCCGGAGATTTTGGACTTCATCGGCGTGGACATAAGCCGGGACCATGCCAAGGCGATTCTCGATCGGCCGATGACGCGGAAACTAAACGCCATCCCCGACGACTGCATCCAGAACCACGAGGCCATCAAGGAAGCTTGCGCGGACGCCTACGCCAGCGTCCGAAAGATCATCGACCAGGACATCGACCTGAACGACGTCATTCGCGGCGACGAATTAAGGATGCCGTAGGGTTATTCCGCGGGCTCGGCGAGAACGCGCATTTCCGGTTGATTCGAGGCCGCCATGTGATGGAAGCCGTCGGCGAGCGGAAGGTCGATCCAGAACTGGCTGCCCTCCCCAACCGCGCTTTCGAACCCGATCTCGCCGTCCATCATCTCCACCAGCTTGCGTGTGATCGACAGGCCGATGCCCGTGCCCTCGATCTCGGTGGACTCGGCGCCCAGGCGTGAGAAGGAATCGAAAATCTCGGCGCGCTTGTCTTCCGGGATGCCGTGTCCGGTGTCCCCGACGACGACGCGGACCACGCCTTGAGGAAGCGCCTTCCAGTCCATCCACACCCGCCCTTCGGGACGGTTGTACTTCACCGCGTTGGACAAGAGGTTCAACAAGGACTGCTTGAAACGGATATGATCGGCCTTCACCACGGGCCATTCGCCGCGCTCCGGCAGGGGATCGAGGCTCACGCCGTAACGGCCGGCCGTGGACGAGACCAGGGTCCGGCATTCGGCGAACACCGTCTCGACGGGGACGTCCTTCAACTCGATGTTGACCTTCCCCGCCTCGATCTTCGACAGGTCCAGCACCTCGTTGATCAGGGTCAGAAGGTGGCTGCCCGCCTCCAGGATCTGGTTCACGTGGTCGTTTTGGGCCGGGGTCAGGGGTTCTTGCGGATTGAATTGAAGCAACTGGCCGAAGCCCAGGATCGCGTTGAGCGGCGTGCGGAGCTCGTGGCTCATGGACGACAGGAAATCGGATTTGGCGCGGTTGGCGATTTCGGCGTCCTTGCGGGCGAGGCGGGCCTGCATCTCGCTCTTGGCCAGGCGCTCCTCCTGGAAGCGTCGGGCGCTGATGTCGCGGATGAAGGCGAAGATCCGGGTCGGCTTCCCATCCTCGCCCTTGATCGAGGTGGCGTTGACGAGCGCGTAGACGTCGCGCCCGTCCTTGGCCTTCAGGACGATTTCATAGGACCATTGGTCGGTGACGGGATTGCGCCGCCAGCTTTCCGCCAGCATGCGCTGGGTTTCCCGGTTGGCGAAGACCAACGGCTTGCGCCCGACCATTTCGTCGGCCTCGAAGCCCAGCATCTGGCATAGCGCGTCGTTGACCTCGATGGTCAGGCCGGTTTCCGGGTCGATGGCCCAATAGCCCTCGGACGTGAAGTTTATGGTGGCGCGATACCTCTCCTCGCTGGCGCGCAACGCCTCCTCGGTGTAGAGGCGCTCGGTCATTTCCTGTTCAAGGTGGGAGGTGTGCTCGTGGATCTGGGTTTCCAGGTCGTCGTAGGCCTTGCGCAGCTTGATCTCGACCCGGCGCTGTCCGCTGATGTCGGTGTAGGTGGTGATCAGCCCCCCGTTCGAGAGGGGGGTCGAGCGAACCTCCAGCGTCACCGCGCCGTCTTCCAACGACCGTTCGAAACGGTGGGCTTCGCGCGAGCGGGCCAGCTCCAGGCGCCGGGCGACCAGTTCGGCCTCGTCCCCCGGGCCGTAATCCCCCCGGGCGGCTCCGAACGTCGCCAGTTGCTCCAAGGTGACGCCGGGGGCGGCCAATTCGGGCGGAAGGCGCAGGATTTCGCCGAAGCGCGCATTGCACATGATCAGGCGAAGGTCGGCGTCATAGACGCTCAGCCCCTGATCCATCTCGTCGAGACTGCGCTGGATGAACTGGGAATCCAGCTCAACCCCGTCAAGAACCACCCGATTCCGCGCCGATAAATCCATGCTTTACAAACAACTCGCCCATCGCCACATGACTTATGTCAAATTCGTGGCAGCCTCCATAGGACCAACAGTGTAATTTCCCGACGTTCAACAAGCAACCTTCGATTAGAAAAATAATTTTACAGCAAATTTTTCGTGTATCAGGCCGTTAATACTCCGCGCTTTTTCGACGGCGGGAAACCGTGTATAGGTTCCCCCATGACGCTCGTCACCGACACATCCACCCTCGCGGAATTCTGCAAGCGGGCCGCCTCGGCGCCATACGTGACCGTGGACACGGAGTTCATGCGCGAGAAAACCTACTGGCCCCTGCTGTGCCTGGTGCAAGTTGGTCGCCCGGACGAGGCGATTGCGGTGGACGCGCTGGCCGACGGCGTGGACTTAGCGCCGCTGTTCGAGCTGATGGCGAACCCGGACGTGCTGAAGGTCTTCCACGCCGCGCGCCAGGACATGGAAATCTTCTTTCACCTGATGGGCGCCCTCCCCGCCCCGGTGTTCGACACCCAGGTGGCCGCCATGGTCTGCGGATTCGGGGATTCCGTGGGCTACGAGACCCTGGTCAACCGCCTGGCCAAGGCGCGCATCGACAAGTCGTCGCGCTTCACCGACTGGGCCGCGCGGCCTCTCAGCAAGAAGCAGCTCCGCTACGCCCTCGACGATGTGATCCATCTCCGCAAGGTCTACGAAAAACTCCACCGCAAACTGGAGGACAACGGCCGCGAAAGCTGGCTGGACGAGGAAATGGCCGTGCTGACGGCGACAAGGACCTATGACATCGTCCCGGCGGAATCGTACCGGCGCATCAAGTTGCGCGGCGCCAAGCCCCGCATGCTGGCCATCCTGCGCGAACTGGCGGCCTGGCGGGAGGAGGAGGCCCAGCGCCTGGACCTGCCCCGCAACCGCATCCTGCGCGACGAGGCCCTGCTGGAAATCGCGCACCATCCCCCGGACAACCCGACCGCGCTCGCCCGCATCCGGGGGCTGAGCCAGCGCATGGCCGACGGCCGCCAGGGCAAGGCGATCCTGGAGGCCGTGGCGCGCGGGCGCGACGTCCCCGACGCGGACTGCCCCGTCCCCCCTCCCCGGCCCGAACCGCAAAGGGGAACCGGCGCGGGGGCGGACCTGCTCAAGGTCCTGTTGAAGATGAAATGCAACGAAAGCGGCGTGGCGCAGAAGCTGGTCGCGTCCTCGGCCGACATCGAGGCCATCGCGGCCGACGGCGAGAACGCCGACGTTCCGGCCCTGCACGGCTGGCGGCGGACCATGTTCGGGGACGACGCGCTCCGCGTGCTTCGGGGCGACGTCGCCGTCGCGCTGAAAAACGGCAAATTGTCCCTGCAGGACGCCCGCCCGGAAAACGGCTGAGCGCCCAAAAATCCGTCAATATGGTGTTCGTTCGACAATTTTTTTGTCTACACCTTGCGTTTTGCGGCGAATCCCCCCCTAGTTATGCTTTCTTCAACCCGAAATCGACATGGGGGGCACTATGGATCACGAGGATATCCAGGCGCGCATAGCCGAAGTTGCCTACTTGATGTGGGAAGCCGCCGGCAAGCAGCAAGGCATGGCCATGGAATTCTGGCTGAAGGCCGAAAAGGAAGTCATGAACACCATGGTCAGGGCTGCCGAGGCCATGGTCGGGGTGAAGCCCGCCACGAAGGCCGAGACCAAGCCCAAGGCCGCCGCGAAACCGAAAGCCGCGGCAAAGCCCAAGGCCGCCGCAAAGCCGAAAGCGGCCGCAAAGCCCAAGGCCGCCGCAAAGCCGAAAGCGGTCGCGAAACCGAAAGCCGCGGCAAAGCCAGCGGCCGCGAAGCCCGCGCCCGCAAAGCCTGCGGCCGCTCCGGCGGCCAAGCCCGCCGCGCCGGTCCAAAAGGCCACGCCCATCAAGGCGACGCCCATCAAGGCCAAGCCCATCAAGGACGAGCCTAAGAAGTAACGTCGCCGCCTCGGCGAATTCGGGGAACCGACTCCGGGAGGACTCGCTCTTCCCGGAGTTTTGGCGCGCCTACTTCCGATCGCGCGCCACCTCGATCATGTGGCGAAGCGTTTTCGCGTTCACCGCCCCGGGCGCCACCTGGTCGCCGACCACGAACGCCGGGGTGCCGGTGATGCCGAGGTCGGAGGCGAGGTCGCGGTTGAGCGCCAACTCCTCCTCGACCGCGGGATCGTCCATGGCCGCTTTCAACGCCTTCTCGTCCAGCCCGACCGAAGCGGCGACCTCCATCGCGCGGTCGCCGTCGATGGAGCCCCGCGTCTCCATCAGGGCAGCGTGGAACACCATGTATTTCTTGGGCGAAATGCGCCACGCCGCCAACGCCGCGCGGGCGGCCGCCTCCGAGCCGGAGCTCAGGATCGGAAGCTCCTTGAAGACGTAACGCACGTTCGGGTCCGATTTCAGAAGCGCGCGCATGGTGGGCAGCACTCGCTTGCAATAGCCGCAGTTGTAATCGAAGAACTCCACCACGGACACGTCGCCCTTCGGGTTCCCGGCCACCGGCGCGCCGGGCGAGTTGCGCAGCTCCGCGCCCCGCTTGGCAAGGGTCGCGGCGCGTTTTTCGTCCTCGGCCGAACGCTCCCGTTCGCGCAAAACCTCGATGGCCTCGATGATGACCTCGGGATTGGTCAGCAGGTAATCGCGGATCACCCCTTCCACCGCCTTTTTCTGCTCGGGGCTGAGCGCGTCCGCCGCCATGGTCCCGGGCGACGCCGCCAAGGCGAAAACAACGGCGAGAACGGCGGCTTGAAGTCTGGCGATCATCATTGGGGCTCCTTGCGGGGTGGGGCGGTCGGCCCGCATCATGCGTCCGGGGCGGCGCGTCGGAAAGCTTTTTCTGGATATTCCATTACGCTAGGATTGACGGAAACTTGCAAAGGTGGGAAATCGTTCGTGGCGAAATCGTGGACCGACGTGTTCAGCGCGTTGATCGAGAGCCGTCTCGATTCGCTCTCGGCCGCGATGAATGCGCGCGCGCAGGGGCGAACGCTCTATCCCCCGCCCCCACCGGAATCCGCCGACGCGTTTCCGCCCGCGATCAAGGGGCTTCTGGTCGCCGCGCTGAAACGACCCGACGATCCAGGCGCGGACGTAGGCCCGTTCGCCGTCCAGGAGGCCGCGCGGCATCGCGCGCTGGGCTTCAAGCTCGAAGAGTTCCTGTTTCTGATGAAAGATCGTCGGGACGCCTGCCTCGACCTTCTCGGCGAAGGGACGTTCGCGCCGGAGGCGCGACAAGCCGCCGAGGCCTTCGTCCTCGCGCTATTCGACCGGATGGAGATCGAGGCCCTGGCCGGATGGGCCCCATCGTCCAACGAAGGCGACGGGGCGCGGGCTTTCCGGGAAAGAAACCTCCACATTCAAAAAGAACGCAAGCGGCTCGGCGCCGTATTGGACGGTTTGGGGATGCCAGTGGCGCTGATCGGTGGCGACGATGGAGTGATTTACGCCAACGCGCCCATGAACGACGCCTTCACGAAATTCCGCGAGGACCCGTCCGGCCTTTTGTCCAAGTTGGACCCGAAGCCGGGCACCCAGGAGCAAACCCTCGAGACCCCGAACGGAGAGCGCCACTTCGAGATCCTGGTCAAGCCGGCCTCGGAAAACGGCGGCGACGAAAGGATCGCCATCTTCCTCGACGTCACCGTCCGCCGCCAAACCGCGGCAGCGCTGGAGCGCCACCACGCCGAACTGCAAACCATGTTCGAGACCCGCACCAACGAACTTGCCAGCGAAATCGCGCTGCACTCCCGGGCCGAACGCAAGCTGCGCAAGGCCCTGGACCAGTTGTCGTCGTCGAACTCGGAACTGGCCCGGTTCGCCTACGTCTCGTCCCACGAGCTGTTGCAGCCGGTGGTCTCGGTCGAAGGGTTCGCGCGCATCCTGCAGGAGGAAATGGCGGGGCGCATGGACCCCGAACTGCGCGACATCGCCAAGACCATCGCCGAGGAATCCACCCGCATCCATTCCATGATCAAGGCGCTTCGGGTCTATTCGGGACTCGACATCGACAAGCGCCCCTTCGGGCCCGTGGACCTTAACGCGATCGTCGAGGGCGTCATCGAGGACATGGCGGACGCCGTCGGGGAGGCGGGAGCAACAATTAAGACCGCCGCGTTGCCCGAAATCCGGGGGGACGCGTCCCTGATTTTCAGCTTGATTCGCCACCTGATCTCCAACAGCCTGAAATTCCGCGACCCGGTCCGACCGTGCCGCATCTCGATCGAAGGCGGGGAGAAAGGACCGAACTGGCTCGTGAGCGTCGCGGACAACGGCATCGGCGTTCCGGAACATGAACAAGACAGCATCTTCCTGGCCTACAAGCGCCTCCATCCCCGCGCCGACTATCCCGGCGAAGGCATGGGGCTCGCGCTCTGCAAGGGAATCATGGAGCGGCATGGCGGCGACATTCGGATGCTGTTCGACGACGGCGAGGGCGCCACGGTCCGCCTCCTGTTCCCCATGGAGCATTCCCAATCCCTCGAATAACCCGCTGCTTCTTAGGACCGAAAGCCAAAAGGACGCGTCCGCCGAGACCAAGGCCGACGACGAAGGCGAGGAGCGCGAGGAGGAGCAGAAATACTACTGCGCCCGTTGCCATCGTCTTGTCACCGATGGACGATGGCGGCTCGCCATGTACGGGGACCACGAGCACACGTTCCTCAACCCGGCGGGCCTGATCTTCCATATCCTCTGCTTCAAAGACGCCGACGGCGCCCGGGGGCTCGGCGTCCATACGCGGGAGTATTCCTGGTTCCAGGGATACGGATGGCGGACGGCCGCGTGCCTCGGCTGCGGACAGCAACTGGGGTGGGAGTTCGCGGGCGCCGAGTCGCCGCGCCTGTTCTTCGGTTTCATCCGCGAACGGCTGACCACGGAAAAGCCGGATTGACGCGCCCAGGGTGGCAATCGGCGCGTCCGGGTGCTAATACCGTCCCGAAATTTCAATGGAGACCAGAACCGTGGTGAAAATCGGCATTGTCGGCTGCGCCGGACGCATGGGGCGCATGCTGTGCGCGGAAACCATCGCGACCGAGGGCGCGGAGCTCATAGGCGGGACCGAAATTCCCGGCAACCCGCACATCGGCGACGATGTCGCCCTGCTCGCCGGCGCGCAGGATCCTTCGGGGCTCAAGGTCACGGACCAGCCCGCCGCCCTGTTCAAGGCCGCCGACGCGATCATCGACTTCACCCTGCCCCAGGCCGCCATCGCCCACGCCGACATGGCCGCCGATTACGCCGCCGCGCTGGTCATCGGCACCACCGGGCTGGAGCCTCGCCAGCAGGCCGCCATCGACCAGGCCGCCGACCGGGTCCCCGTGGTCCAGGCCGCGAACATGAGCCTCGGCGTCAACCTTCTGTTGGGCCTGGTGCGCCAGGTTTCGGGCATCCTGGACGAGGACTACGACATCGAAATCGTCGAGATGCACCACAAGCACAAGGTGGACGCGCCGTCGGGCACGGCCCTGGCGCTGGGCCGCGAAGCGGCGGCGGCGCGCGGCGTCGATCTCGGCTCTCGCGCCCAGCGCATCCGCGACGGGCAGATCGGCGAGCGGACCCCGGGCGACATCGGATTCGCGACGCTGCGCGGAGGCGACGTGGTGGGCGAGCACACGGTGATGTTCGCGGGTCCCGGGGAGCGCATCGAAATCACCCACAAGGCCGCGTCCCGCGCCATCTTCGCCCGCGGCGCGATCAAGGCCGCCCTTTGGGCCGCCGACAAGCTGCCGGGCAAGTACTCCATGCGCGACGTGCTGGGCATGGACTGACCCCCTTGCCCGACCCCTGTCCCATCTGCGGACGGCCGATGGTCGAGGGGCCCAGCGTGGACCTGCACCATTGGATTCCCCGCAGCCGGGGCGGTCGCGAGTCGTCGCCTTTGCACAAGATCTGCCACCGCATGATCCACCGCCTGTTCACGGAGCGGGAGCTGGCGAGCGACTTCGCCGCGCCCGAAGCCATCCGCGCCCATCCGGACATGGAGCGCTTCATCGCCTGGGTGCGCAAGCGCCCGCCCGAATACGTGGCCTGGCCCAAGAAACCCCGCAGGTAAGCGAGGGTTGCCCGGAAAGCGGCCCTTGTGATTGAATGACGCCTCCTTTCCCGCCAACGGAGGCGCGTCATGTCCGAACAGGGATCGTCCGGTGGGGGCGTCCGTCTTGTCCTCTCCCTTTTCAAGATCGCGCTTCTGATCTTCATCCTGGTCTACGCCATCGCGCCCATGGCGGGGCCGTACAAGTGCGAATGGGCCATCGAGGACCTAGCGGAGAACAACCCGAGCGCGGCCACGTTCGCCAAGATGGACGTGATCGGGTCCATGTGGACCCGAACGCTGGAGGACACCTGGATTTCCGCCCTGCTGTTGAAGGACCCCGAGAACAACGCACACCCGGTCACGGCGGTCTGCCGCTTTAAGGACATCAACTACGGGCTCGAAAAGGTGGACTTCTACAACGGAAACAGGATCGAGGGCATCAAGGGCGTGTCCATCACAAACTTCGACCCCCGGGCCGCGTTCGCGCCATTGCGGAAAAAGCCGGAGGAAACGCCCAAGCGCCGCGTCGTCCCGAAACAATAAATCCCGTCCCGGCTTTTCATGGACAAGGGGAGCCAACCATGAACAAGGAGCGATCATGACGCGCGCATTTCCCTTCGCGGCCCTGCTTCTCGCGGCCCTTTTCGCCCTTCCCGCCCGGGCCGAGCCCGGAACCCAGATCGGCGTCCTGGTGCTCGGCGACCATTCGGCGCCCGGGGCCATCGGGCGCAACGGGCCGGTGTGGCGACGCGTGACCGCCGAGCTGTCCGAAAGCATGTGGCGGCGGGGATACCGGGTCATCGACGAGGCCATGGCGGCGTCCCAACTGGGCTGGCGCGCGGGGTCCTGGCGATCCAAGTCCCGGATGTTGGACATGGCGCGCCGGGCCGCCGAACAGGGAACGCCAGGCGTGCGCGTCGTTGTGTTGTTGAACATGAGCGCCCATCGGGTGGGCGGATACGGCTCCGGCGGCTCGCGCGGAATCGCGGTGCGCATGGGTGGCGAGATCTACGATCCGCTGGCCAACCAGTACCTTGACGGGTTCGAGATGCCGGAGCAGATCGTCCCCCTGCCCAGCCGCTGCTGGGGCGGCTGCCAGACCGACGCGCTCGCCGCCCGCGCGGGCGAGATCGCGGCGAGCCTGGGCGACGTGCTGGCCCGCAAGCTGGGATTCCTCGGCGCGCGGCCGAACGAAGCCGCGCCCTTCCAAGAGACGCCGCCCGAGGGAATCGGGGGGGCGGTCACGACCTGGAGCCTGACGCTCCAGGGCCTCGAGCATGAGCGAGCCTTTTATATCATCGGCGTCATGAGCGAGGAGTTCCCGGGCTATATCTCCCACGACCTGCTCGCGTCCACGTCCATGGTGCGCAATTACGAGTACGTGAGCACGGCGAACCGGGACTTGCTGCGCGAGTGGCTGGCCTTGCTGCTGACGGACATGGATCTAGACCCGATCCGAGACGTGGAGTTGAGCGTCAAGGGCAACGCCATCACCCTGACCCGCATCGACCCAAACCGCCCAAAGAAGGAGCCAAAACCCCGCCCGCGCTTCAGATAGGCGCGATGTCGAGCCCGCCGTCGGCGGCCGCGACCTTGACCCGGTCGCCGTCGCGGACGATCCCTTCCAGGATCAGGCCCGCGAGCGGGTTCTGGAGCGAGCGCTGGATCACGCGCTTCAAGGGCCTCGCCCCGTACGCCGGGTCGTAGCCCGCGTCCGCCAGCCACGCCATGGCGCCGTCGTCCAGCTCCAGCGCGATCTTGCGGTCCTCCAGGAGGGCGAACAGGCGTTTCAACTGGATCTCCACGATGCCGTCCATGTGCTCCCGGAACAGGCGGTGGAACAGGATGATCTCGTCCAGGCGGTTCAGGAATTCGGGCCGGAAGGCGGCGCGGACCACCTCCATCACGTCCTCGCGAATCTCGCTGGAATCGTGGCCTTCCTCCTGGTTCGCCATGACCTCGGCGCCCAGGTTGGACGTCAGGATGATCAAGGTGTTGCGGAAGTCCACCGTTCGGCCCTGCCCGTCGGTCAGGCGCCCGTCGTCCAGCACCTGGAGCATCACGTTGAACACGTCGGGATGGGCCTTCTCGACCTCGTCGAACAGGATAACCTGATAGGGGCGCCGCCGGACCGCCTCGGTCAGCGCGCCGCCCTCGTCGTAGCCGACGTAGCCCGGCGGCGCGCCGATCAGCCGGGCGACCGCGTGCTTCTCCATGTATTCGGACATGTCGATGCGAACCATGGCGGTTTCGTCGTCGAACAGAAATTCCGCGAGCGCCTTGGTCAGTTCGGTCTTGCCGACGCCGGTCGGACCCAGAAACAGGAACGAGCCGATGGGCCGGTTGGCGTCCTGCAGCCCGGCGCGGGCGCGGCGCACGGCGTTGGCGACGACTTCCAGCGCTTCCTCCTGGCCGACCACACGACGCCGCAGGTTCTCCTCCATGTTGACCAGCTTTTCCCTTTCGCCCTGGAGCATCTTGTCCACCGGCACGCCGGTCCAGCGCGAGACCACGGATGCGATATGCTCGTCGGTGACCGATTCCTGGAGCATGCGGTTGGTCTCCCAGCCCTCGGCCTCGCGCAGTCGCTCCTCCAGCCTTGGGATCAGGTCGTACTGCAGTTCGCCGACCTTTTCGAACTCGCCCGCGCGCATGGACTGCTCCATGGCGATGCGGGCCTTGTCCAGCTCCTCCTTCAGCTTGGTGGCGTCGGCGAGCGCGCCTTTCTCGGCCTTCCACTGGCGGGTCAGCTCCCCGGACTTGCCCTCCAGGTCCTCAAGTTCCACCTCTAGGCGCTCCAACCGGTCGCGGGAGCCCTGGTCGTTCTCCTTCTTGAGCGCCTCGCGCTCGATCTTGAGCTGGATGATGCGGCGGTCGAGTTCGTCGATCTCCTCGGGCTTGGAATCCACCGCCATGCGGAGACGGCTCGAAGCCTCGTCCATCAGGTCGATGGCCTTGTCGGGCAGGAAGCGGTCGGTGATGTAGCGGTTGGAGAGCGTCGCCGCCGAGACCAGCGCGCTGTCGGAAATGCGCACGCCGTGGTGCAGCTCGTACTTCTCCTTGATGCCACGCAGGATGGAGATGGAGTCCTGGACCGTGGGTTCGGGCACGAACACGGGCTGGAAACGCCGCGCCAGCGCCGCGTCCTTCTCCACGTGCTTGCGGTATTCGTTGAGCGTGGTCGCGCCGACGCAATGCAATTCGCCCCGCGCCAAGGCGGGTTTCAGGAGGTTGGACGCGTCCATGCTGCCTTCGGCCGCGCCCGCGCCGACCAGGGTGTGCATTTCGTCGATGAACAGCACCACCTCTCCGGCGGCGGCGGTGACTTCGTTCAGAACCGCCTTCAGCCGCTCCTCGAACTCGCCCCGGAACTTGGCGCCGGCGACCAACGCGCCCAGGTCCAGCACCATCAATTGCTTGTCGCGAAGCGCTTCCGGCACGTCGCCGTTGACGATGCGCTGCGCCAGTCCCTCGACCACGGCGGTCTTGCCGACGCCGGGCTCGCCGATCAGCACCGGATTGTTCTTGGTCCGGCGGGACAGCACCTGGATGGTCCTGCGGATTTCCTCGTCCCGGCCGATGACCGGGTCGATGGCGCCTTCCTCGGCCGCCTGGGTCAGGTCACGGGCGAATTTCTTGAGCGCGTCGTAGGTGTCCTCGGACGTGCGGCTGTCGGCCTTGCGGCCCTTGCGCATGTCCTCGATGGCGCGGTTGAGCTTCTGCGGCGTCACCCCAGCGTCCGAAAGCGCCTTGGCGGCGGAGGTCCCGGCGGACAGCGCGACGGCGAGCAACAGCCGCTCGGCGGTGACGAAGCTGTCTCCCGCTTTCTTCGCCACGGTCTCCGCCTGCTCCATCAAGCGCGCGGTCTCGGACGTGAGATAGAGCCCGCCAGAGCCCGAACCCTCCACCTTGGGCAGCTTGTCCAGTTCCGCCTCGCAGTCCTTCAACGCCTTCTTCGCGTCGCCGCCCGCGTTCGCGACCAGGGTGGCGGCCATGCCCTCCTTGTCGTCGAGCAGCGTCTTCAGGATGTGCAGGGGCGAGAACTGCTGGTGGTTCATGCGCAGCGCCAGGTTCTGGGCCGCCTGGATGAAACCCTTGGAGCGTTCGGTGTAGTTGTCCATTTCCATGTCGCGAAGTCCCGCCGAGGAAGGTTGCGCACAGAATATGGTCGCCCCGCTTCCCGGCGCAAGCGCCCCAGATCTTTCCCGTCTGCCTCACGCCCCCATCACGCAGAGGTGATTGGACGGTGATCGGTCGGATGCGCAAGTATGTTTCCAACGAAACGCGGAACCATCCGCAACACGAAACAGACAACGCAAACGGTTAGAAACAGGAGTTTGAAAAATGACCAAGATCCGCAACATCGCCCTCGCCGCCGCCTTCGCTTTCGGCGCTCTCGCCACCACCGGCGCCCAGGCGTCCGACGGCGACCTCAACATCTCGCACGCCATCCAGGCGGCCCCGTATCAGGGCGGCGGCCACACCGAATGGTCGATCAACGCCAAGTCCGGCTTCGAGCTGGACGACAATGGACGCTACAGCCGCTTCGTCCCCGCGAGCGTGGACCCCGCCCACTTCGCCACCGCGGCGGGCTCCGAGGCCGAGAAGGTCGAGGATTTCATCTACTAATCGACGCGGAGGGCGGGCCCCGGCCCGCCTCTTTCGCGCGCCCCGGAGGGAGAGCAACCAGCACTCCCTTTCAAACCGGACGCGTTAACACCGGCCGTCGGCGCCCCTTCCATTAAAGAATCATAAAACGCATTTTCATTAAATATCTTTGCCTTTCGCTCCCTCATGAAATTCCTCCGAATTGCTCATTGCTAACTTACCACCTGGTCCTGGATTCCAGGGGGATGTATGAACTGCCCCTCCCTGCAAGTGTTTTTGAGACGCCCTTTGAGGCTGGTTCTATGTATTCTGCCTTTGATGAAGAACCGATGGGTTCCTCTGGCCAAGATGGGGAAGCCCTGCGCTCTGTGTCTTATTAGATCAACGGCTCTCGAAGGCCATTCCCCCAGGCCAGACTGACAAAGCGCCGATCCGTCGTTGGTCCATCTCTCCTACACCCGCAGATTCCATTGGGTCGGCGGTGGCCCGAAACGTTACGCTCCGAGCAATGCGCCCGCCCGGAACGGTTCCTGTTTCGTCAGCACGGCCCAGGCGACCCGACCGTGACGTTAAAAATCTATGCGCACGTTATGCTGGGCGATGACTATGACCTTGCCGAAGCCGCCGACGTATTGTTGCGTGACCATGTTCAGTGATCTAAAAAACGGTCGATTTCCATCGACCAGCGGAATCTCCCGGTGGCAATTCGGTGGGAAACCGGTTTTTTGGAGGAGTCAGATGGAGTGGTTGCCGCCTTCCCCGAACGGCATCGCGATGTGCCAGGAT
>CAYFNC010000009.1:0-103956 GCA_964344345.1 uncultured Hyphomicrobiales bacterium | reverse complement strand
ACGATGCCTTCCTCGACCGCGGCGCGGGTGGCGTGCAGGGCGTCGTCGACGCGGTCCTTACGCTCCTTCACCTCGACCTCGGTGGCGCCGCCGACGCGGATCACGGCCACGCCGCCGGCCAGCTTGGCCAGCCGCTCCTGCAGCTTCTCGCGGTCGTAGTCGGACGTGGTCTCCTCGATCTGGGCGCGGATCTGGGAGCAGCGGGCCTGGATGTCCTCCTTCTGGCCGGCGCCCTCGACGATGGTGGTCTCCTCCTTGGTGATCACGATCTTCTTGGCGGTGCCCAGCATTTCAAGGCCGACGTTCTCGAGCTTGATGCCGATATCCTCGCTGATGACCTGACCGGCGGTCAGGATGGCGATGTCCTCCAGCATGGCCTTGCGGCGGTCGCCGAAGCCCGGAGCCTTGACGGCCGCGCCCTTGAGGCCGCCGCGCAGCTTGTTGACCACGAGCGTGGCCAGCGCCTCGCCCTCGATGTCCTCGGCGATGATCAGCAGCGGCTTGCCCGACTGAACCACGGTCTCGAGCACCGGCAGCATGGGCTGCAGGCTGGAGAGCTTCTTCTCG
Source organism: uncultured Hyphomicrobiales bacterium (assembly GCA_964344345.1). Taxonomy (GTDB): domain Bacteria; phylum Pseudomonadota; class Alphaproteobacteria; order Rhodospirillales; family CAYFNC01; genus CAYFNC01. The sequence continues at coordinate 103,389 of CAYFNC010000009.1, read as the reverse complement.
TGGACCAGGATGAACGGGCTTTCCAGCACGCAGGTCATCTTTTCCGCGTCGGTGACGAAGTAGGGCGAGGTGTAGCCGCGATCGAACTGCATGCCCTCGACCACGTCGAGCTCGGTGGCCAGGCCCTTGGCTTCCTCGACCGTGATCACGCCTTCCTTGCCGACCTTGTCCATGGCCTGGGCGATCATGTCGCCGACCTCGCGGTCGCCGTTGGCCGAGATGGTGCCGACCTGGGAGACCTCTTCGGAGGTGGAAACCGCGCGGGCGCGGCCCTTGACTTGCTCGACGATGGACTCGACGGCCTTTTCGATGCCGCGCTTCAGGTCCATCGGGTTCATGCCCGCGGCCACGGCCTTGACGCCCTCGCGCACGATGGCCTGGGCCAGGACGGTCGCGGTGGTGGTGCCGTCGCCCGCCTCGTCCGAGGTGCGGCTGGCGACTTCGCGAACCATCTGAGCGCCCATGTTCTCGAACTTATCCGTAAGCTCGATGTCCTTGGCCACGGTCACGCCGTCCTTGGTGATGCGGGGCGCGCCGAACGCCTTGTCGAGGACCACGTTGCGGCCCTTGGGGCCCAGCGTCACCTTGACCGCGTCGGCCAGCATGTCGACGCCCGCCAGCATGCGGGTCCGGGCGTCGGTGGAAAACAATACTTCCTTGGCTGCCATAACTTCCTATCTCCTTCGTCCGCCTCTCGGGCGCGTTAACCGATGATGCCCAGGATGTCGGATTCCTTCATGATCAGGAGATCCTCGCCGTCGATCTTGACCTCGGTGCCGGACCACTTGCCGAACAGCACCGTGTCGCCCGCCTTCACGTCCAGGGGCGCGACCGAACCGTCTTCCTTGACCATGCCTTTCCCGACCGCGACGACCTCGCCCTGCTGGGGCTTTTCCTGCGCGGTGTCGGGGATGATGATGCCGCCCGCGGTCTTCTCTTCCGACTCGACCCGCCGGATGAGCACGCGGTCGTGCAAGGGCCTGAATTCCATCTTTTCCCTCCGTAAACTTGATATCTCGCGATGCGTTGCTAGCACTCGCTCTTTCTGAGTGCCAGGAGGATTTATTCGCACTTGCAGCATCTGTCAAGCTAAGAATGATTCTCAAGGGCCGCGTTTGGGGAGTTCCAGGTTATCCGCCACGGCGGAGGCCTCCCACACGGTGATGTATTTCTTGCGGAAGGGCTGGACCAGGACCAGCCCCTCGCCGATCTCCACCTTGCGCTGGTAGCTGACGATCAGGCCGTTGGGGTTCTTGGCGACCCAGTCGGGGGTTTCGCCGTCGCCGATGACCGCGACGGGGTTTTCCAGGCGGCCCAGGAAATGGAACTGGCCGTGGTACTTGCCGTAGTTGGCGATGGGGCGTCCCTCGCGCTCCCATTCCCCGATCCTTTGGGACAGCGGGCCGAGGTCGTAGCTGTTGGCGAGGATGGGGACGGCGGCGAGATGGATGGCGGCGACGGCGACGGCCATCATGGCCGACAGCGCGGCGAGCCCGCCCATGCGCGCGGCCACGAGCCCCGCCGCCAAGGGCGCCAGCATCCAGAGCGCGTCCAGCCCGTAGGACCAGAGCGGCAGGTTCACATCCACCCGATAGGCGAAATGTAAAAGTGAAAACGCGCCCGAAGCCATGGCGAGCAGAAGGGCGGGGGGCCAGGCGTCCCGGGGCCTTTCGCCCACCTCGGCCAGCACGAACGCGCCGAGAAGGGCCAGCGCCGGGAATTCCGGCAGCAGGTAATGGACCTGCTTGCCGCTGATGAGCGAAAACAGCGCGAACGCCGGGACGAACCAGGCGACGCAGAACCGGACGCCGGGATTGGCCGGCGCCGTCCGCGCCTCGCGCATCGCCCGCCACATCCGGGGCCAGAGGACCCAGGGGAACAGCAGCGGCGGGGTGATGGCCAGATACCACCACCACGGCCTGTTGTGGGCGAAGGATTCCACCATGCGCCCGGCCGACTGGCCCCAGAAGATGGCCTTGCGGTATTCGAGGCCGCCAGCGATTCCGGCCGGAACCGCCCAGGCGAGGCCGATGGCGGCCCCAAGCAGGAACGCAGCGCCCACCCCGCCGTACCACCACTTCCAGCCCCGGCTCGGCGGAGCGCCGCCCCACCACGGCGCCGAGAGCGCCACGGGCATAAGGTGCAGCAGGATGGCCGGCCCCTTGGCGAGCACGCCCAATCCGATGGCGACGCCAAGCAATACGAACCCCCGGCGGCTTCCCGTCCGCCAGGATTCCGCGACGCCGAGAAGCCCCAGAAGCGCGAAGGCCGCCAGCATCATGTCGAACATGGTGAGCGTGGTGTACAGGGCCCAGAACGCGGCCCCGAACAGGAACAAGGGCGCGGCCGCGTCGATGTCGCGGCGCCCGGGCCAGAGCTGTCGCGCGAGCTTCGCGGTCAAGAACAGGGAGGCGAGGCCGAACAGCGGCGCCACCAACCTTGGCCACCACTCCACCACCCCGAAGACGGTCCAGCCCGCCTGCATCAGCCAGAACAGCAAAGGCGGCTTGTGGCTGTAGGTCTCGCCGTTCAGGTGGGGGACCAGGAAGTTTCCGTCCCGCCACATCTCCCACGCCACCGCGAGATAACGGGTCTCGTCCACGGGCAGGGGCGGGCGGGCCCAAACGGCGGCGGCGCAGGCCAAGAGCCAGAGGCCGGTCCAAAAAACGGGCGCGGGAAGGCGCGGGGATGGGGTCATTACGGGCGCTTAGCTTTCACTCGCCGTCCAGGGCGCGGTCCAATTCGTCGTCGAAGGCGCGGCCGCGCCGGTAGCGCCGGTACAGCCACACCCCCAGAATACCCGAAACCAGGAACAACGCCACGCTTAGGCTGAGGCGCAGTTCCGGCTGGATTGCGACGCCGCTGCCCGCGAGCGCGAACACCATGGTCTGGGGGATGTAGCCCAAGGCCGAGCCGCCCACGAACGCGGCCCAGCCCACGCCCGAGACCCCGGCGGTCAGGTTGGTGGCCAAGTTGCTGCCGACGGGAAGCAGGCGGATCAGCACCGTGGTGGTGAAGCCGGTGTCGGCGAGAAACGCGTCCACCTTCTTGAGCTTGGCCGGAAAGCGCTTGGCCACCCATTGCCGTCCCAAGCTGCGCGAGGTCCAGAACGCGGTGGCGCAGCCGAGCGTGGCGGCGGCCAGGGCGAGACCGGTTCCCCACAAGAAGCCGAAAGCGTACCCGCCGAGAAAGGCCACGAGTTGGCGCGGGAGCCCGACTGCGGCGAACGCCGCGCCGACGGCCAGGAACAACGCCTCGCCCGCGAGCCCGCGCCCCTTGATTTCGGCGTCGATCCAGCCCTTGTCGAAGGCGGCGCCCATGCCCGTGGCCTCCAGGAACAGGCCCAGCGCCACCAGAACGCAGATGGTCGCGAGGCCGCGAAGCAGAAGGCGCAGGTTGATGGTCATTTATTGCTCCGGGCGCGCGAGCTGCTCGACCTGGGGAACGCTGGCGCGTTTTTGCAGCCAGCGCACGCCGAACAGGTCGACGATTCCGACCCACAGCCGGTTCATCACCCCGTATTTGGACGCGCCGCGCTCCCTCGGGCGATGGTTGACCGGGACCGAAACCACCCGCCCGCCGCGCCGGATCATCAGCGCGGGCAGGAACCGGTGCATGTGGTCGAAGCGGGGCATGTCCAAAAACGCCTCGCGGGTGAAGACCTTGAGCCCGCAGCCCGTGTCGGGCGTCGCGTCGCCCAAAAGGCGGGATCGGATTCCGTTGGCGATACGGGACGACAGCTTGCGGATCGCGGTGTCGCGCCGCTTGGCCCGCAGCCCCGCCACCAAAAGCAAATCGCCGTCCGCGTCCTCGCGCCAACGCCGGGCCAGCGCCGGGATGTCGGCCGGGTCGTTCTGCCCGTCGCCATCCAGCGTCGCGATCAGGGGCGCCGTCGCGGCCTTGACGCCCGTGGCCACGGCCGCGCTTTGACCGCAGCGGACTTGGTGGCGGACGGGGTTGAAGTGGGGGTGCTTCCGGGCCAGGCCCTTCAGGATGTCCGTGGTCGCGTCCTCGCTGCCGTCGTCCACGTAGACGATTTGATAGGACATGACGCCGTCCAGCGCCGCCATGATCTCGTCGGTCAGGGGCTGGATGTTGTCCTGTTCGTTCAGGACCGGAATCACCACCGCGATCTCGGGCGCGTCCGTGTTTTGCGCGTCGTCCGCCATCGGCGGTTATTACACCGCGTCGGGCGCGGGCGCAAAGCCCTTTCCGTCAATCCTCCGCGCGCAACCGGTCCAGCCGCAACCGGTGCCGCCCGTCGGTCAGTCGCGCCATGGCGCCGACGAGGGACAGCGCGACCCCGATCCCGGTGGCGCCCGCGATCAGGAACATGATCAGGATTTGGTATTTCACCGCCTCGATGGGCTGGGCGCCGGCGAGAATCTGGCCGGTCATCATGCCGGGAAGCGACACGATTCCGGCGATGGACATGGCGTTGACGATGTGCATCAGCCCGGCGCGGAACGAATCGCGCGCCACCATGTTCATGGCCCGCCAGCGGGTGTGGCCGAGGGCGAGGCGGGCCTCGATGGCGCCGCGCTCGCGCGCCACGGTGGTGAGCAGGCGGTCGAGGCCCAGGCTGACCCCGTTCATGGCGTTGCCCAGCACCATGCCGAGAAGGGGCAGGGCGAATCGGGGGTCGTGCCAGGGGTCGGGCCGGACCTGGGTTCCGAGCGCGAACAGGGTCACCACCGCGCCCGCCAGCATCATGGCGCCCCCGCCGAGTCCGAAGGTCCACCAGCCCTGGAGCCTGCGGGTCTGGCGCGCCACCACCTCGCGCCCGGCGAAGGCCAGCATGACCGTGGCCGCGCCCATGGTGAACCAGGGGGATTTCACGGCGAACAGGGCTTCGAGCACCAGGGCGATGAGCAGCAACTGCGCCACCATGCGCAGCGCGGCGATGACGATCCGGCGCTCCAGGCCGAGCGAAAGCGCGAGCGACAGGAACGCGTTCACCGCCACCAGGGCGGAGGCGATGGCCAGATCCTGGTAGTCGAGCGAGATGTAGGTCACGGCGCGTCCCCGGCGGGCGTCAGCCGTCCGGCCTCCATGCGGAACTTGCGTCCGCCCAGCCGCTCCGACTGGTCGGCGTCGTGGGTGGCGAGGAGGACGGCCGCCCCGGCGTCGAGCCGCTCGCGGATCAGGGTTTCCGCCATGGCCTTTGATTCAGGGTCGAGGCCGGAGGTGAATTCGTCCAGCAAGATCACATCCGGACGATTGGCCAGGGCCCGGACCAGGGCGAGGCGCTGGCGCTCCCCGGTCGAGAGCCGCGAGACCGGCTTGTCGAGGATCGCCGTCCCGAGTCCCAGGGATTCGACGGCGGATTCGATGGCGGCGCCGTCCTCGAAATGGTCCCGGACCCGGTCGGTCCACCAGGCGGCCTCGGCCGGAACCCAGGCCACGCGACGGCGCCATTCGGGACCCGTGAACGCCTCGCGCGGGCGGCCGTCCAGATAGGCTTCGCCCGTCGCCGGGTCCAGGTCGGCGATGGCGCGGAGCAAGAGCGTCTTTCCCGACCCCGAAGGCCCCGACAGGGCCACGCATTCGCCCGCCGCGACGTCCAGATCCGTCGGCTCCAGGGCGGGCCGGGAAAGGTTGCGGATTCTCAGCACGACAGGCTCCCGGCCGTTTGGTCAGCCAGACGCTAGCTCCCTCCGGCTCGCGCCGCAAGCGCGCGAAAAAGTAAATTTCATGATTGCCCGCCGTATCTATTTATGCTTTGACTCCCTATAAAGATGGACGTCAAGTTACGTGACGCAATAAGGCGGGCAAATTGGAATATTCGGACTCTGGCGACAAAGCCTTGGAATACGCCCGTTCGGCGCTGGAATTCATGGCCGAGCAGGACATCCCACCCCATCCGAACAACTTTACGCTTTGGTATCACTATTTTTCGTCAACCTATCCGGACCTCGAGCAGACGCTGAAGACGCTGCTGGACAGCAACGAGGGGTTTGACGAGGCGCGTAGCGCCAGCCTGTACCAGAAATTCTTTTCCGTCAGCGGCGAGAGCGCGACCGTCAGCGAGTCGGCCCGGCACGCCGAGGCCACCCTGGCCAAGATCGTGGAGTTCTTGGGCGACGCGGGCGAGGACACCCACCATTACGGGGAAACCCTGGCGGATTTCTCCGGAACCCTGGCCGCGTTCGATGAAAAGGCCGACGCGGGCGGCCTCGCCGCCATGGTGGCCAACGTGGTCAACGCCACCCGGGTCATGGAGACCCACAACGCCAAGCTCGAGGACCAGCTCACCAGCTCCGCCGGTGAAATCAAGAAGCTGCGCCAGGACCTGGAAGACATGCGGCGCGAGGCCCTGACCGATTCCCTGACCGGGCTCGCCAACCGCAAGATGTTCGACATGGAGCTGCGCAGGCTTTGCGCCGAGGCCAGCGAGCGGAGCGGCGAGCTCTGCCTGTTGATGCTGGACATCGACTTCTTCAAGAAATTCAACGACACCTATGGCCACCAGGTCGGCGACCAGGTGCTCCGGCTTTTGGCCAAGACCATGAACAGCGCCGTCAGCGACGGGGACGTCGCGGCCCGCTACGGTGGCGAGGAATTCGCCGTGATCCTGCCCGATTCCGACCTGTCCCACGCAGCCGGCGTCGGGGAGACAATCCGCAGGCGCATCAGCAGCAAGGAGGTGGTGAACCGGAAGACCGGCACCTCCATGGGCAAGATCACCGTTTCCGTCGGCTGCTCCATGTTCGTCGGCGGAGAGCCGCTCGGCCAGTTCATCACACGGGCCGACATGGCGCTGTACGAGGCCAAGGGCCAAGGCCGCAACCGCGTGGTGAGCGAGGACGACATGAACGCCGCCACAGTGGATGCAACGAATTAATCACGGGACAACGGCCGTCCCAGGCGCTATACGCCATTCCAGTCTTCGCCAACCGTTCCGACGCGATGCCAGACGCCGATAAAGGACAGAGCGCCATCGTCCGAATGCGATCCCTATTCGGGGCGGTGTGGGCGGTCGTCTTGGCGTTGTGGTTTTTCTGGCTTGTGGGGTGGGAGGACATCTGGGCCGCCGCCGCCGTCGGGGTCGTGGGGATATGGAGCGGCGCGCGCTTCGCCCAGTTGACCAGGCCCGCGCCGCCGCCGGACCCGCCGCCTCGGGACCAGACGGAATCCGCCATCCCCTGGATGATCCTGGAAAAGCTGCCCGACCCCGTGATCCTGATCGACAGGTCCCGCGTTGTCGTCGCGGCGAACCAGCTCGCTCGCGACCTGTTCGACGTGGACATGGTGGGCGTGGACTTGGCGCGCACCCTGCGCCATCCGGCGGTGCTGGAGGCGGTCGACGGGTTTTTGGCCGGTCGTCCCCACCGGCCCATCGAATTGTCGCTGCCGGTGCCGCTTCGGCGGTTTTTCACCCTGCACGCCTTCGACCTGGACGTGGAGGGCGCGCAGCCGGGGCTGAAGTGCATGCTGGTTCTGCACGAAATGACCATCGCCAGGCGCGCCGAGGAGATGCACGCGGACTTTATCGCCAACGTCAGCCACGAGCTTCGCTCGCCCCTGTCCGCCCTGATCGGTTTCATCGAAACCCTGAAGGGCCCCGCCCGCGAGGACGTCGACGCGCGCGAACGGTTCCTGGAGATCATGCAAAGGGAATCCAACCGGATGGCCCGGTTGATCGACGACCTGCTGTCGCTCTCCCGCGTCGAGGCCAACGAGCACGTGCGTCCGAGCAGCCGCGTGGACCTCGGGGCCATCCTTGGAAACGTGGCAGAGATCATATCGGGCGTCGCCAAGGAAAAAGGCATGTCCGTCCGCCTGGATATCGATCTAGGGCTTCCCGAGGTGGCCGGCGAACAGGACGAACTGACCCAGGTGTTCCAGAACCTCGCCGACAACGCGGTGAAATACGGGGCGGAGAACACCGAAATCCAGATCGCCGCCCGCCCCGTGGACCGGATCCCGGAAACAGGCGGGCGCGGCGTCGCGGTTGCCGTCACGGACAAGGGGGAGGGCATCCCACCCGAACATCTGTCCCGCGTCACCGAGCGATTCTTTCGTACGGACAAGGCGCGCTCCAGGGGGCTCGGCGGCACCGGGCTGGGGCTGGCGATCGTCAAGCACATCGTGGGCCGCCATCGCGGCCGCCTAAACGTGGAAAGCGTCGAGGGCGAGGGAAGCGTCTTCACCGTCTTCCTGCCGCTCGGTCGGAATGACGCGGGCAAGATTCCTGTGGATAACCGTTCGGAATCGCCAGGACCGTCATAAAACCGTAACAAGCGTGTCATAAATTCGCAGCCCACAATATCTAGTGTCCCCGTGCCGCCCATAGGGGGAAAGGCGTGGCTCGGCGTTTGAGCCGATTTCCTTTCGAGGTTTCAGGAGAAATCGATGATCAAGAAGACACTGGCAATCGTGGCGCTGGCGGCGGTTTGCACGGCCGGCGCGGCCGAAGCCCGCGACCAGATCCGCATCGTGGGTTCGTCCACGGTTTATCCCTTCGCCACCACCGTCGCCGAGCAGTTCGGCAAGACCACCAAGTTCAAGACCCCGGTGATCGAGTCCACCGGTTCGGGCGGCGGCCTCAAGCTCTTCTGCTCCGGCGTCGGCGTCGAGTATCCGGACATCACCAATTCGTCCCGCGCGATCAAGAAGTCCGAGGTGGAGAAGTGCCACAAGAACGGCGTCAAGGAAATCACCGAGGTCAAGGTCGGCTATGACGGCATCGTGATCGCCAACTCCAAGGCGTCCGGCCAGATGAACGTCACCCGCAAGCAGCTTTTCCTCGCCCTGGCCAAGGACGTGCCCGGCGCCAAGGAAGGCGAACTGGTTCCCAATCCCAACAAGATGTGGAGCGACGTCGATCCCTCCCTGCCCAAGGTGAAGATCGAGGTTCTGGGCCCGCCGCCGACTTCCGGCACCCGCGACGCCTTCGCCGAACTGGCGCTCGAGGGCGGCTGCAAGAAGATCGGCTGGATCAAGGCCATGAAGAAGACGGACAAAAAGAAGTACAAGGCCATCTGCCACTCGATCCGCGAAGACGGCGGCTACGTCGAGGCCGGCGAGAACGACGTCCTGATCGTAAAGAAGCTCGAAGCCAACAAAAACGCCTTCGGCGTCTTCGGCTACAGCTTCCTCGACCAGAACGCCGACAAGATCCAGGGCTCCAAGGTCGAGGGCGTGGACCCCTCGTTCGAAAACATCGCCGACGGCAAGTATCCGGTTTCCCGCCCGCTGTTCTTCTACGTGAAGAAGGCGCATGCGAAAACGATCCCCGGCATCCAGGAGTATCTGGCCGAGTTCACGGCCGAGAAGGCCTGGGGCCCGGAAGGCTACCTGTCCGACAAGGGCTTGGTCCCGATGCCGGATGCGGAGCGCAAGAAGGTTCGCGAAGACGCGACCAACCTGAATAATAATGTGAAGTAACCGCGTATCGGCTCCGGGGGGCTCCCCTCCCGGAGCCGCTTTCGCCTTTATCGATTTTTCAGCAGGTCCGGGACCATGCAGACCGCCATCCTCGTATCAACCTTGCTGCTGCTGACCGCCATCGGTTTCTTCATGGGGCGTTCGCGTGCGGTGTCCACGGTTTCGGGCAGGGTGCGCGACCTTCATTCGCTTCCCGGGTATTACGGATATTACGTGGCGTTGGTTTGCGGAATACCGGGATTTCTCGTCATGGGGCTCTGGCTTTCGCTGGAGCCGCGCATCATCGAAGGATTGCTGATCGACAGCCTGCCCGAGGCCAGCCGCGCGCTGGACGAAGGGCGCCTTCAACTTCTTGTCAACGACGTCAGGAACCTCGCCACGGGCAATATCGTCAGCGGCGACGTGGACGCGGTCATGCAGGCGGCGGCGGATCGCTACAATGATCTCCGCCAGACCGGGTTCATGGCCATGGCGGCCTGCGTGCTGGCGGTCGCGATCGCCGGGTTGGCCTGGAGCAGGGGGCGGGTCGCGCCGAATTTGCGGGCCAGGAACGCGGTGGAGCGAATCATCAGCATCATCCTGATCGCCAGCTCCACAATCGCCATCCTGACCACCATCGGCATCGTGCTCTCCTTGTTGTTCGAATCCATTCGGTTCTTCAACAAGGTCCCTCCGTTGGACTTCCTTTTCGGGCTGGAATGGAGCCCCCAGACGGCGCTTCGCAAGGATCAGGTCGGAAGCTCGGGGACATTCGGCGCGGTTCCGCTGTTCGCGGGCACCATGCTGGTGTCCTTGATCGCCATGCTGGTCGCGGCGCCGGTCGGCTTGTTGTCGGCCATCTACATGGCCGAATACGCCCATCCCAAGGTGCGTTCGGTGGTTAAGCCCTTGCTGGAGATCCTGGCGGGCATTCCGACCGTGGTGTACGGCTTCTTCGCGGCGCTGACCATGGCGCCGTTTTTCAGGGAGTTGGGTATCGATCTCGGGATCGACATTTCGTCCGAAAGCGCCTTGGCCGCGGGCGTGGTCATGGGAATCATGATCATTCCGTTCGTGTCCTCCATATCCGACGACGTGATCAATGCGGTGCCGAACGCCATGCGCGAGGGATCGCTTGGCCTCGGCGCCACGGAATCCGAGACCATCAAGCGGGTGATCATTCCCGCCGCCCTACCGGGAATCGTCGGCGGATTGCTGTTGGCGGTGTCGCGCGCGATCGGAGAAACCATGATCGTGGTCATGGCGGCGGGGCTCGCCGCGAATCTGACCGCGAATCCGTTCGAGGCGGTGACCACGGTCACCGTGCAGATCGTGACCCTTCTTGTCGGCGATCAGGAGTTCGACAGCGCCAAGACCTTGGCGGCCTTCGCTTTGGGCTTGGTGCTGTTCATCATCACGCTCGTGCTCAACGTCGTCGCCCTGGCCATTGTAAACAAGTACCGAGAGCAATATGAGTAGCGAGGCAGTCGTGACCAAACCCCAAGCCGCGCCGCGGGCGGGAAGCGAACACAAAAACATCGCGGAGATCGTCTCGGCGGGATTGGCCAAGCGTTATGCGGCGGAGAAGCGCTTCCGCGCCTATGGACTTGGCGCGATCATTTTCGCGCTGCTGTGTTTGGCGGGACTGTTCGTCAGCATCATCGGCAACGGCTACACCGCATTTCAACAGACTCGCATCGCCATTAACATCACATTCGATCCCGCAATGATCGACCCCCAGGGCACGGGCGATCCCGAAGTTATCGCCACGGGCGATTTCGCGGGCCTGATCAAGGTCGCGATGCGCAACAGTTTCCCCGATGTGACCGGACGCCGCGACAAGCGCAAGCTTTATGGCTTGGTCAGCGTGCAGGGCTCCGCGTTCGACCTCAGGAACATGGTCGTCGAGGATCCGAGCTTGATCGGAACGACAGTCAAGATCTGGCTGACCGCTTCCGACGACGTGGACATGGTGGTCAAGGGCCACGTGCCGCGCGATGTGCCTGAAAGCGATCGCCGCATCACCGACAAGGAATTGGCGTGGCTTTCCAAGCTCGAAGAGCAGGGTTTGGTGGAGCGCCAGTTCAACACGGGCTTCTTCTCCAGCGGCGACTCCCGCGATCCGGAATTGGCGGGCATATGGGGCGCGACCATGGGCTCGTTTTTCACCATGATCGTGACGCTGATTCTGTCTTTCCCGCTAGGGGTTGCGACCGCGGTCTATCTCGAGGAATTCTCGGTCAAGAATCGTTGGACCCAAATCATCGAGGTCAACATCAACAATCTCGCGGCGGTGCCGTCCATCGTGTTTGGGCTGTTGGGCCTGGCGGTGTTCCTCAATTTCTTCGGCATGCCGCGCTCGGCGCCGGTCGTGGGCGGGTTGGTGCTGTCCATCATGACGCTTCCGACCATCATCATCGCCGGACGCGCGGCGCTTCAAAGCGTGCCGCCGTCCATTCGAGAGGCGGCTTACGGCGTCGGCGCGTCTCCCATGCAGGTCGTGTTCCATCACGTTCTGCCGTTGGCCATGCCAGGCATGCTGACGGGCGCGATCATCGGCATGGCCCGCGCGCTCGGAGAAACCGCGCCGCTGTTGATGATCGGCATGGTGGCCTTCATCGTCGATATCCCGGGATCGTTCACCGATCCGGCGACCGTGCTGCCGGTGCAGGTCTATCTGTGGGCCGACAGCCCCGAGCGCGCGTTCATGGAGCGGACATCGGCCGCGATCATCGTCCTTCTGGCGTTCCTGTTGGCCATGAACGCGGCGGCCATCTACATGCGTAAAAAATTCGAAACACGGTGGTGAACATGGAAGCGGCAGCAAACACCTCTTCGTCCCCTCCGAGCCATCCCACGGCGCACGAAAAGGCAAATCCCGTAAAGTTCAAATCCAAGGGGTTGGACGTGCATTACGGCGCCAAACAGGCTCTGTTCGGGGTGGACCTGGACGTCCATGCAAACGAAGTCACGGCGTTGATCGGTCCTTCCGGCTGCGGAAAGTCCACGTTCATCCGCTGTCTGAACCGAATGAACGACATCATCGACGGTTGCCGCGTCGATGGGCTCATTAGCCTTGATGGCCGGGACATCCATTCCAAGGAAATGGACGTCGTCCAGCTCCGGGCTCGGGTCGGGATGGTGTTCCAGAAACCCAATCCGTTTCCCAAGTCCATTTTCGAAAATATCGCCTATGGTCCCCGCATCCACGGGATTGCGCAGGACAAGGCCGACCTTGACGAGATCGTGCACACCAGCCTGGAAAAGGCCGGGTTGCTGAAAGAGGTCAAGGACAGGCTGCAGGAGCCCGGCACCGGGCTTTCCGGCGGCCAGCAGCAGCGCCTGTGCATCGCCCGCGCCATCGCGGTGGAGCCCGAGGTGATCTTGATGGACGAGCCGTGCTCGGCCCTCGATCCCATCGCGACCGCCAAGATCGAGGAACTGATCGACGAACTGCGGGAGAACTACACCATCGTCATCGTGACCCACTCCATGCAGCAGGCCGCCCGCGTGTCCCAGCGCACGGCGTTCTTCCACCTGGGCTATCTGGTTGAATGCGGCGACACCGAGCAGATATTCACCAACCCGCGCGACGACCGAACGCAGGGATACATCACCGGCCGGTTCGGCTGACGGCGAGGATAAGCGAAATGAACTCGGAACATATCGTCAGTTCCTTCGACGAGGAACTCAATAATTTGGAGAATATCCTCGCCGAAATGGGTGGGTTGGCGGAATCTCAATTCTCGGAAGCCCTTGAGGCGCTGAGCGCCCGCGACACGGATCGCGCCCACCGGGTGATCGAAGCCGACAAGCGCATCGACGACCTAGAGCGCGCGGTGGACGCCCAGACCGTGAAAATGCTGGCCTTGCGCCAGCCCATGGCCGACGACCTGCGCGTGGTGATTTCCGCGCTGCGCACGTCGGCCACCATCGAACGGCTTGGCGATTACGCCAAGAACATGGCGAAACGAACCCTGACCCTGGCCGAGACCCCGCCGCCCATGCCCGCCAGCGCGTCGGTGGCGCGCATGGGGCGCGTGGTGCAGGAAATGTTGAAGAACGTGCTCGACGCCTATCTGTCCCGTGACGTGGACAAGGCCCAGGATGTGTTCAGGCGCGACGAGGACGTGGACGCCATGCACACAAGCATGTTCCGCGAGATGCTCACCTATATGATGGAGAACCCTCGCAATATCTCGTCGTGCACCCATCTGTTGTTCGTGGCCAAGAACGTGGAGCGCATCGGCGACCTGACCACCAATATCGCCGAACACGTGCTTTTCCTGGTCCAGGGCGACATTCCGGACCATGACCGTCCCAAGGGGGACACGTCGAGCTACACCATCGTCGATACCGCGGGCCACGCAAAGACGGTGGACAACAGCGGGGAGAGCGGCTCTTGAAGCCAATGATCCTGGTCGTCGAGGACGACCCGTCCTTGGTCGAGCTTCTGCGGTACAACCTGTCCAGCGCGGGATTCTCCACCACGGCGGCGACGGACGGGGAGACGGCGCTGCAAATGATCGACGAGGACAATCCGGACCTCGTGGTGCTGGATTGGATGCTGCCCCGGATGCCGGGGATCGAAGTGTGCCGCCAGGTGCGGCGGCGTTCCGAGGGGCGCTCGCTTCCCATCATCATGCTGACCGCCCGGGGCGAGGAGAGCGACCGGATCCATGGCCTCGACAGCGGCGCCGACGACTACATCGTCAAGCCGTTCTCGCCCAACGAGTTGGTGGCCCGGGTGCGCGCCGTGCTGCGCCGGGCCAATCCGTCGCTCGCCGACGACGCGTTGACCTACGACGGCATCGTCATGGACCTCGCCGCCCACCGGGTGACCCGGAACGGCCGCAAGGTCAAGCTCGGACCGACCGAATTCCGCCTACTGAGGGTTCTGATGGAGCGGCCGGGCAGGGTGTTCTCGCGCGAGCAGCTTCTCGACCGCGCCTGGGGCCGCGACGTGTTCGTGGAGCCCCGCACCGTGGACGTCCACATCCGCCGCCTGCGCAAGGCGCTCAACGCCGACGGCGAGACGGACGTAATCCGCACCGTCCGCGCCGCCGGATACGCCCTCGACACCGCCGACGTCTGACCACGGCGCTCCGACAAGACCCGACGTTCGCGCCGGTTCACGGGGTTCCGTGGACCGGCGCGTTTGGGTATTATCTAAGTCGATTTCGGGCGTTGTCCGGGATTGTCGGGCCGGTCCGCCCGGTCTATCCCGGAAAGACGCCCCAACACGCGGAGGGAAGGGGTAATCCAATGAAAACGCGACAAAAAATATTGATATGGATTTGAGCCCTTGTGACCCGCCCGCCATCGGCCGATACTGGCTGCAACAACATGGAGGAGGAAGACCCAAATGACCCAATTCAAAGATCTCGACTTCAAGACCCCGGACGACATCCGCAAGGGTTTCGAGCGGTTGGCGAAGCATATCGACAAGAAGCTCCAGGCCCTTGAGACCGCGGTCGTGGATAACCGGATGGTCACCGAAAGCCACCTGGCCAAGCAGGTCAAGGCGGTGGAGAAAAATCTCTCTTCCAGCTCCGAGAACCGGTTCAAGTTCCTGGACAAGAGCATCCAGGAAAGCCGCGGCGCCATCGAGAAGTGGGTCAACAAGAGCTCCTGAGCAGGCCTCTTCCGGAAGGGAAATTCAGATACAAGAACCGCCGGTCCGCCCGGCGGTTCTTTCGTTATCGGCCATTATTCTGCTCGGTTTAGCGGGTTCGCGCCGCCTGCGCCGCCTGGTCGGCATCGGTGATGTGCGGCAACAGCCTTCGCTCCACCCAATACTCCAAATCGAAGCCCAGGTGCTCCCCGCCTTGGCGTCGTTCGCGCCACATTTCGCGGAGCTCGTCCACCAACTGCCTGTGTTCGTCCCTTTGGTGGGCGAGCATGGTCGAGCCGATGGACTGGTAGAACGCCTCCTCTTCGTCGAAGTGGGTGTTGGTGTAGCGAAGCAGCAGGTCGAAATATTGGTCGAGGACCTTGTCCTCCTTGCCGGATTTCACGGCCCCGAACAGGACGTTCGCTGCGTCGAAAATCTGCTTGTGCTGCTCGTCGATGGTTTTGTCGCCCGAAAGGTATTCGTCTTTCCATTCGAAACGCATGGCCCCCTTCCTTTCCTTCGCCATGGTGTTTTCTTAAGGGAGAAAAAGAACGGCGGACCGAAGCCCGCCGCCTTTTCGTTTGCTTCTTCGCGAGCCTTAGGCGGTGGAGTAGGTGTCGACGCCCAGGGCCGCCTGCGCCGCCGCGAGACGCGCGATCGGCACGCGGAACGGCGAGCAGGACACGTAGTTCAGGCCCACCTGGTGGCAGAACTGAACCGAGGCGGGATCGCCGCCGTGCTCGCCGCAGATGCCGAGCTTGATGTCCGAGCGGGTGGCGCGGCCGCGCTCGGCGCCCATCTTCACCAGTTCGCCGACGCCCTCGCGGTCCAGGGTCACGAACGGATCCTTTTCAATCACGCCCATGTCCTGGTACTTGGTCAGGAACGCGCCGGCGTCATCGCGGGACAGACCGAAGGTGGTCTGCGTCAGGTCGTTGGTGCCGAAGCTGAAGAACTGAGCGGTCTCGGCGAGAGAACCGGCCTGGATCGCCGCGCGGGGCAGCTCGACCATGGTGCCGACCAGGTACTCGACCTCGCCCTTCAGGACTTCATCGGCCACGCCGTTGACGACGTCGGCCATTCGGTCCAACTCCGGCTTCAGACCCACCAGCGGGATCATGATCTCGGGCAGAACCGTCTTGCTGGCCTTCTTGCATTCCAGGGCGGCCTGACAGATGGCGCGAGCCTGCATCTCGTAGATTTCCGGATAGGTCACGCCCAAGCGGCAACCGCGATGGCCAAGCATCGGATTGAACTCGTGCAGGGCCTCGGAAAGCTCCTGGATCTTGTCGACGCCGACGCCCATCTCCTTGGCCACGTCCTGCATGTCCGCCTCGGTGTGGGGCAGGAACTCGTGCAGGGGCGGGTCGAGCAGGCGGATGGTCACCGGCAGGCCGTCCATGATGTTGAAGATGTCGACGAAGTCCTGCTTCTGGTACGGAAGCAGCTTGTCCAACGCCGCGCGGCGACCGGCTTCGTCTTCCGACAGGATCATCTGGCGCACGTGAATGATGCGCGCCGCGTCGAAGAACATGTGCTCGGTCCGGCAGAGCCCGATGCCCTCGGCCCCGTATTCGCGGGCCTGCTGGCAATCGGCCGGGGTTTCGGCGTTGGTGCGCACGTTCAGGGTCCGGATCTCGTCGGCCCAGCCCATGAGCGTGCCGAAATCGCCGGTCAGTTCGGGCGGGATGGTGTCGACCGCGCCTTTCATGACTTCGCCGGAGGTTCCCTCGATGGTGACCACGTCGCCTTCCTTGATGACGATATCGCCGATGGAGAGCGTCTTGGCCTTGTAATCCACCTTCAGATCGCCGGCGCCGGCGACGCAGGGCGTGCCCATGCCGCGAGCGACCACGGCCGCGTGCGACGTCATGCCGCCGCGGGTGGTGATGATGCCCTGGGCGACGTGCATGCCCGCGATGTCCTCAGGAGAGGTTTCGATGCGAACAAGCATGACCTTCTCGCCCCTCTCGTCCCACACCTCGGCGTCATGGGCGGTGAAGACCGCCTTGCCGGACGCCGCGCCCGGGGAGGCGGGCAGGCCCGTGGCGATGACGTTCTTCTCCGCATTGGGGTCCAAGCGCGGGTGCAACAGGGCGTCGAGAGACTGCGGCTCCACGCGCTGCACGGCGGTTTTCTTGTCGATCAGGCCCTCGTTGCACATGTCGACGGCGATCTTGAGCGCCGCATTCGCGGTGCGCTTGCCGTTGCGGGTCTGGAGCATGAAGAGCTTGTTGCTCTCGATGGTGAACTCCATGTCCTGCATGTCGGTGTAGTGCTTTTCGAGCTTCTCGCGGATGTCGGCGAGTTGCTTGTAGACGTCCGGCATGACCTCTTCCATGGACGGAAGCTCGGAGCCCTGCTCTTGCTTTTCGTAGATGGTCAGGCATTGCGGGGTGCGGATGCCGGCCACCACGTCCTCGCCCTGGGCGTTGATCAGGTATTCGCCGTAGAAGTGGTTGTCGCCGTTGGACGGGTTGCGGCTGAAGCACACGCCGGTGGCGCAGTCTTCTCCCATGTTGCCGAACACCATGGACTGAACGTTCACGGCCGTGCCCCAGGAGGCGGGGATATCGTTCAGCTTGCGATAAATGATCGCGCGATCGTTCATCCAGGAATCGAACACCGCGCTGACGGCGCCCCAGAGCTGCTCCTTGGGATCCAGCGGGAAGGGCTTGCCGGAGATTTCCTGGACCTTGGCCTTGTACTTCTCGACCATGTCCTTCCAGTCCTGGGCCGTCATTTCGGTGTCCAGGTTGTAGCCCTTCTCTTCCTTGCGGTCTTCCAGGATCTCTTCGAAGTTATGATGGTCGATGCCCAGCACCACGTTGGAGTACATGGTGATGAAACGGCGGAAGCTGTCGTAGGCGAAACGCTCGTCGCCGGAGGTCTTGATCAGGCCCTGGACGGTGTCGTCGTTGAGGCCGAGGTTCAGGACCGTGTCCATCATGCCCGGCATGGACGCGCGGGCGCCGGAGCGCACCGACAACAAAAGGGGATTGTCGTTGGAGCCGAAGTTCTTGCCGAGCTGCTTCTCCATCCAAGCGACGGCTTCCCGCACCTGGCCGTCCAGGTCGCCCGGATAGTTCTCGCCGTTGTCGTAGTAGTAGGTGCAGACCTCGGTGGTGATGGTGAAGCCAGGAGGCACCGGCAGACCGAGGCCGGCCATTTCCGCCAGGTTGGCGCCCTTGCCGCCGAGCAGGTTCTTCATTTCAGCCTTGCCTTCGGAGTCGCCACCGCCGAATTTGTAAACCCATTTGGTCATCGTCTAATCCCCTCTCTTATCCTTCGATCATCGAAAAATCCGCGACCTCTCCGAGGCCTGCCCGGATCTGCGAAAGAAGACGGAGTCGGTTTTCCCGCAATCCGGCGTCCTCGCAATTGACCGTGACGTTGTCGAAGAACGCGTCCACCGGTCCTCGGAGCCGCGCAAGCGCCGCCATGGCGTCCGCGAAGCGCTCCTCGGAAAGCGCCGCGGCGCTTTGGGCCCCAACCTCCTCCAATGCATGGAAAAGGGCGCCTTCGTCCTCTTCTGTAAGCAAGTCCTCCCTGGCAGAACCGTCGTGGCTTTTTTTGTCTTTTTTTTCTTCGATCCGGACGATATTGCTGGCGCGCCGATAGGCCGTCAGCAGGTTCGCCCCGTCGTCCGTTTCCAGGAAATCCCCCAAAGCGTCAACGCGCGCCAGAAGGCGCACGAGGTCGTCTTCGCCGCCCAGGGCGAAAATGGCGGATATAAGGTCATGACGCACGCCGCGCTCCTTCAAATGGACCTTCAGCCTGTCGGCGAAAAAGGCCAGAAGCGCGTGGGCGGCGTCCTCGTCGCCATGTCCCTCGGTCGGAGTTTCCCGAGCGGTGTTTTCCGCGGTTGCTAAAATCTCTTGTGAATAAAAATGAGACAAGGCCACCTGAAAAGCGCCAATGAGGCCGAGTCTTATGTTGTTTTCCAGAATTAATCTAATCACGCCCAGCGCCGCTCGCCGCAGCGCGAAAGGATCCTTGGAGCCCGTGGGCTTTTCGTCGATGGCGAAGAAACCGGCCAGCGTGTCGATCTTGTCGGCCAGGGCCACGGCGATGCTTTCGGGCTTGGTCGGGCAATCGTCGGACGGGCCCTGGGGGGCGTAGTGGTCGGCGACGGCGTCGGCCACCTTGGCGTCCTCTCCGTCGTTGAGAGCGTAGTAACGGCCCATGATTCCTTGAAGTTCGGGGAACTCGTAGACCATCTCGCTCATCAGGTCGGCCTTGCTCAGGCGGGCCGCGCGCGCCGCCTTGTCGGCGTCGGCGTCGGGGATCCAACGGCAGAGTTCGCGGGCGAGCTTCTCCACCCGCTCCACCTTGGCAAACATGGAGCCGAGCTTGGCGTGGAACACGCTTTCGGCCAGGGCGGCGTTGCGGCTTTCCAAAGTCTTCTTGCGGTCTTGGTCCCAGAAGAACTTGGCGTCGGACAGCCTGGCGCGCAGCACCCGTTCGTTGCCCGCGACAATGGCGGCGTTGCCGTCGGAGGCCTCGGTGTTGGCGACGACGATGAAGCGCGCGGCCAGCGCGCCGTCCTTGTCCAGGACCGAGAAATATTTCTGATGCGACCGCATGGCGGTGCTCAACACCTCGGCGGGCACGTCCATGAACGCGTCGTCGATGCGGCCCATCAAAACCACAGGCCATTCCACCAGGCCGGTGACCTCCTGCAACAGGCCCTCGTCCTCCTTGACGCGGAGCCCCTCGGCGGCGGCGAGATTCTCGGCGCCGTCCTGGATGGTCTTGCGCCGCTCGGCCGGGTCCAGGACCACATGGGCGGCCTTCAGCTTGGCCTGATAATCGGCGAAGTTCGCGACATCGAAGGCGTCGGGGGATAGGAAACGGTGGCCCAGGGTCGCCTTGTCCGCCTTGACGGGGCCATAGGCGACATCGACCACCTGGCCGTCGAACAGCGCGATGATGGAATGCAGTGGCCGCACCCACCGGATGGGATAGCCGCCCCAGCGCTGGGACTTGGGCCATGGCAGGGCGGCGACGGCCTTTTCAAGCACCTCGACAAGCACGTCGGCGGCGGCGCGGCCCTTCTTGTCGATAACCGCGAAGAAGAACGTCCCCTTGGGCGTCTCGCGCTCCTCGATCTTCGCGCCTTCGGGCAGCGAGCCCTTGAAGCCGGCGACGGCCTTTTCCGGCGCGTCCACCTTGGGGCCTCGGCGCTCCTCGGTCACGTCGGGCTGGGCCGTGGGCAGGCCGTCGACGACAAGCGCCAGTCGGCGCGGCGTGACGAAGGCCTTGGCCCCGCCGAATTCCAGGCCCGCGTCCTTGAGCCCGTCCAGGACCAGGCGCTTCAGGTCGTCGGCCGCGCGCGCCTGCATGCGGGCGGGGATTTCCTCGGAGAACAGTTCGAGCAGCAGTTCGGCCATGGCTTAGCCCTCCTCGCCTTGGGAGGCGAGCCACGCCTCGCAGCATCCCTTGGCCAGCGCCCGGACCCGGCCGATGTAGGCGGCGCGTTCGGTCACGCTGATGACGCCCCTGGCATCGAGAAGATTAAAGGTGTGGGACGCCCGGATGCATTGTTCGTAGGCGGGAAGGGCGAGCGGCGCCTCGATGTCCAACAGCGCCTTGCACTGGTTTTCCGCGTCCGCGAAATGGCGGAACAGGATGTCCGTGTCCGCGTGCTCGAAATTAAAGGCGGATTGTTCGCGCTCGTTCTGCAGGAACACGTCGCCATAGCTGACCCCTTCGCCGTTCCAGTCCAGGTCGTAGACGTTCTCGACGCCCTGGATGTACATGGCGAGGCGTTCGAGACCGTAGGTCAGCTCCACGCACACCGGGTCGCATTCGATGCCGCCGACCTGTTGGAAGTAGGTGAACTGGGTCACTTCCATACCGTCGCACCAGACCTCCCAGCCGAGCCCCCAGGCGCCCAGCGTCGGGCTTTCCCAGTCGTCCTCGACGAAGCGGATGTCGTGAAGGGAGGGGTCGACGCCCAGGTGGCGGAGGCTTTCGAGATAGAGGCCCTGAGAGTCGTCGGGCGAGGGCTTCAGGATCACCTGGAACTGGTAATAGTGCTGCAGCCGGTTGGGGTTCTCGCCGTAGCGGCCGTCGGTCGGGCGCCGCGAGGGCTGCACGTAGGCGGTTTTCCAGGGTTTTTTGCCCAGCGCGCGGAGCGTGGTCGCCACGTGGAATGTGCCCGCGCCCACCTCCATGTCGTAGGGCTGCAGAACCACGCAGCCGCGCTCGGCCCAAAAGGACTGAAGCGACAGGATCAGGGACTGGAAATCCGTTCTCTTGACCGATGAAGCCGCCATCCGCGCGCTCTCCTTATGTTGCGGCGCGGCGAATGTACCGGGGGGGGGAGGAGGAATCAAGGAAACCGCGCCCTTGAACGTGATATTCCGATGGTCGGCGACATCAAATAGACGTGTGCCGTTTGGAGTGCGTGCAAGCACCCGGTGTGGATTGATTGAAATAATTCTAACCTATTGCGTCAACAAGAGGTCCCTCTGGTATTTCCCGTTTTGTTGCATTATATACCTCGTAACACTGACGGTTGACCGTTGCATGAGCAATGACGCGGGAGCTTTACGTTGCGCGACGCTATCAGTAGTTGGGACATGATTCTTCAAGGTCTGGACCAGGTTGGCCAGGCCGTGAGCGTGTTCGACGAAAACCTCAACTTGGCGCTTTTCAACAAGCAGTTTTCGGAGCTGCACGGATATCCCCCGAGCCTGATCGAAATCGGGACGCCGTTCGAGAATTTCGTCCGCTTCAACGCGGAGCGCGGGCGCTACGGCGACGGCGATGTCGAGCTTATCATCGAAGCGCGCATGGAGCAGGCCCGCAAGAGCGAACCGTTCACATTCCTTCGCGCGACCGGGAACGGCACGGTTCTGGAAGTCCGCCGCGCGCCGCTTTCGGAAGGCGGGTTCGTCACCACCTATATCGACGTGACCGACCGGACCCGGGCCGAGGAGGACCTGAAGCGCAGCCTGATCGACCAGCAGATCATCGCCTCGATCATGGAGATCTCGCTGAAGCCGATCTCGCTTTTCGAAATGCTGCAGCAGACCCTGGCCTTGGTGCTTTCCAGCCATGGGCTGGGCCTCCAGTACCAGGGCAGCATTTTCCTGGTCGACGAGGAAACCAACGAACTGGTCATGGTCGCGCAGCAGGGTCTTCACGAACACCTTCTGACCGAATGCGCCAGGATCGGGTTCGGGTACTGCCTGTGCGGCCGCGCCGCCGAAACCCGGGACGTCGTCTTCGCCAACTGCCTCGACCATCGCCACGGCGTGATGTTCGAGGGGATCAAGCAGCACGGGCACTACTGCGTCCCGATCCAGACCGAGGAGGTTCTGCTGGGCGTCCTGAACCTCTATGTCCCCCATGGCCACAAGCAGACCGAGGAGGAAAACCGGTTCGTCTCCGTCGTCGCCGGCGCCACGGCGGGCATGATCCGCCACAAGGAGGCGGAGGAAAAGGTCCGCCACGCCGCGAGCCACGACGGCCTCACCAACCTTCCCAATCGGACGCTGTTCCTGGACCGGGTCTCGGTCGCCCTGGCCACGGCCCGGCGCAACAGGTCCCAGGCCGCCGTCCTGTTCATCGATCTCGACGGCTTCAAGGCGGTCAACGACACCCTGGGCCACGAAGCCGGGGACCTGCTTTTGCAGGGCGTCGCCGAAAGGCTCCGGTCCTGCGTGCGCGAGATGGACACGGTCAGCCGCCACGGCGGCGACGAGTTCACCATCTCGCTGGTCGGGGTGACCGACCGGGACGCCGCGGCGCTGGTGGCGAAAAAGCTGATTTCCAGATTGTCCGATCCCTTCGCCCTCGACGGCCGACAGGCGAACATCGGCGCCAGCATCGGGATCGCCATGTACCCAGAGCACGGGGAAACCGCCGAAGACCTTCTCCAACAGGCGGACGCCGCCATGTACGCGGTCAAGCATCGCGGAAAGAACAATTTCGAGTTCGCGTCCTTGGAATAGGCGCGTCCGATTTCAATGTGGTGATTTGCCCCGCAATCGCGGACTCACGCCATCGCCATGTCGTCGCGATGGATCATCTCGTCGCCCCGGTGGTATCCCAAAATCCCCTCGATCTCGGTGGTCTTGCGGCCGATAATTTTTCGGGCCTCGTCGGAGGAGTAGGCGGCGAGCCCGCGCGCGATCTCGCGGCCGTCGGGAGCGCGGACGACGACGGGGGCGCCGCGCTGGAAATTGCCGTTCACCGATTGCACGCCCGCGGGCAAAAGACTTTTGCCGCGCCCGAGCGCCTTGATCGCGCCCATGTCGATGACGAGCGCGCCTTCCGGGTTCAGGCTGCCCGCGATCCAGCGCTTGTAGGCGGTCTTCGGCGTCGCCTGGGGCAGGAACCAGGTGCAGCGCCCGCCGTCCAGGATGCGTTTCAGGGGATGGAGCGCGCGGCCGTCGGCGATGACCATGCGGCATCCGGCGGCGAGCGCGATGCGGGCGGCCACCAGCTTGGTCACCATGCCGCCCGACCCCACCGCCGATCCGACGCCGCCCGCCATGGCCTCGATCTCGGGCGTGATCTCGCGCACCTCGGGGATGATTTGGGCATCCGGGTCGGTGCGGGGGTTTGCGGTGTACAGGCCGTCGATGTCGGAAAGCAAAACCAGCGTGTCCGCCTCGATCATGGCCGCGACCCGGGCGGCCAGCCGGTCGTTGTCGCCGAAGCGGATTTCGTCGGTGGCGACGGTGTCGTTCTCGTTGATCAGGGGCGCGGCGCCGAGCGCCAGGAGCGCGTTCAGGGTGCTCCGCGCGTTCAGATAGCGCCTCCGGTCCTCGCTGTCGTCGAGTGTCAAGAGCACCTGCGCCACGGTCAGGTCGTGATGGCCCAGGACCTCTTGATAGGCGTGGGCGAGGCGGATCATGCCGGTGGCGGCCGCCGCCTGCTTTTCCTCCAGCTTCAGCGCGCCGTCGGCGAGATTCAGGCGCCGGCGCCCGGCGGCGATGGCGCCGGACGAAACGATCACCACCTCCTGGCCCCGGTCCCGGCAGTCGGCCACGTCCCGGGCCAGCGCCTCAAGCCACTTGCGATGGACCACCCCCCGGGCCTGGTCCACCAGCAGCGACGAGCCGATCTTGACCACGATCCGCTTGCCCCGGGCGAGGCCGCTTTTGTTGCGATGGGAGTTCATGGCGTCCATCCCTTGGTTTCTTCCTGGCCCTCGCGGTATTCGCGCGCGATGCGCTCCAGGGCGCGAAGCAGGTCCTTCACGCCGGTTCCCGCCGCGCCCGAGATGACGGCCACGTCCTTGCCTGACGTTTCCGCCAGTTCGGCGGTCAGGGCCTCGGCGTCGTCGTCCGCGAGCGCGTCGCATTTGTTCAGCGCCACCACCTCGGGCTTGTCGGCGAGGTCGCCGCCGTATTGCTCCAGCTCGCGCCGCACGGTGCGATAGGCCCCGGCCGCATCTTCGCCCGCGCCGTCCACCAGATGCAACAGCGCGCCGCATCGCTCCACGTGCCCCAGGAACCGGGTTCCGAGCCCGGCGCCCTCGTGCGCGCCTTCGATCAGGCCGGGGATGTCGGCGATCACCAGTTCGCCCTCATCCACGGCGGCGACGCCCAGGTTGGGGTGGAGCGTGGTGAAGGGGTAGTCGGCGATCTTGGGCCGAGCCCGGGACACGGCGGCGAGGAACGTGGACTTGCCCGCGTTGGGAAGACCCACCAGCCCGATGTCGGCGATCAGTTTCAGCCGAAGCCAGAGCCATTTCTCCTCGCCGGGATAGCCGGGGTCGAATCGCCTGGGCGCGCGGTTGGTGGACGATTTGAACCGGGCGTTGCCGTAACCGCCGTCGCCGCCCCGGGCCAAGATCACGCGCTGGCCGATTTCGGTCATGTCGGCGATGACCAGATCGTTGTCCTCGTCCAGGATTTGGGTGCCCATCGGGACCTTGATCACCCTGTCCGCGCCCTTGGCGCCGGTGCGGTCCTTGCCCATTCCGTGGTGGCCGCGCTTGCCCTTGAAATGCTGCTGGTAGCGGAAATCGATCAGGGTGTTCAGCCCGTCCACGCATTCGCACACCACGTCGCCGCCGCGTCCGCCGTCGCCGCCGTTGGGGCCGCCGAACTCCACGTATTTCTCGCGCCGGAAGGCGACGCATCCGTCGCCGCCGTCGCCGCTTTTGACGTAGATCTTGGCCTGGTCGAGGAACTTCATGGCGAGCCCGGAATCAAAAAGGGGAATGGCCGGCCATTCCCCTTGGAATTCGTTCGGTGGGGCGGCCGGATCAGCCGGCGGTCTCCACGCTGACGAAGGTGCGCTTGCCGGCTTTGCGCTGGAACTTCACCTTGCCCTCGGCGGTGGCGAAGATGGTGTGGTCGCGGCCGATGCCCACGTTGTCGCCCGGGTGGAACTTGGTCCCGCGCTGGCGGATGATGATGTTGCCGGGGATGACCAACTCGCCGCCGTACTTCTTGACGCCCAGGCGCCGGCCTTCCGAGTCGCGGCCGTTCCGAGAGCTGCCGCCTGCTTTTTTATGAGCCATGTTGTTATCTCCTCACGCGCGCCCTAGGCCTTGATGCCGGTGATCTTCAGGACCGTCTGCTCCTGGCGGTGGCCCTTCATGCGGCGATAGTTCTGGCGGCGCTGCTTCTTGAAGACGATGACCTTGTCGGCCTTCTTCTGATCGACCACCTCGGCGGTGACGCTGGCGCCGGCCACGAGGGGCGCGCCCACGACGGTGTCCTGGCCTTCGCCCCCGACCATCAGAACGTCGGCGATCTCAAGGGCGGAGCCGGGCTCGCCCGCGAGTTTCTCGACGACGATGACGTCGTCCTGGGCGACGCGGTATTGCTTGCCGCCGGTTTTGATGACTGCGAACATTGTTCCAAAAACCCCATTAGATTAAGTCCCGCGCCCAGCCTCGGGCGGAGGAAGGCGCACTATACTCCGTGGCTTGGACATGTCAACGGCGCTCGCGGGTTTTGACGAACTGGGGGCTAGCAGGCTGCTGAAAAAGTCGGCGAGTTCACTGGAACCGTCATTCCGGCCGTAGCGAAGCGGAGAGCTGGAATCCATAACGCACTTGAAAAATGGATTCCCGCTTTCGCGGGAATTGTCTGTTCCATCTGGATTAATATCCCGGCGTCCCGTAAGACGCGGGACTATTTCAGCACCGTGCTAGCGGTGGATAATGAACTTGTGGCCCCAGCCGGCGATTTCGCCGCTGTCGGAGAATTTCACTCCATGCGCCTCGGCGCACTCGCGCCAGGCGCGGCGGTAGCCCTGGTCGGGCGAGGCCTGGTTGTAATTCCACGCCTCGCCGAACAGCACCACCGAGCCGTTGCTCATGACGTCGTTGGCGAACAGGAAGTCCAGGGCGTCCCGTGTCGATTCGTACAAGTCGCAATCGATGTGGACCAGGGAGAATCGAACGTCCGGGTTCAAGGCCCGGAGCGTGTCCTTGAAGTAGCCGATGTGGGTGACCACGCGATCCTCGCCCAGGAATTGCCGCGCCCGGGACGCCGTCGTCCGCGCCAGTTCCTCGACCGACATGTCGGCCATGTCGCCGTCCGCGTAAAAGTACCCGTGGGTCAGAAGATAGGACCCTTGATCGATTTCGTTGTTCACTTCCGGGTAGCCCTGGAAGCTGTCGAAAAGGTGAATCTTGCGCCGCTCCGCGCCGAGTTTATCCATCAGGGGGGCGTAGCGCGTCTCGTTGGTCTTCATACAGAGCGCGTACTGCAAGGCGTAGTCGCCGGGGACGGAGCCGAATTCGGCGATGTCGCCCTCGACATTGGAGAGCAGGACGTAATCCAGGGAATGGGCGATGACCCGGAATTCCTCCTTGTGCTTCATGAACAGGGAGAAATCCAGTTCGTAACCGTCCTGATCCACCACTTCGAAATTTTTGAGCGCCATGATGAAATGCGTTCCGACAGCGTTGGGGAATGATAATCGAGCCCCGTCGATTAGAACAGGTCGCGCCGCGCCTTTTTCACCACAAGTCGTTGGCCGTTGAAGGCCAGGGCGTCCAAATCGGATTCCAGAAAGAAGCCGAGGGCCTCGTCCGGCGTCTCCACGATGGGCTCGCCCGGGCCGTTGAAGGACGTGTTCAGCAACACCGGAACGCCGGACAGGCGGTGAAAGGCCTCGAGCAATGCGCGGAAGTGTCCGTCCGCCCCGTTGACCGTCTGGACGCGCGCGCTGCCGTCCACATGGCGGATCGCCGGAACCGCGTCCGAGAGCACGGTCGCCGTGAACAGCATGAACGGAGAGGGCAGGGGGCAATCGCTGAACCATTCCCCGGCCTTTTCCTCGAGCACGGCGGGGGCGAAGGGACGCCATTGCTCGCGGCCCTTGATGGCGTTGACGCGTCCATGGTTGTCGGCGAAGCATGGATTGGCCAGGATGGACCGATGGCCCAGCGCGCGGGGCCCGTTCTCGCCGCGCCCGTCGAAGAAGCCGATGACGCGGTTCTCGTTCAGCATCCGGGCCGCCGTGGCGATGGCGTCGCCCTCGATGACGTCGATGTCGGCCGCCGCGTTCTCCAGCGCCGCGTCCACCGCCCCGTCGCCATAATCGAGCCCCAGGCAGGCGAGCGCGCTCGAACGAACGTCGTGGGCGCGCCGGGGCAGGCCAAGGATGTTGTGGCTCATCAAAAGCGCCGAGCCCAAGGCCAAGCCGCCGTCGTCGGTTGATGGCGCAACGAAGAGATTGGAAAAGCCGCTTTCGCGATGGACGCGGGTGTTGGTCGGGCAATTCAAGGCGCCGCCGCCAGTCAGGCAGACGTTCGGCGTGTCCTTGCCCGAAGCGCCCAGCATGCCCCGCATGGCCTTGACCGCGCCAAGGGTGGTTTCCTCGAACAGCAATTGGGTGCTGGCGGCGAAATCCTTGTTGAGCGGGTCGAGCGCCCGCGCCTCTTTGTAGGCGCTTTTGTCGTAGCCCCGTCCCACGGCGGTTTCCAGCATGTGGTGGATCCAGTGGGCTCCCAGTTTTTCCGTCGTCATGCGGGGCGGGGTGAAGAAGGTTCCGACAAAGTCCTCGTTCATGAACGCCGGGGTTCCGTAGGGGGCCAAGCCCATCAGCTTGCCGGCCGTCTGGAAACCTTCGAACATTCCGTCCGATACGTGCTCGTAAAGGCCCGCGGCCCCGGTGTAGTGGGGAACAATGGGAAAAAGCCTGTCGCCTTCGCCGTAATAATACATGCCGCCCCGGCATCGTCGCCAATCGAAGTAATCGCCGGAGCCGTCGTAACTCAGCACGCCCGCGTTTTCGAACTCGGACAGGAAATAGACGTTCGCGGCGTGGGCGAAGTGGTGGGAGAACGTGGCGGCGGGTATTGATCGTCCTTCGAGCGTGACCCGGGCGGGCAAACAAAAATCTCTTGTGTATCCGTCTCCTTGCAACAATGGGCTGGCGTCGAAAAAGCGGACGGCGTCGAAGGTCAGGCAGTTTTCCCAGAAGGGGGCGAAGAACAGTTCTTCGCAAGGCATTCGAAACGTCTGAGCGCTATTGGAAAAGGAAAAATCGCATGAAATCAAGGATCCGTAGGCTGACGTCTCGTCATTCAGCCATTGCAGCATCTCTGATGACGCGTCCAAATGAACGGCGTTGATGTTTTTGCATATCTCTTCAATGAAGTTCCGAGGATGGCTTGGGTTTATGTTCAGTTCGACCGTCGGGTCCAGACGGAAATCCAACGCATCGGTGTTTTCCATGAACAAGGCGAGGTTCTGGCTGCCAGTGATCGAACAGAAATCGATGTCGGATGCGTCCAGACCGACGTATTCGAGAGCGACGCCGACGTGTTCGGCGGTCAGGGGAAACGAGTGCTTGATCCGGGTGAGTCGCTCGGCGTGGATGCAACAACGTGGCGCGCCGTCCTCGACCACGGCGACGGACGCGTCGTGGCCGAAATGGAGACCGACCACGATCATGTTCGCGGCTCCGAGACTACGCCGGCAGCAGGTCGCGACAATAGGAACGATATCAAGAGCATGTTGATGTTTCTTTGTATCTTTATAAACATCATTTAGTAGTTATCATGACTTATTCTGAGCGAATGGGCTACTTTTGTTTCTTCGTCAAGGCGAACAAGGGGTTCCTTGCAATAATTGGAGAACGCAATGACCTATCCCAACCACGCCGCCCCACGCGGGAAGCCTCCAGGCGGGTTCCGACGCTTCGTCGGATATGCGCTGGCCGCCGGATTCCTTCTGTCCGGCGCCGTGGTGATCGGGGCCGGGACGAGCCATGGCCTGGAGCGCGGCGACCAGGACGACGTTTACGCCGCCCTTTTCATGGGCGGTTGCCTGGTTCTGATCGGCGTTCTGATCTTTTGGGGCGCGCGCCGGTCGGCCAAGCGGATGAAACAGGCCTGGAATGACGGAATGCTCGACGGCGTTATGCTGGCCCACATGATGAACATGGGCGACGATTTCGGGGACGGCGGGGATTCCGGGGATTAGCGGCGGACCAGCTTCAGGTTCACATCCCCGTAGAACACGTAGGCGAGATAGGTCGGGTCGCCGGTTTCGAAGAACAGCCGCCTGGAGGCGCGCAACGCCTCGGCCACCTTGACCGGCCCCTGACCCAAATGATCCTCGATCACGCCGTAGAAGCTCCGCGAGAACGCGGCGGCCGCCTTGTCGCCAAGCGGCCACAGCCCGCCGATGTAGCCGCTGGCCCCGCTGGCCAACACCGCCGGCGCCCATCCATCGACGAAGTTCGCCACCGACGCGGCCTGGCCCAGGTCGCAGGCGTTGAAGAAATAGAGCGGGTGGGCGTCGCCCGCGTTCGCCGCCATGCCGCGCCAGGTGGTCAGGTCCAGCGCGCCGTCCTCCAGCTTGATGGCGTAGCTTGGAATCCCACCCGGCGAATATTCGACCACGCCGTGCCCGGTGAAGTGCAACAACCCCTTGGGCGCGCGCTCCACCAGGTCCGCCAGGTCCGCGTAGCGCGCGGGAACCTCTCGAAAGCCGGGCAGGCGGCCGAGTCTCGCCAGTTCCTCATTCTGGAACGGCAGGCGCTCCGCGCCTTGGTATTTCGGGGCGAGGGCGGCGACCTCGTCGAAGGGCAGGGATTGCAGCGGCCGGTCGAAGAGGCGGCCCGCGTCGTCGGCGTGCCAGCGCCCCAGAAGGAACTCGGTTCCCAGGAAATCGAACTCCCGCCCGTCGGCGTCCCGGTGGGGGCGCATGATCTCCCACGGCAGGACCGGGTTGTTGGAAAACACCTGCAGCGTGTCGAGGGCGACGTCCGGGTCGTCCGCGAGCTCCCAGAACGCCTCGACGAAGGCCTTGGGGGCGTAACGGCGGTAGACCTCGCGCCCGACGCCGCGCATCAGGGCGAGCGCTCGCTTGCGGTCCTGGCGGCCCTGGGCGTGGGCCAGGACCTGCTCCACCACCAGCGCGTATTGCCCGGAGAGCCAGTCGGCGGCCTCGGCCGGGATGTCGGCCTTGGCCGTGATCAGCCGGGACGGCGGGTTGAAATGCGGCGAGGCGACGATGACGTCCGCCGGGCCGAGCCGGGCCGGGTCCTCGAACAGCACATGCACGGTCAGGTCCGGAACCTGGGCCGCGCCGTCGATGGAGACAGGCGCGGCCTTCTTGCGCGTGGGCGCGGGCGGGGCGGCGTCTGCTTGGTGGACCTCGGCGCCCTTGACCGTGATTTCACGGGTCAGGCGCGCCACGTAGGCGCCGTCGCGCCATAAGGTGACGCGGAGTTTCTCGGTTCGCGTTGCCCCGCCCCTGGCCTTGGCCGCCAGCATGAACAGGGCGGGGGCGGAATCTCCCTTTTTCGGCAGAACGATGTCCTGGACCCTATTCCCTTCGACGAGTTCGAACCCCGGCGCGGTGAGCACGGCGCGGAGCGTCCAGGACTCGCGTCCCGGTTCGTCGGGCAAGGTCATCGCCAAGCCGCCGCCTTCCGTCACCTTGGCGTCGCCGCCGGGCGAGACCTGGACGCCTGGCGTGATCAGGTCCTCGGACAACCAGACCTGGAGGGGGAACGGCTCCCTCGGAGGAACCCTGTCCGGGGCGTCCATGGTGGGATAGCGGGTGACGACGGTTTCGGCGGGCGCGGGCGGCGGAACGGAAACGGGCGCCGGGACGGGAAGCGGTTCGTTCGCCATTTCGACGCTGGGCGCGGGGGGCGGGCCGCCCATGTAGCCGCCTTCGTCCGGCAGGCAGCCAAAGGCGCAGACGGAGACGCCGCCGCCGAATCCGCCGCCTCCGCCTCCAAAGGACGGCGACGCAGGCGCCATGGGCTCCGGCTGGGGCGGCGAAGGTTCCGGCGCGGGGCTCGGCGCGGAGGCGGCCTCCGGCGGGCGCTTCTCCATGCTCCGGGCGGCGCGGGCTTCCTCCCGGCGCATGCGCTCGCGCCGCAGGCGCTCCTCTTGCATCGTCGCCCGCTCTTGTTCGGCGCGCATGGCCTCCATCCTCGCCCGGCGCTCCCGCTCCGCCCGCATGGCCTCCATTTCCTCCGCGCTCCAACTGGACGAGGCGGAGGTCTCGGATGAAAGCCTCGGGTCGTCGGCGCGGCGAATGGTTCCGGTTTCGGCGTCGTAGACATAGCCGGTGGGCGCGTCGCCCGGCTCTTCCGGCGTAGGCTCCAGGCGCGCGGTCTCGCCCATCTCCAGGGTCGGCAGGATCAGCGCGAGCGTCATCCCCGACACTCCGAGCCCGATCGCGAGCCCGAACGCCGCGTTGCCGTAGTACGCCAGCCGGGACACGCCCCGCGCGGCCCCCGTCAAGGCGACACGGACGCGCCAGATGGCGAACAGGGCGACCGGCGCGCCCGCAAGCCAGGGCCACCATTCCCGGACCAGGGCGGTCAGACGCAAGACGCGTCGCGTCGCGTCGGGCGGCTCCACGCCAAGGAGCGCGTAATCGACTTCGACGCCGGCCGTTCCCAGCGAAATCAGGATCACCAGGGCCAGCAGAACGGTCGCGAGGACGATGAAAAGTCCCATGAAGGGATGTTGACGCGTAAACCCTCCGATGGCAAGAACGGGGGCGGGGAGCGGGTCCCATGGGGACAATTGCCCCAAGGGCGCCGAGGGGGTAGGATGGCGCGCCCGCCAAGGCGTCATGGCATCAGCGCATAAGGTGACATATGGACATCAAGGATTACATCCGCTCGGTCCCGGATTTTCCCAAGCCGGGGATTCTCTTCTACGACATCTCCACGCTGCTCGCCCACGAGGACGCGTGGCAGGTCGCCATGGGGCGCATGGCGCGGATGGTGCGCAAGCACCACCCCGACATCCTGGCCGGAATCGAGTCCCGTGGGTTCCTTATCGCCGCGCCCTTGGCGTTGAAGCTGGGATGCGGCTTCGTCATGGTGCGCAAGAAAGGCAAGCTTCCGGGCAAGACCATCCCCTACACCTACGACCTGGAATACGGGACCGACACCATCGAGATTCAGGAGGACGCGGTCCAGCCAGGGCAGCGCGTGGTCATTCTCGACGACCTGCTCGCCACCGGGGGCACCATGGCCGCCTCGATCGAACTGTTCCGAAAGGTCGGGGCCGAGGTCGCCGCCGCGTCGTGTCTGGTCGAGCTGACCTTCCTCGCCGGGCGGGCCAAGATGTCCCAGCTCGACGTGCCCTTCGATTCCCTTGTCGCCTACAACGAGTGAGGCCCGAAATGCTGAATGAGGACGCCGTCCGCGGATTCGTCGAAAGCGTTGGCGCGGACACCGCGAAAACCCTGATCCTGCTTTTCACCGCCGAGGCCCGAGCCCGGGTGGCGAGGATTTCGGACCTGACGCGCAGAGGCGACTGGAAGGCCGTCGCCAAGGAGGCCCATGGCTTGGCCAGCGCGTCCGGAACATATGGCCTGACCGGGTTGGCCGAGATCGTCGAGAGCCTCGGCGCGGCCGCCGACGCCGAGGACGCCGAAACGGCGCAAAAGCTGGTGGACGAGATCAACGACAAGGCCGAGGGCGGACTGGACGCCCTCACCAACATGCTGCGGGAATTCTAGCCCTCTTCAACAGACCGATTTGGAATCAATCCTTCCTGAGCGGCTTGGGCGCGTAGATATCGACGCCGACGGCGTCGAAAAGCTTGATCGCGTCGTCAAGCGCGGCGTCATCGGAATGGAAGGTCTTTTCCGGGGGC
This sequence comes from uncultured Hyphomicrobiales bacterium, assembly GCA_964344345.1. Classification (GTDB taxonomy): domain Bacteria; phylum Pseudomonadota; class Alphaproteobacteria; order Rhodospirillales; family CAYFNC01; genus CAYFNC01. Next base: position 70,339 of record CAYFNC010000009.1, on the reverse strand, counting down.
GTGACCTCGAACCCCTGGTCGTCGATCTGGCGCCAGACCCAGGTGTCGCCTTCGCCCTCGATTTCATAGACTTCTATCAAGGCGTAGACGTACTGGATGAAGCCCCTTTTTTCGGGGACGGGCTCTTGAATCTGCACTCGGAATATCGCCATTTCGAAACGTTTCCTTTCGTTCGGCGTCCGTGTGGACGCCCAATGCCATAGGGGAAATCAGGGACGGGGGCAAGTGAATTCGGGGTTACCCGAAGAGGATCAGACAGATCGCGACCGCCGCAGCGATTCCGGCCGCGTCCGCCGTCAGCGCCGTCGCCAGCGCGTGGCGGACCTTGCGCACCTGCACCGCTCCGAAATAGACCGCGAGAACGTAGAAGGTGGTCTCTGTCGATCCCTGGAAGGTGCTGACCAGATAACCGACGTAGCTGTCGGGCCCGATGTTGGGGTCGTTGATGATGGACGCGAGAATCCCATAGGCCCCCGATCCCGATAGCGGGCGCAGAAGCGCCATGGGCAGAGCCTCGGACGGAAGGCCCACGGCGCCGGTCAGCGCGCCCAGCGGCTGGATCAGGATGTCCATGGCGCCGGACGCGCGGAACATGGCCACCGCCGCGAGAATCGCCACCAGGTAGGGGATGATGCGGAGCGCGACCTGGAAGCCGTCCTTGGCGCCTTCGACGAACGCCTCGTAGACCCGGACGCCGCGCAGCGCGCCGAAACCCAACAGGCCCAACATCAGGCCCGGGATGATCCAGGGCGCGATGGCCCGGCCCCAGACAATGGTGGCGGGCACCAGCGTCAGGACGCAGCCGAGCGCCAGGACGGACGCCCATGCCGGGTAGCCTTCGCCGACTTGGTTCATTTCCTCGACCTGTTCGCCCGGGGAGTCTGTTTCCACCGGCGCGGACGGCGCGGGCGCGGCCCACCAGCGCTGGGTCAGCTTGGCCATGACGATGGCGACGGTGGTCGAGCAGATGGTGGCGAACAGTGTTGTGGGCACGATCCCCGCCGGGTCCTGGGACCCCGCCGCCGCGCGGAGCGCGATGACGCCGGTGGGAAGCAACGTGATGGAAGAGGTGTTGATGGCTAGGAACAGGACCATGGCGTTGGTTGCCGTTCCCTTGGTCGGGTTCAGCCGGTCCAGCTCCTGCATGGCGCGGATGCCGAACGGCGTCGCCGCGTTGCCGAGGCCGAGCGCGTTGGCCGACATGTTCATGATGATGGCGCCCATGGCCGGGTGATCGGCGGGCACGTCGGGAAACAGTCGGGTCATCAAGGGGCGCATCAATCGGGCGATCACCACCAGAAGCCCGCCCGCCTCGGCGACCTTCATCAAGCCCAGAAACAGGGCCATCACGCCCACCAGTCCGATGGCCAAGTCCACGGCGCCGCCCGCCGCGTCGATCATGGCCTTTCCGAGAGCCTCCATCGGCTGGACGGCCTGCCCGGCCTCGCCGGTCCAAAGGACCTGCCGGTATCCGGCGACGAGGAAGGAAACCAGGACAATGGCCATGAAGATCGCATTCATGGGCGGAGTGTGGGGGGATTCGGAAAAGAAGGGAAGGGATGGCTTGAACCCCTTTGGAGAGTGGTGTTTAGTGGATTGAATTGGGGCGGGATGGAAAGCGCATGGACACCAAGACCCGGGTGATGGCCGTCGTCGGCGCCATCCTCGTTATCCTGGGCGTCGCCGACATCATCGTCGCTTCCGGCGAAGCCGAGCGCGCCGCCGAGGAATCGCTCCGCGCCCAAGCCGCCAACCTGGACGCGGCGCTGGCCGCGACCGGCAGCGTGCATCATCACCAGTTCCTCGACAGCGGCCTGCCCCTGCGGAAGGGCACCTTGGGGTTCCTGCCCGACCACGCGCTGCAAAGGATCGCCAAGGACTTCGCGGCGAGAACCGGCGGCGAGATCGGGATCGCGGTGGCCTCCGACAACCTGTCCCTGGCCAAGGGGGAGGTTTCCCCGGCCGAGAAGGACGCCATCGCCCATTTCACCCGCAACCCCGGCGACCCGCCCCTGTTCGCTCCCGACGGCGAAGGGTACCTGTACGCCCGCCCCCTCTGGGTCGACGCCTACTGCCTGACGTGCCATGGTGAGGGGACCAAGGCTCCCCAGGAGCTCCGCGCGGAGACCGGGGGCGGTTTCGATGTCGGGGATTTCCGTGGGCTTTTCGTCATCCGCCTGCCGGGCGACGCGGTCTCGACCGAGAAGATGCGCGCCATTGCGTTCAACATTCCCATCTACGGCGTCGCGCTGATCGCGATGATCGCCGTCGTGTCGTTGGTCGAACGCTGGCGCGGGCGGGAAGGGGCGCTGGCCGATTTGCGAAAGGGCCTTGGCGGCGGAGACCCCGTGGTGACGTTCCAGCCCGCGTTCTCCCCGGAATCGAACCGTGCGGTTCTTCTCGAGGCGCTGGTCCGCTGGCGCCATCCGACCCGGGGCATGATCCGGGCGGAGGATTTCCTGAACATCGTGTCCTCGCTTGGCGTGGCGCTCGATCTCGATCGCTGGGTGACGGACGCGGCGTGCCGTTCGTTCGCGCATTGGCGCGGGGGCGGGGAGGATGGGCTGCGCCTGCTGCTCCACATCGTCCCCTTGGGGCTGGAGCCCGATGACGTGCTGGAGATCATGACCAAGCACGGCGTCCGCCCGGGCGATGTGGACGTCAAGGGCGTGATCGATCCGGCGCCCTGGGCGGACGCGGGTTTCGGCGTGGTGATGGAGCGGTTTGATATCGGACTCGAGAATATCCGCGCCATGTCCATCGACGGCCGTCTCGCCGACGACGAGGTCGGGCTGGATCTGATCGGGAGCATCGTGGAGACGGCTCGCGGGATGGGCGTCGAGGTCCTCGCCCGCAAGGTGGAGACCCCCGAGCAGGCCACGGCGCTGATGGAGCTCGGCTGCGACTGCCTGTCCGGGCACCTGATCGCCAACCCAACCCCGCCCGACGGCGTGCCGGGCGTCCTCGAACGCCTGGAAGGGATGCGGGAAAAGCTTTCGGGTTAGGGCCGGTTTTTCTTCGACCACCGGGCAAGGGACTCGCCCCTTTCCGGACCGCCGTCGATCACGTAGTCGATGATGGCGGCGTAATCGTCGGGCTCCAGGTAGCCGGGAATGCGGAACAGTTCCTTCCCGCCCTCGCCGTAAAACACGGTGGTGGGCGTGAAGGTGGCCCGCATGCGGTTGGAGAAGTCGCGCTCCGGCGCCGTTTCCCCGTCGAAGTCCGTGACTTCCAGGAAACCCCGGGTGTTGATCTGGATCACGTCGAAGTTGGCTGGCAACGCCTCGACGATCCCGGGATCGGCGAAATTGACCTCGTGCAGCTTTTCGCAGGCCGGGCAGTTCTTCTGCTCGAACAGGACCGCAAGGCCCTTCTTTCCCGCGTCCAGCGCGTCGGCGAGGTCGTCGCGAAGGTCGAGGAAGCTGACGCCGTTGATCCAGGGCTGGGTGTGGATGCCGTCGTCGCGGACAGACCCCGCCGCCGCCGGAGCGGCGAAAAGGAATAAGGTCGTGATTACAACGGGAAGCCGCATTCAGCGAAGATCGTCGTTCAGCGCCGCGGCATTGACCCGAACCGGGAACGCGACCTTTAGCGCGCCGGAAAGCTGGGTCAGGACGTCGCCCTCGAAGGGCTCGGCGGTTTCCTCGGCGACGGCGTCGACGCCCTTGGGGTCCTGGGTGGGGTCGGCGTCCTTGATCGCCACGAGCCGCGCCACCCACGAGGCTCCCTGGGTCCGCGTTCCGGCGAGGTCGTTCACGGCGAGGGTGAACAATTGCTCCACCAGGGGCTGGGGCATGTCGGCGGGCGCGCCGTCGCCCTTTCGGGTGAAGGCGGACGTGGTGGACAACGCCCCGCCGGTTTCGGCGGCGACGGAGGCGGCCTCGGCCCCGGCGGACAGGCGCTCGCGCGCGGTCTTGGCCTTGGCGTCGGCGGCTTCGCGGCGCTTGTCGGCGGCCCAGTCCTTGGCGACCTTGTCCCGGACCGTGTCGAGCGGGCGCAGCGCCGGCGGCGTCACGCGATCCACGCGGACGATGAAGTACCCCTCGTCGCCGCTTTCGGTCAGCAGGCTTTCCGTGTTCTCCTCGGTCTCGAACGCGGTGCGGATCAGGACGTCGAGCGCGGGCAGGCCCTTGACCTCGCTTCCTTGCGGGTCGCGACCCTGGCGGTTGACGCCCGCGACCTTGCGAAGCCCGATGTCGAAGCGTTCGGCGGTTTCCTCCAGCGTGGCGCCGCCGCCGAGGGCGTCCTCGACCCGGTTGGCCATGTCGTAGAGGGAATCGATGGCCTTCTCGTGGGCGACCACGGCGCGAAGCTCGTCTTTCACCTGGTCCAGGGTTTGGACGCCCGCCGACGTCACCTTGACGGCCTGCAGCACGTGCCAGCCGAGAGGGGTTTGGGTCGGGTCTCCGACGGCGCCGGGCGCGAGCGCGAAGGCGGCGTCCGCCAGTTCGGGCAGCATGTCGGCCTTGGTGGAGGTTCCGAGATCCACCACCGTGACGCCCGAGTCCTTGGCGGCCTTGGCGAAGTCGCCCGCGGCGCGGGCGGCGTCGGCGAAGGCGCGGGCCTTGGACTCGTCCTGGAACAGGGCTTGGCGCAGGGTCCGGCGTTCGGGGGAATTGAACTGATCGGCGCGCTGGTCGTAAGCGGCCCGCAGTTCCTCGTCCGAGACCGCGATTTCCTTGGCCAAGCCGGCGGCGTCTAGCGCGAGCACGGTCAGCGCCCGGCTTTCCGGCGCGGTGTAGCGCGCCGCGTTGGCCTTGTGGAACGCCTCCAGCGCCGCTTGGTCGGGCGCGCCAGGGTCGGGCGTGGCCGCGTCGTCGAAACGAATGACCTGGGCGACGCGGCGCTGGTGCTTGTGGCGGTAGAGCACCTCGGCCATGGCCTTGGGCGCGCGGGCGGCTTCCGTCAGGGATTGCAGGTACTGCTGGCGCGACATGTCCCGACGCAGAAGGGCGATGAAGTGCTTTTCGGTCAGGCCGTTGTTGCGCATCGCCTGGTCGAAGACGAAACGGTCGAACTGGCCAAGTTCGTTTTTGAACCCTTTGATGGAGTGGATCTGGTCGCGGATCTGGTCGTCCGAGACCGCGACGCCGAGCGAGGCCGCGCCCTGGTCGATCAGCGCGCCTTCTATCAGGCGGTTCAGGGTCGCCTGTCGGAAGCCCATGGCCCGGGCTTTTTGCGAATCGAAGTCGGGGCCGAACGCGTTTCGCATGCGTTCGACCTCGCGCCGGAACTCCCAGTCCAGCTCTTGCAGCGGGATTTCCAGATCGCCCACGCTGGCGGCCGAGGACGGCGTCACCACCCGTCGCACCATGTCGCCGACGCCCCAGACGGCGAAGCTGAGGATCAAGAGCCCCAACAGGATCTTGACCGGCAAGGACCCGGTGCGCTTGCGAATGGCGTCGAGCATGAACGCGAACTCCCCCTTTGGCCGAAACGGCGGCATGATAGGGGGAGCGGGACAAGGCCGCAAGGCGCGCCCAGTAATGACGCTCTGGAATCGCAATAACGAGGCGCGCGCCGTCTCGGTTGTTGATGGGAGAGGATGACGATGAACATCCGCATGTCGTTCTTCATGATCGCAATTGGCGGCGTCTTGATCGCTTGCGCGCCAAAAGAAGCGTCTCCAACAAGCCTTGCGGACGCCGCCGAACGCGTTGCCGACGGTCTGCGCGTCAAGACGCCGCCCGGCGCGGGGCCTTTCCCAACCGTTCTGTATTTCCATGGAGCGTCCGATACCTCGTGGCATCCGGAGCAGCAGCGCATCCTCGACGGCTTCGCCGCAAAGGGGTTCGCGGCCGTTTTCGTGGACATGTACCATGGCAGGGGAATCGATGGCCGCGCCGTCAGGTCCGGCGCCCTTCTGCCAAGGACGACGGCCGGAGACGTCATGGTCGCCGTGGATTGGGTGGAGCGGCAGCCCTGGGCCGCGCGGGGGCGAATAGGGCTTTTCGGTATTTCCTTTGGCGCGGCGACGATCATGGACGCCTTGGTTCTGGACGCGCCCGGCAAGGTTCCGGCGAGCCTGGAAAGGAAACCGGCTCGCGGTTTGCGGGACGTCCGGGGCGTGGCGTTGTTGTCGCCTTGGTGCGCCAAGGACGTCTTTGGGTTCAATTTGATCCGGGCGGTCCACGAGGATTTCAGTCGAACGCCCGCGATTCTCTCGATCCTTCCTCTTTCCGACAGCGTATCGGACGTCAATCTTTGCAAGGACATATTGGAGCGCAACAAGGCCAAGGGCGCGCCGATAGAGATCGTTTCCGTTTCAGGCGCCGGCCATACCTTCGCACAGATGAACGACGATTACGGCAATCGGTTCGAAGACCATGATCCCGGCAAGTCGAAAGAGGCTTGGAGGCGCATCCATGACTTTTTCGAGCGCCAACTGAAATAGCCGCGTTTTTCGAATTTGGATGCGGTATTCTCCCGCAGTCTGGAACGTGCGGGAAAGAAAAGGTAAATGCCGATTTCGTCCCACTGGCCCGTCAGGCCGGATCAGGCGGCGTCCTTCGCCCGCTACGCCTATCGGCGCTTCATGGCGGACCGGTGCCTTCGGGTGGCGGCGTCGCTCAGCTACACGTCGCTTCTGGCCGTGGTGCCGTTGACCGCCATCGCCTTCGCCATCCTCGCGGCGTTTCCGGTGTTCGAGGACGTGCGCGGGGAGTTCCAGGACATCGTTTTTTCGAACCTGTTGCCGGAAACCGCGGAGGCGACGCGGGAGTACTTCGAGCGTTTCGTGCTCAATACTGCGGGGCTGACCGCGCTTGGCGTCGTCGGCCTGGCGCTTACGGCGGTTCTGCTGCTTGGGACGGTCGAGGACGCCATGAACCGTCTGTTCCGGGTGGCCAGGCGCCGCGCCTTGATCCCAAGGTTGCTGGTGTTCTGGGCCCTGTTGACCCTTGGGCCTTTGCTGCTCGGAGCGAGCTTCTCGGTCTCGGGTTACGTCTTCGCCACGACCAAGCTGATGGGGGGAGAGCTGGCGGGCGGGCTTGTCGGCGGCTTGACTTGGGCGGCGCCGACCTTGTTGGTCGTCGCGGCGATGGCGGTGTTCTTCATCATCATTCCCAACCGGCGGGTGGCGGTGGCGGAGGGGCTGTTCGGCGCTGTGGTCGGGGGGCTTTTGTTCACCCTGCTGCGCAAGGGGTTCGGCCTTTACGTATCCAATTTTCCCGCCTACCAGACCATCTACGGCGCCATGTCGGCGGTGCCGATCTTCCTGGTGTGGATGTATCTGTCGTGGGCCGTGGTCTTGTTCGGCGCGACCATGTCGGCGGCCCTTGGCGAGTGGCGGCGGGCGGCGGGCGCGCCCGCGCTGGACGATCCCAAGCCGATGGAGCGCTTGGTCGCCGGGCTGGCGATATTGTCCTTGCTGCAGGCGGGGCGCCGGGACGGGAAGGGCGCGACCCGCCAGGAACTGCTGGAAAGAGCCCGTCTTTCGGACGCGCCCGGATCGGCGTTGTTGAACGACCTGCGCAAGGCCCGTTACTTGGAGCGGGCGGATGGCGGCGTCTGGTTTCTTGCGCGCGACTTAGAAAACGTGACTTTGGATGCGTTTATGCGTAGTCTTGGCGTTGGATATGAGTTGAACTCCGAACTGTCGGAAGACGCCGGTTGGAGCGGGCGGCTGGCGGAACGATTAAAGACGCTTTCCGAGGCTCAAAGCAGCCACGCCGCCCTGTCCTTGCGGTCTCTTCTGGACGAATAACGTCGGGGGGGCGGCATCCTTACTTGGATGGATAATTAGGACGAACGCGGAACATGAAGATCAGCACCATCGTAATGCGCATCGCCGCAATCATGTTCGTGGCCGAGGGCTTCATCATGCTCGGGCTCGCGGTGTTGCCGGAATACCCGACGCTGATCGAGGCGCTGATCGATTCGACGCTGCTGACAATTGTCGTCGCGCCGATGTCCTATTTCCTGGTTATCAAGCCCTATCACCGCGCCATGTCCGTGAAGGAGCGGGACTTGATGAACAGTTTGTCCCAGTCGCATGAGGAGCTTCGCCAGTACACCAGCCTCATGTCCCACGACATGAAAAGCCCGCTGGCCAGCGTCAAGGGATTCACCGACTCCCTGCAGTACAGCATGGCCGAGCTGCGCAGCCTCTTGTCCGAGATCATCCCGCTTTTGCCCGAAAGCCAGAGAATGGCCATCGCGGCCGAAATGGAGCACAATATTCCGGAATCCCTGAAGTTCATTTCCGGGTCGGTCGATCGCATGGACCGCCTGGTGTCCGGCGTGTTGAAGATGGCCAAGCTGGAGAACCTGGAGCTTTCGCCCGAGCCCGTGGACGTTGACGAGTTGGTCGATGGCGTTATCGACACCATGGCGAGCCAGATCGCGACCAAGAAGGCGATGGTGACGGTCGGCGATCTGCCGAAGATCGACGCCGACTGGTTCGCGTTGGAAAGCATCCTTTCCAACCTTATCAGCAACGCCGTGAAGTATCTCGACCCCGATCGGCCGGGGAAAATCGAGGTGGGTTGCAACGACAAGGACGACCGGTTGGAATTCTTCGTAAAGGACAACGGCATCGGCGTGTCGGCCGTGGACAGGAACCGGATTTTCGAGCCCTTCGTCCGCGCCGACGTGTTCGGCGACGAGCCCGGGGACGGGTTGGGGCTGTCCTTCGCCAAGCGCTTGGCCGAGCGCATGGACGGCGCGCTCCGTTGCGCGTCCAAGCCGGACGTGGGCTCCACGTTCTTTTTGGACCTTCCGAAGGACGTCGCCCTCGGGGAGGCGTGATGCGCTGGGCCGGGGCTTTTCTTCTCCTCCTTTCGCTTGTCGTTTCGCCGCTCTCGGCCTTGGCGGTCGACGTCGAGTATTGCGATTCCCGCGCCCGAAAGGAGCACCAGGACTATCTGAGCGTCCTGAAGCGGAAGCTGGGGGATCAACGCCTGGCCGGGACCGGCGTGAAACGCCTGCTGTCGCTTAGGGAAAAGGAAGTCGTCGCCCACGAGAAGGCGCATTTCAAGGGCGGGGGAAAATGGTCCAAGCGCATCGTGTATTTCCACTATGCCCGCGGCGGGCGGAAGTGGAAGATCAGCGGATGCGTGGAGTACAAGGAGGACACGCCGCCCGACGTCGCCATCAAGGCGGCCCTGGCCCCCGACGTCCCAAGCCGTTTCGACATCCAGCTCGCCCGCGAGATGGAAACGAAGCTCCGCCAGGAGAAGAAACCCGTCGCCGCCTGCAAGAAGCGGAAATACAGACAATACCTCCGATGCCCCTGATACCGGGCGAGGCCCGTTCGCGATGACGACCGTGGTTTGCCAGTCGTTCCGGACCGACGACGTTCCCGCCTGGATGACACTCTGCATGGAAAGCGTCCGGAACTGGGCCCTGGCCATGGGCTGGGAATACCGGTTCATGGACGACGCCTTGCTGGAGCTGGCGCCGGACTGGTACCGGGAGAAGGCGCGGGGGCGGGTCCAGGTGGTGACGGACCTGGCGCGGCTGGTGTGGATGCGAAGCCTTCTGGAGGAAGGGGCGGAGCGCGCAATATGGATCGACGCCGACGTGGTCGTCTTCGCGCCCGAACGCTTTCGTCCGGACGCGGATTTGGAGTACGCCTTTGGCGGCGAGGTCTGGGTCCAGCCAGACGCGCGCGGCGCGCCCAAGGCCCGCCGGAACGTGCACAACGCGTTTTGCCTATTCCGGCGGGGAAACAGTGTGCTGGATTTCTATATCCACGCCTGCGAGCGCATCGTCGGACGATACCAAGGCGGGCCCATGGTTCCTCAGCTGGTGGGGCCGAAGCTTCTTGGCGGATTGCACAACCTGATCGGCTTTCCCCTGGTCCACCAGGTCGGCATGGCGAGCCCCATGGTTGTCGCCGACCTGCATCGGGGCGGCGGCCCGGCGTTGGAGCGTCTTCTCTCCGAGACGCCGGAGCCCTTGGCGGCGCTTAATCTGTGCGGCTCCCTTGTCGGCCGCGTGGCGGACGGGGCGGCGATCGACGACGCCATGTTGGGGCGGGCGGCGGAACTTCTGCTGCGCAAGAACGCGATCCGTTAGTTCTATGAACTACAATTATATCCGCGCATATTACTGATTTCCGGCATTGTTATTCCTGGCTCGGCGCCTAGGTTTATGATATCGGTTTTCGAAACAAACAAAGGCTTGGGAGGCCGTCATGTCCTATTATTTCTCCGCCAAGGTTCAAGGCTCTTTCGACGACGTCATCGACAAGGTAACCCAGGCCCTGCAGGAAAAAGGGTTCGGGGTCCTGACCACCATCGACGTGTCGGCCACGTTGAAGAAGAAGCTGGACGCCGATTTCAGGCCCTACACCATTCTCGGCGCCTGCAATCCCAAATTCGCGCTCCAGGCCCTGGAGCGGGAAAGCCACATCGGCGCCATGCTGCCTTGCAACGTGATTGTCCAGAAGCAGGACGACGGGATCGAGGTCGCGGCCATCGACCCCATCGCCTCCATGGCGGCCATCGAGAACGAGGCGCTGGGCGAAGTCGCGACCCAGGTCCAGGACTTGTTGAAAGACGTTATCGACTCCCTGGCCTGAAGCTGGGGGCGGCGCCATGCCCAACGACTTGCGGCCCCTGTCCATTGTCGGCGCGCTGGCGCTTTTCCTTGTGTCCGCCCTGGTCTTCCACGCCTTTCGCCAAGGCGCGATCGGGGAGTTGACCGCGGGCGGGATCATCCTGGTCGCGGTTTTCGTCGTTCTTTTCGCCATCGTTCGGCGGGCGGGGGCCGCCGCGTCCGCGAGGGAAGCGGAGATCGGCGCGCGCGAAGACGAAATCCGTGGGCTGGACGCGGACCGAAAGCGGTTGGAGCGCGAACTCTACGCCCGCAAGGAAGGGTTCCGCGATTTCGAGGAGGCCGGGTTCGACTGGTATTGGGAGACGGATGCGGATTCCCAATACGTCAAGGTGACGGATCGCTTCTTCGAGCTCACGGGGCTTGGACGCGATGAGGTGATCGGGGTCAGCCGCAACGCGCTGCACGCCCAGTTCCTGATCGACCCGGACAAGAAGGACCGGAAGAAATGGGAGACCCACCTGGAAGACGTGGCGTCCCGCAAGCCGTTCCGCAACCTGACCCTGAACTGGCAGTGCGCCGACGGCGGCGTCCGCATCTTCATGCTGAACGGCGCGCCGGTCGTTGACGCCGGGGGCGCGTTTCGCGGCTATCGCGGTCTCGGTTCCGACATCACCGAGATGGTCCACTCCCAGGAGGCGCACCGCGAAACCGAGGCCCGCATGCGGGCGATCCTGGACAACGCGGCGGCGGCGGTCCACATCAAGGACCTGGAAGGCCGCTACCTGTTCGTCAACCTTCAGTTCGAGGCCCTGTTCGGCATTTCGGCCGACAGGCTGATCGGCCGCACCGACGAGGAAATCGGCGAAACCGCCCTTTCCACCGCCTTCAGCGCCGCCGACCGCAAGGTGTTGGAGACCCACACCCATCTGGAGATCGAGGAGGCGATCCAAAGGCCGGGCGGGGAGGGGGTCTTCCTCGCGGTTCGTTTTCCGCTCCGCGACAGGGACGGGCGGATCTACGGCATGTGCGGCATGCGCACCGACATCTCCGAGCGCAAGACCATGGAGGCCGACCTGCGCGAGACCCAGGACCGTTACGCCCTGGCGCTCAAGGGCGGCAACGACGCCATCTGGGACTGGAACCTTGGCGATGGCAAGTATTACGCCTCGCCGCGCCTGACCACGATCCTAGGATACGATGAAAGCGAGCTTCAGTTCGATCCCGAATCATGGCGCGAACGCATCCACCCCGACGACCGCGAGGCCTATTCCGAGAAGCTCCGCCGCCACATCGTCGGGGGCTCGGAGTTCTTCTCCCACGAATACCGCGTTCTCAACAAGGACGGCGATTTCATCTGGGTTCTGGACCGGGGCGTCGCGCTGCGCGACCCCGACGGCGCCGCCTACCGGATGGGCGGGGCCATCGGCGACGTGTCGGACCGCCGCCACGCCGAGGACAGGCTCCGCCACATGGAAAGGCTGCACGCCCTGGGTCAGCTCGCGGGCGGCATCGCGCACGAATTCAACAACCTCCTGGTCGGGATCAAGGGCTTCAGCGCCATGGCGGCGGATTCCGTCGATAAACCCGAACGGCTGGAAATGTGCCTGGAGGAAATGCAGAAGACGGCGGACCGCGCGTCGCGCCTGACCGGAGACCTGTTGAACTTCAGCCGCAAACAGCGCGCCAAGCCCAAGTTGGAGGCGACCGCGCTCCGCGCCCTGATCGAAGACGCCGAGCCGCTGCTCAGAACCGTGGTCGGGAACCAGATTACGCTGACGACGAAAATCGAGGACGGCGAGTCCCTGGTGCTGGCCGACGCCGCGCAAATCTCCCAAGTGGTCACCAACCTCGCCATCAACGCCCGCGACGCCATGCCCGAGGGGGGGACGTTGACCATCTCGACCCAGGTTATGCTGTGGCGGGGCTCGGTGGTCTCGCGCCATCCGGACATTCCGCCCAGAAGCCGGTGGGGCTGCGTGTGCGTCGCGGACACGGGGGTCGGCATGGACCAGGACACCCTGGAAAACCTGTTCGAGCCCTTTTTCACCACCAAGGGGCCGGGGAAGGGGACCGGCCTTGGGCTCGCGACCGTTTACGGAATCGTCGAGCAGCTTGGCGGCTTCATCGACGTGGAAAGCCGGCCGGGTTTGGGGGCGGCCTTCACCATCTTCCTGCCGCTCGCCGAGAGCGCCGAAAGCCCGGCGGGCGAGGCGAGGAAGGACGAGGTCGTTCCGCGCGCCCCGGCCTCCATACTGGTCGCCGAGGACGACGAAAACGTCGCCCTACTGATCCGTGAGACCTTGGAGGCCGCCGGGCACGCGGTGATCGAGGCGCGCAACGGCCGCATCGCGCTCGAAAAGGCCTTGAAGCACGACGTGTCCATCGACCTGTTGATCTCCGACATCGTCATGCCGGAAATGGGCGGGCCGAACCTGGCGCGCGAACTGCTGGCCCGGAAACCCGGTCTCCGCATTCTGTTCATGTCGGCCTATCCCAAGGGCGAACGGGTGTTGGAAGAGGAGTGGGAGCGCAAGACCTACTTCATCGCGAAACCGTTCGATCCCGAGGATTTCCTTAACGCCGTCGTTGAGGTCCTGAATGAAGATGCAAGCGCATAGGCATGCAACAAAAGAATTTTCGCGGTCGTGCAATGAAAGAATATTCGTGATATCATCCCCCGTCCATTAGGTGATGCGTAAGGGGGCGTCCAGTGTCGCCATCCGAATCCGTGACTTTTGAAATCTCCGTGCGCCAGGACGGGCGCTGGCTTCATAAGCAATCGGAAGAGAGCGAGGAAACCGCCAGGGCCGAGGCGCAGGCGATGGTCGCCTCAGGCGAGTTCGACGCCGTCAAGATCACCGAGGCGAGCCCGGGCCGCGACCACGGAAAAATCATCTTCGAGGAGGTTTCCGGGGCCAGGGACGGGCAACATCCAATCGTCGTCCCCATAGAACGCGCGCCCCGATGCAAGTCCGCCGCGGACGTGTTCGGCTTCGAATCCCGCAAGACCATGGGCCGGGTGCTGCGGGCCTGGCTCGACGCCGAGATCAAGACACCCATGGAACTCCTGCACGAACCCGACCAGTTGCGGTTTCTCGCGCGCGACCGGGATTTGGCCGTCGCCGCCTTGCGCGCCGTCGCCATGGCCCAGTCCAGGGGCGGGGACGTCGATCCCCGCAAGCGCTATGAAGAGCTTGAGGCCCTGATGGCCGAGGTTCAGGAAATGATTCCGGACGCGAAAGACGCGGCGCCATTCGGCGCGGCGGTCATGGAGGACGGGCTCGATGGGCTCCACGCCTTGGTTGTTGGGCGCTTCGATCCACCGGACCGTCCTTTCTGGCACCGGGTCGGTCTGGCCCAGGCCACGTCCCGGGGCGGGGACTGGACCCGCAAGCTGGACCATCTGGTCAAGTTGTTGGACCAGGACCTGGGCGAGGAGGTCCGGAGCATCGTCGACGAGGCCATCGCCGAAATCGTAGACGGCGAGGCGGCGCTCGACGAAATCCTGCCGCCGCTTCCCAACATGGGCGACAGGCTGCGTCGGCTCGCCGACCTCAGCGAGGGCCGCCTTCAATGCGGGGAGGAGGAAGACGCCGTCGCCTGCCGTCTGAACGGCCTGTTCGCGCGGTTCCAAATGCCGCTGACGCAATGGAGCCTGCTCGAACGCGCCCAGAGGCTTCTCACCGGGTTCGATCCCCTGACCAAGGACGGCGATCCCAACGCTGAGAAGGAGATGTTCACCGGCTTGCTGGGCGCTCTTTCCGGGCTTGATGGCGTGCTGGGCGGGCCTTTGTTGTGCGAGGCCTTGGTCCAGCGCGCGCGCATCGCCATGCCGTCGCGCGAGGGCGAGCTGTCGATGGAGGACGGTATCAAGGCCGTTCTTCGCCTTATTCACGAACCGGGCGCGCGGCTCGGCGCGGTCATCGACATGCTGAACACGCCGTTGGGCCGCAAGAACCGCCGCTTCCTGTTGTCGAAGGGCCAGGAAATATTTGAGACCTTCGACAAGGTGGAGCGCCTGTTTTCCGAGGACACGTCGCCCGAAAAGGTCAAGGCGGCGGCGCGTTCGCTTTGCGGGCGGCTGGCCGACCGGGACCTCCACGACCACTGGGCGATGGAGATGGTTCAGAATTTTCGGATATTCCTCGGCGAGGCGGCCGCCGACGAAAAACACCAGTCGCGCCAGCGCGAACAGGGCCCGCCCGTGGTGCGCTCGCCCATGGACGCGCCGGGATCGAAGGACATGCCCCTGGGCTTCCGGACGTTGGAGCCCGGCGAGGTGCTGTTCCGGGAAGGGGAACTCGGGACCGAGGCCTACCTGATCATGTCCGGGCGGATCAACGTCACTTTCAAGGCCGGGGAGCGGGACGCGTTCCTGGCGGCGCTCGGACCCGGCGAGATCCTGGGCGAGATGTCCATCGTCGACGACCAGCCGCGCATCGCCTCGGCCCGGGCCGTGGACAAGACGGAGCTTCGGGTCATCCAGCGCGAGGCGTTCAAGCAGCGGCTCGATCGGCTGGAGCATACCGACAAGGTCTTGCGCCGCCTGCTCGACGTTTTCGTCGAACGCCTGCGGGCCCAGGTTCGCGCGTTCCGGTGAGGAGTCGACGCCGGTGCCGCCCGAACGACTGACACGCGATATCGATCTTGGCGGCGTGTGTCTGCCCGTTTCCACCTACTTCCGCCAGTCGGGCCAGGATCTGATCCTGGCCTTGCACGGGCTCGGTTGCTCCAAGGAGACCTTCTCCGAGATGTGGTACGCGCCGGAACTCGGCGGCTGGTCCATCCTGGCCCCCGACTTTCCCGGCTTCGGCGACACCCCGGCGCCCAGCGACTTCGTTTGCGACATGGAGAGCCTGGCCACGGTGGCCATGAAGCTGGTGGACGACTTCTTCTTTCGACGCCTGCACATCGTCGGGCACAGCATGGGCGGGCTGGTTGGCCTGCTTATGGCGGATCAGTCCGATTCGGTGGCCTCGTTCGTCAATATCGAGGGCAACCTGGCGCCCGAGGACTGCGGCATGATCAGCCGGCGCACCGCCGGAACCCCGTTCGACGAATTCGTCTTGGGCTTCGACAAGGTCTTGGAGATCGCCGGGACCTCGGCGGACCCGGGGCTGAGGCTCTGGGCCGCCTTGGCCGCCGGATGCGACCGCCGGGCCTTTCATCAGGCCTGCCAGTCCATGGTGTCCTGGTCGGACAGCGGGCGGCTCATTCCCATGTTCAAGGGCATGACCGCGCCCAGGGTCTACATGTACGGGCAGCGCAGCGTCCTGCCCGATGTGCTGGCGCGGCTGGGCTCGGTTCCGGACTTCGGCGTTCCCGATTGCGGGCACATGGTGATGATCGAACGTCCCGACAGGTTCCACGCCACGTTGGTGGATTTCCTGAAAATCGCGGAATTGGCCTGCTGAGCGCTGGCGGCCTTGCGGCGTCGCCAGGCGATTCATATAGAGAATCAATCTGTTAATCCGCCCCGTTAAGGGGAAATTTACGCGAATCATTGAAAATCCGCTTTGATTGGCCGACAATAATGTGTCGCATTTGTATCGGTGGGGACGATTTCAAGTGGGACGTAATGGGAGAGGTGTCCATGAACCATCTTGGTCCCAAGAAACAAAAATCCAGCGCGAACTACTGCGAACGGGCGGCGTTCACCCTGGTTGACACCCTGATCCAGGGCGTCGAGGCGGACGCCAAGCAGCACAACGGCTGGGTCTATCTGGACACCTTGAAGGCGGTGGTGGAGCGTCTGAAGACCGGAGAGTCCGACGCGCTCGCCGTGTTCAGGGAAATCCGCGACGACTGCTTGCGCCAGCACGAGCGCGAGATCTGGGACAAGGCCCGGCGCCGTCCCTTCGACCGCGCCTTGGTCAAGCGGTTCTCCCACCTGTTCCCGTCGGAAGGCCAATTGGACCAGGACGACCGCCTGCTGTCCCGGCGCATGCTGCCCGGGTTCTTCACCGCGTTCGAGATGCTGGCCGGGCCCGAGATCTTCCGGCGCTGCCACGACGAATGCGGCTTGATCTCCGACCGGTTGCGGCAAGAGCACGGCCATCTCGACTGGCAGGACCTCTACGACGACCCGGAGGCGAACGCGCTGGTCGATGACGCCCTTATCGACATTTCCGTTCATTTCGTGGATTTCGAGCATCGGTTCGAATGGCTGCAGACCATGCTGCGCGGCCACATGGCGGGCGCCCAGGACTACGCCTTCGAGGGACGCGGCGTCGGCGAATGGAACGCGGACGACGCGACGGTTTACGCGTTGCTGGAGGCCTTGTTCCTTCCACTCGGGCGCTATATGTCCGACGCGTCCGCCCTCCAGCGGATTGCGGACGCCCATGGACCTGACGCGGTCGAGGCCCTGAGGCGCGTGCTCGGCGCTCTTGAAAACGCCCGCTGAGGCTACCCGAGAATGGCGGCGACCAGGGTCGCCAGCGCCACGACGGCCAGAAGCCCCACTTCCATTCTCCGCATGCCGCGTCTGGCGCAAAAGCGGTCGTCGTTTTCGTCCGGCATCGTCGTCCTCTTGACTGCTGGCCCGCGTTTCTCCAACTTTATAGACGACGCGGGTCGGTTCACTCATGGGCTTAACCATGCATGATATTGGTCCTGACGACGATACGGAACGTCGAAAAACTATGGAACTGACCGAAAGGCTGCACAACCTCGTCGCCATTTGCCGTGGGGACGAGGTGGTGTACATGAACGAGGCGGGACTGCGCATCCTCGGGTTCGACTCGATGGAGGGACGCGGCTTGTCCTCTTTGCTGCACAAGGACTACGAGGAACTCGGCGCCTTGGGGCTGGACGCCTTTTGCGGAGAGACCGACAAATTGTCCATCAAGCTTCTGCGCGCGGACGAGGGCGCCGTGGACGTGGACATGTGGGTCTCGTCCCTCAAGGAGAAAGACGCCTACATGGTCGAGGCCAGGGACGTCACCGCGCATCTGAAGGCCGCTCGGACCCTGCAGGCTCGCGAGCGCCGCCTCGAAGGCATCATCGACAGCGTCGCCGACGGCATCATGACCGTGGACGAACGCGGCGTGGTCCAATCCATCAACCCCGCCACAGAGACCATTTTCGGCTTCGTTGAAAGCGAGGTGGTCGGGGGCAACATCCTGACCTTGATCCCCGATTGGGAACTGGCGAAAGAGTCCACGGACCAGGACATTTACGGTCGGCGGAAGGACGGCGAATCATTCCTGTTGGAGATGGCCATTCGCGAGCTGCATCAAGACGGCGGGAGCGTCTTCACCTGCATCCTGAGGGACATCACCCAGCGCAGGCGGAAAGAGGAGCATATCCGCCGGCTCGCCCACCATGACCCGCTGACCGGACTTCCCAACCGCCATCTTCTTGACGATCGCCTTGAAGGCGCCATCCGACGCGCGACCCGCAACGACAGGCCGTTGGCGTTGATGTTCGTCGACCTGGACAAATTCAAGCCCATCAACGACACCCTCGGCCACGCGGCGGGGGACGAAGTCCTGCGCGCGGTGGCGAACCGGATCTCGGGCGCGGTGCGCGCCAGCGACACGGTGGCGCGCATCGGTGGGGACGAGTTCGTGGTCATCCTGGAGAATCTGAACCGGGCCGACGAGGCCGGGCGCGTGGCGCAAAAAATCCTGGACTCGCTCGCCCAGCCCTTCCGGTTCGGAGCGGCGACGGCGGAAATCGGGGCCAGCATCGGCATCAGCGTCCACCCCGACCACGGATCGACCTCGACGGACCTGATGCGCGCCGCCGACGAGGTCATGTACGCGGTGAAGAAGTCCGGCCGGAACGCTTGGCGGTTCCATACCGAGGCCGACGACTGAGCGGGGAACTCAAGCCATGGAGCGCAAGGGCGCGGTCATCGTGACCATGGTCATCGGCGATTATTACCGCGCCGCGTTCGAGGACCGCGCCCGCCCGTCGTGAGAGCCCATCGACAACCGCTTCAACCGCATCTGGGTCCCATACGCCGCCAAGCATTATCCGTTTCTCTACGACTTGCACCAGGAATGGCGGGACGAGGCCTACTACCGCCGGAACCAGGGTCTTTGCAAGGCCTGCGTCGTGGCGGCGTTTCACGACTCTTATTTTCTGCACTTTGCGGGCAACAAGGAAAACCTGCTGGTGAAGGACGGGTTCGTGGCGCTCGAGGCCGACGGGCGAACGCTGTCGGAGCGAGTGTTGCCCGAGCAGCAAGACGCGCTCTCGGGCGAGCCTTGGCCGGATCGGCTGGCGTCGACGGATGTAGCCTTACCGGTAATACAGCACCAGATACAGGATCAGGAACGCCAGCACCCACGCCACCATGACCCCGGCGTTGGAAGTCTTGGCCAGGACGCCGCCCGGTCCGACGAAGCGCGCCACCCAGTTGGCGAGGCCGCGCAACGCGTCGGTGGAGCCCTGGCGGAACTGGGCGCTGAGGTGGCGCATCGACTCCCACACCGCAACCGAGATGACCTTGCCGATGGCGCGGTAGAACCAGTCGGTGTCGAGCGTGATGGTGAGGGTCCGCTTCATCACCGGCAGCAGAACGAAGAAGGCGAGGCCCGCGAACAGCAGCAACTGCAGCATGTTGACCACGTGGGCGGCCGTGTAGGGTTCGTAATCCACCGGGTAGGGCAGGATGTCGTAGAGTGGACCCGGAACCACGCCGATGGCGATGCACAGGAACGCGAACAGCACCATGGCGGCGCGCATGTTCCATGGCGGCTCGGTCGGACGCAGGCCCTTGTCGTTCTGGAAGAAGGCGTACCAGGGATACTTGATGCCTGCGTGCAGGAACACGCCCGCGGACGCGGCCGCGAGCCAGAACCAGACGATCGTCATGTGCTCGGCCGCCGCGGCGTCGTTGATCATGGCCTTGCTGACGAAGCCCGACGTCCACGGAAACGACGAGATGGCGAGCGCGCCGATGGTGCCGCAGACCGCGGTCAACGGCATGCTCTGGAATAGTCCGCCCACGTCGGTGCACTTGCGCCGTCCGTTGGGGAACTCGTCGTCGCGGGTCGAATAGATGATCGCGCCCGCCGACATCAAAAGCAGGGCCTTGTAAATGATGTGGGTGAAGGCGTGGGCCGTCGCGCCGTTCAGCGCCATTTCCGTGCCGATGCCGACGCCGGTGACCATGAAGCCCACCTGGTTGATGATCGAATAGGCCAGGATGCGGCGGAGATCGTTCTCCAACAAGGCGTACATGATGCCGTACATGATCATGTAGCAGCCGAAGAAGATCAGGACCTCGGCTCCAGGGAAACCCCGGATCAAGACGTAGACGGCGGTCTTGGTGGTGAAGGCGGACAGGAACACGGTGCCGCTGAAGGAGGCTTCGGGATACGCGTCGGGCAGCCAGGACGAGAACGGCGGCGCGCCCGCGTTGACCAGGAACCCGATCAGGATCAGCCAGGTGGCGAGCGAGTCGGTCTTCATGGCCACGAAGTCGATGGAGCCGGTCTGCTGGATATAAAGGATGATCCCCACCATCAGCACCACGCCGCCCGCCAGATGGACGGCAAGGTACCGGACCGACGACTTGTAGGCGCCAGGCTGGTCCGACGACCACACCACCAGTGTGGAGCCGATGGCCATCACTTCCCAGAACAAGAACATGGAGATCAAGTCGCCCGATAGCGCCACGCCGATGGCGCTGCCCGCATAGACGAACGCGGCGACCAATTCCACCACGCGGCGCTGGTTCAGCGCGAACAGGCCGCCGCCGAAGGCCATGATGGCGAAGATGGTGGCGAACACGCGGCTGAGCGCGTCGGCCTCGACGATGGTGACGTCCCAATCGAGGAACCGCATGGTGAGGGACGGTCCGTCGGGAAGCTGCCAGATCAGCCAAAGAACGATCAGCGGCAGGCCCAACACCAAGACGGCGCGTTCGCGCCGCTGCAGGAACGGCAGCAGGAACCCGCCCAGGATCAGCACCAGGCCGGGCGGCAGCAGGGCGAAGGCGCTAGCGCTGGTCATAGTAGGTATCCTTCCGGGACAGGATCTTGCCCATCACGAACTTGGCGACGATGACCATGGCGGCGCAGGTGATGAAGCCGTACCAGGAAAAGAACCCGAAGGTCCCGTCGATTCCGAAATGGGGATGGCCGTGAATCAGCAAGTCGCCGAACGTCAACAGCGCCAGCCCGATCAAGGAGACGATCCAGAGCTTCTTTTGCACCGCCGGCTTATAGAGCGCGTGCGTCCCGACTTTGTCGTCGGACGCGCGGGGGGTCAGGCGTTGCTGGCTCATGGCGCGCCTCCGATCAACATGCGCACAAGGGTCAACGGCAGTTCATGGGCGAAGAACAGAACCACGGTCCCGGTCACGGTGATTCCGATGGCGAACACCATGGGGAAGGGGGCCTCGCCGTGGTCGTGGTGGCCGTGGGCCACGGGCTCGGGCCTGTGGAAGAAGGCGGTGTAGACGATGGGCATGAAGTACGCCGCGTTTAAAAGCGTGCTGAGGAACAAGGTGCCGATCAGGATCAACTGCCCGGATTCCAGCGCGCCCTGCAACAGGTACCACTTGCTGATGAAGCCCGCGGTCGGCGGCAGACCGATCATGGACAGCGCGGCGATGCCGAACGCGCCCATGGTGATGGGCATCTTGCGGCCGATGCCTTTCAGGTCGCTGATGTATTCCTTGTGCGCGGCGACCATGATGGCGCCGGCGCAGAAGAACAGGGTGATCTTGCCGAACGCGTGCATGGCGATGTGCATGCCGCCGCCGATGACACCCCAGGAATTCACCAGCATGGCGCCCAGGATCACGTAGGACAGCTGACTGACCGTGGAATAGGCCAACCGGCGCTTCAGATGGTCCTGCTTCATGGCGACGAGGGACGAGATCAAAATCGTCAGCGCCGCCGCCCAGGCGATGAACTCGGCCGCGCCCAGGCCCGCCAGCAGGTCGATGCCGAACACGTACACGGTCACCTTCATCACCGTGAACACGCCCGCCTTCACGACCGCGACCGCGTGCAGCAGGGCGGAAACCGGCGTCGGCGCCACCATGGCGGCGGGAAGCCAGCGATGGAAGGGCATCAGCGCCGCCTTGCCGATGCCGAACATGTAAAGCGCCAAAAGGATGGCGATCACCGTGGGCGAGGCGTGGCCCGAAAGAATGCCGCCCGCCGCGAAGTCCAGCGTCCCGGTCAGCGAGTAGGTCCACAGGATGGCCGTCAGCTGGAACACGATCGAGGTGGTCAGCAGCACGCCCAGGTATGTCCGCCCGCCCTTGCGCGACTTCTCGTCCCCGTGGTGGGTGACCAGGGGATAGGTGGAGATGGTCAGGATCTCGTAGAACACGAACAAGGTCAGCAGGTTGGACGCGAACGCGATCCCCATGGCCGAGCCGATGGCGATGGCGAAGCACATGTAGAACCGGGTCTGGTTCTCCTCGTGGTGGCCGCGCATGTAGCCGGTGGCGTAGATCGAGGTGATAATCCACAGGAAGCTCGCGATCAGGGCGAACAGCATGCCCAGGGGCTCGACCCGGAACTCCAACGCGACGCCGGGAAGCATTTCGCCGAGACTCGCCGTCGGCTGCTCGCCGGCCAATACGCCCGGCAACAGGTTCAGGACCAGGATGAACAGAGCGCCCGCGACCAGCAACGTGGAGGTCTCGCGGATGTTGGGATGGTTCTCGCCCGCCATGAAGATAGGGACGATTCCCGCCATGGGCACCAGGACGCAGAGAAGGATGATGGTGTCCGCGCTCATCGCCCGCCTCCCAGGATCTGGGCGGCCGCGTCGAGCGCCGTCTGACCGGTGCCGCTGGCGTCAATGCCGAAGAATACGCAGGCCCCGGCCAGGATCCAGGTGGGGACCAACATGATCATGGGAGCCTCGCTCACCTCTGGCGCGCCTTCGGGGCGGGGCTTCAGGTAGGCGGCCTCGACCACCTTCCAGACGTAGGCGACCGCGAGCATGGAGCTCATCACCACCAGCGCCGGAATGATCCAATAGCCCCGTTCGAACGCGGCGGAGATCAGGAACCACTTGCTGACGAAGCCGACGGTGGTCGGCACGCCGATCAGGCTCAACCCGCCGACCACGAAGGCCGCCATGGTCAGGGGCATGCTTTTCGCGATGCCCGCCAAGTCGTCGATGCGAACCGAGCCCACGCGATAGAACACGCAGCCGAGCGCCAGGAACAAGGCGCATTTCATCAGCGCGTGGTTGAACAGGTGCAGAATTCCGCCCGCGACGCCGATGGTGGACACCAAACTGATGCCCAGCATGATGTAGCCCACCTGCGCGACGCTGGAATAGGCCAGCATGCGCTTCAGGTTGGTTTGCCACACGGCGACCAGCGAGCCCGCGAACATGGCCATGATGGCGAGAACCATCAGCACGGGGGCCAGCATGTGCTCGACCATCACCGTGGCGCCGCCGAATATGGTGAAGACGATGCGCAGAATGATGTAGATGGACACCTTGGTCGCCGTCGCGGCCAGGAACGCGGTCACCGTCGACGGGGCGTAGGCGTAGGCGTTGGGCAGCCAGACGTGCAGCGGGAACAGCGCCAGCTTCATGGTGATGCCGACCGTCAGGAACGCCAGAGCCAACAATATCGTGCGGCTGCTCTCCACGGCCGGGATCAGGCTCGCCATGTCGGCCATGTTCAAGGTGCCGGTCGCCATGTAGATCAAGCCGACTCCGAGCACGTAGAACGTGGCGCCCACGGTGCCCAGAACCAGATAGCGGTACGCCGCCGTCAGCGCCCTGCGATCCCTGCCCAGGCTGAGCAGCACGTAGGTGGAAAGCGACGCGACTTCGAGGAATACGAACAGGTTGAAGGCGTCGCCGGTGATGGTCATGCCCAACAGGCCGGTCATGCACAGAAGGTACATGGTGTAGAACAGGTAGGTCCGGTCGCGGTCCACTTCCTTTATCACGCTGGCGTGTGCGTAGGGCGCGACCAGCGCGCCGATGCCAGACACGATCACGGCGACGAAGGCGGCAAGAAGATCAATGCGGTATTCAATGCCCCAAGGCGCGGCCCAACCGCCGAGCTCGTAGACGATGGTCCCCGTGTCGAGCACCTGGACCAGAATGGAGAACGACAGCCCCAGGCACAGCCAGGAGACCAGCAGCGCCACCACCCAGGCGTAGATCTCCCGGCGCAGGATCACGCAGACGGGCGCGGCCATCAGCGGAACGATGATGAGAAGGGCGGGAAGATGGTGGGCGATCAACTTTCGTCCTCCATCGCTTCGATTTCATCCTCTTCGATGGTGCCGTAGGAATCCTGGATGCGGACCACGAGCGAGAGCCCCAAGGCCGTCGTCGCCACGCCGACCACGATGGCGGTCAGGATCAGGACGCTCGG
Source organism: uncultured Hyphomicrobiales bacterium (assembly GCA_964344345.1). Classification (GTDB taxonomy): domain Bacteria; phylum Pseudomonadota; class Alphaproteobacteria; order Rhodospirillales; family CAYFNC01; genus CAYFNC01. The sequence goes on along the minus strand of CAYFNC010000009.1, from coordinate 46,509 downwards.
CAGCGGGTTGGAGTAGACGGTGTAGCCTTCCGCCAGGATCGGGGCGGTGCCGCCGGTGACCTTGCTCATGGAGATGTAGAACAGGAACACCGAGACCTGGAAGATGTTCAAGCCAACGATCTTCTTGACCAGGTTCCCCTGGGAAATGGCGATGTAGAGCCCCACCATCATCAGGACAATCACGATCCAGTAATTGAACAGGCCGAGGATTTCCATGGCTTAGCGCTCCCGTCCCGCGAAGGTGAAGAAGAGCGTCACCATGGCCGCCGCCACCGTGATGCCGACGCCAAGCTCGACCAGAAGGATGCCCAGGTGCTGCCCGTGCAGCGGATCGTGGGCGAGAACGTTGTAGTCCAGGTAGTTGCCGCCGAGGAACAGGCTCGCCACCCCCGTGCCCGCGTACAGAAGCACGCCGAGCGCCAAGCCGAAACGGGTCAGCCACGGCGGAAGAACCTTCCGGGTCGCGTTCACGCCGAAAATCAAGGCGTAGAGGATGAAGCCCGCGGCGAAAATCACCCCGGCCTGGAAGCCGCCGCCGGGGCCGAAATCGCCATGGAACTGGACGTAAAGCCCGAAGAGGAGAATCCAAGGTAGGACGAATTTCGGCGTAATGCGCAGGATCGGGTTGGGCCGTTTCATCATGATGCGGCCTCCTCGTCCTTTTTCTCCTCCGCGTCATCCATCTCGTTGGTTTCATGGGGAGAATCGTCCCAGGCGTCCCATTCCTCGCATTCGGAGCGCCGTCTGCGGCCCGCGGTCAGTTGTCCACGGCCCAGCAGAGCGAGCACGCCCGCGGCGGCGGTGAAGATCACCGTGGTCTCGCCAAGGGTGTCGTAGCCGCGATAGCTGGCCAGAACGGACGTCACGATGTTGGGCGGTCCGACCTCGCCCCCGGATTTCAGGACGTAGCGGTCGGCCACGTGCTGATGGATCGGGGCCAACGGATCGCCGAAACGCGGCATGTCGAAGGTGCCCCAGATCAACAGCCCGCCAGCGGCGAGGCAGAGGACCAGGGGGACAACCTTGAGGTTGCCGTGGGCCTTCTCCTCGGAGGTGGTCAGCACCAGCGTGCCCAGCATCAGGATGGTGGAGATGCCGGCGCCGACGGCTGCCTCGGTGAAAGCCACGTCCACGGCGTCCATCACCACCCACAACAGAGCGGCCAGCAGGCTGAAGATGCCGGTCAGCATCACCACGCCGAACAGGTTCCTGAGCGCCAGCAACGCAAAGGCGGTGGCGGCCATGAAGAGAAGCAGGACGATGTTGATTAGGAATTCGATGGTTCGTCCTCCCCTCTCTTGTCCTCGCGCACGTCGGGATGGACCCCGGCGTTGAGCATGGCCCGGGCCAGGGCGTGGGACGTGGTCGGGCTGGTGAAGAACAGGAAAACGCCAATCAAGGCAAGCTTTACCGCGATCAGGTTGAAGCCCGCTTGCAGGATCAGGCCCAGCAGGATCAGGCCCGCGCCGAGCGTATCGATGATGCCCGCGCCATGCAGGCGGGCGAACGGATCGCCAAGCCGCAGGACCCCGATGGCGCCGATCAGGCAGAACGCGGCGCCCGCCATCAGGAAAACCCAGCTCGCGATGTCGAGGGCCATCTCCATCAGACGTCCCCTCGCTCGTCCCGGCCTTCGTCGTAGGCGAAACCCAGGTCGGAGAACTTGATGTACTTGGTCACCGCCAGCGTGCCGATGAAGTTGATCAAGGCGTACACCAAGGCGATGTCCAGGAAATCCGGCCGTCCGGTGAAAAAGCCGTGAACGGCGATCAGCAGCACGGTCAAGGTGCCGAAGGCGTTCACCGCGATGATGCGGTCGAACACGTTCGGACCGATCACGGCGCGGATCAACGCCAGCCCCATGACGACCAATAGCGCGAGGATGGTGGCTGCGAACATCAGAACGACCCCGCTTTCATGGGCGGATCGGGCTTTTCGTCCGGCCCCATCATGGCGGTGACCTTCTGGTCCATCTCGCCGGTCAACAAGCCCTCCGCGGACCCCCGGGTCAGGGAATGGATGTCGAGGATGTCCTCGTTGATGTCCACGGTCACCGTGCCCGGCGTCAACGTGATGGAGTTGGCGTAGATCACCCGGCCCATGCCGCTTTTCTGGCTGGCCCGCACGCGAAGCAGGGTCGGATAGACGCCGTCCTTCGGGTTCAGGATGGCCTTGGCGACGTCAAGGTTGGCCAGCACGATCTGCCAGCAAAGCCACGGGAAATACGTCAGCTTGCCAACGGCCAAATGCAGCGGGTGGGTTTCGTGGTCGGCGATGTCCATGCGGTGGGACACGAACACGATGATGGCCACGGACGCGACGCCCAACGACAACAGCAACGCGTCGAAATATCCGGAAAGCAAAAGCCAGAATCCGAACATAAACAGCCCGAACGCGAGCGTATGCAGCGCTTCCCCCTTTGACATTCGCCTTCGCCTCTTCCCCCTGGGACGGTGTCGCCCGTCCTCGTTCGGTGTCGCCAAAACATACTGATCGCTTGACGGACTGACCAGAAGAATCTCTCCGGACTGTCATTTCATCGCCGATTGGGATATTCGTTTCCCATGATCGCGGCTCGACGAAATCTTTTGAAACTCTTCGCTTTCGCGGCGTTTTTGGCGCCTTTCGAGGCCTTGGCCGGGGATGCGGATTTTCCCGTTTCCACCCTCGAAATCGCGACCGAAAGCGCCCGCCACCGCTTCACGGTCGAGGTGGCGGCGACGCCCGAACTCCGCTCGCTCGGCCTGCAGCACCGCCGCGAAATGGCGCTCGACGCGGGCATGCTGTTCGATTTCAAGGTCGAGCGCAGGATCGCCATGTGGATGAAAAACACGCATCTTTCTCTGGACATGCTGTTCGTGGACGGGGCGGGGCGCATCGTTCGGGTGGCGGAGAACGCGGTTCCAGGCTCCCTCGACCTGATTCCCTCGTCCCGTCCGGTGAAGGCGGTGGTGGAATTGAACGCCGGGACGGCCAAGCGACTCGGAATCGCCGTCGGCGACCGGGTGATCCACCCGATCTTTACGTCCGGGGCTCGCTGACCAGTTCCCCGTCTTGGATCTTCCAGCCGTTTTTGCCCAATTCGGTGTGGGGAACGATGGCGAAGCGCTCTTCGATGTCGGCGGCGCGTTGAAGGAGGTAGGCGGCCAGTTCGTCGGAAAACTTGTTGGACGCGGGCGCGTCGGTCCAGGTGGTGATGTTGAACACCCGGTAGAACGGGTACTTCCCCTCGGCGAGCGCCTTGCGATCCCTGGGATCGACGCCGTCGATCTTCAAGATCTTGACCTTGCCCTGGTCGGCGTGGCGGGTGACGTGCCATAAGGTTTCGTAGCCTATGGCGGCGGGGTTTCGGGCGACCTGCAGGACCATGTCGGTGATCGCGCCGACCTCCTGGACGGCGGAGCCGAAGGAATCCTCGTTGTCCAGGATCAGGCGCCAATGTCCGGGGCGCAGCTTGCAATGCAGCCGGACGATGGAGCGGGTGGGGCTTTTGGAGGAATCCTTGATCCCGCTCATGGGCAGGTCGCTCCACCGGCGGACCTTGCCCGCGAACATGGCGCGGGCCTCGTCCAGGGTGATGTCGTCCAGGGGATTGTCCGGATGGACGATCAAGGCGATGGAGCCGATGCCGAGGGTGTGGAACTTGAGCCCCGGAAGCCGGTCGGTCACGGCGGGCGGGCAACAATATCCGGCCATGTCCACCGCCTTTTCCGCCAGAGCGCCGCTGGAAATGCCGCAGGTGCCTTTCTGGGTGGCGATCTTGAGGTTGCGGTCGCGGCGGAACTCTCCGATCAGCGGCAAGAGGGCGGGGTAAAGCTGCTGGTCCAGGGAAACGGCGAGATCGACCGGTTGCGGGGTCTTGTGGGCCACGCTTTTCTCAACCCAGTCCTTGGGCATGGGGATGACTTGGGAGGGGTCCTCGAACGGGCGTCCGCCCAGTTCGGCGGCCTGCGCCGCCCCGGCACACAATGAAAACGCGAAAAGCGCCGCCGCGACGGCGCGTCCGGCCAAACGGAGAGGATTGGCTGCCATTGCTTGGACCCCTTCAACTCTATCTTTGTGTTATTTTCTGATTTATAACATTCATGTTACAGGTTTTGACCCGAGATGCAAACGGGCCGTCGCGGTTTCTTATTCTTTTTCGCGAAGAATGCGCGCCGCCTCGGGCGCGGCGTAGGTGAGCACGCCGTCGGCGCCCGCGCGCTTGAAGGCGAGCAGGCTTTCCATCATGGCCGTGTCGTAATCCAGCCAGCCCTTTTCGGCGGCCGCCTTCAGCATGGCGTATTCGCCGCTGACGTTGTAGGCGAAGGTGGGGACGGCGAAGGCGTCCTTCACCCGGCGGAGCACGTCCAGATAGGGCAGGCCGGGCTTGACCATGACCATGTCGGCGCCCTCGTCGATGTCCAGCGCGGTTTCGCGGAGCGCCTCGTCGGAGTTGGCCGGGTCCATTTGATAGGTCTTCTTGTCTCCCTTGAGCGCGCCGCCCGAGCCCACCGCGTCGCGGAAGGGGCCGTAGAACGCGCTGGCGTACTTGGCGGCGTAGCTCATGATCCGCACGTTTTCGTGGCCTGCCTCGTCCAAGGCGTTTCGGATTGCGCCGACGCGGCCGTCCATCATGTCCGACGGCGCGTTCACGTCGCACCCGGCGTCCGCCTGGACCACCGCTTGGCGACGAAGGACATCGACGGTCTCGTCGTTCAGAATGCGGCCGTCCTTCACCAGGCCGTCGTGGCCGGTGCTGTTGTAGGGGTCCAGCGCCACGTCGCAGATCACGCCGACGGCGTCGCCGTGCTGGGCCTTGATGGCGCGGACGGCGCGGCAGACCAGGTTGTCCGGGCTCACGGCCTCGCGGCAGTCCTCGGTCTTGAGCGCCGGGTCGGTGTAGGGAAACACGGCCACGGCGGGGATTCCCAACGCCCGCGCTTCGCCGACGGCATCTACTAGTAGATTTATTGAATGCCGCTCGACCCCCGGCATGGACGGGACGGGCTCGCGGACGTCCTCGCCCTCGACAACGAATAACGGCCAGATCAGGTCGTCGGCGGTCAGGACGTTTTCGCGGACCAGCCGCCGCGTCCAATCGTCGAAACGGTTGCGGCGGGGGCGGATGGTCGGAAAACGGCCGAGGGTCGGCATATTGCGTCTCCTGGAAAGTGGGGACCCGATCATACCCTTTGGCGCGCTCTTGCCAAGATCAGAGCTTGAGCTAAGGCCCGCGCGGCGCGGGCGGCGGGATGGCCATGGACTCGACGGCGCCGCCTTTCGCCGCAAACCGTTTGGCCAGCCTGGCGCGCTCCCAGCCCAACGTCCTGTCGCCGAGCGCGGTCTCCGCCTTGCCCAACAAGGCCTGGATCGCCGCCGAATTGGGGTAGGTCCGTTCGCCAAGATAGAGAATCTTGCGGGCGTCCTCGTATCGACCGGCCTTCATCAAGGCCCCGGCGACGCCCTGGTAGGCGCTTTCGCCCTGGTAGGGTTGGGTTTCGAGGGAAATCAGGAAGCTTCTCGCCGCCGCGCGGTGGTCGCGCCGCTCCAACCCGATCAGGCCCAGGCCCCAGGTGGCGTAAAAGGTGTCCCGAGAGCCCCCGTGGGCGGCGATGAAGGCGGACGCGGCCTCGGCGCGGCGTCCCTGGTAATAGGCGATCCAGCCGAGCGCCTCGTTGGCGAACGGAATCGCCTCGGGCCCGTACTTGGCGTCCAGCAGGCGGAGAATGCGCTCGGCGTTGGCGTCGTCGCGCTTGTTCATGTACTCCCACGCCAAGGTGAGTTCGGGAAAGGCCGCGCGCCGGGCCAGAACGAGACCGGCCTTGGACCGGATATGCCGAGGATCGATGCGAAGAGCCAGGCGGAAAGCGGCCAAGGCCTCCCTCGGGCGGTTGAGGGCCAGAAGGACCCAGCCCCGACCGTCCTCGGCCGTGGGGTTGCGGCTGGCTTTTGCTTCTTCCCGCTTGGCGTCGAAACCAACGAGCGCTTCCGTATGCCGCCAGGCGAGGTGGTGGGCCCAGGCGTCCGCGGCCAGCGCCCGCCTGGCGTTTCTGAACGCCGCCAAGCCCCGCGCCGCGCGGACGTTGCCAGGCGCGATCGTCCAGGCGCGTTGGAACCGTTCGCGCGACGCCTCCAGCTTTCCGTTCGCCAAAAGCGCCTCGCCGAGGGCGGCGTAATAAAGGGGATCGTCCGGATAGGTCCGGATCAGGGCCTCGTAAGACCGCTCGCTAACGGCGGGCTTGCCCATGCGGCCCAGGATGTCGTCGAGAAGCCGCGCAAGCCCGTAGTCGTGGCGGACGATTTTCAGACCCCGGAGGGTCATGGAGAGCGCGGCGTCCAGGTCGCCGGTCTCGATCGCCGCTCGCGCCAGGCCTTCGTAGCAGTAATGGCAGGACGCGCTCATATGAATTCCGCGCAGGAAAAGCCCTTTCGCCTTGTCCGGCTCTCCTTGCCTCAAAGCGAGCCAACCGAGGCCCTGGCGTCCATCCGGAACCGGGCCCGCGCCGAACAGCGCTCCGAGTTCGTTGAAGGTGAATAGGCGCTCGGCGTCGGAAAATGCGCCTTGTTTCAGCGCAAGCCAGCCCCGGGCGTTTCGGACCATTTGGCGATCAAAGGGCGGCGCGCGTCTCTCGGCCTCGTCCAGAAAATGCGTCGCCTCTTCGTACCGGCCGGTTTCGATGCGGATCCAGGCCTGACCCAGCGCGGCGTCGAAGGAGTCCTCCTTGACGTCTCCAAGCTTTTCGAACGCCCTTTCGGCGTCCTGGAAGCGTTCGAGCGCGAACTCGCCCCATCCGAGAGCCTTCAAGGCGTCGGGGTCGTCGGGGCGCCTGTCCGCGTCTCGGCGCGCCTTGTCGCGGGCGGCGATGCGATCCTCTCCGGCGAAGGGCGCGATCAGGATGTCTTCGGTGATGGGTTCGAGGACCTCGGTTCCGCACCCTCCGAAGACGAGGGCCGTGGCGAGTACGGCGGCGAGGCGCCCATGTCGCATGAACGAAACCATGCCTGGATTATGGATGGAAGGAGCCTGGACGCAAGAGGCGGACTGACTCTTAGTTGGCCTGAGGCTCCTCGGCGGGGACGACTTGGTTGCGGCCGTCGTTTTTCGCGCGATACAGCGCTTTGTCCGTTCGTTCGATGAAGGGATCCAATCCCTCCATCCGCCCGCGAAGCGCGACGCCGACGCTGATGGTGATCGTGCGCTCCTCCATCGGGGGAGGGAACGTCAACTCTTCGACCCGCGAACGCAAGCGCTCGCCAAGGTCCGCGATGTTCTCGCTGGACTGGCCGATAATGAACACGGCGAACTCCTCGCCGCCGAGCCTGACGGGGATGTCGCCGGTGCGAACCACCTCCTTGATCACGTCGGCGACGCGTCGGAGCACCTCGTCGCCCTGGTTGTGGCCCCAGGTGTCGTTGACGCTCTTGAAATGGTCGATGTCGAGCAACGCCATGGCCACCGGCGTGCTTTCGTCGCGGTCATGGATGCTGAACAGCCTATCCACGCTGTCGTGCATGTAATTGCGGGTGAACAGGCCGGTCAGGGGATCGCGGATGGAGCGCTCGTAGAGGTGCCTACGCTCCATGTCCAAGGTCCGGTAGATGACCTCCCGCTCCACGGCCACGTGCAGCGGGTCCTGCATCTGGCGGATCATGGTCTCTATCTCGTGGGTCAGGGGGGTGTGCTCGCCAAGCTCGACGATCGCCACCGCCTCGACCTCTTCGGAGCTCACGGCGAACAGCGGAATCGCCATGGCGTGGTCGAAGCCGTTGTTCCGGTTTTCCCGGCACACCACCGGATCCTGGGTGTTGTTATTGAATATCTCGGCGATGCCTTCGGGAGCCTCGACCACTGCGCCGCGATAGCGCGAGGACGGCGCGAGATGCAGGAATTTCCCCGGCTCCTCGGTCGGGGCGTAGAATTCCAATGACTTGGCCGGAATCAGGCGCTTGGCGATTTCCAACAGCGCCATGGCGATATCCTGGAAATCCCGATAGAGGATCATGGTTTCGGTGATGTCGCGGATGATCTTGTTCAGCTCGATCAGGCGCCGGAGATCGGTGCTGCGGTCCGCCAGCAGGTAGAGCCCGCAATCCAGGTTCATCAGCTTGTCGATCATGAAGTGGACCAGCCGCTCGGGAATGATGGATCCGTGCTGGGGCGCGATCAGGCGGATGGGAAGCTGGGCGAACTTGCCCATGACGTGCTGTAGGACGTCGTTGGACGGCATGTAGTGTTCGTGGAAGGGGCGGATGCCCTCGAAATAGTTCTCGTCCCGGGCGACAAGTTGGAACCCGTCGGTGAATCCGCCGAAGATGTCGCTGGAGAACAGGACGCCGGTGGCGGAATCCAGGGTGCAGAAGGCGCCCGGGAAATGGGCGTAGGGGGTGAAGACGAAGGTCAGCTCCCGCCCGTCGCCGAGTTCGAGGGTCCAGTCGTTTTCCTCCACCCGCCAGAACGGCATCTTGAGCCCGTAATGCTTCAACAGCACCTCGGCCCGCCAATGGGTGACGACGACCGCGTCTTGCCTGGAGACGATTTCGTCGATCAATGGCAGCGCGCCGGTGATGTCCGGGTCCTGGTGGTGGCAGATGAAATAGCGGATGTTGCTGAACGCGGTCACCTGCTCGATCTTGGCGAGCGTGTGGTCGAAGGTGAGTTTGGAGCCGGGGTCGATGAGTACCGACTGATCGCCATTCTCGATCAGGTAGACATGGCATTGGAAGACATCGTCCTGCAGGTAGTGGCCCACCCACCAGATTCTGTCCGCGATTTGAATGGCCCGATCGCTTTTCGCGTTCGCGGCGGCTTCAATCAACATATTGTGCTCACCCATTCCCCACGTTCGATTATAGAACAAACGGTGTGGGCGGCAAGGTCAATTAGCGTCCTGGTTATCAAGGAAAAACGCCGCGCTCCATGGGGGCGCTTTTCCCTTTCCCATGTTGTCCGCAACGCCGTTGGCGGTCTGATAGAGGACGCCGCCCTTCGGTTTCGGGCAGCCGCTTTCCGCGTTTTGACCGAGATTGGCGGCGAGCGTCAGGCGCGACCCATCGCCCATCGCCCAAGTCACGGAGAGCCCCGTCGTTCCCCAGATTTCGTATGTCCCGGCGTTCCCGCCAATCCCATCGAGCCTGGGGACGATTTCCCGGGCGCGGATCGCCAGAAGCTCGCGATGGAAGGCGAGCCAATCGCCATGCGGCGCGCGTTCGAGCTCGGTCCAGTCGAGCCGGGCGGCGTCATAGGTTTTCTGGGCGTTGGGGGGGAGCATGGTTTGTCGCTCTTCGGCGCCCCAGCCGAACCACTTGAACCCGCCGAGCCGTCCCTTGCGCACCGACTCGCCGAGCTTTTCGTCGAAGTCGCAGAAGAACGGAAAGGGGCTTGCCGCGCCCCATTCCTCACCCATGAACAGAAGTGGGATTTGCGGGGACAGCAGGATTATGGCGGCCCCCGCGCGGACGGCCTCGGGCGGGGCGGCGTCGGTGATGCGCTCCGCCTTGGGCCGGTTGCCGACCTCGTCGTGGTTCTGCAGAAAGGGGATGAAGGCGGTGGGGGGCAAATGGGCGCAAGGCTCGCCGCGATGCTGTCCGCCCTGGTAGGCCGACGCCTCGCCCTGGTAACCAAATCCTTCCGCCAGCGCCCGGGCCAGCCAGTCGCGGGGATTGTCGTCGTAGTCCCGGTAATAGCCAGGCGTCTGGCCGGTCAGTAGGCGTTGAAGCGGATGGTGGACGTCCTCGTTCCATTGAGCGGTGTAGAGGCGGGGGCGGCCGGATTGGTCGCGGGCGAGCCTGCGGGCGTCGTTGTCCCGGTTCTCCAGGATCAGGTGAACCTCCCGCTCGCCCGTGAACCGGCGCCGGACCCGTTCAGCGAGTTCGTCGAGGAAATGGAGGTCGGACGAATCCTCGATGGCGTCCACGGCGTCGAGGCGCAAACCGTCGAAGTGGAATTCTTCCAGCCAATACAAGGCGCTGTGGATGAAGTAGTCCCGGACTTCCTTGCGCCGGAACGCGGGTCCCGGGCCCCAGGGCGTGTGGATGCGCCGGTCGAAGAACGCCGGAGAATGGACCCAGATGTAGTTTCCGTCCGGGCCAAGGTGGTTGTAGACCACGTCCAGGATCATCATCAGGCCCCGCGCGTGCGCTTCCTCGATTAGGCGCTTCAGGTCTTCCGGACGGCCGTAAGCGCCCGCCGGGGCGTAGGGCAGCACTCCGTCGTAGCCCCAGTTGCGCCGCCCGGGGAAGTCGGCGATGGGCAGAAGCTCGATCGCCGTGGCCCCCAGCTTGGCGACATGGTCCAACCGGCGGCGCGCGCCGTCGAAGCCGTTGGCGAACGCGCCCGCGTGGGCCTCGTAAAGCACGGTTTCGCGCCAGGGACGGCCCCACCACGCCCCGTCCGTCCAGGGGTGGGCGAGGGGGGCGATGACCTCGCTCGGCCCGTGCGCGCCTTCGGGTTGGTGGCGGGACGCCGGGTCCGGGACCAACATGCCGTCGGGCAGGCGGAAGCGGTAACGCTCCCCGGCGCCGATTCCATGGGCGAAGCATTCGAACCAGCCCTCGCCCTGGGGCTCCATGGGGAGTTCCCGGCCCGCGCCCTCCAGCACCAGCACGACCTCCTTGGGCTTGGAGGCCCACAGCCGAAAGCGGACGCCGTCGTCGCGGACCTCGGCGCCGAAGGGCATGGGATGGGCGCGGCGCGCGGTCATGAGTCCTTGGCCTCCTGGCGGCTGCAGAGAAGCTGGGTTTCCTGGGACGAAAGCGCTTCGTCCAGCAGGTTGCAGCGCATGTCGTCCTTGGCGAAGTGGCGGCAGGCCTTACAGGGCGCGTGGCCCTCCAACGCGAATTCCGCCTCGGCCGAGACCAACAGCGCCGACAGGTCGGCGGACAGCCGGTCCCTGAGCGCCCCGTCCAGGCTTTCCGCCGCCTGGGCGACGCTCCGCAACGGGTCGGCCATCAGCATGGCCGCGCCTTCCGGGGTCAGTTCCAGGATGCGCCAGCGCTTGTCCTTGGGATCGACTTCGTAGCGGATAAAACCTTTTCGTTTCAATGCGCTGAGCGTTTGGGAGGTGGAGCTGCGCCCGGCGCGGAGCCAGTCGGCCACGGCCGTGGGCGAACGGGAGAACCGGTTGGCCAACGCAAGGTAGCGAAGGGCCTCCCACTGGGGCGGGGGCAGGTCGGAGCCATGGGCGAAGCTCGCGGTCAGGCGCGTCAACCGCGCCAGGGTGTGCGCGATTCGCCCGGCCGCAAGCTTGGAGCGCGCTGTTCCACTCAAAATGAGGCCCCCAATGTCGCCGCAGTCCACATTTCATGATGTCGGGTGACGCGCGGCGATTCAAGATGATTTGCAGTCGAAAGTATTTTTCGTTTTTCCAAGAGGTGGAAAACATGGGGGCGGGGCAACGTCGCCGCATGGATGCAAAAGGAATGGTTGAATCCGGGGCGGGCGGCGTTCAGAGCCCGAAGCGCCTCCTTTCGCCGGAGCTCAAGGCGCCGCCATGACAGGCTTCTTCGCCTTCTCGCGGACGGTCTCGGCGACTTGCCGCGAGAGGGGGGCGAGCCCAAACGTCTCGGGTCCGCCCGCGCCCTTTTCAACACTCCAACTCAGGCGGGTCTCGCGAACCTTCCCGGGCCATGGACGCCCGCCAACGCCGTCGTGACGGGAACAATTGGCCGGGGCGGCGCATGACGAAGGGCGCGTTCGGCGCTTCGCTCCAAATGGGCGCGCGCTTGGCGTTTCATTTTAAAACAGAGCGTTGACAAAACGAGGGATTTAAATGGAATCAAAGCGTCACTCATTTGAATGACATGTATTTCCGTCATTCATTTGGGTGAATATCCGGGGGATCACCCAAACGGGCGAGATCTCAGACGTCGATGTCCTCGACGAAACGAGCGTGCTCCTGGATGTAGGCGAAGCGGAGTTCGGGCTTGCGGCCCATGAGGCTGTCAACCAGTTGCGAGGTCTCCTTGGCCTCCTCGATCTCGTCCTCGTTGTGGCCGGTGGGGATGGTGACCCGAAGAAGGGTTCGGGTCTTGGGGTCCATGGTGGTTTCCTTGAGTTGGGCCGGGGGCATTTCGCCGAGGCCCTTGAACCGGCTCACCTCAACCTTTCCGCGTCCGGAGAAGTCCCCGGCCATCAATTCGTCCTTGTGGTCGTCGTCGCGGGCGTAGGCGCTGCGATTTCCCTGGACCAGGCGATAAAGCGGCGGCAAAGCCAAATAAAGATGATTGTTCGTAATGAGTTCTTTCATTTCCTTAAAGAAGAATGTCATCAAAAGGGAGGCGATGTGGGCTCCATCCACATCCGCGTCGGTCATGATGACCACTTTTTCGTAGCGGAGCGCGTCTTCGTCGTAATCCTTGCGACTGCCGCAGCCGAGCGCTTCGAGCAGGTCCGAAAGCTCCTGGTTGGCGCGCAGTTTGTCGGCGGACGCGCTTGCCACGTTGAGGATTTTGCCCCGAAGCGGCAGCACCGCCTGGGTTTCGCGGTGTCGCGCCTGCTTGGCCGAGCCGCCGGCGGAGTCGCCCTCGACCAGGAACAACTCGGTCCCCTGGGCGATGGTGCGGGTGCAGTCGGCGAGCTTGCCGGGCAGGCGCAGGCGACGGGTGGCGGACTGGCGCTTGGTCTGGCGGTCCTGACGGCGGCGCAGGCGTGTTTCGGCGCGTTCGACCACGTGGTCCAGCAGGGCCTTGGCGGAATTGGGATCGCCGGAAAGCCAGTGGTCGAAGCGGTCGCGGACGGCGCCCTCGACTAGGCGGGTGGCCTCGACCGTGGCCAGTTTCTCCTTGGTCTGGCCCTGGAACTGGGGGTCGCGGATGAAGACCGACAGCATGGCGGACGCGCCGCCCATGACGTCGTCGGCGGTGATTTTCGCGCCCCGCTTGTCGCCCACCAGCTCGGCGTGGGCGCGAAGGCCCCGGGTCAGCGCGTTGCGCAGGCCGTTTTCGTGGGTTCCGCCCTGGGGGGTGGGGATGGTGTTGCAGTAGGAATCGAGGAATTCCTCCTCGTCCAGCGGCCAGGCCACGGCCCATTCCGCCTTGCCCGCCTCTTCGCCCAGCGCCGCCTCGCCCGCGAATGGGGCGGGCGTGTGGGTCTTGCGGCCGTGGAGCGCGGAGGACAGGAAATCCGACAGCCCGCCCGGGAAATGCATCACGGCGGACGACGGCGTCTCGTCGCCCTCCTTGATCAAGGCGGGGTCGCAGGCCCAGCGGATCTCCACGCCCCGGAACAGGTACGCCTTGGACCGGGCCATGCGGTGCAGGTGCGCGGGCCGGAAATGGGCGTGGCGGAAGATCTTGGGGTCGGGATGGAACTTCACCGTGGTGCCGCGCCGGTTGTTCACCTGGCCCAAATCCTTCAGCGCGCCCTGGGGCTTGCCCCGCTGGTAGGACTGGGTCCAGAGGCGCCGGTCGCGGGCGACCTCAACCTCCAAGTTGTCCGACAGCGCGTTGACCACCGAGAGACCGACGCCGTGCAGACCGCCCGAGGTCTCGTACGCCTTGCCTCCGAACTTGCCGCCGGAATGCAGTGTGGTCAGGATCACCTCCAACGCGGCCTTGTCCTTGAACTTGGGATGGGGATCGACCGGGATGCCGCGGCCGTTGTCGCGGACGGTTATGGTCTGATCCGTCGCCAGCTCCAGCTCGATCCGGGTGGCGAAGCCCGCGACCGCCTCGTCCATGGCGTTGTCCAGAAGCTCGGCCACCAGATGGTGCAGCGCCCGTTCGTCGGTGCCGCCGATATACATGCCCGGGCGTCGGCGCACGGGCTCCAGGCCCTCGAGCACCTCGATGTCCTTGGCGGAATAGCCGCCGCCGCCGGAAGCGGGGAGGGGATCGGGCGCAGTCTTGGGTTTCGGTCCGGGCTTGGGCGCGGGCGCGGACTTTCGCGCGGCCGGTTTCGGTTTTTCCGGCTCACCCATCTTCTTGGCCACCACCTTGGCCGCGTGCTCGAACAAATCGGCGGACATCGCTTTCCCCGCAGGATCAATCTGGCGGGATCATACGGTAGTCGGCGGGAACGTTACAACAACATCTTGGGGAACGCGGAAGATATGGCGCCAAAGGATCAGAACGGCTGCTTCTTCCACTTGCCCGACGCGACGGATTCGGAAATGAGCTTCGCCACCCCGCTGGCGTCGTCCTCGATCTTGAAGGCGCCGCGGATGGCCTGGGACAGGGGCTTGATCAGCTCCAGCGGCTTGGCGGGGGGATTGTCCCGGTGTTCCGAAATCTCGCCCATGACGTCGAGCATTTGCGCGGACAACTCGGCGACGTGGCCGTATTCGGTGCCTTTCAGGCGGCGGCTGACGTCTTCGGCCAGGAAAAGCATGCGGTCGATCATCTCGCCCAGGGTTTTTTCGTCCGTGGCCTCCACACCCTTGTAATGATTGACGAGGATCTCCACCAGTCCGCCCATCTGAACAGCGTGGCTTTCCAGCTTGTGTTGGTTGATCTTGGTGGTGACCTCGTCGATCTGGAACTGCAGCGCGCCTTCGAGCCTTTCGCCGGTGGCCTTGTATTTCAAGGAATTGGGGACTTCCAGCATGTGGGTGGGGGCGACCGAGGGCGCGTCGCCCTCCTCCTCGACGCGCTTGGAGCTGCGGCGGTCGGGACCGACGTAGTCGCTGGTGACCACGAAGGATTTTCGGTTGTTCACCTGGGTGCCGATGCGCTTCATCATCTCGCCAGCCGACAGGGGCATGATCAAGAAATCGTCGGCGCCGCAGTCGATCACCTTGGACGCGAGCTGTTTGGTCGGCTTGAACTGGACCATGATCACGGTGAGGAAGGGGTTGGCCCCGGCCTCGTGGTGGCGCATGCGATAGACCAACTCGCAAGGATCGCCTTGGGGTTCGGCGTCCGGTTTGGCCGAGGGGTCGCCCTTGACCTCGGAGAGGTCCGCCTCGCAGACCAACAGGTCCAGGGTGGAATCCTTGATGCCCTTTTCGATGTTTTCGTATGTCGATCCGTAGCGGACGTCGCGGAATCCCATGTTGTGCAGGATGGTGCGAAGATTCTCCCGCGTGCCGATGGCGCGCACGACGACCAACGTGTTTACGCGATCATAAGCTACCTGGTCGCCCAATGGTCTCTCCGCAATTCCAATCCGACTATGCGCCGGGAGGTCAATCCTTCTGCGAGGGAAGGCGCACGGACGCCACGGCCTGGGCGGCGACGCCCTCGGCCCGGCCGGTGAAGCCCAACCCTTCGGTGGTCTTTCCCTTGACGCTCACCCGGTCCTCGGAAATGCCGAGAACGCCGGCCACGAAATGGACCATGGCTTCCCGGTGAGGGGAAATTCTGGGTTTTTCGCAAATGATCGACAGGTCCACGTTCACTACGACGCCCCCTTGTTCATACACCAAATCGCGGGCCTTCTCCAGGAAGAGGCGCGACGACGCGCCTTTCCATTGGGGGTCGCTCGGGGGAAAGTGGACGCCGATATCCCCGGCCGCCACGGCGCCAAGAAGCGCGTCGGTGAGCGCGTGAAGCGCCACGTCCGCGTCCGAATGGCCGATCAGGCCGTGGTCGTGGGTGATGGAGATGCCGCAGAGGGTCAGGTAGTCGCCCTCTCCGAATTTGTGCACGTCGAATCCCGTGCCCACGCGGAACTCCCAGCCGTTCAAGCGGCTTTCGGCCCGCGCCAGATCCTCTTCGGTGGTCACTTTCACGTTCTCCTCGTTTCCCGCCACCAGGGCCACGCCGAGACCCGCTTGCTCGGCGACGGCGGCGTCGTCCGTCAATTCCCGGCCCTCAAAACGGCGGTGGGCCTCCATGATGTCGTCGAAGCGGAACCCCTGGGGGGTCTGCGCCCGCCACAGGCCGCTTCTGTCCACGGTGTCGGCGACCGCGCCGTCCGCCCCGCGTTTCAAGGTGTCGACGACGGGCAGGGCGGGGATGGCGCCGGGCGCGTCGTCGAGGGCGGCGATCACCCGCGAGATGGTCTCGCTGGACGGGAACGGCCGCGCCCCGTCGTGGATCAGGACCTTGGACGGCGCCAAGCCCTCCAGGCTTTCCAGGCCGAGCCGGACCGATTCCTGGCGCGTCGCCCCGCCGGGCGCCGGCTCCATCAGCCCCAGGCCCTCCGCCGCCGGGTCGTAAAGGTCCCGGTCGTCGGGGTGGATCACCACCCGCACCCCCTTGATTTCCGCGTGCCGGGCGAAGGCGCGCGCGGTCCGGCGCAGGATGGCCTCTCCGGCCAGCGCGCGGTATTGCTTGGGAAGGGGGCCGCCGAAACGTCGTCCCCGCCCCGCCGCCACGATCAGCGCGTAGCAATCGCCCATTGATCTCTTGTTCCGTTCGCCAGGGGTGGATGGTTAATACCCAGCCGACAAACACTAGCCCCCCCGGAAAAGGTTGCCAAGAGCGCTGGACGCCCGGTTATCCCCAATGGAGGAGGCGAATTTGCCGGTTCTGGGGACAATTTTGGCGCCGAATTCCAAGGGGCGCGCGGCTCCGGGCTGATTCCGACCGCTTGGTATCGAGCTGGAAACGCTATTGAAACAATTAGATAGTCTTATTTCTTAGGGGCTGGTTATTTTTGTTGCACGTCAGACGACGTGGATTATTATTTAATCATGGTGGTGCGATGCTGAACCTGTTCGACAATGCTGCTCCCGTGGTTCTCGCCCCCATGTCGGGGGTGACGGACATCCCGTTCCGTCGTTTGGTCCGTCGTTTCGGGGTCGATCTGACCGTGACCGAGATGGTCGCCTCCAAGGCGGTGGTGCGCGCGCAGCGCAAGACGCTGCGCATGGCCGAGGGACACGAGGGCGAGAGCCCGCTCACCGTCCAGATCGCCGGCCGCGACCCGAATGTGATCGCCGATGCGGCCCGGATCGCCCGGGACCGGGGCGCGGACATGGTGGACATCAACATGGGGTGTCCGGTGAAAAAGGTGGTCAAGGACGAGGCGGGCGCGGCGCTGATGCGCGACGAGATCCTGGCGGGCCGGATCATGGAGCGGGCGGTTCGCGCCGTGGACGCTCCCGTCACCGTCAAGATGCGCATGGGCTGGGACCAGGAGAACCGCAACGCCCCGGCGCTCGCGCGCATCGCCCAGGAAAGCGGCGTCGCCGCCGTCACCATCCATGGGCGCACCCGAAACCAGTTCTATCACGGCGAGGCGGACTGGAGCTTCATCGGCGAGGTCAAGCGCGCGGTCTCCATTCCCGTGATCGGCAACGGCGACGTGGTCGATATCGACAGCGCCATCGCCATGCTGAAGACGTCCGGGGCGGACGGGGTGATGATCGGGCGCGGAACCTACGGCCGCCCCTGGCTGCCCGCCCAGGTGCGCCACTACCTGCGGACGGGGGAGCGCCTGCCCGACCCGTCCCTGGAGGAGCGGCTCGCCATCATCCTGGAGCACTATGACGCGATGATGGAATATTACGGAGTCCGAAGCGCCGTTCGCATCGCCCGCAAGCACCTGGGCTGGTACAGCAAGGGGCTCAAGGATTCCACCCATTTCCGCAACCGGGTGAACCGGGAGCAGGACCCCGACGCGGTCCGCGACGCGCTCAAGGCCTTTTTCGACCCCCTGATCGAGGCGAGGGCGGCGTGATGGCGACGAGAAAGGGCATGCCCGACCTTGACGCCCACGTGGTCATGAACGCCATGGTTTCCGCGGTCGTCGTCGTCGATCCGGACGGCGTCATCCTATTCGTCAACTCCGCGTCGGAACAGATATTCAAGGGCAGCGCCCAGTATCTCGTGGGCCAGAACCTGACCGACATCCTGTCGGAGGACAGCCCGCTCTTCAGCCTGTTGCGCCAGGTCCAGACTCTAGGCTTCGCCGTTTCCGAATACGGAGTGACGCTGGACTCGCCCCGCATCGGCCGGCATTTCTTCAACATCCACGGCGCGCCCTTGACCGAGCGGCCGGGCGTCATCGTGCTCACGCTCCACGAACGCTCCATCGCCGACACCATGGACCGCCAGCTCAGCCACCGGGGCGCGGCGCGTTCGGTTTCGGCGATGGCGTCCATGATGGCGCACGAGGTGAAGAACCCGCTGTCGGGCATCCGGGGCGCGGCGCAGTTGCTCGAGGAAAGCGTCGGGCCCGAGGATCAGAGCCTGACCACCCTGATCCGGGACGAGGCCGACCGGGTCTGCGCGCTCGTCGATCGCATGGAGGTCTTTTCCGACAATGCGCCCCTGGCGATGAAACCGGTGAACATTCATCTGGTGCTCGACCGGGTGCGCCAGTTGGCGCAGAACGGCTTTGGCCGCCACGTCCGCTTCCTGGAGCAGTACGATCCGTCCCTGCCGCCGGTTCCCGGGGACCACGACCAGCTGGTGCAGGTGTACCTGAACCTGGTCAAGAACGCCTGCGAGGCCGCGCCCGAGCTGGGGGGGGAGGTGGTGCTGACCACCGCCTACCGCCATGGACTCCGCTTCGCGGTTCCGGGCTCGGACTCCCGCGTGCATCTGCCGCTGATGGTCAGCGTGCAGGACAACGGCCCCGGCGTGCCCGAGGACCTGGCCGACAACCTGTTCGACCCGTTCGTCAGCGCCAAGCCCAAGGGCAGCGGCCTCGGGCTCGCCCTGGTCGCCAAGATCGTCGGCGACCACGGGGGCGTCATCGAATTCGAAAGCGAACCCCGGCGCACGACCTTCAAGGTCATGCTGCCCGTAATGATCCCATCCGCGGGGGAAGGAATATGACCGTCGCCACCATTCTCGTCGCCGACGACGACGCGGCCATCCGGACCATCCTGAACCAGGCGCTGGCGCGCGCCGGGTACTCGGTCCGGCTGACCGACAACGCCGCCACCCTGTGGAATTGGGTCACGGCGGGGGACGGCGACCTGGTGATCACCGACGTGGTCATGCCCGACGGAAACGGCCTGGATCTGATCCCCCGAATCCGTCAGTCACGCCCCGAATTGCGCATCATCGTCATGAGCGCGCAGAACACCTTGCTCACCGCCGTCAAAGCGACCGAGCGGGGTGCGTTTGAATACCTACCAAAACCATTTGATCTTAAGGAATTATTAGCAATAGTTAACAGGGCGCTTGAGGCTCCGAAACGCGAGGCCGAGCGTGACGGTAACGGTGGCGAGGAGGCGCTTCCCCTGATCGGACGGTCGCCGGCGATGCAGGAAATCTACCGCACTCTGGCGCGGCTGATGTCCACCGACCTAACCGTGATGATCACGGGCGAATCCGGCACCGGAAAGGAGCTGGTGGCGCGCGCGCTCCACGATTACGGCAAGCGCCGCAACGGCCCCTTTGTCGCCGTCAACATGGCCGCCATCCCGCGCGAACTGATCGAGAGCGAACTGTTCGGCCACGAGAAGGGCGCCTTCACCGGCGCCACGGGCCGGGGGCTCGGACGCTTCGAGCAGGCCAAGGGCGGCACACTGATGCTGGACGAGATCGGCGACATGCCGCCGGAGGCCCAGACCCGGCTCCTGCGGGTGCTGCAGGAAGGCGAATACACCACCGTCGGCGGGCGCACGCCCATCCGGGCCGACGTGCGCATCATCGCCGCCACCCATCGCGACCTGCGACAGCTCATCCGACAGGGACTGTTCCGCGAGGATCTCTATTTCCGGCTCAACGTCGTGCCCATCCGCCTGCCCCCGCTCAGGGAGCGGGCCGAGGACATCCCCGAACTGGTCCGCCACTTCCTAGCCCAGGCGGCCGCAGACGGCCTGCCGTGGAAAATTGTGGACCCCGAAGCATTGGAGGTGATGAAGGCTCACGGCTGGTCCGGCAACGTGCGCGAGCTCGAAAATCTGGTCCGTCGCCTGGCCGCGCTGCATCCCGGCGAGACCATCGCCGCCGCCGACATCGAGGCCGAGCTCACCGAATCGCCCGCCAGATCCGACGGGGAAACGGACGGAGGACGGGGGCTTTCCCATTCGGTCGAGCGCCATCTGGAGTCCTATTTCACCGCCCACGGAGAGGGGCTTCCGGCGTCCGGTCTCTATGAACGGGTGCTTCGCGAGGTGGAGCGGCCGTTGATTACCTTGACCTTGCGCGCCACTCGGGGCAATCAGGTGCGTGCGGCGGAGGTTCTGGGGCTGAACCGGAACACCCTGCGCAAGAAGATTCGCGAACTCAGCATCCCCGTGGTGCGCGGAGGCCAATGACCAGAAACGAACGGGCCCAGCAACGCCGCCGCAAGGCCAAGCGGTTCAGGGTCTGGGCCCGTCGGGTCCGGTTGAGCCGCAGGCTCGCCTGGGCCTTGGCGGCGCTCGCCGTGCTGTCCGGCGTCGCGACCATCGCCACCTGGACCGGGGAGGGAACGGCCACGGGCCCCGACCCCAAGTGGGTCATGGTCCTGCTTTACGTCGATGTGGTGGTGCTGCTGCTGCTCGGCGCGGTGGTCGCCCGGCGCCTGGTGTCCATGTGGTCCGCCCGCAAGCGGGGCAGGGCGGGTTCGGGCCTGCACATCCGCATCGTCATGCTGTTCAGCCTGGTCGCCGTCGCGCCCGCCGTCCTGGTGGCCGTGTTCGCCGCCATGTTCCTGAACATCGGCATCCAGTCCTGGTTCAACGACAGGGTCAGCACCGCGATTTCCGCCTCGGGCGCGGTGGCCGAGGCCTATCTGGAGGAGCACCAGAACAACATTCGCGCCGACGCGCTGGCCGTGGCCCAGGATTTGAACCGGGAAGCGCCGAACATGATGCGCTCGGCCAAGCATTTCCAAAAGGTCATCGACGCCCAGGCCGCCTTCCGCTCTCTCATGGATATCGTTTTGGTGGACGGGCGGGGCCGCATTCTGGCCAAGTCCGCCCTCAGCCTGTACGTCTTCGACGCCATGGTGCCGCCGAGTGCGCTGGAGGAGGCAAAGGAGGGGAAAGTCGCCGTTCTGGCCGACGATCAGGGCGACAAGGTCCGCGCCGTGGCCAAGCTCGAACGGTTCGATGACGCCTATCTGGTGATCAGCCGCTGGGTCGAGGCCGGCGCGTTGGAGCACGTCCAGCGCACAAAGGGCGCGGCGGCCGAGTACAAGGACCTGGAAAAACGCCACAAACGCCTGCAGGTCCTGTTCGTCGCCATCTTCGTCGTGGTGGCGCTTCTGTTGCTGATGGCGGCGGTGTGGCTCGGCATGATGCTGGCGACCCAGATCGCCCGCCCCATTTCCGACCTGATTTCCGCCTCAGACCGAGTGCGCAAGGGCGATCTGACCGTGCGGGTCCCGGCGACGGCCAGCGCCGACGAAATCGGCGCGCTCGCCCGAGCCTTCAACCGCATGACCAGCCGGATCGAGAGCCAGCAGGAAGGCCTGGTCCAGGCCAACCGGGAGCTGGACGAGCGCCGCCGTTTCACCGAAACCGTGCTCGAGGGCGTCTCCGCCGGCGTGATCGGGCTGGACAATATGGGAAACATCCACCTGCCCAACAGGTCGGCGTCCGACCTGTTGGGCGTTGCGCTCGACGACGCCATCGGGCACCCCTTGGGGGCCGTCGCCCCGGAAATGGGGGATTTGGTGAGCGCGGCGCTCGCCCAGCCAGACCGGACCCACCAGGACGAAATCCGCATCAGCCGAGACGGGCATCCCAGGATTCTCCTGTCCCGCGTCGCCGCCGAGCGCCTGGAGGGCGAGGTGATCGGCTACGTGCTTACCTTCGACGACGTGACCGAGCTGGTTTCGGCCCAGCGGGCGGCGGCCTGGGCCGACGTGGCCCGGCGCATCGCCCACGAGATCAAGAACCCCCTGACCCCGATCCAGCTTTCCGCCGAGCGACTGAAGCGCAAGTACCTGAAGGAAATCAACTCGGACCCGGAAATCTTCACCACCTGCACCGAAACCATCGTCCGCCAGGTGGAGGACATCGGGCGCATGGTCGATGAGTTCTCTTCCTTCGCCCGCATGCCCCAAGCGTCACTGAAAACCGAGAACCTGTCCGATCTCTGCCGCCAGGTCGCGGCGCTGGAGCGCAACCGCCAACCCGGGATCCGGCTGGAGACGAACCTACCGAACGAAAAGGTCCTGTTGCGCTGCGACAGCCGCCAGATTTCCCAGGCCATGACCAACCTGTTGAAAAACGCAACGGAATCCATTTCGGCCCGAAAGGGGGCGGATTTGCCCGAGGGGCTGGTCTCCCTTGCGGTCCAATGGACGGTCGAGGACGGCCGCAAGCGCGTTCGCCTGGTGGTCGAGGACAACGGGCGCGGCCTGCCGGACGCGGATCGCGACCGCCTCGCCGAGCCCTACGTGACCACGCGGGAGAAGGGAACCGGCCTGGGGCTGGCTATCGTCAAGAAAATCATGGAAGATCACGAGGGCGATCTGCTACTTGAGGATCGCGAAGGCGGCGGCGCCCGGGTGAGCCTGGCGTTCGGCGCCGAATTGACGGTCGATGGGGAGGACGCGCCGGCCGAGGCCGATCCCATGGACGCCGCCATCGGGGCGACGCTGCGGGGATGATGGGCAAGGTGTTGAAACGGAACGAAGAATACGATGGCCTACGACATCCTGATCGTTGACGACGAAACCGATATCCGGATGCTCGTCTCCGGCATTTTGGAGGACGAGGGGTATCAGACCCGCGAGGCCGGGACCAGCGCCGAGGCAGTGGAAGCCATCGAATCGCGCCCGCCGGGTCTGGTCCTATTGGACATCTGGCTCGAAAACAGCGATCTGGACGGCATCGGCATCCTCGAGGTCATAAAGCGCGACTACCCCGACGTGCCAGTGGTGATGATGAGCGGGCACGGCACCGTCGAGACCGCCGTCCAGGCCATCAAGCTCGGCGCCTACGACTTCATCGAAAAGCCCTTCAAATCCGACCGCCTGCTGTTGATTGTCGAACGCGCCATCGAGGCCGCCAGGCTCCGGCGCGAGAACGAGGAGTTGAAGGTCCGCGCCGGCGAGGACAACGACCTGATCGGCGATTCCCACGCCATCCGCGACGTCCGTCAGGCCATCGAGCGCGTAGCCCCGACCAACAGTCGCGTCCTGATCACCGGTCCCGCCGGATCGGGCAAGGAGGTGGCGGCGCGCATGCTGCACAAGCTGTCCAGGCGCGCCGACGGTCCGTTCGTGGTCATCAACTGCGCCAACATGGAGCCGGACCGCTTCGAGATGGAGCTGTTCGGCACCGAACACCCCATCGACGGCGTGGACGGCGGGCGCAAGATCGGCACTTTCGAGCGCGCTCACAACGGGGCATTGTTCCTGGACGAGGTCGCCGACATGCCCATGGAGACCCAGGGCAAGATCGTCCGCGTACTTCAGGACCAGACGTTCGAGCGCATCGGCGGCGGCGTGCGCGTTTCGGTGGATGTGCGCGTGATCGCCGCCTCCACCCGCGATTTGTCCGAGGAAATGGCCTCGGGCCGGTTACGTGAAGACCTGTTCTATCGGCTCAGCGTCGTGCCCATCTCCATGCCTTCGCTAAGGGAGCGCCGGGACGACATCCCCAAGCTGGCGGAATCCTTCATGCGCCGCGCCGCCGACGCCAACGGCCGCCAGCCCCGGGGGTTCGGCGCCGACGCCATGGCGACGCTGCAGGGCTACGACTGGCCCGGCAACGTGCGCGAGCTGCGCAACGTGGTCGAGCGGCTGCTGATCATGGCGCCCGGCGACGCGGACGTCCCCATGGGGGCCGATATGCTGCCGACCGAGCTGACGTCCGCCGGTCCGGCCGTGGCCCAGGCCAACAAAAGCGGTGAGATGTTGGCCATGCCGCTACGCGAGGCGCGCGAGGTGTTCGAGCGCGACTACCTTGTTGCCCAGATCGATCGGTTCGGGGGCAACATTTCCAAGACCGCGTCCTACGTCGGCATGGAGCGCTCGGCGCTGCACCGCAAGCTGAAATCCTTGGGCGTCGGGGGCGAGGACAAGCCCGCGAAGGGCGGACGTTGAGCCCGGAGAAGGGAGGGCTGGACCATGCGCGTGATCATCTGCGGCGCCGGACAGGTGGGCTTCAACATCGCACGCCATCTGGCTCTCGAGGAGAATGACGTCACCGTCATCGACATCTCGCCCGAACTGGTGCGCCGGGTGTCCGACAACCTGGACGCCCAGGGCTTGGTGGGGCACGCGTCCCGCCCGGATATGCTGGAGCAGGCGGGCGCGGGGGACGCGGACCTTCTGATCGCCGTCACCCATACGGATGAGGTCAACATGGTGGCCTGCCAGGTCGCCCATTCCCTGTTCGAGGTGCCGACCAAGATCGCCCGCATCCGCCACCAAAGCTATCTCCAGCCCATCTGGGCCAACCTGTTCTCCCGCGACAACCTGCCCATCGACGTGATCATTTCGCCCGAGATCGAGGTGGCGCGCGCAATCACCCGCAGGCTACAGGTCCCGGGCGCGTTCGAAATGATCCCGCTGGTCAACGACAAGGTGAAGCTGGTCGGCGTGCGCTGCACCGACACCTGCCCGGTGGTGAACACGCCCTTGGGCCAACTCGCCCAGTTGTTTCCCGACCTGAACATGGTCGTGGTCGGGCTGTTGCGCGAGGGCAAGCCCCACGCGCCTCGCCGCGACGACCTGCTCGCGCCCGGCGACGAGGTCTATTTCGTGGTGGACAGCCAGCTTCTGCCCCGCACCATGGCCGCCTTCGGCCACGAGGAGCAGGCGGCCAGGCGGCTTCTGGTCTTCGGCGGCGGCAATATCGGCCAGTTCCTGTGCCAGGAGATCGAGGACACCCACCCCTGGGTCAACGCCAAGATCATCGAGGCCAGCCCCGATCGCGCCGAAATGGCCGCCAGCCGCCTCGGGAACACGGTGGTGATCAAGGGCGACGTGTTGGATCCCGAGATTCTGGAGGAGGCCAACATTTCGTCCACCGAAACCGTGGTCGCCCTCACCAATGACGACGAAACCAATGTTTTGGCGTCGCTTTTGGCGAAACGTTACGGCGCCCAGAGGGCCATCACGTTACTCAATTCCAGCACTTACGAGCCGTTGGTTACGAACTTGGGTATAGACGTCGTCGTAAGTCCAAGAAACATAACGGTCTCCACCATCCTCCAACACGTGCGGCGCGGCCGAATCCATTCGGTCCACACCCTTCGCGACGGGTTCGGCGAACTGATAGAGGCCGAGGCGCTGGAAACCTCGTCGCTGGTCGGCGCGCCGCTCCGCGACGTGAAGCTTCCCAACGGCGTCATGCTCGGCGCCATCGTGCGCGACGGCGAGGTGATCAGCCCGCGCGGCTCCACCATGGTCCAGGCCCGCGACCGGGTGGTTCTGTTCTCGCCGGAAGAATCCATCCGCAAGGTGGAGAACATGTTCTCGGTCCAGTTGGAGTATTTCTAGTTGGGGATCGCCTACGTCAACAGGCGCTACGTCCCCCGCCGCTCGGCCATGGTGTCGGCCGAGGACCGGGGATTCGTATTCGCCGACGGGGTCTACGAGGTCATCGCGGTATGCAACGGCCGCTACGTGGACGGGGTCGAGCATCTGGACCGGTTGGAGCGCTCGCTGGCCGCGCTCGAAATCGCCCCGCCCATGGCGCGGCGCGCGCTGGAATTGGTGATCGAGCGGGTGCGAGCCTGCAACGATGTGGCGGATGGGATGGTTTATCTGCAGATCACCCGGGGCGTCGCGCCCCGCGCCCATCCCTTTCCCGACCCGCCGGTGCGGCCCAGCCTTTTCATTATGGCGAAAGCCCTGCCCAAGCCGACCCTGGAAGACGCGGGCAAGGGGGTTTCGGTCATCACCACCCCGGATTCGCGATGGAGAATGAACGAAATCAAGGCGGTGTCACTTCTGGCTAACGTTATGAATAAACAAAAGGCCGTAACGGACGGGGCCTACGAAGCCTGGATGGTTGATAACGCAGGTTACGTTACGGAAGCGACCGCCAGCACCGCCTGGATCGTCGGAAATAACGGCGTTCTCGCCACCCGACCGCTAGGCCCGGAAATTCTTCCCGGCGTCACCCGCGCCCGGGTGATCGCCCTCGCCCAAGCGGCGGGGATCGACGTCCAAGAACGCCCCTTCACGCCGGATGAGGCGGCGAAGGCGGCCGAGGCCTTCCTCACCGGGACCACGTCCCTGGTCAAGCCGGTGGTCGCCATCGACGGAATACCCATCTCCGACGGCGAGCCCGGGCCGCTGACGCTCAAACTGCTCTCCCTCTATCTCGACTACATGGAAAGCGCATGACCGACGACGCCCGTCCCACGACCATCCCCAGCGCCATCGTGTTCGACTGGGACAACACCCTGATCGACAGCTGGCCCGCCATCCACGACGCCCAGAACCACACGCTGGCCCATTTCGGCCTGCCAACCTGGTCCATGGACGAAATCAAGACCCGGGTGCGCAAGTCCATGCGCGACAGCTATCCCGAACTGTTCGGGGACCGTTGGCTGGAGGCCGGGGACGTGTTCTACGCTCGGTTCGAATCCCGCCATCTCGACACCCTGACCCCGCTGCCGGGCGCGGGCGAGATGTTGAGCGCCCTGGCGGAGGCGGAAATCTATCTCTCCGTGGTCAGCAACAAGAAGGGCGACTACCTGCGCAGGGAGGCGGAGCAGCTGGGCTGGGACCGGCATTTCGGCCGCATGGTCGGCGCCTTCGACGCCGCCAAGGACAAGCCCGACCGCGAGCCGGTGGACATGGCGCTGGAGCCCGGCGGAATCAGCCCTGGCCCCGACGTTTGGTTCGTCGGCGACGCCGACATCGACCTGGAATGCGCGGGGAACGCGGGTTGCCAGCCGGTTTTATTGCGCAAAGAGGAGCCGAAAACCGGCGAATTCGCGAATCACCCGCCAAAATGGCACTTCAGGGATTGCCATGAGCTCGCCAATTTGGTCCAATCCATCAAGGACGAAGGTCCGAGTGCGGGTTGATTTTTCCGACTAAAGAACGAGTCTGTCAACGGGCTCGACAGGGAAGCCCCCGTCCGATCCGGAACGGGGAAAATAACAAAGCAACAGGGTAATCCGAAATGTCAGGCGAAAAATCACAAAACGTGCAGGATGTGTTCCTGAACCACATCCGCAAAAACAAGACATCCGTGACCATCTTTCTGGTCAACGGCGTGAAGCTGCAAGGAATCGTCACTTGGTTCGACAATTTTTCGGTGCTGCTCAGGCGGGACGGGCACACGCAACTGGTCTACAAGCACGCCATATCCACGGTGATGCCGTCGACGCCGATACAGCTTTTCGAACCGGAAAAGGAAGCCGCGGCTTCGTAACCTGGGCAGGGCCGAACTCGCCTTGACCACCCGGTGCATGCTCATTCACCCGCGCCTGAAGACGCCGGGCAAGCTTTCCCGCGCGCCAGAAGCGCGGATCGAGGAGGCGACGCGCCTCGCCGCAGCCATCGACCTGAAGGTCGTCCACCCCCGCGCCGTCTCCGCGCCAAGGCTTCGCCCCGCCACCTTGTTTGGCAAGGGCGTGGTGGACGAGTTGGCCGAGGTTGTGGCCCAATCCATTCGCGACGACAAGGAAATCGACCTCGCCATCGTCGACGCCCAGCTGACGCCGGTGCAGCAGCGTAATCTGGAGACCGCCTGGAAGGTCAAGGTCATCGACCGCACCGGCCTGATTTTAGAGATTTTCGGGGAGCGGGCCAGGACCCGCGAGGGCGTGCTGCAGGTGGAGCTCGCGTCCTTGACCTACCAACGCAGCCGTCTGGTGCGGAGTTGGACCCATCTGGAGCGCCAACGCGGCGGCGCCGGCTTCATGGGCGGGCCGGGCGAACGCCAAATCGAAACCGACCGCCGACTGATCAGCGAGCGCATCAACCGGCTTTCCAAGGACCTCGAGGAAGTGAAGCGCACCCGGGAGTTGCACCGCTCCGCGCGCCGCCGGGTCCCGTACCCCATCGTCGCCCTTGTGGGCTACACCAACGCCGGAAAATCAACTCTTTTCAATTATCTGACAGAATCCAAGGTGTTCGCCGAGGACCAGCTGTTCGCCACCCTCGACCCGACCATGCGGGCGCTGGACCTGCCGTCGGGACGCCGCGTGATTTTGTCGGACACGGTGGGTTTCATCTCGGACCTTCCCCACGAACTGGTCAACGCTTTCCACGCTACGCTGGAGGAAGTGCGCGAAGCCGACCTGATCCTGCACGTCCGCGACATTTCCCATCCCGAGACCGAGGAGCAGAAGGAGGATGTCGTCGAAGTGATGGAGGACATGGGGCTCGGCTCGGAAACCCAGGAGAACGCGACCATCGAGGTTCTGAACAAGATCGACCTGATGGACCCGGACGACAAGGAAATCCTGACCAATCGGGCGAAGCGCGACGGCCCGGCCGCCTTGCCCGCCTCCGCCAAGACCGGGGAGGGGACGGAAGCGATTCTCGCGGTCATCGACGACTTTCTTTCGCGCGACATGGCGACCAGCGAGGTTTCGCTCGCCTACCACGAGGGCGCGGCGCTCGCCTGGCTGTACGAGCACGGCGAGGTGCTGGAGCGCTCGGACGAGGAGAACGCGGTCCGGCTCACCGTACGCATGGCGCCGAAGAACGCCGCCCGGTTCGAACGCTTGCGCAAAAGCTGAGCTTATCCTATCATCGTCAAGTCTACTAGTAGATGGAGCCCGCCATGGCGACGGCCAAGTCCCAGAAGAAATGGCGCGACAAGCACCGCTACGTCAAAAGCCAGCTCAACGTGATGGCGCGCAAGCAGATTCACGACTACCTGGACGACATCGCCTGGACGTATGCGCTGAAGGGCAAGGGGGAGGCGGTGACCTTCGCCTGTTACGCCACCAAGGCCCTGATGCAGCGGGCGGACGAGGACCCGCTCGCCGCCCGCCTGCTGGAAGGCATCGAAGCCGGGTACCGCCGCGACCGTGACATGTACGCCGCCGGCGCGGCCAAGGGCGACGGAGGGGGCGAGTCCGAGGAGGACTGGTACGAACCGCATTCCTTGCACGAAAAAGGGACTTGAGTATTTTCGTCCCATGCCTGTTTCCATCCCAGATATCCAGACCGTCGCCGAAATCATCCGCGAAACCGCGCGGACCGAGATCATGCCGCGCTACAAGCAGCTTTCCGCCCAGGAGATTAAGAGCAAGCGGCACGAGGCCGACCTGGTCACCACCGCCGACATCGAATCGGAAAAACGCCTTAGCGCCGAATTCACCCGCCTGTTGCCCGGCAGCGTGGTGGTGGGGGAGGAGGGGGCCGAGGCCGACCCGGGACTGATGAAGGCGCTCGCCACCGACACCCCCGCCTGGATTATCGATCCCGTGGACGGCACCTTCAATTTCGCCACCGGCCGCACCCCGTTCGTGGTCATCGTCGCCTTCGCGCGGGGCGGCGAGGTGCTGGCGGGCTGGGTCCACAACCCCGTCACCGGCGTGACCTCGTGGGCGAGCAAGGGCGGCGGCGCCTGGCGGGACGGAGAGCGCATCCGCGTCGCCCAATCGGTCCCGAGCGGCGAGATGAAGGGCACGGGGTCGAAATGGCTCAGGAAGCGCATCGACACCGACCGCAAGGGCGGCAACCCGGACGCGCCCAAGGCGACGCTCCACCTCGGCTGCACCGGGGAGGAGTACGCCGAGCTTTGCCGGGGCGCCATCCACTTCGCCCAGTGGAAGCGGTTGAAGCCCTGGGACCACGCCGCCGGAATCCTGATGCACCAAGAAGCCGGGGGCTTCGGCGCCAGGGTGGAGGACAAGACGCCCTACGACGTTTCCCGTGGCTACGACGCGGGCACCATTCTATTGACCCCGGACGAGGCGACCTGGGACGCGCTCGACCGCTACATCAACGCCGCCCGGCACGCCCAGACGTCGAAATAAACGCGGCTTTCGCGCTTCTCGTAAGCCTTCTCGAAGGCCGTCCGGAACTCTGGCCAATAGGCCGGAACGCCCGGATAGTAGCTCGGCATGGCGAACGGCGTCTCGCCCTTGGGGACAAGCCACAAATCGGTTTTGCATTCGGCGACATGGGCGAGCTTCGCCGGGGGCGGGGGCTGGTTAAGGTAGGCGCTTTCCATGTGGGACCAGCTCGCCACCGGCACGGGATGCCCGGCGAAGGCCAGTTTGGGCCAGACCCAGGTCCGGCGATAGGCGTCGATGTCCGACCCGACGCCCATGGCGACGGTTCGGCCGGGATGGTTCTTCGTGACCGCGATGATCTCCGCGCCCGGGCTTTCCGCCTCGATGCGCGCCAAGTTCCGGTGCAGGCGCTTTTGCGGGGAGGCCGCGGCAAGAAGAAATGCGAGCGCGAACGCGGCGAGAACGACGCCCCGCCACCGGGTCAATCCGGCGGACAGCCTGAGGAAAACGTCCACGCTCACCGGCAGGAGCGGCAGCATGTAGTACCACCCGGCTCCGGGCGAGAGCGCGGGAAGGGTCGCGAGCGCCGCGACCGCGAGCAATATCGCCCCATATGTCGCCGCCGCCCTGTCCATTCGCCACGCGGCAGGGATCAGCAGGGCCGGGGCCGCGATCACCGCGGTTCCGTGGCGGAGCGCCGTCGGCAGCATGTCCCAGTCTGGTCTCCGCTCGGCGACCAGCCCGAACGCGCCGTCGAACCAGGCCTTGAAATCGATCAGGGGGTGGGCGAAGGGCAAGAGCGCCACCGCGCCCGCGACCAATCCGATCCAGAGCCCGTCCTTGATCCAACGCCCGCGAAAATACCAGGCGAGCACGGGAATAAAGTAAAGCGCGGCGTGGAATTTCAGGTTGATGGCGAGCCCGAGGCAAACCCCGACGGCGAGCGCGCGGCCTCTTCCAAGCCCCGCTCCGTACACGCTTCCGGCCACCAGAAGCGCCAGAAAGGGTTCTGGTCGGTTCCAGATGGCGTAATGGCCCGCGTGCATCAGGCCGGCGCATGTCAGCAACAAGGAAACAACCGCCCCGTTCCGTCCGCCGACCCGCCATCCCTGCGCGCCCATCAACGCGACCGTGAGACCCGCAGCGACCAAGGGTGCGAGCTTGGCGGCGGCGAGACTTCCCCCGAAAACATGGAGAAACGCCGAATCGGCGAGGAAAAGAATGGGCCCGTAAGCAACCAACTGATAGTCGGCCGAGGCCGGATTTCCATAAAGCGCCACGCCCTGGACAAGGCGCCACGACCTGGCCGCAACCGCGGGCTCGGCATGGTCCAGGAAGTTGTCGGCGACGCCATACCGGATCATGGCCAGGCCAAATAAAATGACGCAAATTCCTGATGCTACCGCTAAGAGCTTGGAAACTAGATTATCAAATGACGCAAGCATGGCGCCGTTCCCGAAATCGAAATTTGTCGGACGATCCTGCATCAACGGGGCGCGAGGCGCAATGCGCGGCGGGCAGAACCGGCTTGGGCCGGTTGTCACCCATCCCCGCTTTGGATAGGTTTGCTCGATCACAGCGCAACGGGAACCTTCCGTGGACAATCCTTTCATTCCTCTTGTGGACCTCAAGGCCCAATACGCCACCCTCGCCCCCGAAATGCAGTCGGCCGTTCAAGCCGTCATGGAGCGCGGCGACTTCATTCTCGGCTCGGACGTTTCCGCGTTCGAGCAGGCCTTCGCCGATTACTGCGGCGTTCCCCACGCGGTCGGTTGCGCCAACGGCACCGACGCGCTGCAACTCGCGGTCCAGGCGCTCGGGATCGGGCCGGGGGACGAGGTCATCCTTCCGGCCATGACCTTCGTCGCCACCGCGCTCGGCGTGACGCTGGCGGGTGCGACGCCGGTTCTTGTCGACGTGCTTGCGGACACCGCGCTTATCGACCCGGAAAAAATCGAAGCCGCCATCACGCCCCGCACCCGCGCCATCCTGCCCGTGCACCTGTACGGCCAATGCGCGGACATGGACGCCATTCAGGATATCGCGCGCCGTAGGGCGCTTAAGGTGATCGAGGACGCGGCCCAGGCCCACGGAGCCTATCTGGGCGAAGCGGACGCCAAGGGCCGCCGCGCGGGCGCCATGGGGGACATCGGCTGCTTCAGCTTCTATCCCGGCAAGAACCTTGGCTGCTATGGCGACGGCGGGGCCGCGACGACGGCGGACGAGGAATTGGCGGAACGGTTGCGCATGCTGCGAAACCTGGGATCGCCCAGGAAATTCCATCACGACGAGCCCGCCCCCAACAGCCGGCTCGACACCATCCAGGCCGCCGTCCTTCGGGTGAAGCTGCCCCATCTCGACGGTTGGAACCAACGCCGCCGGGCGCACGCCGAGGAATACTCCAGGCAAATTCAATCAATCGACGGAATCGATCCCACCTCCTACGCGAAAGGGTGCGTCTATCACCTTTACGTCATCAGGGCGCAAGGCCGCGACGAAACGCTTCAGGCCTTGAATTCCGCTGGGATCGGGGCGGGGATACACTATCCCTTCGCGGTTCACGAACTTGGGGCCTATCGCGAGCTTGGGGATGGTCCGGGTTCGTTTCCCGTCGCCGAGGACTGGGCGCGCCGCTGCCTGAGTCTGCCGATTTACGCCGAACTCCCGGCCGACGCCCCGGCCCGCGCGGCCGAGGTCTTGCGAAAGGTTTCGTCATGAGCGCCGAGAAGCGCCGCGTCGCCCTGGTCGGCACCGGATATTGGGGCCCCAACATCGCGTCGTCGTTCGAAGCCACGGGCCGGGCCGAGATGGCTTGGCTTTGCGATTTGAATCCGGACAACCTTGCCCGCGCGGCGAAAAGCCGTCCCGACGTTCCCACCACGGCCGATTTCGACCAGGTGCTAAACGACGCAACTGTGGACTCGGTCGCCGTGTCCACCCCGACCGCGACCCACTTCGAACTCGCGGCCAAGGCGCTCCGCGCGGGAAAGCATGTGCTGGTGGAGAAACCCATTACCTCTACCTCGGCGGAAGCGGCGGAATTGACCAAAATCGCCGAGGAATGCGGCCGCGTCCTGATGGTCGGGCACGTATTCCTTTACAATGCGGGCATCCGGGCGTTGAAGGAATTGATCGACGCGGACGAACTGGGCGAAATCTATTACCTGTCGTTCGAGCGCACCAATCTCGGACCCGTGCGCACCGACGTGAACGCCATGTGGGACCTGGCCTCCCACGACGTATCCATCATCTGCGACCTGTTGGACGCCGCGCCCGACGCCGTGTCGGCCACGGGCCAGCATTTCCTGAACCAGGAGATCGAGGACGTGGTGTTCGCCACCTTCGCCTACGACGACGGACGCAAGGCGCACGTGCACGCCAGTTGGCTCAATCCGCGCAAGGTCCGCCAACTCACCGTGGTGGGCTCGAAAAAGATGGTGGTCTGGAACGACCTGAACCAGACCAACCCCTTGCAGATCATCGACAAAAGGGTGGAATACCCCGAACCCGGCACGTTCTATGAATTCCGCACGGTCTGCGTGGACGGCGGCTCCAACATCCCCCAGATTCCGGTCCCGCCGCCGTTGCAGGAGGAATGCGCCCACTTCCTGGACTGCGTCGAGAGCGGCCAAACCCCGCGCTCGGACGGCAGCAACGGAGAAACCGTGGTTCGCATCCTGGAAGCCGCGACCGAAAGCCTGAAAAAGGACGGCGTCACCGTCCGCTGCGAAGGCGGCGGCGATGGGGGATGATCGCGGGGTTTTCGTCCATCCCAACGCCTTGTGCGAAGCCAAGGACGTGGGGGAGGGGACCCGGGTCTGGGCGTTCGCCCACGTCATGGACGGCGCGCGCGTCGGCGCGGATTGCAATATCGCGGACCACGCCTTCGTCGAGAGCGGCGCCATCCTCGGCGATCGGGTCACGGTCAAGAACGGCGTCCTGATCTGGGTGGGCGTCACCATAGGCGACGACTGCTTTATCGGCCCCGGCGCCAAGTTCACCAACGACCGGTTTCCCAGGAGCGGCCGGGCGAACATCCCGGAAATCAAGGCGCGCCAGGAAAACGGATCCTGGCTGGTGAAGACCTCGGTCGGGCGGGGCGCCAGCATCGGCGCGGGCGCGGTCATCGGCCCCGGCGTCGCGATCGGGCCATGGGCCATGGTCGGCGCGGGCGCGGTCGTGACCCTCGACGTCGAGCCCCACGCCCTGGTTGTCGGCAATCCCGCCCGCGCGGTCGGCTGGGTCTGCCGCTCCGGATACCGGTTGGAGGAGGCCGACGGCGGCTACCGCTGCCCCCATTGCGGCCGTTCGCTCGCCGCGCCGGGCGACGGGGGCTGTTGATGCGCAAGGACAAGACAATCATCGTCATCGCCCCGGCCTATAACGAGGAAGCCAAGATCGGCGAGGTCATCCGCCGCATGCCGCCTGGGCTGGCGGACTGCATGCTGGTGGTGGATGACGGCTCCACCGACGGCACGGTCCAGGCCGCCAAGGACGCGGGCGCCGACGAGGTGTTGAGCCTGGGACGCGTTTGCGGCGTGGGCGCGGCCATTCGCGCGGGATACGATCTGGGACGGGAGCGGGGTTACGACATCGCCGTGACCATCGCGGGGAACAACAAGGACGATCCGGACGAAATCACCCGTCTGTTGGACCCGATCTGCGACGACGGCATGGATTTCGTCATGGGCTCGCGCTATCTGTCCGGCGGCGGCTACGGGGGCGACATGCCGAGCTACCGCAAGTTCGCGACCCGCCTGCACCCCATGCTCCTCGGTTTTTTCTGCGGCAGGAAGGTCACGGAAAGCACAAACGGTTTCAGGGCGTTGCGCCTGTCGGTGCTTGACGACCCCAAGATCAACCTTCACCAGGACTGGCTCGACGCCTATGAGATGGAGGTCTACCTGCTGATGAAGCTGTTCAAGCTGGGGTACGCCGCCACCGAGGTCCCGGCGACGAAAATTTATCCCCCGCGCAAGATCGGAAACACCAAGATGCGCCCCATCGTCGATTGGTGGCGGATACTCAGACCGATCTTCATCATTGGGCTTGGGTTAAGGAAATAGGGCCGACGCAATGGACAAGAACGCGCAAATCAAGGAGTACTACGACACCTTCGCGGAGGTGTACGACACCAAACACGGCGTGGCGCTCCACGGTCAAGCCTACAACTTCGCCCGTCATTACGAGCCCTTCCTGGATCGAGCGGTTCCAAAGGGAGGAAGGGCGCTCGAACTCGGCTGCGGCACGGGGGTCTACACCCGCTGGCTGACCCAACGCGGGTTCGAGGTCGTCGCCATGGACATCAGCGCCGCCATGATCGAGGAGGCGCGCAAGAAATGTCCCGACGCCGCTTTTTTCGAAGGTAATTGCGAGGACCCAATCTCCGCCATCGGCGCGGAAACGGTGGGCGACGGATTTGATTTGGTTATCGGCATCAACACGTTCAGCTATTATCCCAACAAGCGCGCCGCGCTCGCCAACTACGCCGCCCTATTGAAACCGGGCGGCCGGTTCGTGATCATCGACATGAACGGATCGTCGTTTTTCTATCGGCTGATGTCGTGGATGAACAAGAACGAGATGCGACAGTGGCTGCCGGAGATCAGCGAGGTCAACAAGGCCGATTTGACCCGCATGCTGTTGGACGCCGGGCTCGGGATCGAGATCGTGGAGCGTTTCGCCTTCATCCCCAACGGACTGAGCAAGGGCAAGGTCGATCTTCTGGCGCCGTTCGACACGGTTCTGGGCGCGCTGCCGCCCTTTGGCCCGCTGGCCATGCGCATCGCGTGCTCGGCGGTGAAGGCCGGATGAGGGAGGTCTTTCGTTTCTGGGGCTTCCAGCCCGAGGACTGGCGCCGGCTATGCGGCCCGGACCGGACGATCCGGTCGGACCGGGGCGCCGGCGCGCCGCCGACATTCGGGACCATCCGCTTTTCCGACAGGATGTTGCGCGATTTCCTTCCGGAATACGCCGATGCGCTCGCCCAGGGCGTCCCCTCCTTCATCTTGGGGCTGGCGGATGGCCCGGCGGACGGGGAACCCATGGCGTGGCTGGAGCCCGGCGGGCAAGCCCTTCTGAGCCTTGGCGCGGACGGGTCCTGGCGCTTCCGGTTCGACGTGGACGCGACCATCGACTACATCCAGCAGGAGCGCTATTTCGAGACCAAGCCTCCGACATACGTTCGCCTGGGACTGTCGCCGGAAAAGCTGCCCGCCGCGGTGAAGAAAGCGATCCTGGTGGGGTTCGCCGCGTCCAGGGCGGTGTTCCGAAACGTCGGGCAAAACCGCGCCTTTCCCAGTCTTTACAAGGACTGGTCCGTGGACGTTTGGCGCTTTCTGGTCCGCGCCATCGCCCATGACCTGGAGTCCCGACCCCTCTGGCCGGAAGGAAAACGCTACGCAATCGTTCTCAATCATGACGTGGATACGGAGTGGGGGTTCGAGAACGACTTGGGAATCAAGACGTTTCGGGAAATAGAGGAGGGGCTCGGCTTGCGTTCGGCCTGGCTGACCGTCGCCCGTTTGCATGAGGCCGGCCGTTCCGTCCTAAAAGACCTGATGGACGAGGGCCATGAAATCGGCTGCCACGGCACGGTCCACGACCACAAGATCGCCTATCTCTCCCCGGACCGCGCCCGCGCGCGCATGGAGGGCGCGAACGCGTTTCTTCGGGAATTCGATTGCGTCGGCTTCCGCTCCCCCAGCTATCACCACTCCGACGCGCTCTACGCCGGTTTGGACGGGATCATGGACTACGACATGTCCATGCACGACTGCTTCGAGAACGACAACAGCCCGGCGTCCAGCTTGGAAGGCTGTTCGACCTGTTTCCCGTTCCATATTTCCGGAACCCGCGTTCTGCAGATCCCGACCACGGTGGCCGAGGACTTGGTGCTGGAGCTGGCCGGGCAGGAGCCTGACCAGGCCCTTTCGACGCAACGTCAATTGATTCAAGATATTGCGAAACGATACGGAGTCGCCAATATTTTGACCCATCCCGAACCGCAGCTGAGCGCGCGGCCTCCCTGGATCGCGGTCTACCGCAATTTGCTGGAAGGGCTCGTCGGCGACGATGAGGCTTGGTTCGCGCTGCCCCGCGACGTTTCCGACTGGTGGAAGCGGCGCGAGGCGGACATCGACGCGCTTTGGAAGGCGGAGGAGAAGGCGGCGTGAGGACGGCTTTCATCGGACTCGGCGTCATGGGCTATCCCATGGCCGGGCATCTGGCCCGCAAGGGGCATTCGGTCACGGTCTTCAACCGCACGCAATCGAAGGCGGCGCGTTGGGTGGACGATTTCGGCGGCGCGTCCGCGAAAACACCGGCCGAAGCCGCCAGGGGCGCGGATTTCGTCTTCGCGTGCGTCGGTAACGACGACGACGTCAGAAGCGTGGTCCTGGGCGAGGCCGGCGCGTTCGCGGGCATGAAACCGGGCGCGATCCTGATCGACCACACCACCGCGTCCGCCGAACTCGCCCGCGAACTCGCGGCCGAGGCCCGGGGCAGGGGGCTCGAGTTCCTGGACGCCCCGGTGTCCGGCGGCCAGGCCGGGGCGGAGAACGGCGCGCTGACCGTAATGGCCGGAGGCGACGAGGCCGCGTTCAACCGGGCGCGCCCGGTGATCGCATCCTACGCCCGGGAAGCCATGCTGATGGGCCCGGCGGGAAATGGGCAACTGACCAAGATGGTCAACCAGATCTGCATCGCGGGCCTGGTCCAGGCCTTGTCGGAAGGACTGGAGTTCGCGCGCCGGTCCGGCCTGGACCCGGCCAAGGTGGTGGACGTGATCTCCAAGGGCGCGGCCCAGTCGTGGCAGATGGAGAACCGGGCGCTGACCATGATGGACGACGCCTTCGATTTCGGCTTCGCCGTCGATTGGATGCGCAAGGACCTGAGGCTGTGCCTGGCCGAGGCCGAACGCAACGGGGCCAAGCTCCCGATCACCGAGATCGTGGACGGCTTCTACGCCGAAATCCAGGACATGGGCGGCGGACGGTGGGACACGTCGAGCCTGATCAGAAGGCTAACGTCCTAACGCACCGGGATGGTCAGCATCGGAGCCTTGCCCTTGGCGGTCTTGATGTTCCAGGTGTAAATTTTTTTGCGCTTCTTGCCTTTTTTGACCGAATTGGCGTTGTGGTAGGACACCTTGGCGTGGGTGATGACCCGAAGCTCGCCGGTCATGTCGAGGCCGATTTCGTCGAGCCTGCGGGCGTTGGCCTCCGACAGCGGCGTTCCCATGATTTTGATTTCGCCGTCCTTTTTCATGTACGAGATGCTGAGGATATTTTCGTTGCGGCGAAAGAAGGTCATGGTCTTGTCCTTCATGATGTCGCCGGATCGTTCGTAGCTGACCTGGAACAGGCCTTCCCTCAGGTATTCGACATTTTTCACCGAGGACGAACGATTGAAGTCGGCGACGACCTTGGCCGCCTTGTCCTCTTCCTCGGCCTTGGAGAGCTTGCCCGCGATCAAGTCCTTGTAAAGAAACACCTCGGCCATGTAGCCCTCGAAATACAGGGTGTAGAATCCGAGGGGGTCGATTTCGATCTCGGCGTCGAAGCGCACCGGGAAATAGCAGCCCGAAAGAACGCCGAGCATTATGACCGCCGCCATGAACGACCGGATCGCCGTCGCCTTGCGCATGGGACCTCCGTTAACCATTATGGCGTTAACCATTATGGCGTTAACCATCACGGCCTTAATTATAATACGAAAACGGTTCCGTCGGCCATCACGACGCGTCCTCGCGTTTCGCCCGGTCCCAGGCGGATTCCATTTCGTCCATGTCGGCGTCCTCGATCGGACGCTCCAGCAAGGCCTCCATGCGACGGAACCGGCGCTCGAACTTGGCGTTGGCGCGGCGGAGCGCGGATTCCGGCTCATGGCCCAGCTTGCGCGACAGGTTCACGGCCGTGAACAACAGGTCGCCGAGTTCGTCCTCGACCGCGTCCGCGTCGTCGGCCTCGATGGCGGTGGAAAGCTCGTCGGTTTCCTCCTTGATCTTGTCGAGAACGCCTTTTGCCGCGTCCCAGTCGAACCCGACCCGGGCCGCGCGGTTTTGCAGCTTGTGGGCGCGGGTGAGCGCCGGAAGCGCCGCGATAACGCCGTCGAGCGCGCCATGCGCCTCCGCGTCGTCCGCCTGCGCCTTGCGCTCGCGCGCCTTTTGCGCCTCCCAGGCCTGGGTCTGTCCGGCCGCGCCGTCCACGACCGCGTCGCCGAACACGTGGGGATGGCGGCGCACCAGCTTGGCGCAGATGGCGGCGGCCACGTCCTCGAAGGCGAAATGTCCGGCTTCCTCGGCCATGCGGGCGTGAAAGACCACCTGAAGCAACAGATCGCCAAGCTCGTCCACCAGAGCCGCCATGTCGCCGCGCTCGATGGCGTCGACCACCTCGTAGGCTTCCTCGATGGTGTGGGGCGCGATGGTGGCGAAGGTCTGCTCGACGTCCCACGGGCATCCGTCGTCCGGATGGCGAAGCAGGGCCATGATCTCGAGCAGGCGATGGATGGAGTCTTCGGCCATGGGGTCCGGTCCGGGGCTGATCGTTCCGGAACGGTATAGGCGCGGACGGAACGACGGACAACTGAAACCGACGAAGCTCGCGCCATGTGCAGAACATCGCCATGATAGGGAAGCGCATTGCGCTAAGCCGTCCATTGACACGCGCCAGTGACGCCACGTCCCAACAAAAACAGCGCCGTAGGAACATATTTGTCGCATAATGTATATTATGTATCTTTATAGCCCGAAACCTTGAGCGCGCCGCGTGGTTGGAAATAATATACATAATATACATTATGCGACAAATGGTGCAGGTGCGGCGCGCCACGTGGCGCGTGCCTTTTATATGGAGCCCGGACGATCTTATCGAGTTCCGTCAAGCCAGAGCGGCGGATGAGCGTCGCGCGCTGATCGCCAGCGAAAAAGCGGAAAATCATTTCACTCCGATCGGAATGACGGTTTCGACGAAGTCGCGATTTTTCAGTCTGTTAAGCACGTGATTCGTTTGGCCTCACAAACACGGCTCCCCCCTCATCGCATGAACGGCCAAACATGAGCGCGCGATCCCGTGTCGGCTTGTTGGCGAGGAAGCAGAGGCCGCCGAGATTGTTCGTCAAATCTTCGACTAGAAGGAACCTTGGCGCACCCATTCGCGAAAATTCGCCTTATTCCCACTTCTTTCAACGACGGCGAATGAACAGCGGCGGTCAAGCGATTGATCGCCTTGCGTTGGCCCGTCTCCAATGAACAGGCATTGGATCCATTGATAGGTCTCATATGAAAATACGACGCGCCAATTGTCATGGCCGCATACATGCAACCCGTATCAAGTGCTCAAAATTGGGACATAATGCAATAAATGAAGTCTGAGCGCGCACACTATTGCACTCCTGGTTGCTGATATGCTATCTGTACAATCTGATTTCATTTCAGTGAGGAACAGGGGAATGGATGGAAGCGAATTAATTCACGAATTAAAAAGAAAAAATGGATTTTCAAGGGATGTTGAGGTCGCGAAATATCTTGATATGAACCAAGTAAGCATCTCCCAGTGGCGAAAGGGGGACTATTCGTTGACCCCAAAGAAAATCGCAAGCGCCATTGAAAGGGCGTCCAGATCCGCCATCAAGAACTCCCGAAAGAACTTGATCCGTCCGATCGTGGAGTTCTTTCCGGTGAATACAGTAGCGTCGCAGCGCGGAACGCGTCTTGATCTTTTTCCAGCCAGCCGGCAAGCACGACAAGCCTCAGCATAAGGGCTTGCGCGAGGCGCTCGATGCGGCGCATGGGGTTTATATATTTTACGACACCAGGGGCAAGGCGCTCTACGCCGGGAAAG
Source organism: uncultured Hyphomicrobiales bacterium (assembly GCA_964344345.1). Lineage (GTDB taxonomy): Bacteria > Pseudomonadota > Alphaproteobacteria > Rhodospirillales > CAYFNC01 > CAYFNC01. The sequence goes on along the minus strand of CAYFNC010000009.1, from coordinate 6,025 downwards.
CCAAGCGGCAAAGCCTGTGGCAGGAGATGACGAACGTCTTCAACCGCAACCGGGAAACCCAAACCATATTCCGGGTCAAGCATCCCGAACGCCGCAAAAAATTCGTTCCGGCCCACGACCTTTTGCGCCGTCCGGTTCCCACGAAATTGCAGCTCAACCGCCTGGCGGCCTATTTCAGCGCCTACATGATCGCGCCGGAGCTGATCGACGACCTGGAGGCCCTGATCATCCGAGCTTTCGCCAACGATCTACTTAATACGCGTATGGAGCGGTTTTCCGGCGCGCGAGAGCCCTGATCGAGCCCCCTACTCCGCTTCAACCACCATGCCGTCGTAGCCCGGCTCGACCCCGTTCGGCAGCGCGGCCTTCATGGTTTCGTAGTCGAACAGCCCGCTCAGATGGGTGAGAACGGCGCGCCGGGGCTTCAACCGCTCGATCCAGCCCAGCACCTTTTCCAGGTGGGCGTGGGTGGGATGTGGGCGCTCCACCAGGACGCTGACGATCCAGGTGTCCACCCCGGCCAGGATGTCGAAGGCGTGCTCGGGCAATTCCACCAGGTCGGTGGAATAGCCGATGGGTCCGAACCGAAACCCCATGGAGACGCAATGGCCGTGGTCCTGTTCGAATGTCTCCACCGGAATCGCGCCGATGTCCAGCAGGTCGCGGTCTTGGATTTCCTTCATGATCAGGGTCGGCTTGTAATGATGCCCACCCTTGCAGGCCAGGGGCGCGACCACGTAATCGAAACGGCTTTGGATGATTTCGAGGGTCTCGGCGCAGGCGTAGCCGTCGATGGATCCGTTCATCATCCGGTTGATGGGTCGCAGGTCGTCGATCCCATGTATGTGGTCGGCGTGGTAATGGGTGAACAGCACCGCGTCCAGGCGCTTGACGCCCGCGCCGAGCAGTTGCTGGCGCAGATCGGGGGAGGTGTCCACCAGGATCGCCGTGTCCTTGTTTTCGACCAGGATGGACGGGCGCGTGCGGCGGTTCTTTGGGTTGTCGGGATCGCAGCGGCCCCACCCCCACTCCAACCCAGGCGTGCCCGACGCGCCGCCGCTTCCCAGAACGGTCACGCGCATGGGCGTTGGGCCTTGGCGAACAGGCGGAAGAAATTGTCCGTGGTGGTCTCGGCGAAGGCGTCCGGGGTTTGGCCCGCGATCTCGGCGACACGGGCTGCGGTGTGGGCGACAAAGGCGGGCTCGTTACGCTTGCCTCGCCTGGGAACCGGGGCCAGATAGGGCGCGTCCGTTTCTACTAGTAGATTCTCGACGGGAACGGAGCGGATGGTTTCCCGAAGGGCGTCCGCCTTTTTAAACGTCACGACCCCGGAAATGGAGATATACAGCCCGCAATCCAAAGCGGCCTTGGCCAGATCGTCGCCGCCGCTGAAGCAATGGACGAGCCCGGAAAAGGCTCCCTTTTCCGCCTCGCGCTCCAGGATCTCGATGGTGTCCACTTCCGCGTCGCGGGTGTGGATGACCACGGGAAGGTTTGCGCGGCGCGCGGCCTCGATGTGGACGGCGAAGCTGCGTTTCTGGGCCTCGCGCGGGCTGTGTTCATAGAAATAGTCCAGTCCGGTTTCCCCGAACCCGACCACCTTGGGATGGTCGGCGAGCGCGATCAGGCGGTCCGCGTCGACCTCGGGCTCCTTGGCGGCTTCGTGGGGATGGATCCCGACGGTGCAATAGACGTCGTCGTGGGCCTCGGCGATGGCCAGCACCTTGTCGAACCGGGTCACGTGGGTGCCGATGGTCAACATGCAGCCGACCCCGGCGTCGCGCGCGCGCGCGAGGACTTGGTCGAAATCCTCGGCGAAGGCGGGAAAGTCTAGATGGCAGTGGCTGTCTACGAGCATTTGGTTCGTCTATTAACGTGTCGGCAACCTGGACAGGGACAACATAGGCGGGCTAGTGTCTGTTTACAATCGGGACGCATGGACGCGTAATGATAATTCTTGGACTTTGGACCGGACACGACGCGGCGGTTTGCATCCTCCGCGACGGAAAAGTCGTCCTGAATCTGGAACTGGAGCGTTTCTCCCGCATTCGGCACGATTACGGCTATGACCACCGGTTCCTGGATTTCTGCCTGAAACGCGCCGGAATCGGTATCGGCGACGTCGATCACGTGGCGGCGAACTTCTTCACCATGGGCGATCCGGCCGACTTGAACTGCCGGCCCGGAACCGTCTTTTGCCCCGCGCCCTTCGCGCCGCCCTTGATCGATCAAATCGGAAGGTTCGAACTCACCCTGCTTGGCCGGGATTTCACGGCGATCGGGGTGAACCACCACGCGGCGCATATCGCGGCCGCCGCCTTCACCGCCCCGTTCGAGAATACCGCCGTGCTCAGCCTCGACGGCGGCGGCGATCAGTACAATTTCGCCAACGCGGCCTGCAAGGGCGGCGCGTTGGCGTCGATGACGGCGGGAAACCGCTCGAATCTCGGCATGCTGTGGCAGGTGGTTTCCATCGTTAACTACCATTTTGGACGATCCGACCTGCTTCGGCCCAGTTCGGGTCCGGGCAAGATCATGGCGCTCGCCGCCCATGGCGCGCCGGACGGCGTGGTCTCATCGGATTTCATGGCCCGGGTGATGCTGGGCGACGCCATCGGCAACGTCTTCGAAGACGACCTCTCCGACACCCGCTCGCGGCGGTCCCAGGACTACGCGCGGGCTTTGCAGGACGTCACCGAAATCTACGTGGAGACGCTGATCCGCGTCGTCGCCGAGAAGAACGACTCGAGGCGGATGTGCTATGCGGGCGGCCTGGCGCTCAATTGCGTGGCCAACGCCCGCGCGGCGCGGAGCGGCGCCTTGGACGAATTGCACGTCCCCCCCTGCCCCCACGACGGCGGACTGGCCCTGGGCGCGGCGTTGATGGTCCATCACGCGGTCCTGGGCGAGCCTTACGAGCCCGGTTTCTTTTCTCCCTACACCGGACCCGTCTATTCCGAAGGCGAGATCGCCGAAGCCATCGGCGCGGCCGAGGCGGACGGCGCGGATTGGACCGTGGAGGACGCGACCGACGCCAAACTGGTGGAGCGCCTCGCCGACGGCGCCGTCGTGGCGTTCTGGCGCCAGCGTTCGGAATGCGGCCCCAGGGCGCTCGGCCATCGCAGCCTGATCTGCCGTCCCGACGCCGACGGCGTCCGCGATTTCATCAACCAACAGGTCAAGCTGCGCGAATGGTTCCGTCCCTTCGCGCCCATAATCCTGGACGACGCCGCGGAAGAGGTTCTGGAGGGGCCGGTCCAACCTTCGCCCTACATGACCACCAGCGCCGTCATCCGCGAGGAATGGCGCGAGCGCGCGGCGGGCGTTCTCCATGTGGACAACTCCACCCGGCCGCAAATCCTGAAGCGGGAGCACGAACCCTGGCTGCACGGCCTCTTGAGCGAATATCGTCGGGCGACCGGACTGCCTATGGTCCTGAACACATCCTTCAATCGCCAGGAGCCCATCGTCGAATCTCCCAAAGACGCCATCAAGACCTTCCTTGAAGCGCCCATCGGGGCGTTGCTGTTGGACAACAGGCTGATTACGAAGAGAAATACTTAACCGGCGGCCTTCATCGCCTTGTAGGCGGCGACCACTTCCTGGTCCTTTTCCGGGGGCAGAACCTGCTCGATGGCGGGAAGGAAGCCCATTTCCTCCTTCTGGATATGGAACGTCTCCCGTTCGATGATCTCCATGCCGAGGGCGTGGAACTCGGCCCAATCAGCGGGCGAGAACCCTTGGCCTTCGGCAACCCCGTCGGCGAGCGCCAGCATGCGCTTGGCCACCTGGCGGATGGCGTCGTGCTCGCCCTTCAGCATGTTGGGGATGAAGGGGTCGGCGGCGGCGGCGAAGACCGGAAACAGGTGCTCTTCCTCGAAATCGAAATGGTTGGTGATCTCGGCCCGCATCAGGGTGAGGAACTCCTCGACGATCTGGAGCGTCTCCTGATCGTCGGCGGCGGGGGGCTTGTTCTTTTTCCAGCGCCTGAGAAGCGCGTCCATGCGCTGAAGCAGGCCAAGGGTGGCCTCGTGCTCCTCGTGAAGGAGCGCCGTGCAGTCGAGCCTGTAGATGCGCATGCCGAGATTTTCTCCCTAAATGGCTCCGGCGGAACTATTTCCGGCGTCCGACCAGTGCCATTTCGCCCGGAGAAGTACTAACACGGAAAACCAACAAAAAGCTAGGCCTCCGATCGCCCCCGCAACGCCGCCCCAGAAGATCAGGTCGTCCTGGTCGAGGGCGATTCCGACCCCGGCCAGCGCCAACGCGGTGAAATGGCCGACGGCGTGGACGACCAGGACGCCGTCGGACGACAACTGGGACACCAGCGGCGGCCGGCCGGTGGTCTTGCCCGCGTTCATGGCGGCGAGGAAGGGTATGATCCTTTGCAGGATTCCCATCAGGAACGTCAGCAGCCAGCCGTAGACCGCCAGGAATCCGAACAGTGTCCATCCCCGCTCGCCCGTGACGCCCAGGACGGCCAGCGCGCCGAGGACGATGGCGACAAACCCCATGGCCCATCCGGCCCGAACCAGGACGAACGAAAGTCCAAGCCGCTTGTTCATGCCGAGACGGAGCGCGCGGAGCATGATCCAAACGTGGACGCCGAACCCGGCGAGCCCGGCGCCCGCGCCCGCGAGCCCCAACACCGCGCTTTCCGCCAGCGCTCCGGCGAAAGCGAGGCAAAGTCCCGCGCACCAGAGCGCCAGCGCCCCAACCGCCCACCGGTCCGGAATCGCGGGCGACAGGGCGAACATGGGAACCAGGATGGTGGAGAACCCCATGGCCAACAGCCCCATGAAGCCGAACGCGGCCACGATCATGTGCGCGAGCGCGAACGCGGCGGCGTCGGCGAGGAACGGGACCTCCCATTCGAACAGAAGGGCGACGCCGAGCCCCGTCAGGACCAACAAGGCCGCCAGCGCCGCCCAGGCGTGGAGCGCCATGGCCCAAAGATCCCGGACGCGCCGCAACACGTCGGCGATGAGGACGAGGTAGATAACGAGCGCCGCGATGATGGCCCCCGCCCCCAATATCGCCACGGAGATATGGACGGCGGACACGCCGTGCAGAAACGCCATGACGCCGGGGAAAAACAGCCACCACGCCAGCCGAACCGGCCAGATCGCGCGCAGGGATTGGCCGGTCGCCACCGGCAGGAACTGGAACGACGCCCCCATGGCCGCCATGACCAGGACGCCCAGGGTCACCGCGTGCAGGCTGCCCAGAATCGGCCCCGGGCCGCCGATGAAGCTCGCCGCCCCTTCCGGCGTGCGGACCAGAAGACCCCATGCCACGACCTGAAACACCGCCGCCGACAGGAAATAGCTGTACGGAGCCGAGGGCGGCAACAGACGGTTTTCCACCCCCATCAGGATGGAGCCTGGCATGGTCATGAAAACACTCCTGAAAGTCTAACGGCGCGGGTGCGGGATCCTGCCGGTTCGCCTGAGCGCCATGAACTCCTCGAGAACGGCTTGCGCCTCGTGGGCGTCGAGAAGCGCGCCTGGCGGCGCGTCTTCTTTTTCGATATCAAGGCCTTCTTCAAATTCCTCTTCGTCGTCGTATTCGTCCAAATCGTCTTCGTCGTCCTCGGGATCCTTGGACATGCAGAGATAGACCCCATAGCCCAGCATTCCAAGGGCGCCGCCCGCGAGGAACGGCGCGGCCGTCCCCCAAGCGCCCGCCAGGGACAACCCGGCCAAGGGCTTGGCGATGGCCCCGACGCCCGCCTTGGTGACGGCCATGTCTCCCATGATCGCGGCCTCGAACCCGCTTTTCGCCCCCAGGCCATACCCCGCGACGGTGTCCGCCAGGGCGGCGACGCCGGCCTTGAACCCCATGCCGGTTTTCGCGCCCGCTCCGGCCTTCGCGCCAGCACCCGCTTTTGCTCCAGCCCCGGTTTTCGCGCCCGCGTCGGCGGCGGCTCCCGCTCCGGCTTTCGCGCCCGCGTCGGCTGCGGCTCCCGCCCCGGCTTTCGCGCCCGCGTCGGCTGCGGCTCCCGCCCCGGCTTTCGCGCCCGCGT